>NZ_JBFUEG010000002.1:0-655387 GCF_056404315.1 Mesorhizobium sp. P2_D6 | reverse complement strand
CTACATTGAGTTCGCGGACGATGGCTCCGGCGAATTCGCCTTCGGATGCGTCACCGGCCAGATCTTCGGCTCGGGTGACGGCAACAATGTCGCCTTCTCCTGGCAAGGCAATGACGAAATGGACGAAGCCCAGGGCAATGGATGGGCTGAAATCCAACCAGACGGCTCTATCAACGGACAAATCTGCTTTCATGGCGGCGACGAAGCAGACTTCGTCGCTCACAAATGGACTTCTTCAACAGCCTGCTAAAGCGTTGATAACGACAATGGTAGGCCTGTAGGACATATTTAGATCATTGATTTTATTGGCTTTTTCGTTGGCCAAAATCAGAAGTCCTCCCGTCTCGTTCCGTTTGGCTTCCGCGACCGAGCTCGTCCAGTCGAATTAAACGGCCTATGCGCGCCCAGGAGAAACCCTGAACTGAAGTCAGGGACCGCGCTCAGAAACGCGCAGCTTTTGATCAGCCCCGGCCAGTGGCGCAAAATCGGATTTGGCCAGCACCCCAGCTATCCTGGCAAAGCCGACAAATGCCTGCCGCGCCTGATCGGTTGTCATCTGACCAGCAATCGCGGCGTTGCAGCTTCTCACTGCGCAGCTGTATACCGGTCCCCGACGGGCCCTTGGCCATTGATTCAAGAATACCAGCGCCTCCCGCACCGAGTTGATGTCGTGTATCACGTCACTGGTCTTAACCCGCACGGGGGCACGGAAAGCCAGACTGGTCATTTGTTACCTCCCTGGGATTGCAAGGGTTGATTCAGCATCACATGATGCGGCTCTTTCGTTTGAGGCTGTCGGACGCCATTTGACCCATCCTCGCTGTCTGCAGGGGCCAGGGCTCGACGAGCCCCGGCCTTCCTTCGCGAACCTCATTTGCTGCCGTTGATTGCAATGCGTTTGGCGTTTGCCTGCGCCTTTTTGGTCTTCGGCAGTGTCACCGTGAGCACACCGTTCTTGAACGTGGCCGCCACCTTGTCGTCTTCAACCTCACGGCCGAGATTGAAGTGCCGCTCAAAGCGCCCATAATAGCGTTCACTGAACTGGCGGTCCTTGTCCTCGGTTTCTGCTTTCTTCTCGCCGCGAAGCGTCAGAACACCATCATCCAGCATGACCTCGACGTCGTTTTCATCGAGGCCCGGGATTTCGGCCGTCACCCGGATTTCCTTATCGGTTTCCGAGAACTCCACGCTTGGCCAAGTGCCATTGAGAGGAGGCATGCGGCCAAGAACCGAAGGCGTGTCAAAACCGCGGAACACCTCGTCGAATAGCCGGTTGACATTGCGGTGCAACGACAGGAACGGATCCATGTCGTCACTGCGATAAATGCTCGGTGCCTGGCTGCCGCCACGGCTCCAGGGAATCAGGTCACGTACGCTCATTTTCCTTCTCCTTTCCGTTTTATGGGTCGCACCCGGACCCCACCCACGACAGGACGGAGTGTCTGCTGCAGGCCGACCGCCAAAGATCAGGCCGCCGCGCTTTCAATGCCCTTGGAGGCCGCATTCTTGCCAGTATCGACATTAATCGCGATCCGGCGCGGCTTCATCTCCTCGGGAATTTCCTTCTTGAGGTCGATGATCAGCAGGCCGTTTTCGAGCTTTGCCCCGACAATGGTCACATGATCGGCGAGCTCGAAGCGGCGCGCGAACGACCTTAACGCCAAGCCATGATGGAGGTCCTGAACCCCGTCATTCTCTGTCTTGGCGCCCTCGATCACGAGCATGTTTGGCTCATGCGTGATCGCAAGCTCGTCTTCACCGAAACCGGCGACCGCGAGGACAATGCGATAGGTGTCTTCGCCGAGCTTGGCGATATCGTATGGCGGCCAGCTATCCGCGTTCTGCGGGGGGCTGGCGTTTTCGAGCAGGTTGAAGATGCGGTCAAAGCCGATGCTCGACCGATAGAAGGGGGAAAAGTCCAGGTTCGTTCTCATAGCTACATCCTCCTTGGAGCAACATAGATACGAGGGAACGCCAAGAAGCCCCCGGCGCTCCCTGACACATCGGCCCCTTGCGCGGCGACCGACAAAGATGAGTTGGGAATCGATTTCGGCCGTGTCAAGAGCGACCGCTAAAGCAGTTTCGCGACCGCCTTCGGATGGCAGGGTGGCAAGCTCTCCAGCGAATACCCCATCTACTTCGCAGGTATTTCGAACGGAGGAAAAGGATGACTATGACACGCCAAGACGTCGTCTCGGTCCTTGGATTCATATACGACGTGACGATTGCGGAGATCATCGCGTCCGGTGCCTCGCTCGAGGAATTGAGAAGGCTGGCCTGGGCCTTCGGTGATGAGGCGCTGATGAGCCAGGGGCGACCATTGCCGGGGACACGGGTGGCAGCGCAAGGGAACCGGGACGAAACGTGAAGATGCCGGCAGGTCCTGCCATTCATGCAGACGTGCTTAGTCGTGCGGTGCGATCCGCTTGGAAAGTTGTCCGTGCTGGAGGCATCTAATGAACAGACAACGACAAGGGGCTCGGCTTCCCGCTCCCCTCGCCCCGGTGACGCACCGCTTTGATGCTGCGGCGGTAGATTGCCGCCGCAGTACTAGCCCTGACTATCTATAGATGGTCTATTTTGCTGATCTTCGGCCCCTGTCATCCACTGCGGCGCCGCGGGCAGATCCTCGATGACGGCGACCCTGCGTGCCCAGGTCATAAAGGCCCTGTTCGCCGCCTCGACAGACTTCCGGCCATCGTACGCGGAGTAGCATGCATCCGACGCCGCAGCGTGGAGGAGGCCGCGCCTTTCAACCGGCCATTCTTCCAGAAACTCTATCGCATCCATGACACGGCCGATCTTTTGGACAACATGGCCCTCGTTTCTTACGAAAACCGGTTGTTTGAACGTCGCACTTTCCATAGTGACCTCCCTTCAACCTTGGGGCAACTGAATCTTGCCTCCCCGTGCGCGGCTCCCGGCAAACGATGTCGGCTAGCTTGGCGAACGCCACGGCAAACGGCGGAAACCGGATTTTCAAAGAGCATCGTTTCCATGCGATCCTTCGGCTCCTGCTAACCCGACATCCGGCAAGCCGCGCTGGACACATAAAGAGATTGGAAACGCCACTTTCCAGTTCAAGGGGAGCGGACCCGGCTATTGAATTGTGAAGATGCCGTCTACGGCCTGCCATTCGGAAGGCCGGATAAGGCGGTGATGGGCGACTCGCACGGAATGCAGCGCTCCTTCGAGTTCGCGCTCCCAGTAATCCAGAAACCCCTTGAGGGTCGGGAATTCCGGTGCCAGGTCGTATTCCTGCCAAACGTAGAGCTGCAAAAGGCTCGGATGATCGGGAAGGTGGTAGTGAATTTCCGCAGTTGTGAGACCGTAGCCCTCCATCTGCAGCCGGAATTCCCTGCTGACCATGCGTCTCTCCTATCGCGCGCGTTCAGGCATCAAGTCTTTGCGGGCGTTCTCGGGCCCGCCGTTGCTCGAGGTTACAGCCTACCTCGGCGCGACTATCGTCCAGTCGGCGAAGTGCATCCATGACGGCGTCAAATGTCACCGGGTTCGCAGCACCCGGTGGCTTTCGCAGCGCAGGCATGGAGTCGACGGCGCAAGCATCAGAAGCCCATGAGGCAAGAATGGCGCGCTTCTCCTGAGTGTCGAGCGTGCGGTCGCCCACCACCTCATCGGGGTGGCTAAAGTACCGCGCCGGAAACAGCAGGCGGTCAAGCGAAGGATCAGTGGTTTCAGGGGCGATCGAGGGGATGTTTTTTGGGAAAGTTCGTTCCATCGACAGTCTCCGCTTCCTAACAATCTCCTTGGCATTATTGGTGTTGCAGTGACCCTTTTCGGGTCCCCCAACCGCAAAAAATTTCGTGGAGTTCGGGCCGAATTTCAAGACCTGAAAATCGCGCGCCCCGCAAAAATAGCTGCATGAATTCATGCGGCTAGCACTCCGGAATGCCGAGTGCCAAAATTTTTTCAGCGACCTCTTGAAACGCAGAAAATGCAAAACTAGTTCGATATGCGCGCGATGCCTGAAAGGGGTCGCGGCGCCCCGCACTGGCCCGATATTGCCGGTCCGGTGTGGAGGAACTCAAAAAATCTGTTTGTCCTGAAGGAGAACGATATGACGTTCCGTCCATTGCATGACCGTATTCTGGTCCGCCGCATCGAAGCCGAGGAGAAGACGGCTGGCGGCATCATTATCCCCGACACTGCCAAGGAGAAGCCGCAAGAGGGCGAGGTGATTGCCGTCGGCCCAGGCGCCCGCGACGAGAGTGGCAAGCTCACGCCGCTCGACGTCAAGATCGGCGACCGCATCCTGTTCGGCAAGTGGTCCGGCACGGAGATCAAGCTCAACGGCGAAGATCTGCTCATCATGAAGGAAAGCGATGTGATGGGCGTGATCGAGCAGGCCGCGACGGTCAAGAAAGCCGCCTGAGCGAGGCTCTGGTCCAACCGCAATCCAGTCCGTGAACTGCCTAGTGAAGGAGTGATCCAATGGCTGCCAAGGAAGTGAAATTCCATTCCGACGCCCGCGAGCGCATGCTGCGCGGCGTCAACATCCTCGCCGACGCGGTGAAGGTGACGCTCGGCCCCAAGGGCCGCAACGTCGTCATCGACAAGTCGTTCGGCGCCCCGCGCATCACCAAGGACGGCGTGACCGTCGCCAAGGAGATCGAGCTCGAGGACAAGTTCGAGAACATGGGCGCGCAGATGGTGCGCGAGGTCGCCTCGAAGACCAGCGACATCGCGGGTGACGGCACTACCACCGCTACAGTGCTCGCCCAGGCGATCGTCCGCGAAGGCGCCAAGGCGGTCGCGTCGGGGATGAACCCGATGGACCTGAAGCGCGGCATCGACAAGGCCGTAGAAGCCGTCGTGGCTGAGCTGAAGACCAATGCCCGCAAGGTGACTAAAAATGACGAGATCGCCCAGGTTGGCACCATCTCGGCCAATGGCGACGCCGAGATCGGCCGCTTCCTTGCGGAAGCGATGCAGAAGGTCGGCAATGAGGGCGTCATCACCGTCGAGGAGGCCAAGACCGCCGAGACCGAGCTGGAAGTCGTCGAGGGCATGCAGTTCGACCGCGGTTACCTCAGTCCCTACTTCATCACCAACCAGGACAAGATGCGCGTCGAGCTTGAAGAGCCCTATGTGCTGATCCACGAGAAGAAGCTGTCCAATCTGCAGGCGCTGCTTCCGGTGCTGGAAGCTGTCGTACAGTCGTCCAAACCGCTGCTGATCATCGCCGAGGAAGTCGAGGGCGAAGCGTTGGCGACGCTGGTCGTCAACAAGCTGCGCGGTGGCCTCAAAGTCGCCGCCGTCAAGGCGCCGGGCTTCGGCGACCGCCGCAAGGCAATGCTGGAGGATATTGCCATCCTCACCGGCGGCACCGCGATCTCGGAAGATCTCGGCATCAAGCTGGAGAATGTCACGCTCAACATGCTGGGCCGCGCCAAGAAAGTGGTGATCGAGAAGGAGAACACCACCATCGTCGACGGCGCCGGCTCGAAGAGCGAGATTCAGGGCCGCGTCAGTCAAATCAAGGCGCAGATCGAGGAGACTACCTCCGACTACGACAAGGAAAAGCTGCAGGAGCGGCTGGCCAAGCTCGCCGGCGGTGTCGCCGTCATCCGCGTCGGCGGCTCGACCGAGGTCGAAGTCAAGGAGCGCAAGGACCGTGTCGACGATGCCATGCATGCGACGCGCGCTGCGGTCGAGGAAGGCGTGTTGCCAGGTGGCGGCGTGGCGCTTCTGCGTGCGGCCAAGGCACTGGACAGCGTGCAGCCCGAGAATGAAGACCAAAAGCACGGTATCGAGATCGTGCGCCGCGCGATCGAAGCGCCTGTGCGCCAGATCGCCGAGAACGCCGGCGCGGAAGGCTCGATCATCGTCGGCAAGCTACGCGAGAAGCCGGAATTCGGCTGGGGCTGGAACGCACAGACCAACGCGTTCGGCGACCTCTACAACGAGGGCGTCATCGATCCGGTAAAGGTGGTGCGGACCGCGCTCCAGGATGCGGCATCGGTTGCCGGCCTGCTGGTAACGACGGAAGCGATGGTTGCCGAGAAGCCGAAGAAGGAACCCGCCGTTCCGGCAATGCCGGCTGGTGGCATGGACTTCTGATGGTAACGGCTGTGTCCGCGCCCGATGGGCGCGGACACCCTGACAAATGGGTGGAGCCATGAACGTGATGAACTTGAACGTAATCCCCCCGCCGTCGCGTGCGGCCACCGATCTGAACTACGAAGCAGACCTGAAGGTTGCGCTTGGCCCGATACTGGTCGAGTTGCTCGACAGAGCGGAGGCCGCGGGTTGGGATCGGCGCAAAGCCGCATACACGGTGATGTTTCTGGCCGCGCGGAATCTTACCGACGGCAAAGGCCCTCCTGGAAACGGGAGTTCGGCAGGCTAAGGCGCGACGCACGCAACCTATCGCGCACGCGCCGTGGGAAAGGCTTCCGATCGATTGAGCTAACCACGTGAACGGAGGAAAACATGGAACACAATCAATTTCAGCATGCAGTGAGGGTGCTCGTGGGTCTTGGGTTTCCAACCGACATTCAAAGCGTAAAGGACGCCTTCGTCCTGCTTGATGAATGGCCGCCATCGAAGCGAAGCCCTGCTCATGGCGTCGCGCTCAATGCCTGTCGGGCAGCCCTCGCCGGCGAAGTGGATGCCGAAACCGCTCGCAGCACTTTTGTTGCCTTTGCCCGCCGCATGGATTTGCTTGTGCCGACCGCAGCGGACATCGTCGCGGCCAAGGCAGTCGGCACCTTCGCTGCGGGAGGCCATTTCGACAAATCGATGTAATCGATCTGTCGGAACGGAGGAAACCATGAGGGATATTCGATTTCCCGAACCAGTGAGACTGCGCGTGAGACCCTCAAGGGAGCGGGTGGTTGCCAGCAGTTGGGAAGCACTTGAGTGCCTTTATGACCAGTGGCCAGAATGGGCGAGAGGACCAAGCTATCGAGCAGCCTGCCGCACTTGCCGCGACTCCCTGGACGGATGGCAGGCCCCGCAACAAGCAAGAAGGGCATTCTTACAAGCAGCCCGTCGTGCAGGTTTGGTCCAGGCTTCATAGTGAGCTCAGATGCGCGCGAGCCGTCGCTGGGACAAAGCGGAGAGGCCTCGCGCCAGATCTGCGCAGGCGAGACCTCAACGCCTACTCGGATGAGCATGATCCGCCTGGACGTCGAACTGCGGCGTCACCCCGGAGGGCTTACCCCCGAGCCTCCTGCCAGTGGGGATAGGTGACATAGGCGGTGACCGCGCCTTGCTCGTGCGAGCGGATCGTGACCTTCTGGCCTTTGGGCATATGGACGATTTCGCCCGGCCCTGCGGTGACGCTGCCTGACTTTCCGGACACCGACAGCCGCCCCTCGAGGATGACCATCACATCATCGACGGCCATTGTCTCCTCAAGCGTCTGGTTCGGCCCATAGCGCCCGTACCCGATGGTGATCGGGGAGGCATCGTGCTGGTCGATCAGATTGCCCACAAATACGTCTCCGCCCTGCCCCAGGGAACGCTCCAGCACTGCGTCGGTGATGTTGAACTTGCGAACCTTCACGGCAATTGCTCCTTCTCGCTGGCGTGGTTGAGCGGTTGGCTCAAACTCCTGAGTCTCAACGCGGAGTCCACAGGGCTGCCTCCTTCACGTCGTCCTCGACCCGACTCTGTCAAGGCCGGGGCTTAGCGCGAATGGCGATGGGGCGCTCGATGCATTGCCGAGCACGCAATTGGCCCGCTTGCGAACATCAAGTCCGCTCAGGCGGTTGCGCCACCGTCGGCGGTCAGGATGGAGCCCGTGATCATGCTCGCGGCGGGACTTGCCAGAAAGACCACAGCGTTCGCGATTTCGCGCGGCTCGGCGTAGCGTCCCAGTGACGTCAGGCTTCGCTGGAAATCGGCAGCCTCCCCATCCGCCGGATTTGCATCCGTATTGGTCGCCCCCGGCTGCACGAGATTCACGGTGATGCCGTTCGGACCGAGTTCACGCGAAAGACCGCGGGTAAAGGAGGTAAGTGCCGCTTTGGACATCGCGTAAACCGTTATGCCTGGGAATGGGACCCGCTCTCCCAGGGCCGAACCGATCGTGATGATGCGTCCCCCTTCGGTGAGATGCGGGATAACTGCTGTCGCAAACAGCACTGGCGCTCGCACGTTGACGTCCATCACGGCCTGATAGTCGTTCACGTCGATCTCGGCGATCGTTCCGGTGTGGCCGATAGCCGCGCTGTTGACGAGGATATCGAGTCCACCGAGCGCCGAGACGGCTTGGCTCACGGAGCGCATGATGGCCTCCGGGGCGGCGCTGTCGGCTTGGATGGCGACTGCGCGACGCCCCATGTTTTCGATGGACTTGACCACCGCATCAGACTTCTCGGCGGAGCGCCGGTAAGTAAATGCAACGTCGGCGCCGCTCTCCGCCAGTGCTAACGCGATCGCGGCCCCGATGCCCCGCGATCCTCCAGTCACCAATGCACGCTTCCCACTCAGATCGATCATGTGTCCGTCCTTTTCTACCAACTTAGTTCAGGCATCCAATTGGTTCGCGTAGGATGCGACACCCGCTCGACGGCCTGATCCGGAATTTGGTGTTCTGCATTGGTCCCGATTAGTGTCGAGAAGTGCCAAACAGTGTTGCGGGGGGAGGAACGCTGCCCGATGGCTCACAAGGCAGCCAGGGTAATCATCCTCAGGAGCGATGGCCGCTTCGTCCTGGAGCCTAGGAAGCCACCGGCCCGGTAGAGTAGAGCCCGGGTAAAGCCGCCTCGGGCGGCCGCTGATGTGCGCCCGGATGGGTGACACCGCGCCCGCCCCGGTGCTGTCCCGATGATGGAAGTCGGTTCCTTGACAGGGCCTTGAGCGGTTCGCGTTCTACTAGGGGTCGAGACCCCAAACTTCCGGGTTCCTTTTGAAATACTCAGTCAGCATTTCGGTGAGCACCCGCACTTTCCGCGTGGGATGCTGACCCGGCGGGCGTACGACATACGCGGCCCCCGGAGGTACCGGATAGCGTGTCATGATCGGAACCAATGCACCGGAGGCCACATATTCATATGTGATGCAATCGGGGAGCCAGGCGATACCGAGGCCTGCCGCAGCAGCAGCGGCAAGCGCCGTGGCGCTGTCGGCCTTGAACCTGCCCTGCGGCTGGACCGTGACGATCCTGCCGCCATCCATGAACTGCCAGGCTTCCGTTCCCTGCATGAGGGCCTGATGGGTGATGAGTTCGTCCAGCGTCTCAGGTGAGCCATGCGCCTCGATATAATCCGGGCTTGCGACAAGCTTGCCATGGATCGGCCCCACGCGCTTCGCGATCAAGTTGGAGTCCTGAAGGTAGGCGCCCCGGATCGCGCAATCGAAACCCTCCGCAATGAGATCGACGAAGCGATCGCTGTAGGAGGTATGGATTTGAAGCTTCGGGTGCAGACGCGCCATTTCCGCGATCACCGGGGCGAAGTGGGTTGGGCCGAAAGTAAGCGGCATGGCAACCCTCAGGCGGCCGCGAAGGTCGCCGGTCGGGAGGATCGTTTCCCTGGCGGTGTCGATCTCGGCGCTGGCCCGGGCCGCATGGTCCCTGAACGTGATTCCCGCTTCGGTGAGCGCGGCGCCGCGGGTCGTTCGTGCAAGAAGCTGGACGCCAAGCTCCGCTTCAACCCGAAAGAGCCGTCGACTGACAATTGACTTGGAGACGCCAAGCCGGCGCGCGGCTGACGATATGCCCCCTGCATCGGCCACTGCGACGAATGTCTGTAGATCTTCGATGTCCATCCTGGCGTTCCTTGTTTCGCGACACAGCTCGCCCGACTATGGCACTACCGCATCACCAACAGGAACAGCAAATTGTGCCCAGGCAACGTCGCCCGCTGGCGCATGTCTCCCGTGAACCCATTCCCGTCCATGGCGGCAGAGAAAGGAAGTCCTGATGACCCTTCGTAACGGCCTCGATTCGCTTCTTCGTCCTGAAGACTCGGTACTCGTCCTGATCGATCACCAGCCCTATCAGCTCGCAAACCTGAACAGCCACGATCCGCAAGCTGTGGTCAATCTCACGACCGCGTTGGCGAAGCTGGCAAAAGCCTTCAATGTTCCGACCATTCTCACGAGCGTGATTGCGGGTCGCGGTGGCCTCCTCTTCAAGCAGATCACCGACGTCTTTCCGGGCCAGGAGGTGATCGACCGTACCTGGGTGAACACCTGGCAGGACGAGAAGGTCGTGAACGCGGTCAAGGCGACCGGCCGCAAGCAACTGATCATCGCCGGCCTTTGGACCGAAGTCTGCGTAGCGATGCCTGTGATCCAGGCCGCTGGCGAAGGCTGGGACGTGACCGTGATCACCGACGCGTCGGGCGGCATTTCGAAGGAATCTCACGAGGTTGCCGTCCAGCGGATGATCGCAGCCGGCGCGAACCCGATGACCGTGATGGCGCTCGCTGGCGAATGGCAACGCGATTGGGCGCGCACCGAGCATGTCGAGGAGTTGACCGAGATTCTAATCCAGCACTTCGGCGGCAGCGGCATCGCGTATCTTTGGGAGCAGCAGCTTCTCAACACGCCGGTAGCTGGCTGATCCCGGCCGGGATGGCGAGCATTTCGGTGAGGGTCGGACTCGATCCGTTTGCCGGCCCTCGCCATCGACGGTCACGACAAGACAATCGAGGCGCACGCCGTCGAGCGTCGCCTGGACGGGCATAGGCGAGAAGGTCGGTGAGGCCCGCCTGGTCCATGTTCTTTCCCGATTTGATGTCGGTGAACACCCTGATTGCGCTGGCCGCAGCTCACCCCTACATGTAGCTCACCCTTACATATGGTCACGCGGTATTCGAGCGCTGCGCTCGCGCTCGAATACCTTATGACCGTCAGCCAATGCTTCAACCCGCTCCGTAACCACCCATTCGGTCGCCGTGCAGGAGAGATGCGTGGTGCAATGGCTCTGCGTCCGCCAGCCTTCCCGCTCGGCACAGCACGTCCAGCGGACCTCTGCCGTCAGCGACACCGGGTTATCGGGCGCTATCGACCATACCTCCTGCCGGACGTCGCGCGTGCACAAGCCGTTGCCCGGATGGCGGCTAAGACCTGTGTCCTCGTGCACCCGATAGCGCGTCACGCCATTTTGCAGATCGCGTTCAACAGAGCGGTCCGACGATCCGTCTGTCAGGACTTCGTAACGGGGCAGAGGATCGGGATTGGATGGCTGCGGGATTTCGACCCTTCGATGCTCGCCAAGCAGCGGCAGTTCCAATCGCAGCGTGGCAAGATCGATCGTCAGCGTTGCGTCGCAGGGCTGGGGCAGGATCGTCGGCCAATACGCGCTCGACAAGGACAGACGCAGACGGTGGCCGGGCGCAAAACGGTAGCCGCACGCACCGAGCACCAACTCGATTTCGACCGTCTCGCCCGGCTTCAGAGGCTGTGGATCGGCATTGCCGTTGCGATGCGAGAGGTTGAGCACACCGTAGCTGACGCGCGTCGCCCCACCGTCGGGATGGACGTCGACGAGCCTGACGGCAAGGTTGGCGAAGTTGGCATCACTGGAAAGCGACAGCTTTGCGAGCGGCTGGCCAAACACGACGCATTCCTCAGCAAGGACGGCGCTTTCGAAGGTGATCGATCCAGCATCGTCGACACGCTGGTCGCCGGCCATTTCCGAATCCGGCCTCCGCGGGAAGAACTCTCCCCCAGCGGTGCCCGTATCCTGGGGAGAGCGCAGGAGGGTATTTCCTTCAGCATGCGATGAAGTGCTCCGAGCGAGCCTGCCCGACGCGTCCAGGCTAAGGACGAGTGTGTCGGGAACGTCCCATCTGTCCATGGCAACCCAATAGCCAAGGTCGGTCTCGCGCCGGCGGCCGGGTCGCGGCCCGTCCAGAATATAAGCACGCAGCCTCGGCGTATGATCCACCTTGTTGTCTTCTGCGCATAGCCAATGCCGCCACCATGAAATTGCCTCGGCATGGAAATCGACGCGGGGCTTCGGACAGGCGAAATGTGGATACTTGTGAACCCAAGGACCGATCAGGCCCCAGGCCATTTCCGGCATACCGGCGACCGCCTTCAAGGGCGTGTTGCGGTAGCCGTCGGCCCATCCGGCAATCACCAATGCGGGAACGGAAAAACCGTCAAAGTCCTCGCAGATCGAACCATGACGCCAGAAGTCGTCGCGGCGTTGATGGGACAGCCACTCCTCCATGAAGAACGGCTCGCCTTCCAGGCGCTCGAGCCACATGTCGCGCCAGCGTTCTCCGACGAGATCGGGATCGGGGGACCGCGACTGGAAGGCATTCATCGTCGCCGCCCATGACAGTTGCGCCGACAGATGCGCGCCATTCTTGTAGTGGATGTCGTCATTGTAGCGGTCGACGGTGGACGACAGGGAAATCACGGCCTTGAGAGCTGGTGGTTTTAGAGCCGCGACCTGGAGTGCGTTGAACCCGCCCCAGGAAATTCCCATCATGCCGACATTGCCGTTCGACCAGTCCTGCGCTGCGATCCATTCGATAACCTCGACGGCGTCGGCTAGCTCGCGCGCGGTATATTCGCCATCGATCACGCCGTCGGATTCTCCGCAACCGCGAATGTCGACACGCACGCCCGCGATGCCGGCCGCCGCGAAGACCGGATAGGTGGACTCGTCACGCGCGGCGGTGCCGTTGCGTTTGCGATAAGGCAGGAATTCGAGCACCGCCGGTACCCCGCCAGGAACCGTTTCGGGCATCCAGATGCGCGCGGCGAGCCGGGTGCCGTCTTTCAGGACAATCCACTCATTTTCAATGACACGGAAATTTATCGTTATGCGATCAACCACAAAAGCTCCACTCGGCGGCAACTATCGGCCGCCGGAATTGCACGATCATTTCCCGGTTCAAGCTTCCAGCCAGACCCGGCTGGCGATGCGGCCATTGGAGAAGTCATTGCCAATATCGGGAACAAAACCCTTAAGGTGGCTCGTGCAGGCGTTGATGAAATCGTTGAATACCGGCAGTATCAGGCCGCCCTCATCCCGCACCATCAGCGCCATGTCACGGTAGAGTACGCGCCGTTTGGTCTCATCCAGTTCACCGCGCGCCTTGACCACCATCTTGTCGAAGTCGGGCCGCTTGAAGCGGGTGTCGTTCCACTCAGCGTTGGAAACGTAGGAAGTGGAATAGCGCGCGTCCTGCGTCGGACGACCACCCCAAAAGGAGGTGCAGAACGGCTTGACGTTCCAGACTTCCGACCAGTAGCCGTCACTCGGCTCGCGCTGCACATTGATCTTGATACCAGCCTTTTCCGCGCTCAATTGGAAAAGCTGGGCCGCATCGACCGCGCCGGGGAACGCCGCTTCCGAGGTGCGCAGCAGGATTGGATCTTGAAGGCCGGACTTCTTGAAGTGGAATGCAGCCTTGTCGGGATCGTAATTGCGCTGCTCTATATCGGCAGGCGCGAGCGCATAGTTGGCGTTGATCGGGTAATCATTGCCAATGGTGCCGAACCCGCCCAGAACCCCCTTGAGGATAGCCTCGCGGTCTATCGCATATTTGAGCGCCAGACGCAGATCATTGTTGTCGAAGGGCGCGGTGTCCCAATGCATCAGGAAGGAATAGAACCCCTTGCCGGAGGTGCGCAGGATCTCGACGCCCGGAACCCGCTTCAGCAACGGCACGATCTTGGGTTCGACGGTGCTGATGAAATCGACCTGACCGGATCGCAAGGCGCTGGTCCGGGCGGTCAGGTCGTTCATCACGGTAATAAGGACGCTGTCGACGTAGCCACGGTCCTGGCGCCAGTCGTCGGTGTTTTTTTCGAAAGCAGCGCGAATGCCCGGCTCGAACGCAACCAGCTTGTAGGGGCCAGTGCCGATGGCAGCTGTCGGCTTCTCCACGCCGCCGCCCGGCTGGATCTGAAGATGATAATCGGTAAATATCAGCGGCAAGTCAGCATTGGCTTCCTTCAGCGTCACCACCATGTCGCCCGACCGTTCCTCGATGCGGTCTATCCCGGACAGCAGGCCGAGTGCGCCCGATTGCGATTTCTTCCCGGCGTGGCGGCGCAAGGTCTCGCCTGCATCGCTAACAGTAAATGCCTTGCCATCGTGGAAACGAACGTCTTTGCGTATCTTGAAGGTCCACTCCTTGGCGTCGGCCGACGGAGACCAGGATTCGGCCAGCGAGGGAACCGCCGCGCCCGTCTTGGGGTCGGATTCGACCAGCGTATCGCCCCAGCAATGCGCGATCACAAAATTGACGCTGGCGGACGCCAGGGCTGGGTCGAGCGTGTCGGCGGAGGCGCCGCCATCGAGCCCCAGCCGCAACTGTCCGCCGCGCACTGGCGTTTGCGCCGCGGCCGGTGACGCCAGCGAGCCTGCGGCTGCGACAAGGCCTAGAGCCACCCCCGCTTGAAGAAGATCACGGCGTGAGAGACTTGATAACCTGCTGGAAGCGCTCATTGGGTTCCCCTTTGGACTGAAGCCTTGTGGTCGATACTAGGCAGAGCCCTCGGCAACGCAATTTCGTCGCTTGAAGCGTTTTTAAGCGGGTTTATACTGTCTCCATGAGCAAGCCATGGGCCAATTTCAGCAGCAACCTGAAACTCGCCTGCAGCACGCACAGATCAGTATCCGATCTATGCCGCACCGTCGGTATCAACCGGCAGCAGTTCAACCGCTACCTCAATGCAGGAACCCTTCCTTCCGCCCATAATCTCCTGACGATCGCGGCAGCCTTTGGCCTCGAACCAGCCGATTTCGACCTTCCTCCGGGCGTGTTCCGCAGCAAATTGGGCGAGCGGCGCCGACACGCCGACCTTACAGGCCCGCTAGCGGATGCCTTTCCGGGCGACCTGCATGCACTCGAACCCTATCTCGGATTCTACCAGGCATGGCACACATCGCTGTCCTGGCCTGGCCGGATCGTCTGCGCCTGCGCTCACTTGCGCGAAAATGGCGGACAAGTTCTGGTTTCCACGCTTGAGCGCATCGAAGATTCCGAAAACGGCATCGTGCAGCGTTCACGGTACGTCGGGCTCGCGGCGTATCGCCACGAGCGCATCTTCCTGACGGAACTGACGCGCGGCGAGGCTCCAACCTTTGGACAGACGATCCTCATGCCGTTCGAAACGTACCAGCGGCGTTACCTGCGGGGCATTACTATGGGCATATCGTGGCGAGCCAACAATCTGCCCTACGCCACCCGAACCGTCTGGCACTATCTGGGGAAACGCGTCAACAAGAGGAGTCTTATCTCGCGTTGCGGCATCTATGCGCCCAATTCCGCAGCGCTACCCCCGGCCGTGCTGTCTTTCCTGACCGAGGCCCAGCCGGTTGCCGCCGCGCCTGTGCAGGCACCAAGGGGCTCTGTGGGCATTACTGCACTAATACCCGCTAAGGGAAGTTGACTTGTTTGGATTGAAATGGTTAGCGCGGATTGGCCTGAATCGTTCGAGGGGGCGGTCAATTTCGTTCCAGAGGTAATCGCCGATGAGCGCGATATAAACCAATGGCAGCGGTGCGACCTGGGACAAAAGCCCGCCGCCCTATTTCCTCTGCGTTCCGGCCGCAAGCAGTGCGGGTCGATCGCGTCACGGCCAACGCCGAGCCATCGAGACGGGGCGTCTACCCCTGTCAATCCCTGTCAGCTTGCCGGATTGCGCGCGGTGACGATCCACGCCGCGCCGTCGATCATCACCGGCCGCTCACCGGGGCAGTCCGCGAAGGCGGCACGAACCGCGGCCGAGGCGCGGGCCCGGATGTCGTCGGGCTGATCAGCGAGAGCGCGCGCCAACGGGCCGACCTCGAGTGTCATCTTCACCGCGTCGTCGAGCGCCGCGTCCCTCGTCTCCCCCTTGCCGAACGGGATGGAGGCATCGAATGGCGTGATAGCGACATCGGTGAAACCAGCCGCCGTTAGAATACGCGCCACCCGCCCCTGATCGCCAAACGAGAACGGGCCGGGCGCTTCGGGATCGGGCGGCGCCATCGGCGGGACAATGTCCTTGAGCGCGCCCATCGGCAAGCGCACCCAATCGTTCTCGGCCATGCCGCGCCAGCAGACGAAAGCGACCCGCGCGCCCGGCTTGAGCGCACGCCGCATATGAGTGAAGGCCGCTGTAGGATCGTCAAAGAACATCACTCCGAAGCGCGAGAACAGGATGTCGAATGCGCCCTCGGGCAACTCGGTGCTGCTGGCGTCGGCCACCTGGAACAGGACCGGCGTATCCTGCGGCGCTAGCGCGCGCGCTCTGCCGATCAGCGGTTCGGATATGTCCACGCCCAGCACATGGCCCCTAGCGCCGACGCGGGCGGCCAGATGCAGACTAGACGCCCCTGCGCCGCAGCCGACGTCCAGTACGCGTTCGCCCGTGACGGGCGCGGCGGCTTCGATCGCCGCCTGGCCGAACACCGCCATCATGGCATCGAGCCGGGCCTGGTAAGCGACCCAGCGTTCCCCGCTTTGGCCATTCCAGTCGGCTACCTGATAAACATTTTTCTCTGCCATGCCATATCCTTGTTCTGATCCGTTCTTAACTAGGCTATCCGCCCGCGTGGTCGTTGCCACCGTGCGCGGCGATGAACATGGCGACGGCCGACCGGCAATAGGATTCGATTTCGTTGTCGTCCTCTGCTCTCGCCTGATCGAAGCGTGCGATAATCAGGAGATCGGATCCTTTGATAAGCGCGGCAAACAAGCGGGCGGACCGGAGAGGATCGGGCACGTTCAGAAGCGCCTTCGCGTGCAACTGACGCAACAGGGCCTCGATTTGAGCGATGACATAGGCGGGGCCAGCTTCGTAATGGAGCTTGCTTAACGAGTTTTGATTCGTCTTGTCGGCCATGACCATGGCTTCGACACTGCGGACGTCCGGGCTCAAAAGCGTGCGAAGCAGGGATGTTCCCACCGCCATGAGTTGATGTTCTGCCGAACCGTCGACGCCTTCAATAAGAGCCTGTGGTGCAAACTGATGGCAGTGGGCCGCGATGGCCGCACTGAACAGCGCCTCCTTGTTCTCGAAGTGCCGATAGATGCTGAGCTTGGATATCCTCGCTCGCTGGGCGACCTTGTCCAAAGTCGTCGCTTGAAAACCCAATTCCACAAAGAGTTCGCACGCGGCGTCGACTATCGTTTGGCCAAGCGCCTCGTTGGCGGGCCGGCCGCGCCGGGCCTGGCTGTTTTCGGTCACGACAATTCCAGTCCTTGACAGTATCCTAATTCTTGCATTACGATACCATGTAGTATCTGAAATGTGCAAGCCAATGGGTAGGTGTCCTCCAAATCAAGTTTCCCCGGGGCCGCCCGGCGATATCGAATGCGGCATCGTCGGGCCGATCAACACAGTGAGGGGCGACTGTCTCGTCGATGCCGGAGCCCTGCTCGCTGCACGTCTCGAGCGCGTATCGCTGGACGCTATTTCGCGCCCCGCCCAACCCAACCCCCTCCATCCGCAACACGGAGCCCATCACCATGGATGACGTTATCATCATCGGCGGCAGCTTTGCCGGCCTCGCCGCCGCCCTGCAGCTCGGCCGTGCCCGCCGCAAGGTCACCGTTCTCGATACCGGCCTGCCGCGCAATCGCTTCGCCGGCCACTCGCATGGCCTGCTCGGCCACGATCACAAGCCACCGCTGGACATCCTGGCCGAGGCGCGGCAGCAAATGGCTCGTTATCCCACGATCAGGCTGCTCAATGCCCGGGCCGACAGCATCTCCGGCGCCATCGACGATTTCTCCGTCCTCACTGGCGATGGCGAGAGCCTCGGGGCGCGCCGCCTGATCCTGAGCTATGGCGTTGTCGATCAGATGCCTGCTGTTCCCGGCTTTGCCGAAAGCTGGGGCACATCCATCGTGCCCTGCCCCTATTGCGATGGCTTTGAAGTCGCTGGCCAGCATTGGGGTCTCGTCTGGTCCGGCCCGCAGTCGATGAATCAGGTCAGGCTGTTCCACGATTGGACCGACAGGTTGACGGTCTTCGCCGATGGTCACGACATTGAACCCGATATCCGGGCCGATCTGGCGCGCCGCAACATACCTGTCATTGATGGCCGGATCGCCGAGGTCGCCCGTCACGGGCCCCACAATGCCACCGTCAAGCTCGATAGCGCCCCGGATGTCGCAGTCGACATCCTGTTCGCGCATCCGCGCAACAAGCCGTCCGCAAGCCTGCATGAATCACTGGGTCTCACCACGGTCAATACGCCGACTGGCATCGCCCTCAAAGTCGACGAGCGCCGCGAAACCAGCATACCCGGCATCTACGCCGCCGGCGACCTCGCCAACCCCGGAATGCCCTCGGTCACCACGGCATCATGGCAGGGCGCGACGGCGGGTATCTCGGCCCAGCAGTCGATGCTGGTTTGAGAGCGCAGATTCCCTCCGGTTGCCGCAGGCAATCATATTCAGAAGGTTGCGGGCAGCGGAAGGGCCGGGCGCTCTACCTCGCTAAGACCTCCGGCCGCAATCGTGTGGTTACGGAGGCACCTGCCGAGCGACGCCTAGCCCCGCAACCTTCGTGCACTTAAGTCCCTGTCGGCGGGGATGATGTTGTTTCGAAGCAGCATCGATCACGCACCGTGGCTCCACAAGTCGGCTGCCCTCTGAATCGCCCTCCTTCGCGTGCAATCAGGCGATCCATCCGCTCGACAACCGTCACCTCGGCGCCGAAACGGCGGTACATCTGCGCGAATTGGCGCGTCGATAACCACTTCCGCCCGTTCAGTCAGACGCTATGCTGCTGACCATGACACCAAGGCGCGCGGTCCGTTCGTGATGAAGCGAAGTCAACACCACTTCCATGAGCGGATGACCATTCGCGGCCACCTCGAACCCGCGTCCTTCGTGCCTTGGATCATGCGCCATGCGGCCAAGCTCGGTCTCGCGCACCACATCGCTCATGCAAGTACCGATCGCATCGAACTCGATATTACCGGTGCGGCGGAACTGATCGACATGATGGAGATGGGATGTTCGCTTGGGCCCATTGAAGTCTGGGTCGAGACGATCGACCGCGCCCCTGTCGAGCAAAAAAACATATAGCTTTGTGTGTGGTTACCGTCCGTTTGCACTTAATTTAATCAATATTGCAATTGCGAAATAATTATGCATACGTCAGCCCATCGAGCGGTTCGCCAACTCCTTGCGCTGGCATCTCTGGTCGGCAAACAGTGGTATCAGTACGAAAGTTAAGGTCATGCTGTCCGACAAGACGGACACCTGGGTGCCGGTCGCCCTTTCCCAGGATCTGCCAACAGGACAGGCAATGCCGGCGCGGACGCCCGCCGGTCCCATTGCCCTCTGGCGAAGCCAATCGGGGCGCTTGGCGGCATCGGCGGATCGCTGTCCGCATCGCGGCATGCGCCTCTCCCATGGCTTCGTGCGCGGCGAGGCGCTCTCCTGCATCTATCACGGCTGGACCTATTCGCAGGCCGGTCAGTGTCTGCGCATTCCTGCCCATCCCAGCCTCACGCCGCCGGAGACGATTCGCGTTGCGACCCGGTCTGTCAAAGAGGCAGGTGGGATCATCTGGGTCGCTGATGGAGCGCCTGACGACAACCCACCCCTTTTTGAGGGTTACGTCCCGCTCCGTTCATTGACGGCCCGTGCCGGATGTTCGGCACTCTCTGTCGCTGCCGGTACGAAGGCCGCCGTTGAAGGATTCGTCTGGCAGGCGCCCGGCGCACCGGCAATCCGCCTGCTGCCCATCCCGCAGGAAGCCGGCGAGACGCTGATCCATGTCCTTGTTACAGCCGACTGCAGCGCGTCCGAGCGCATCGCCGCCTCGCGAGCCGCCGAGAGCCTTCGGCGCGTGGCCGAACGGATCGAGGCGAAAGGGGGCGTGTCATGATCGACGATGCGATGCGCGACGAATGGTATCCGGTCGGGCTTTTCAGCAGGCTCGACCGCGATGGGCGCGAGACCACCCTGATGGGCGGACCGATCAAGGTTGCGCTCGACGCCAATGGCGCGGCGAAGGTGACAGGCGAAAACGGGCGCGTGCTGCCGGTTTCGGTGCGCTATGGCCATATCTGGTCGTCGCTCGGCGAACCGAAGAAACCGGTCTTTCCGATTCCCGAGGCGGACCAGCCCGGGCGCCGTTTCGTCGATGTCGGTGTGGTGCGGGTGCGCTGCTCGCCGCTCCGCGCCGTCGAGAACTTCCTCGACATCGCACACTTCCCCTTCGTCCATACCGACATCCTCGGCTCGGAGCCGCATACCGAGGTCGAAGACTACAAGGTCGAGATCCGCGAGGAAGAGGACGAGGTCTGGGCGACCCAGGTGAAGTTCTACCAGCCGCAGGCGGCGAAATCCGCGAGCGGAGGTATCACGACGGAATACATGTACCGCGTGCCGGCTCCGACCTGCTCCGTCCTCTACAAGACCTGCCCGCCGCGCCCGGGCGAATGGGATGTCATTGCGCTATTCGTCCAGCCGCTTGCCGAGGATCTCTGCGACGTCTGGCCGTGGATGGCGCTTTTCGATGACGAGACACCACTGACCGACCTCATCCACTTCCAGCAGACGATTTTTCTGCAAGACCGCTCGATCCTCGAAAACCAGATCCCGCGGCTTCTGCCGCTCGATCCCGGCATGGAAATCCCCACGCGCGCGGACCTGACCTCGGTCGCCTATCGCCGCTGGCTGAAACGCCACAATTATACCTACGGCGCGCAGTTGGTGGCACAATGAAGCTTTACGACTACGTCCTCTCCCCCAGTTGCTACAAGGTGCGCCTGATGGCCGCGCTGTCAGGCGTGAAGCTCGAAATCCGTCCGGTCGACTTCCATCCCGGCGCCGAGCATCGCGGCCCCGAGCTTATGGCGCTTAATCCGGGAGGCTCCATCCCGATCCTTGAAGACGGCGACCTGATCCTGACCGAGTCTTCCGCCATGCTTGGCTATCTCGCCGCGAGGGCAGCACCGGCCTGGCTCGGCAGCGGCGCCCCTGAGGAGACGGCGCGCATCCAGCAATGGCTTTCCTTCTCGCACAGGCTGACCGCCAACCTCGGCGGCGCGCGCCTGCATGAGATGCTGCTGCGCCCCGGTGACATCGGTGCGCTTCAGACCAATGGCATAGCGGCACTACGCGAACTGGAAGCCAGCCTCTTCGAACAAAAAATGCGTGGCAATCGGTTTCTCGCGTCCGACCTGCCGACAATTGCCGACATTGCCTGCTTTCCCTATGTCGCGCTCGCGCCCGACGGGGGCGTTTCCCTCGACCCGTATCCCACGATCCGGCTCTGGTCGCGAGCGCTCCGCAGCCTCGACAACTTCATCGAGATGCCCGGTATCCACCGGCTGCACGAGTTGAAGCCCGAACCGCGACCCATGCCCGGACGAGGCGTGAGGTGACCGGCTATCTCCTGAAGAATTGCGCAGCGGTCATCATCGACGAGGGCAGGGGTCCGAGCGTCCGGCGCAATGTCGATGTGCTGACGAATGGCCCGCAGATCGAGGCAATCGGGGAAGGCCTGCACAGAAGCGAGTTGCCGGCCGGTACTATCGTGCAGGACGCCGACGGCTGGTTCGTCTATCCCGGCCTCGTCAACACGCACCATCACTTCTTTCAGTGCTTTGTGCGCAACCGTGCCGAACTCGACTGGACGAAGCTGTCGGTCATCGAATGGCTCGACCGGATCTATCCGATCTTCTGCCGGCTCAACGAGGATTGTTTCTACCACGCCTCGATCACGGCGATGGCAGAGATGATCAAGCACGGTTGCACGACGGCCTTCGACCACCAGTACAATTTTCCACGCCATGCCGGAAAGCGGCTCATCGACCGGCAGTTCGAAGCGGCCGACCTTCTCGGCATGCGTTTCCACGCGGGCCGCGGCGGCAACACGCTGCCAAAATCGGAAGGCTCGACCATTCCAGACGAGATGCTGGAGACCACGGACGAATTCATCGTCGACTGCGCACGCCTCATCGACACTTATCACGACACCAGTCCCTTCAGCATGCGTCAGGTCGTGGTCGCCCCCTGCCAGCCAGTCAACTGCTACCGCGAGACCTTCGTGGAATCGGTTTCGCTGGCGCGTGATCGCGGGGTGCGGATGCACACCCATGTCGGCGAGGGCGAAAGCCCGGTCATCGAGGCCCGCCATGGCATGCGCACGGTGGACTATCTCGAGGAACTCGGATTTGCCGGCCGAGACACTTTCTATGCCCATTGCTGGGATCTGACGCATGACGAACTACGGGTGATGGCGGCGAGCGGCACCGGTGTTTCGCATTGCCCAGAGCCGGTCTATCTGGTGGGTGCGGAGGTGACTGATATTCCCGCCATGTCCGCCTTTGGCCTGCGGGTCGGTCTCGGCTGCGACGGTGCTGCCTCGAACGATAATTCCAACCTCATGCACTGCATCCATTCCGCCTACATGCTGCAATGCCTGGCGGCCTCGACGCGCGCTCATCCCGTGCCTGCGCCGGCCGATTTCCTCGGCTATGCGACAACGGGCGGGGCCGCGCTTCTGGGCCGCAAGGACATCGGCCGACTGTCGTCCGGCATGGCCGCCGATCTCTTCGCGATCGACACCCGCCGCATGGATTATGTCGGCACGCGTCACGATCCATTGAGCCTGATTGCCAAGGTCGGCATCGGCATGCCCACCGACATGACCATGATCAACGGCCGCATCGTCTGGGAAAAGGGTGCGTTTACCGGGCTGGACGAGGCCCGGCTTGCTGCAGACGCGGAAGCCGCTCTAGCTGCAGTGGAATTCTAACAACTTAAAACAGGGGAACTGACATGCTGAACTACCTGACCCGCAGAACTCTGATGAAGGGCCTTGCCGCGACAGGGCTTGCCGGCGCGCTTGGCGGCCGTCCCGCCTTCGCGGCCGACGAGCCGCTCGGTATCACGCTCGTGCTCCCGTCGCCGGTCGGCGATGTCGGCTGGGGCCATGCGCTCGCCGCCGGCCTCGAGCCGGTCAAGGCCGCATACGGCGACAAGGTGAAGATCACCGTCATCGAGAACATCGCCGAGGGGCCGGACGCCGACCGGATCATGAACAAGACTGTCGCCGACGGTAACAAGTTCCTGATCGCCGGCTCATTCGGCTACCAGAATGGTGCACTGCAGATCGCCCGCCGCGATCCTGGGGTCACCGTGCTGCATGCCTCCGGCTTCCAGACCGCGCCGAATTTCTCGCCCTTCGCGGCGAAGTATTTCCAGGGCACTTACTTGCTTGGCATGGCCGCCGCAGCTCTTTCCAAGACCGGCAAGCTCGGCTCCGTCTCGGCCTTCGCCATTCCGGAGCTGATCACCTCGATCAACGCATTTACGCTCGGCGCACAGACCGTGAATCCCGCTATCGAACTATCGGTCGTCTGGGTGAACTCCTGGTTCGACCCGGCCAAGGAACAGGAAGCCGCCAAGGCGCTGATGGCACAGAACTGCGACGTGATCTTCTCGAACGCGCAGGACACGCCCTCCGTCATCTCGGCCTGCGAGGAGGCTGGCGTCTACGCGTTCAACCTCAATTCGTCGATGAAGAAATATGCGCCGAATAAATACCTCGGCTGCATCGCGACGGACTGGTCGCCCTTCTTCAAGGCTTCCGTGGATGCCCATCTCGCCGGAACGTTCAAGGGCGCCAACGCCTTCCTCGGTGTCGCCGAAAAGGTGGTGGAGGTCGTGGACTGGAACTCCGAGATCCCAGCCGACACGATGACGAAGATCAAGCAAGTGGCGGCGAAGATCGCCGACGGCAGCTTCTCGCCCTTCACAGGTCCAATCATCAAGGCCGACGGCAGCGAAGCCGCCGCCGCCGGTGCGACGATGGCGGATTCCGAGATCGTCGCGATGGACTGGCACGTCAAGGGTGTCACCACACCACTGCCGAAGTAAGTCATGACCCCGCCCCTTCTGTCGCTCCGCGGCATCTCGAAGAGCTACGGCCAGATCCGGGCCAACCAGGCCATCGATCTGGACGTGGCGCCCCAATCGATCCATGCGATCCTCGGGGAAAATGGGGCGGGCAAATCGACGCTGATGAAACTCATCTATGGCGTCGAACAGCCGGACGAGGGCACCGTCGCCTGGAACGGAGAGCCTCTGAGCCTTGCCTCGCCGGCCGAGGCACGGCGCAGGGGCATCGGCATGGTCTTTCAGCATTTCTCGCTGTTCGAGACGCTGACTGTTGTCGAGAACATCCAGCTCGTCGTGCCCGGCGGCAAGACGGAGCTGGCGGGGCGCATCCGCACCCTCGGCCAAGATTTTGGCCTTGAAGTAGATCCTCTCGCCGATGTGCACGCGCTCTCGGTCGGCGAGCGGCAGCGGGTGGAGATCATCCGCTGCCTGATGACGGACCCGAAGCTGCTCATTCTCGACGAGCCGACCTCGGTGCTGCCGCCGCAGGCGGTGAAGACGCTGTTCGACACGCTCAGGCGCCTTCGCGACCGCGGCGTCTCCATCCTCTTCATCTCCCACAAGCTGGAGGAAATTCGCACGATCTGCGACCAGGCGACCATCCTGCGTGGAGGTCACGTTATCGGCACCGTCGACCCGCGCGACCATGATGCGCACGACCTCGCCCGCATGATGATCGGCCGCGACATGCCGGATGTGATGCCGGCGTTGGCCATGCCCGAGGGAGAGAAGCGGCTGGAAATAATCGGCATGGACTACACGCCGGATGACCCCTTTGCCAAGCCGCTCTCCGGCATCAGCCTCACGGTACGATCAGGCGAGATCCTTGGCGTGGCCGGAATATCGGGTAATGGCCAAGGCGAACTTGCCGCGCTCATCTCAGGCGAAGCGATGCTGCCGAAGGAACAGCGCGACCGAATCTACATGATGGGCCGCGACGTAGGCACACTCGATGCGGCCGCCCGCAGGAGATTAGGGTTCGCCTTCGTGCCCGAAGATCGGCTCGGACGCGGCGCGGTCCCTGAAATGTCGCTCGTGCTCAACACCGTTCTTACCGCCCATCCTTTCGATCTCGTGAGGCGCGGCCTCATCAACAGCGCCGGAGCGACGGCTTTCACCAGCGAATGCATCCGACAGCACGACGTCCGCGCCTCCGGCCCGGATGCCGAAGCGGGCTCGCTGTCCGGCGGCAACTTGCAGAAATTCATCGTCGGTCGCGAGATGATGCTCTCGCCAAAACTGCTCTTCGTGGCGCAGCCGACCTGGGGCGTAGACATTGGCGCTGCATCCGCCATCAGAAGGCGGCTCATTGCGTTGCGCAACCTGGGCGTGGCGATCCTCGTTATTTCCGAGGAACTCGAGGAACTTTTCGAACTCAGCGATTTCATCCAGGTGCTGCATCATGGAATGTTGAGTCCGCCTCTGGTCACGCGGGATACGCGCCCCGAAGACATCGGCAGATACATGATCGGAGCACATGCCTTGCCAGAGAAGGTTCCTGCATGAGCGTTTGGGCCGCGACGTTCCTCCCCGCGCTCGTCCGCCGGGAGCATGCCTCGCTCGTCGCGGCCATGCTGGCCCCGGCTGCCGCGCTTGGCATGGCGATCATCCTCAATCTGGGCCTTTATGTGCTGATAGGCCGAGATCCGGCGGCCGTCCTGTACGCGATGCTTCTCGAGCCGTTCCTCTCCTGGGCATCGTTCACGGAGGTGCTGCTCAAGGCGGGGCCTCTTCTCCTCATCGCGCAGGGGCTGGCGATCGGTTTCCGCGCAAAAGTGTTCAACATCGGCGCGGAGGGCCAGTTCATCCTGGGCGCTATTTTCGCCTCGGCGATCCCCGTCTGGTTTCCGCAGGCGACCGGGCAGTGGATCTGGCCGCTGATGCTGCTTCTCGGTGCCGTCGGCGGTGCGCTTTGGGCATCTATCACCGCCTTCTGGCGCGTCAGGCTCAATGCGAACGAGATCCTGGTCTCCCTGATGCTGAGCCTCGTTGCGGCACAAGTCCTCAACTACCTGCTGCTCGGCCCCTGGAAGGACCCGGCCGGCTTCAATTTCCCACAATCCGTGATGTTTCAGAGCGACGCGGTGATGCCGACCCTGATCGCCGGTACCCGCGTCAACGTTTCACTGCTCATCACACTCGCGCTCTCGCTGGTGGCCTGGGTTTTCATGCAGCGAAGCTTCATGGGTTATAAGCTCAAGGTCGGCGGCCTTGCCCCGCGCGCGGCCGGTTACGCCGGCTTCAGCGAAGGGCGTGCGATTTGGCTATCGCTTCTGATCGGTGGCTTGGTGGCGGGACTGGCAGGCGCCGCGGAAGTCGCGGGGCCGCTCGGCCAGTTGCAGCGCTCGATCTCGACCGGCTACGGCTATGCGGCCATCATCGTCGCCTATCTCGGCGGCTTGCATCCGATCGGCATCATCTTTTCCGCGCTCTTTATGGCTGTCCTCTATATCGGCGGCGACAATGCGATGGTGTCGGCAAACCTGCCGATCGCAGCCGTCCGCGTCTTCCAAGGCAGCTTGCTGCTCGCCTATCTCGTCGCTGTGGCCTTCGTGCGCTACCGCATCGAATGGCGCCGCCCCTATCACCGGAGCCAGCCATGAACGCCGTCGAGTTCATTATTTCAGGCATGCTAGCAGCGGCAACCCCCTTTCTCCTTGCCGCACTCGGCGAGCTGGTGGTCGAGCGCGCCGGCGTCCTTAACCTCGGCGTGGAGGGCCTGATGGCCCTCGGCGCGGTGCTCGCGTTCATCGTCGTCTACCACGGCGGTGGACACCTGCTGGGCTTCGTTGCCGCCGGCCTCGGTAGCGCCGTCCTGTCCCTCGTCTTTGCAATGCTGGCACTAGGATTCCGGGCAAACCAGGTCGCGACAGGCCTTGCGATCGGCATCCTCGGCCAGGGCCTTTCGGCGCTGTTCGGCAAAAGCTACGAGAGCCTGACGGTCAAGGGGCTCCCGAAGCTTGCCTTTCCCGGCCTCTCGGAAATCCCGGTAGTCGGCAGGCTGTTTGTCCAGGACGTCGTCGTATGGCTTTCCCTTGCCGTGACGTTCGCGATCTGGGCGATGTTTGCCTATACGAGGGTCGGCCTTGTCGTGAGGGCAATCGGCGAGAATCCCAAGGCGGCCCACGCCATCGGCTATCCGGTCATCGCTATCCGTGTCGCGGCGATAGCCTTTGGTGGCATGATGGCGGGTTTTGCCGGCGCCTATGCGGCGGCGGTGTACACGCCCCTTTGGGCGGACGGTATGATTGCCGGACGTGGCTGGATCGCGATCGCACTCGTTGTCTTCGGTACGTGGCTCGCTGGCCGCATCTTCCTGGGTGCCTGCCTCTTCGGCGCGGTTTCGCTGATGAGCCTCGCCGCCCAGGCGACCGGTCTGGACGTGCCGTCGCAACTGCTTTCCAGCCTTCCCTATCTCGTTACGATCATCGTGCTCGGTGTCATCTCGGCAGACCGCCGCCTGCTCAGGCTGAACGGCGTCGCCTCGCTTGGCGAACCTTTCGAACGCTAGCCAGGACGCAAAGTGGATTTGCGAAACTCGGCGTAAGTTGAAGGGATTCGAAACGCCAACAGACGATCGGCACCCGATCCAAAGGGCAGAAACGCCAATCGCGGCGAAGGTATGCCCGGAAGGGTAGCGCTGATGCGACATTCCGCCGTCCACCAACAGAGTTTGCCCCGCAACAAAGCTTGTGGCCTCGGACGCGAGAAACACAGCGTCGCCGGCCAATCCATGTCCTCAATCACTATACAACGATAGTCAAAGTCGCTCGGCGCGGGCCTTCACCAGTTGATATAGCATGTCGCGAAGGCGACGAAGCCCTATTAGCCACTTCTGTCTCATCACCTTTTCGTCCCTGTTGAAAGCAACTTGCTTCGCAGACTTGATTCAGATGAACTGCGCGGCCGTGGCCACCCCGACCAGCGAAGTGGCGAGACCGGCGGTGCGGATGGCCCCCGGCCAACCGGCGAATTTGGTGGCGGACAACACGCCCACCGCATGCAGGGTCGAGGTGGCGAGGACGAAACCGACGGCATAAGCGAGGCCACTGTCGCTTTCGGGAATCTCAAGGCCATGGGCGTTTCCATGGAACAATCCGAACAAGGTCGTCAGCGACATGGCGACGGCCAGCGGCAAAGGCTTCGCCAGACCGACCATCGCCCCGAACACCACGAGCGACAGTGCGATGCCGGTTTCAAGGGAGGGCAAGCCGATGCCGGCGACTCCGAACAGGGCTCCGACGACTATAGCGGAGACGAAGAGCAACGGAACGAGAAGAACGGCGCGCCCGCCGGTTCTCGCGGCGATCATGCCGACAGCTACCATCGCGAGCAGATGGTCGATGGCGAACAGAGGATGCTCGACGCCGGCCAGGAAGCCATGGACGTGATAGCCGCCCGGATGGGCGAACGCCAGCGAGGGCGTCAAGACGGCTAAGGCCGAAAGGATAGTCATGCCAAGTCTTTGGAGCGTTTTCATGGTTGGGTCTGTCCGATGAATGAGGTTGGCGAATGAGTTCAATGTCCGGGAACGGCGAATTGCGAGGCAGCGGAACGGTCGGCAAGGGCGCGCGCCGCGGCGAAGCCGAGATGTTTTTGCTGGGTGCCATCGTGATAGATGAAAGCAAGGCGGCGGCGGTGCGATGTCAGGCGCGCCGGCAACGGATGATAGACGACGCCAGTACCGCCGACGAGCGGCATGACCGCGCCTACGTCGACCAGGTCCTCGGTCTCGACGCGTAGCAAATGAAGCCTCACGCCGTCCTCCATTTGACCAACAAAAGGTATGCCGGCGAGACGCAGAAAGCTGGATGGGTCCGGTGCTCGCGCAAATCCTTCCAGGAAGGCCGTTTCAACAAGATCGAGATCGACCGACGCGGGATCGACAGGCGACTCCTGGGCCTGGTCAGGTGGCAGATGCGGCGTCTGCCATTGCAGCGGCTTGCCAGCGGGTCCGTTGTGGCCAAGCGTGTGATGATCGTTCGGCCCATGGTGATGGTGGCCGTCGCGATGGCCATGAAAATGGTCATGATCGTCGTGCATGGTCAGAAACTCACCGGTTTGTCGATGATGGATTTATGCTTGCCGAGATTACCGTGGGCGACCATCGAACCGAGCGCCTCGACGACGACGCGCACACCGAACAGCGCAGTGATGTCCGACGTGTCGTAGGGCGGCGACACCTCGACCACTTCCAGCCCGCAGATGCCCGGCGCCGTCACCAGTCCGAGAAGCTTGAGTGCCTCGCGCGGCAGGAAACCGCCAGGCTCTGGCCATCCCGTGCCGGGCACGAAACCGCAATCAAGGCTGTCGACGTCGAAAGAGATGTAGACGGCATCGGTGTCCTTCCAGGCGAGTTCGAGAGCGACTTCCGCCGCCTTCTCAAGCCCCATCTGCTCAATATCCGAAATGGTGAGCACGTTAGTGCCCCGCTTCCTCGCCTCGGCGACGCCGTAGCGGGGAACCTGCCAGCCGCCGATGCCGAGTTGCACGAGATTGGTTGCCGAGACATTCGGCAGGTTGGTCGCCCAATACCAGGGCGTGGTGTGCATGCGCTCGTCGAGATCCTTTTCCTGGATGTCGATATGCCGATCGAAATGGATGATGCCGATGCGCTTCGAGGTGACGTCGGCGATGCCGCGCACACAGGGGAAGCCGATCGAATGGTCGCCACCCAGCATGATCGGCAGCGCGCCCGACGAGGCTACATGGCTGACGCCCTTGGTGATCTGGTCAAAACTCTTTTCGAGGTTGGCCGGAATGGTGAAGACGTCGCCGGCGTCGCAAAGCGTCATCTGTTCGCGCAGATCGACGCCGAGTTCGTAGTTGTAAGGCGTGTAGAGCGCCGAGATACGGCGGATGCCTTGCGGACCGAAACGGGTTCCCGGCCGGTAGGTGGTGCCGCTGTCAAAGGGAATGCCAATGACGGCCGCATCATATTTGCCGACATCGCGGACGTTTTCGACATAGGGCGCCTTCAGAAAGGTGTTGATGCCGGCGAAATGCGGCAGCTCGCCGCGCGCGAATGTCGGGATCGACTTGTCGATGATCGAGTCCGATCCGGGCAGGCCCATGTCGAGCGCCCATTGCTGCTCCTTGCGCCAGCCGCTTTCCGGCAGCTTCCCCTCGGCCTCGATCGACTTCCAGCCCTGCGTGCCGCGGGCATCAAAATCAGGATGGTGCAAACGCCGCGACGGCTCTCGGGCGACCACGCCCGCCCGGCGGTGGCTGCGTTCGGGGATATTTCCAAACATTCTAAGATCTCCCTTGCGACGCCGTCGTCGCCATTGCTGCATCCGGCCGGGCCGTCCCGACCATCGCGGCCACCTTGGCCACGTCTCGTGAGGAAGCCCGGTTCTTGCGGTCGAGCTTCAGATCGTAGGTGATCGTCGCGCCGTAGGCCGACGGGAACTGCGGGTCGTGGCGCACCTTGTCGAAGACCAGCACGCGGGTGCCGAGCTTGAAGGCCTCGCCGATGTCGTGGGTGACCATCACCACCGTCATGCCATGCTCGGTCCAGAGCTCGGTCAGCAGCTCGTGCATCTCGACGCGGATGCCGGGATCGAGCGCACCGAACGGCTCGTCGAGAAGCAGGATCTGCGGACGGCCGAGCAGGGTCTGCGCAATCGCAAGCCGCTGCTGCATACCCCCAGAGAGCGATGCCGGATAAAGGTCGCGCGCATGGGCAAGGCCAACCCGTTCCAGCATGGCCTCGGCCTCTTGCCTGGCGCTTCTGCGCCTGACACCGAAGACGCGGCCAAACGGCCCGCCCGAGCGAAAGTCTTCAACCAGCAGCAGATTCTGAATGGCGGTCAGATGCGGAAACACCGAATAGCGCTGAAAGACGATGCCGCGCTGCGGTGTCGGCTCGGGCACAATCGGGCTGTCGCCGACGATGACCACGCCCCCGCTTTGCTGTTCCTGACCGAGCAGGATGCGCAGGAACGTCGATTTTCCGCAGCCGCTGGCGCCGACTAGTGACAGGAATTCGCCGGCCTCGGCCGTAACGTTGACCCGCTCGAGCACCCGGGCATCGCCATAGCTCTTCTCCAGCCCATGGACGACGATGCGGCTCATTTGGCCTCCACCGGATGAGCCCAGGGAGACAACGCCCGGGACAGTCGCACCAGAAGCCAGTCGGTGATGACGGCAAGCAGCGTAATCCAGGCGACGTAAGGCAGGATGACGTCCATCGACAGATAGCGGCGGACGAGGAAGATGCGGTAGCCCAGTCCTTCTGTCGAGGCGATGGCTTCGGCGGCGATCAGGAACAGCCAGGCTGGTCCGAGTGCCAGCCGCACGCAGGTGATGAGCCGTGGCATGACCTGCGGCAGCACGAGCCTTAGAACCATGGTCCAGCTGTTGCCGCCGAGTGTCTGCGCCTTGGCGATCAGTTCCGGCGGCAACTCCATCACCCGGTTGCCGATGTCGCGCACCATCACCGGCGCCACGCCGATGGCGATCAGCGTGATCTTGGCCGTTTCGCCGAGGCCGAGCGCAATGAACAGGATCGGCAGCAGCGCCAATGGTGGGATGACGCAGACGACGGTGACGAACGGTAGCAGGAAGGCCCGCACTCGCGGTATGAAGCCGATGGCGATGCCGAGCGAAAGGGCGACCAGCGTGGCGGCGGCCACCCCCGCGAATAGCCTGACGAGACTAGCATAGGTATCGACCCACAGGATGAGATCGCCGGAGCGTTTGTCCGGAACCGTGGCAAGGTCCAGGAAAGCTGACCACATCTGTGCTGGCGAGGGCAACAGCTTGTCGGCAGGGTTGGCGTCCAGCCTTTTGCCCGACGCGATCAGATAGGCGCCCGCTGCGACCAGAAATGGCAAAGCGCCGAGAAACAACGCGCCACCTCGGGAGACCCTTGCGTTGATCATGCGAAGGCGCACCTTCGGCCCTGGCTGGGGAGGGCGCGTACCCTCCCCGCCCGCCTCGGAGACTGCATTCATGATGCCAATGCCCCTGGCTAGCATGTCATGCCTATGTCAGGGCGTTGCGGCTGCAGCCTCAGCCATGAAGGCTGGATCGAAACGCAGCTTGACGTTTTTGGCGTCGCCCAGCGTGGATCCGTCGGGAAAACTCATGCCGACCACATCGACACTCACCGCGTTTGTGCCGAGGATGCCGTGGCTGAACAGAAAGTTGCGGACAAGATCCATCGTCTTCGGCAGTTCGGCGCCCTTGGTGAATTCGACAGCCTTGGCGGGATCGAAGAACATCGCCGTCGAGGCAAGCTGCGCGTCGAAGCCAGCGAGGTCAGTGCCGGACGCCTTGGCCATCTCCTCCTTGGCTGCTTGGCCTTCCGGCGTGCCCGAGGTCATCAGACGCATCGCTTCGTACCATGCGCCAACAAGCGCCTTGCCCAGCGCGGGGTTGTCCTTCAGCGTCTCGGTGTTGACGACCATCATGTCGATGATCTCACCGGGAATCTGCGACGAATCGAACACCTTGTGAGCACCCGGCATGGCGACGATCTCGGAAACCAGCGGGTTCCAGGTGACGACGGAGGTGACGTCGCTGGTGCCATAGGCGGCAACCATGTCGGCATCCGAGGTGTTGACGACGGTGATGTCCTTCTCGGTGAGCTTGACCGTGTCCAGCGCCCGCGCCAGCAGATAATGCGAGACCGAGAGTTCGACGAGATTGACCTTCTGGCCGGCAATGTCGGTGAGTGCAGCTTTGTCCTTGAGGATGACGGCGTCGTTGCCATTGGAGAAGTCGCCGATGATCATGGCTGTGCTGTCGACGCCGCCGCCCGCAGGGATCGACAGCGCGTCCATGTTGGTCATCGCACAGCCATCGAAGCCGCCGGCTGTGTACTGGTTGATGCTCTCGACATAGTCGTTGATGCGAGTGACCTCGACATTGATGCCGTATTTGTCCGCCCATTTCTTCATGATGCCGCTTTCGGCAAGATAGCCCCACGGCATCCAGCCGACATAGATCGACCAGCATATCTTGAAATCTTTCTTGGGCGCCGCGCCTGCAGCGGAAACGATAGGAAGGCTGAGTGTTGCGGCTAGGATGATTGCGGCCAGCTTGCGAAGCATTGCGTACCCCCGTTCGCGATCCGGATTGCGTCCGGACTTTATGTTGGGGTTTACAGAGCGCGCATCCGGGAGAGGTTCGCGCCAGCAAACCCGTGCAGGGTTCTCCCGGGATTTTGGCCCGCCGTGTTCCGCCGGATGCCTCAATGCATCCTAGGCGGTCGCATCTCTTGGACCAGCACCGCTCTAACCGCAGTCGGAACCCTAGACGCTCTGCACGTAAAACAACATGCAAGGTGTGTGCCAGGTTCGAATGGCACGGTTTGCACGACATATTCGCGTGCGCCGCCCCTCGACCCGCCGCGCCGATGATAAAAAATTCATCGCGGCGCCCGAAGATTGGGCAACCTTGATCGCACACCAACCGATGACAGTCCTGATCTTCCGAATCCCTCGGCTCCATCCTGTCGATCTCAACGGCGCTCGGCCAGGTGGAGTTTGCTTTCTGACGTCCGGTTGGAACTCAGGCCCCGGCTTTTCGTTCAAACCCTGTCCAACAGGAGAAACGGCCATAGGAGAAACAGCCATGCCACGTGGAGAAAAATCGAAATACACCGACAAGCAGGAACGCAAAGCCGATCATATCGCCGAAGGCTATGAGAAGCGCGGGGTTTCCGAAAAGGAAGCCGAACGCCGGGCATGGGCGACCGTCAACAAGGACGATGGCGGCGGCAAGAAGGAAGGCGGCTCCGGTCGCGGCAAACATACCGGCCACCCCGCGGCGCACAAGGGCGGCAAAAGCGGCGGAAAGGCTTCGGCCTCGCGCTCTGCAGCCAGCCGGTCTGAATCGGCCAAGAAAGCTGCGGCAACCCGTAAGCGAAACGCCGAACACCATGCCCACTGAGGGGCCAAACTGATGTTCGGAGGACAGGCACGAAATCCCGGCTCGTCAACGAGGTCGGCGGTCAACGCACATTTGTCATCGTGCTCGACCCCGGCGAAGAGGCGTTTGCCACACTGATCGGTTTCGCAACCGAGCAAGGCGTCGACGGTGCTTTCTTGACTGCCATCGGCGCATTCGAAAGAGCCACCGTCGGCTGGTTCGACCTCGATGCGAAAACCTACCGCAAAATCCCGGTTCACGAACAGTGCGAGGTGCTGAGCGCGATCGGCGATGTTGCGCTGGGGATGATGGCAAACCAAGCCTTCACGTCCACGCGGTGCTCGGCCTGAGCGACGGCACCACCCGAGGCGGGCATTTGCTCGAAGCGATCGTTCGCCCGACGCTCGAAACCACATTGGTGGAAGCTCCCGGTCACTTGCGCCGCCGCAAACGCCCCGAAATCGGCGCCGCCTTGATCGACCTGGGCGTCTGATCGTCCAGATCAGATCGGTCGGATTTTCAAGTCCAGTTCAAGAGAACCACCTCCATCTCGACCGTCTCGACCTGCTGGGCAAATCGCTGGTGATATACGGTCAGCAGCGCGTCATGCGTCGCGTCGGAAGAACTGCACAGCGCGTCCGTGACGAGGACCACGCGATAACCGAAGTCGATTGCTCCGAGCACCGTGGCCAGAACGCATACGTCGGTTTCGCCGCCAGTTATGACCAGCGTATCGATGTCGCGCTCCGCCAGAAAAGCCCTGAGCCGGCCCTCAAACCAGGGCGAGTAGATGTGTTTGTCGATGACTGCCGCCGGCGGGCAGTAAGCGGCTAATGCCGGCAACAGGTCGACCATTTCGTCGCCGATACTTTCGATCGTCATCGTGGCCCAGTGCTCATAATAGCGCTTCCATGTGCCGACACCCTGCCCCGGCTTCTGGGCAGGCAGGAAGCGCGTGAAGACCGTCTGTCGCGCCTTCCTTTCGACCAGACTCTCGATGCGAGGGAGCACGCGGGTGATCCATGGAGTGGCCCACTGCGACGGCTCGGCAAACAGCCGCTGCATGTCAACACAGACATGCATGCAGCGGTCGCCCAGAGGCCCGTATGCCAAACCCGGCATCGACATCAGGAAGTCCGTACCCGGTCGGATTTTTTCACGAGCTTTTCCTTGCCGTCGAAGGCATGGATCAGAACGTCCCGTGCCGGCACTCGTTCCTTGTCGCTTCAGGAACCGACATCAGCCATCGACGTTTCCGCCTCATGGATCCGATGCCATCCGCTGATAGAGCGCATCGGTAAGGCGAACGGCGACCCGAGGAAATCCTCGAGGCAAGGAACAATGGCCACGGCAGCGACTTGGAGATGAACTCACAAGAAGTTCCTATGTCTGCAATTTATCAGCATCTCGAAAAGCGGCCGGGACGGCGACGATGAGCATTTTCTATCGAGCGGCCAAGAGGTTCACGCAGCGCAGCGCGACAAGACCGGGCGGCCCTATATCGAGCATTGCCGTCGTGTCGTCGATGCTGTCGAGACGATGGATCAGAAGGTCGTAGCCTATCTGCATGATGTCCTGGAAAAAGGCGAAGGCTGGTCACGAGCCAAGCTGGAAGCGACCGGGTTTGGACCGTCGATTGCTTCCGCGGTCGATGCCATGTCGCGCAGAGACGGCGAGGACTATTTCACGTTCGTGCGGCGGGCTGCATCGAATCCGCTGGCGCTGCCGGTAAAACGCGCTGACCTCGAAGACAACATCTGGCAGTCACGGCAAATTGGAGCCTCGACAGCCAGATACGAAGAAGCCTTGCGCATTCTCGATGACGAATTCTCCGGGCGCTAGCAAATGCCTGCCAGAGGTCCAACGATACTATTCCTTGACATGTGGCGTGTGCCGTTTGTCCTCCAACGGGTCGACGTCGATGCGCGCCTTTTCCGGATCAAAAGCGCCATGGCGTGCGATGGCCCGTGCTGCCGTATCCGGCGTCTCGTATGCCCACATGAAGTCATCGGCCGAGCCACCGACAGCATGGACACGCCAATAGCTCGCTGTCCCCTTCAACGGAGACTTGCTTGTCGTGTTTGTCTTTTCGAAAAGCTCGAAATAGATGTCCTCGAACGGAATATAGAACACCGGCTCATGTCCCTCTTCCCTGAGTACCTTCGCGCGCTTCGTGGCCGCGACTATGGCGTCGGAGAATCGCACCGTTACCGTGCCGGCAAACGGTTCTATGGTTAGTAGGCGGTGGTGTTCTGAAGTTGCGACTGAAGTTTGCATCCGAATTCTCCGTGGCTACCGAATGATCGCGACGGCGTTCCGGTTCGCCATCCATGGAGACGAAATGCGCGGCGATGCATCAGGTTCCAGCTTGTCCGATGAAGCCGAATGACTGCCGAGCCAGGCGCTTTATTGCCTGCCGTACCTGGCGAGAAAGCTCGCCAACAGCCCGGAAACCTCTTGTGGGGCCTCACGTGTTGGGAAGTGCCCGACCGCGTCCAGGACCACTCGTTTGTAGAAGGCAGTGAAATGCTCCTCCAGCCCTTCCGACGATGCGATCAGGACAACACGGTCGTCGCCACCATGAAGCGTCAAGGTCGGCACGGTGATGATCTTGACCGATGTTTGCCGGCGGGCCAGCTCCGCGTAGTGGGGATCGGGCTCCGCCTCACCCCAGCGAACCCGATAGGAATGCAATGTCACATCCGGCCAATCCGGATTTTCGAAGGATGCGGCCACTTCATCGAAAGTGGCATCGTCGAACCAGCCCAACGGGCTCCAGCTGTTCCATTGGAATCTGGCGAATTCCTTGCGGTTCTTTCTCACGAACTCGGCGCCGCGCGCCGTCGCCATGAACCATTGATACCAAAATGCTCTCGCCTGTTCAGGCGCTGGCGTTGCCGGCTTGCCGGGTTGCCAGCCAAGCGATAGCGCGGCACAGCAACTGATGCGATCGGGAAAAATCGAGGCCAGGAGGTAGGAGATCCGTGCTCCCCAGTCGTGCCCTACGACCGCAAAGCGGCTGAGGCCCAGCGCATCGGCAAAATCCAGTACGTCCTGCGCCATTGCGGCAATCTCGCCTGACCGCATGGTTTCTTTTGACAGGAACGATGTCCGTCCGAAACCTCGCAGCCACGGCGAAAACGTCCGAAAGCCCGCGTCATGAAGGAACGGCGAAATGCGCGCGTAGGTGGTCGCGTCGTCCGGCCACCCATGCAGCAGGACAACGGGCGCACCGTTTTCTGGCCCGCCACTGAGATAAGCGATGCGCAGCAGTGGCGTATCGCAAGATGAGACGGGGTTCATTTGCTCTCCGGCGCTGTAACCGGCTGGTCGCCGCCGGTCGTCGACTTGGATCTGGCATCCTGATCAACCTGCGGGTTCCTGTTGACCGTGTCGGTGTTGGCTTTCGTCGGTTCGACGCTGTTATCACAGGCGCCGAGCGCAAGATCAGCGGCCAACACCAGAAGCGACAAGGATCTCTTCATCGAAACCTCCTCTGACTGATATTCGACAAACCAGGCTCCGCGAATTTGGTTGTCTTGCTGGACGCTCGGGCCAGCCTTCAATCCTTCAAGCTTTTTGAGCCGGCGCTGACTGTCGGGTCGGGCACGACAGGGCCGCGTTCGGTCTCGGGACCTTCTCCCTCGATCTCCTGCACGGCTTGATCCCAGTGCTCCTGCTCGCGTTCAGTCGGACGGCCTCCCGTTCCCAGATTTCATAGGCACGCCGTTTTCCCGAGCACAAAAATGTCGGCCGACAGTATCTTCTTCCTGAGTTTCGGCCAATCATCACCCTTGCCCATGTCGGATAGCACACCGGCTTGATATCGTGATCGACCGAACGCACGATCCCGCCGGGCCGATTCCGGTCAGGCAGCTTTTCAAGAACCACCCTACGAATGCAGACGTTTAGGTCGGTTTGAATTGACGATCCATCGGCTGATGGACCGAAGTGAGAGCTTTCGCGACATCTGCGAGGAACTCGCCGATGCAGAGTTTGCGCTTTCGAAGATCGCCGAGGCCCCGTTGGCATTGCGCGAAGCCAGACGAGCCTAATGGCAGGAACTGGTGGATCGGTTGGTTGAAGAAGTAGGAGCAGCAGTGCTGAATACCGACGCTGCCCGGAAAACGGGTATCAACCCATGGTCGCCACGGTGAACATGCACGAATGGTCAGAATGAGGGTCTTCCGATTGTCAGCGGGCGGCAGTCGGTGGGCACCGCGATGAGGCTCAGTGCTTGCTCGAGTCCTTCCCGCTCATCAGCAGATGAATCTCGCTCCCCGGAGTAAACTCCCCGACGGTCGATTTCAGAAGCCGTAGGGCACCGGGCAAATCTTGGGCGTCGATCCTCCGCTTCATTTCGTCGAAGATGCGCACGATCAGCGCTTTCTCAATCGACCGTGGAGCTGCAGCCAGGATCCCCGACGCACCGGTCCCGCTCAAGGTTTCCTTGTTGTCGAAAAGTTCCTCGTAGAGTTTTTCCCCAGGCCGAAGCCCGGTGTAGATTATCTGAATGTCGGTGTCCGGGCGGCGCCCCGAGAGACGGATGAGGTTTCGAGCAAGATCCACGATCTTCACCGGCGAGCCCATGTCGAGAACGTAAATTCGGCCGCGCTCCTCCTGTCGTGCGTGGCTATGCGCCGCCGCCTGCAGGACGAGGAGGCAGGCTTCCGAAATTGTCATGAAAAAGCGTTCCATGTCCGGATGGGTAACTGTCACAGGCCCGCCGGCCCTGATCTGCTTCTCGAACAGCGGGACCACGGATCCGGCCGACCCCAGGACGTTGCCGAACCGAACGGTGACGAAACGTGTGCCGTTGACCTGCGAGTCGATATCCATCGCCTGGCAGAACATCTCCGCCATCCGTTTAGTCGCGCCCATTACGTTAGCGGGATTCACAGCCTTGTCGGTCGACACCAGAACCATCGTGGAGACGTTGGCCTGAAGCGCGGCCTCGGCAACATTGCGCGTCCCGATCGCGTTGGTGAAAAGGCCTTCAAGCGGTTGAGCCTCAACGATCGGTACGTGCTTTAGTGCGGCGGCGTGGAAGAGCACCTGGGGTCTGTGGGCCTGGACAATGGTGTTGACAGCGTCTTTTTCACGCACATTGCAAAGGGCAGCATGCAGTTCGAGGCTCGGGCGGGTGCCAGTGAGTTCAGTCGCGATTGAGTAGAGAAGGTGCTCGCTGGCATCCAAGAGAACGAGGGTCCGTGGGTTCAGGGCCGCGACCTGACGTGCCAGCTCGGATCCAATCGAACCGCCCGCGCCGGTGATCATAACGGTCCTGCCCTCGATCATCGAGGCGATCTTGGGCACATCAAGCTTAAGGGGCGGACGTTGCAAGAGATCTTCCAACTTGATCGGACGCAGTTCGATTTCAGCGTCGATGCTTTGCATCTCGAGGAGGTTCGGGAGCCTCAGGATTTCGACTTTCTGCTGTGCCGCGATCTCAACCAGCGCCTCGATGCTGGCGTGTCGCTGATAATCCTCGCGCGAACGTGTCAGGATGAGCGCCCCGGGCCGGCGCCCCTGGGCCTCGAATTGATCGAAGATTTGCGGCAGTCTTTCCAGCGGACCCAACACTGGAACCCCGCGAATAGAACGCCCGGTCCTGCGATCCCGTTCGTCGATTATCGCAAGGACCACGAATGACAAGGCACTGTTTCTCTCCTTAATGGTCCTCACGAAGGCGTCGGCGTTGTCGGTGGCTCCAACCAGCAGCACGAACTTACAGGTGCTGCGATCGAACAAGCGACCGGTGTCGTGGCGATTGCGATAGAGCCGATACGCGGCACGCGGCCCGGCTAGCAGCACGATCACGAAGGCCCACGCGATAAGGATCGAAGAACGGGGAATCAAGGTCAGTCGATCCAGCAGGAACTGGGCAACTGTGAAACTAGCGACGGACGCAGTAGCTGCATAGGTGATTGCCAGAAGATCCGACAGCGACGCATAGCGCCAAATACCACGGTTCAGTCCGAGCAAAAAACCTGCGCCGCCGACAATAATCCCAAATAGCACCGCCGCGCCAAGGAAATTCGTCAAGTTTTTAACAACTATATCAAAATCAAACCTCAACGCGATCGAAAGAAACATTGCGGCAGCACCCATTGTGCCATCGTGCACCAGTGCCAGGCCCCGCAATACTATCAGTCGAGAAACTCGCCAGGACCGAGTCGTTTTGTCTCCAGCATAAACATGCTTTCGCTGTTGCCATTCTTCTGGAGACACTAGTCTTAGACCTTTCGATAAAAGCCGGCGATCAACTCGATCCGCCGACGTCCAATGCTCGAACAGCCGAGGTTCGGTCGCTCGGAGTCGCAGTATAGGGCCCTGGCGCTGACATGTGCCAGTAACGTCTGAAAATGTGAATCGTCCACGCGGCGATTATCAACACTTCCCCGAGGAGGACGCCCAAGTTCAAGGCGATGGTCGAAGCCGGTGCGATGGGATCTTGTCGAGGCCACACTGTCTGGCAGGGCGCCGAAGACTTCATCGAGGAACTCGACCTTTCAAAGATCGCAATGTCGCCAAACGGGACAACGCGGTCCATCTTCGGCCAGACTGCGATTTTCAACCAAGCTGCTCCATACCCAGCTGACTCCATCAAGTGCCTTGACCTCGCAGAGAACGCAGGTATCCGAAAGCGTCGACAGCGCTCAAAATCGAGCGGCCGCCCCTTGACCCATTAGAGAACACTGTCGACGCTAAAGAGACGTAACCGATCGCTTCTCGCTATGCCCGCTAATGGCGCAACCGCGACCTCCAGCGCGGTCGCCGGTAATGTCCGCTTCAAGGCGGTGGCCGAGCTAACTTCAATGACCGACATGAGGCAGAGCTGCCGTTGACGCTGCCCTCGCTACCACTTCACACTGAAGCCGACCGAGCCGCCGATGGAATGGCTATCGCCGAAATCCTCCAGGCTGGTGCGAGCAAGCAACTCGCCATGCACGGCGTAGCGGTGATCGGCCCAGCTCAGCGAACCACCGAAACCCACCCCGCCCCAAAGCTGCTGCGGCTTGCTGGTCAGCCCGGTGCCCGATACGTCGACATGGGTGCCGTCGAGGAAGTCGTAGTAGAGATTGCCGATGCCGTAGACATGCGAGCGGCTGGTGCGGCCCATCTTGTCCTTCCACTCACTCTCATAGTCGGCGGAGAGGCCAAGGCGGCCGATCAGGCTGTCGCTGCTGTCGTTGGAGACACGGGCGCCATAAGGGTCGGTGAAGCTATCGAAGTCGACCGAGGCATAGCTGAGCTGCACCTGTGGCGTCAGCGACCAGTTGCCCTGCAGCGCGATCTTCTGCCCTGCCTCGATGCCAAGACCATAGCCGAAGCCGTTATTGCCGTCGGCAAGCGTCCGGCCAAGTGTGGCTGAGGACAGGTCGCTATCGAACCAGGTCAGCTCGGCCTGCGTGTCGACATAGAAGCCGTTCTTGCCGTACCAGGTCAGCGTGCCGCCGAAGCCATAGCCATTGGTGTCGATAGAGCCTGTGCCGAAGGACGAGGAGACATCCGATTTCACCGTGCCGTAATGGACGGCGAGGCCGCCGACCAGCATTCCCGTGGCCGTCTCGGACAGCAGCACGTCGAGGCCGGCCTGCAGCCGCCAGAGATCGGCGTCGTAATCGGTCCCGGTCGTGGTCGTGCCCGGTTCGAATTCGCTGTGCGAAGCCTCGATGCGGCCCCAGATCGGGCTGCCGCCTTCACTGCTCTCGCCTGTCGCCGATTGAGCGGCGCCGGTCCATGACCGGTTGCCCATGCGCTGCTGCAACGTGCCCAGCTGGGTAAAGCTCTGCAGCACGCCGGCATAGGCCTCATATATCGGCACGGCGGGCGAATAGAGCGGCGTCGTCGGGCCGCCCGGATCGACGGGATTGATCAGCGCCGAGCGCAAATACCAGTCGCCGTCGGCAGGCGTGCTGATGCCGTTCTGGTAGAGCCGGTAGGCATAGGCGCCGGCCACGACGGCCTGATCGCCCTGGAAGACATAGTCGCCTTGCAGGTTGAAGGCCCCGGCTGAGAGACCGCCCACATCGATGATCTTGATGCCGTTGTCGGTCTGCGCGCCGGCGCCGCCAAGGCCGATCACCTTGACGTTGGCACTGCCCGAGGTGTTGCCGGTGATGATGAGCTTGTCGGTGGAAGAAGCGTCGCCGTCGAGCATCGCCTCGATCTCGACCGTGCCGCCGGCGCCGGTGAAATTGCCCTGGACGGTGAGTTGGCCGATCGAATTGCCGGGCGCGATGACACCGCCGGCCTGGAGCGTCGTAGAGCCGACCGTGCCGTTGCCGCCAAGCGCGCCGCCACTTAGAATAGTGACGGCGGAATTGGCGAGCGAGCCGTTGACCGAGAGCTTGCCGGCCTCGACAGTGGTCGCGCCGCTCAGCGTGTTAGTGCCGGTGAGGTTGAGATTGCCGGCCCCCCTTTTGGTGAGCGTGCCGGTGCCTTCGATGATGGCGGCAAAGCTGGCGTCGGTCGATTGATCGAAAACGAGTGCCGCGTCGTCGAGGATGTTGCCGGTGCCGAAGCTCGTTGCCTGGCCGATCAGCGTGCCGGCGGAGATGGTGGTGCCGCCGCCGTAACTGTTCGTGCCGGCGAGCGTCGTGCTGCCCGCGCCCTGTTGCACCACGGCGCCGCTGCCGGAGATAGCGCCGGCAAAAGTCACGTCGTCGGAGCGGTCGAAGGCCAAAATGCCGTTGTTGACGACATTGCCGGCGATTGAACCGGTGGTGCCGCCATTGCCGAGCCGCAGCGTGCCGGCGGAGATCGTCGTGGGACCGCCGTAGCTGTTGTCGGCGGTGAGGATCAGCGTTCCGGCGCCGATTTGGTTCACGGCACCGGTGCCCGAGATTGCACCGGCGAAGGTATAGGTGTCCGAGCGGTTGAAAACGAGGGTGCCATTATCGATGACGTCGCCGACGATCGATCCGGTGGTCCCGCCATTGCCGAGCTGCAGCGTGCCAGCGGAGATCGTGGTCCCGCCGCCATAGGTGGTGGCGCCGGTGAGTATGGTCGTGCCGGAACCGATCTGATTTACAGCGCCGGTGCCGGAGATGGTGCCGGCGAAGATGGAGGTGTCGGAGCGGTTGAAGGCAAGCGTGGCGTTGTCGGTGATATTGCCGATGATCGAGCCGCTGGTGCCGCCGTCGCCGATCTGCAGAGTACCGGCTGAGATCGTCCAATTGGTGGTGGCAGTGCCGGTGCCGGTCAGCGTCCAGGTGCTGGTGCCGGCTTTCTCGAAAATGTCGAAGTTCTGGTACTGCCCGGAAGGGCCGATCAAGGACACATCGAAGCTGCTGTCGGTCGAGCCGCCGAGCCGCAGCGCATCGCTGGTGCTCAGGCTGCCGGCAAGCACATCGCCAATGATCTGCGAGCCGGCCTGGAGCTCCAGCGTTGACTTGGAACCGACGTTGTCACTGAACAGGATGGCGGTGGTCGACCCGATGCCAGCGCGGATCGTGCCGCTGTTGACGACCGTGACGTTCCAGATCGTGCTTTGATCACGACCGATTGCCGCCGCCCCGTTGCCGCCCTCCAACGTGCCGTAGTTGGTAATCGCGACATTGGTTCCACGGCTGCGGACGGCGAAATTGCCTGCGCTGTTTCCGGTCAGGTCCGAGCCGCCGCGGATCGTGCCGTAGTTGACGAGGGTCGTGGGTTTCGCGGCGGTGCCGGTCATGGAGACGCCGGCGCCGGCATATGCGCCCTGGGTGTTGCCGCCCTGGATCGTGCCGGTGGCACTGTTGACGATCGTTGCGCCGGAGTTCGAGATGTTCACGCCGGCCCCGTTGTTGCCGAGGCCTCCGCTGGTCCCTCCCGTTCCGCCAGTGACGGTGCCGTTATTGACGAAAGTCACGACATTGGCGAGCGAAGTGCCGATGCCGCCAGGGCCGCCTGCTGCTGCAGCAGCACCGCCCCTAATTGCCCCGTTGTTGATAAGCTGCGCGGTCGTGCCGCCGACCGTCGTTACGCCGCTGTCGAAGACCAGGCCGGTGCCGGCCGCCGTGGCACCAGACTGATCGGCGCCGGTGATTGTGCCCGACAAAGTCACCGTACCGCTTGTAAGGGTTCCGCCGCTGAACCTGACATTGCCCGAATTGGCCGGGACGCTGATGCCCGACAACGTAAAGCCCTGCGTGTCGATCGACAGCGATTTGGTCGGAACCGGCAGAGTGTTCGGCGCCGTCACGCCGAAGCTGTTCGTCATCACGATTGACGAGCTTGGGTCGCCGTCGGCATTGGCCGTGTTGATGGCGGCGGTCAGCTCTGTCTGGTTACTGACGAAGTAGGTCGCGGCTGAAGCCATGCCCGGAAGAAAGCAGGCGATAGCCGCGCCGCTCGCCCCCGCCAGCAGGCTTAAGCTACGAATGCGTCTGAATTCAATCCTGCCGCCGCTCACCCTCATAGCCCCTGCCAGCCCCCGTTAAATACGCTGCCAGCCACCACCGATAGCTGTTCTTTGCCGATGCCCGCCGCACCAAACCGCTAATAGGTTAATGCGACGTTTGTTCCCTGTCTCAATATTGAACTGGCAAGTACCGATTTTTTGTTGATAGTTACTTCAAAGCAACATTAGAAAGTTCGAATTTAGTAAGTATAAATATAAGAAGCTACTTGGATACGGCTGAGTCCTGGATGCTGAGTTCTTGCTCGTGCGGCGCGCAGTCGCGGATCGAAGCGACGAGCTCCAAATACTGGCGTCCCGAAAGCGAGCCGGCAATTCATGCGGCTCTATGGCGAGGCCAAATCCGGCCTTGGCGCGCTCCGGCGCTGCAGCGAGGTCGATACCGTCGATCATTACGCTGCCGTCGATCAATGGAATCTGGCCGGTGATTGCCCTGAGCAGCGTCGACTTGCCCGAGCCGTTGGCGCCGCGCAGGCCGAGTATATCGCCCCGGCCGAGCGAAATACCCATGCCGCAAGCGGCAGCGCCTTGAGGAAGGGCGCGAAGGCCCGCGCCAGGCAGAGCCCGGACACCGCGTTGCCGGCGACCGCTCGAACACGCTTCCAAGGTCGAACCAGATGCGGCGTCTCGCAGCGACGGCCATGACGAGCAGGGCCGCAAATATGATGTAGATCAGCGGAGACGACCCACCTAAAAAGGTCAGCGTCACGACGGCCGTCGCACCGAATGCCTGGGAAGCGACCAGGCCGATGATCAGCATTCCCCTGGAATAGTAGGCAACGACCAAAATGGCCACGACCACCAGCAGCCCTGGCAAGGACATCTGCATTGCGGAGCGGGAAAGAGAGCCAAAGGGCGTAGCCCGACACCCACATCTGCAGGACACGGGGCAAGTACTTCTACCTACGATGGGAACCAAGAGGTGGTCGTCCGCTCGGCGGAGGCTTGAAGACTGAATGGCTGCATGTCCCGCCCACGGCTGTCGCAAAACGCACGCGGCATGATCGCAGGACGTGAAAATAGGTGCCCTTTCGCTTTCGAGAGGGGGACCATCTAGTCGATGGACTCCTCGAGTTGTTTCGCGATTGCGGTCTTTTCGTAATCCGGCTCACGCCTCCTGCAAACGGCTAACCTCAATTCACGAACGCCTACTAAAGAACGCCTCGACCAGAGAAAAGGGTAATCTATACTAGGATTGCAGGTTGTTTTTGGTGCCAATCGCAAAACCCTGTGTTAATGATGAAATCGTGGGAGCGCTGGGCAACGGGTGGGTTGTTGGAGTGCCGGCACGAGGAGGAGAAGCGGTATGACCATTCAGGTTGTACGTAGCGCATTCGGTCCCAAGCAAGTCAGGCAACTCAAGGAAGTTTACGAGCGTGCGCGGGCCGTGGAGGCAAAGTACCCCGAGTCCCACATTGCCAGCAAAGCCGCCAAAAGGCTGATAGCCGCCTTCGAAGCCGCGATCCAGACGGACGGGACGGTTCTGGATGTGCACTGGCTAAGCGAGGCTGATCCTCAAGGAAACGCCTGAGACCAGGCCCCCATCCAGCGTCCGCGAAGCCTTCGGGCAGACGACTAATTGCTGTCGACGCCAGCTACGCCCTGCAGGCGGATTCTGCTTGCCGTTCCAAATCAAACTTCTCTGGGAACTGGCCTGACCGCGTGTTTGCCGCGCGGGGCGATAGGGGAGCCGTTGGGCGGGCAGTGACTCCCCTATCCTGTCCTCCGCGTTTTCGCCGCAGACAGGCAGCGTAAGCCTTGAGCACACGCCGGCATTCCAATGTTCAGCCTGGTGCATGTGCCGTCAACGAAGCTTTTGGAGGTAAGATGTAGTGTCGTCAGGGGATACGAGCAGATCCTGCTTCCGCCTATCGGATGAGGACCGGCCGAACAGTCGCAATCGGGGTGATCTGCTTGGCTGATCGGCTGACGGCATGATGTGTCCGACAAGGTACGGTGCTGGCTAAGCGTCCTCAAGGGATCGCAGCGCCTTGGGGTCCAGTTTGGCTACGTCTTTTCGAGGACTTAAAAATTTATAGAAAATTAACCTAAGTTAGAGACTGCTTATTAAGAACTCATAGACTGCTCAGGCTGTTCTAGGTGGCGGGCAGTGAGGAACTGCTCAAGGCTCCAAGCTGGGGTATCCAGCCTGAAGCTTTTCAATGGGCTGGGTATCAAATTTCAATCCAAAAGAATGAGGGAGCTCTATTGGGCCGCCACAGGCAGATCGCGTTGGGGAAAGGCGGGTATTAATATGGGTTCTACAGTAGGGTTGCATAATTACACTTCAACAAATCAGACAGGAGTTCCGTCCGGCGGAACTGAAAATGTCAACGAACAGGCGGGCAGGCAATGCCTCCTCATCCTGGACGGAAGGGCCCTAGACCGCGAGTGTCTCGCATCGGCCCTTGAGGACCACGAACTCGGCATGGCGGTCGTCGCCATGGGTTCGATCGGCGAATGGCGCACGAAGAAGGGCTCGGCCCCTCCCCTCGCAGCCATTCTATTCAACCTTGGCGGCCGGAAAGTCAGCGATCATGGCATCGCCGACGAGATCAGGAACATTTCGTCCGAGTTCAAGTCAGTCCCAGTGGTTATCCTGGCCGACACAGAGGATCTTGCACAGATACTGGCGGCGCTCGAATGCGGCGCACGCGGCTACATTCCGACTTCGGTCGGGATAGACGTGTGTGTCGAGGCGATCAACCTTGCGGCAGCGGGAGGCATCTTCGTCCCGGCGAGCAGTGTCCTATCGATGCGGCACCTGATAGATTCAGGCAGCTGCGACACGCGGCCTTTGACGGGCATGTTCACGCTCAGGCAGGCTGAGGTCGCCCAGGCGCTCCGGCGCGGCAAGGCGAACAAGATCATCGCCTACGAACTGAACCTGCGTGAAAGCACAGTGAAGGTCCACATCCGAAACATCATGAAGAAGCTGAAGGCGACCAACCGGACGGAAGTCGCCTACAAGGTCAACGATCTCTTCGCAGAAGGAGCTATGGTTGAAGAGTAATCGCGAGCGATCAGACGGCCCGCCTTGGTGAATCCTGGCGGGCCGTGTTCGTTTGTTCAGCCTTTGAAGGTTGAATGACCCATTGCAGGGAATACCAGCAGGGTCGGGCAGCAGCCACACCTACGCGGCGAGGATCTCGTCCTCGCGCCGTTTGGGGTGCCCTGTCTGGGAAGTCGACGAAGTCTGACAATCTGACAAACGGTTCAAGATCCCTCTGGCGACGAAGGTATCAGAACACTGGGCGAGAGGGCTCGCCGGGACCTGTACAGGGCGGCTTGCCGCCGCGGAATCTGCCGATCAATCTACAGCGGGAGCGAGCTCAGGGAAGGTGTATGTGCCCACCCATCTAATGGCTTCCTCGATCGTATCGAAGTTCTTGTGCTGCCCGCTCAGTAGCCCGAAGCCGGTCTCGAGAAACCATTTGCCTTTCGTGCAATAAGCTTCCTCGTCGATCTGGGTAAGGACGGCGACCAGCTGGTCGGATTTCCAAACCAGAACACCGGATTCTCCCCCCTCGACCGTTCCGATCCGGGCTTCGCTGAACGAAAATCCACGAGCAATTTCTTCTTTGCCCACGTTGATGCTTCCCCAACTTCAAAATGGATATGAAAATCCGTCGGCCTTGAATGGCTGGCCACTTCTGGAAGAGTCTTTTGGAGCGGACGTCACCCGACGGCGACAGTGGAATTTGTTAGCAGATCGCCCGGCAAGTTCAATGGCTCTTCGCGCGATTTGTTCGTTGATCCACCGTTAGTTTTTTCGCTCGGGAATTCGTGAAAAACCGCTAAAGAATTTTGTCTTCCGGAGTGTGAATGCCCCGGCGAAACTGGACTGCTGCCCGCTCAGCAACCCGAAGCCTGTCTCAAGGAACCATTTGCCCTTCGTGGAGTAGGCTTCCTCGTCGATCCGAGTAACCAGTTGGTCGAATTTCCAGACCAGAAGCCCCAATTCTCCGCCCTCGAACGTTCCGATTCGGGCTTCGTTGGGCCAAAATCCAGGAGCCCTCATCGCGGAGCCTGGTACTGGGGCAAGTGAATTCATCAGATCCCGAATAAAGCGGTCACATCGGATGAGCGTTCTCGAGAAAGTGGTACCCCTTTTGTGCTTCAAATAGATCTTGCGGATAGTGAGAGGGCTGAGTTGTCATCTTTTCGTTCCCGGACGGGCCAGACGCGAGAGTGAGCACACCATGGTTCATCGCCCAAACTGCAGCCTGCGTACGGTTGCGAACCCGAATCTTTCGAAGGATCGCCTTTACGTGTACCTTCACCGTAGCTTCGGCGATTCTAATCTCGCGTGCGATGGTTTTGTTTGACTCCCCTTCAACCAAGCAACGTAGAATACATTTTTCCCTGGCTGACAAAATTGATAGGTGTCTCTCCACATTCTCCATTTTAGCAGCCGCGCTTGTAAAATCGTCAGTCACCGCATCATATTTAAGATCAGACCTTATATCTTGAATAAACGCCGAAGGTTCCGCAGGTAACACCGTCTGCCCAAGCATAACCAATTCGAGAGCTTTGATGAACGTGTCGGAGGGAGCGGCTTTTGTCAAATATGCGTCAGCCCCCGCACGAAAAGCCGAAACTATATCGCTCGATCGACAGTGATCTGCTAGCGCAACAACATGACTGTTCGGAAAAATTGCCTTAAAGTCAGCAATTTGTGCGAATTCAGCATCTGCATCAGTACCGCCGACATCCATGATGAGCAAGATGGGCCGGTGCTGGGGTAGCGGCTTCTGCAGAAGATCGTGAACACAAGCCGCAGAGAAAAGAATACGAAACTTTGCTGTATCCAAGATTCGACTAAGGCCTTCTCGGAGTAACTCGCTCGGCCCGACAAGCACCGTTATAAAGGATTGTTTTGTCATCGTAGCTCCCCAACGCGCCCGGTAAGGCGCTCGGCGCGCCAACCGCATTAACGTTACGCTAGGAAAACCCTAAACCAAAATACCCCCTTTAGGCGTAGGGCAGCATCCTCGAGACTATCCGGCTTTCACAAACCTGTGGCCTTGGGGAAGGCATGATGCGGGCGGCGGGGCCGGCGCCATCGTGGCGTTGGATGCGCGGCCGTGAGGGTTGCCGGGCTTGGTTTCCCGCGATGCCGCTGCCGCGTGCCAAGCTGCTTCGGTAGGCCGGCTCTTCGTTGCGTTGGATCGCTTTTGCCATCGAAGAGGTTCTTCTGCAGCGCAGCACATTGGACGAGCTCGTCCAAGTCGGTGCTTCATCCAGAAGGAGTGCCCACAAAGGGATAGTTGTGCCGCAGGCGGTGAAGGGTCACGATAAGGGAGAGTCTTGCTCCGTCGACCTGTGCTCGACCAGTTTGGGAGGCATGGTCACCATTGAAGGTGAAAGCTACACGCCATGGCCACACAATACAATTCCGAGCCCGTCACTCCCTCGTCACAGGCCGGCGGCCGCAGGCGGATCAGGGGAATAAAGGCCATCCTGCTGGTCTTTGGACTCTCCGGAGTCGCCGCCCTGGGAGGGGGCGTGGTCAGAAACTGGGAGCCCATCAACTTGGAGGTCATCGGGGCTGTTTCCAGAGCCGCGGCGCAGAAGGTCGAGGATGTCTCCGGAGCCGTGGTGCAAAAGGTGTCTGCTGCTATCGATAGCTGGCAAGATCAACCGGTTCGAGCCACGGCCGAACCCCGGGCGATCGTGTTGGGACCGGATGCGTCGGCCGTGACGTTGGTCGAAGGGAGCGCCGCTCCTGCCGTCCCCACCAGTGCCGAGCGCCCAAAAACCCTCAGCACGGGACCGGATGCGTCGGCCGTGGCGTTGGTCGAACGCAACGCCGTCCCTGCCGTTCCCACCAGTGCCCAGCGCCCCCTCAGCACGGCGCCAGACGTGCCAACCGGAAGCCTGTTCGGCGTCGGCGACCGCCTCAAGGTCGTGTTCTACGAGCGCGTCGACGTCGAAGAAGACAAATGGGGGGGCGCGTCCTCAGCCTCGGCCCTGCGCGGTATCGTGCAGCGTCCGGAGCTGAGCGGCGAGTATACTGTCCAAGAGGACGGCACGATTTCCGTGCCCTTGCTTGGCTCCATTGCGGTCGCCAACCGGTCGGCGCAACAGGTACAGGCCGACCTAGCGGATACCTTCGAACAACTGCTGGGCCGCAAAGGACTGGTCAACATCCTGTCGCTGGAGCGCCCGCCCATTTACGTACTGGGGCCAGTCAAGAATCCGGGCTCGTTCAAGTACGCGCCCGGCATGACGATCCTGCACGCCATCGCTCTGGCCGGCGGCCTCGACCGGGGCCAGGGCGAGCCGTGGCAGAAGATCGAAGCCGTGCGTGAAACCCAGAGGCGGGGCGGGGCGATCGATGCAATCTCGAAGTTGCTCGCCCGCGTGACGGTGCTGAAAGCCGAGCGCGACGGCACGGCGCCCAAGATCCCGCGCCAGTTGCTGGAGTTGGCCGGCGCGACTGAAGCCGCCAACCTCGTCAGCGAGCAGAGCGACCGGCGCAAGGCCGTCGCCACGACCCGCAAGGACCGCGAGCGCACGATCCTGCGTGCACTGGAGGCGGCCAGGCAAGATGTTGCCGCGTATGGGCGGATGGACTCCCTCGACGAACTCGTTAGGCTGCGCGAGGAGCGCGTCAACAGCATGCGCACGCTCGTGAACCGCAACGTTCTCAGCATGACGGTGATGGATCAGGTCCGGAGCGAGTTGTCCGACGCGGAACAGCGTCGGCAGGACGCCCTCAACCAGTACGCGATGGCCAAGCAGCGCCTCGCTTCGCTGGAGGCTGAGGCGTTGCAGACCCAGGCCGACCTCAGGAACGATCTGGAGGTTGAGATCGAATCCACGGAGACCCAGATCGCGGCCAACATGCGCGACTTGAACGCCAGCGAGGGCGTCCTGGACACGTTGCCGATGACCCGCGCCCAGGCTGTGAACGCGAACAGCGTAACCTATCAAATCGTGCGGCAATCGGCAGCCGGGCCGGTCAGCATCGAGTCCCCCGGGATGACCCTGTTGCAGCCGGGCGACCTCGTCAACATAATCGTGGCCGAAGGCGAGCCAGACGCGCTGGGCGGTTCGCCGGTCCCGACCTCGTCGCCGACCGGCGAGAGCTCGCCGGCCGGGTCCACTCTCAACGATGCAGGGCCTGGCAGCGAGGTGGCGGAGCAGCCAATCGGTCCGAATTGATGCCCTGCAAGGAAACTGTTCTGCACGGCCTGGTCTGCGTGGATGAACTCGTCGGGCCGACGTGGGAAGCGCGCAACGATCACTCGCCGACAGCTTGAACCGTTTCACGAACGGGCATGTCCGCCTCCGCCGAGTTCGAAGTATGGCTTGGACTGCCCGTCGTGAGTAGTCAGCAATAGGGTCTTCACTTCTCGCGCTGGCGATACGAGACTTCGCCAAACAAGACAAACCCCGCGTGCTCCATGGCTGAGCGGCAAGGCGCAACGAGGATACCCTTGGCATCACCGCAGCAAACTTCAGTAGAGCAAGCCATGAGCCAGGATGCGGTCATCGACGTTACCGTGGAGGCCTTGCCGGACATCGCGAGACTTGAGACCATTTGGAAGGAGCTCGAAGCCCGAGCAACACACTCATTCTACCTGTCCTGGCTCTGGATCGGAACTTGGCTGCGGCATCTGCCGGGGGGCGCTCAACCACATGTTCTGGTCGCCCGAACGTCAAGCAGAATCGTTGGGTTGGCGATTATTTGCCGGCGGAGCGCCTGGAGTTTCGGGCCACATGCGCGGGCGCGTTGGCTACTCAATGAAACCGGCGATGTTCGTTTCGATCGATTGTTCATCGAGTACAACAGCATTCTTGCCGAGCGATCCCTGGCCGATGCCACCAGGGCGGCATGCCTCGAGGCATTAGCGCATCACCTGCGCTACTCTGACCAGCTGGTGCTCTCCGGAATTGATCCGGATTTTGAGTTGGCTGCTTGTCGCACCGCGGGCCGGGCTGGGCTCCATACCGAGGTGAGAGCGGACGATACGGCGCGGTGGATCGATTTCGCCAAAGTCCGCCGGAAAGGTGGAAATTTCCGCGCCACCTTGGGCCGCAACACTCGGCAGGCGGTAAGCCGCGCCATGCGGTTATATACTGAACGCGGCCCCATTGCGTTCCAGACTATGAAAGTCACGTCGGAGGCGCTCGCCGCGTTTGATTTGCTCGCCGAGCTCCATCAGGCGCGGTGGGGACGCAAGGGCGCCTTTGCCAATCCGAGCTTCCGTCGATTTCACGAGGACCTCATTGCACTCGGAGTTCCCACTGGGACCGTCCGCATCTCGCGGACGTTGGCTGGGGACCAGACAATTGGGGTCTTATACAATTTCGTGCATGACGGCCGTGTTTACAACTACCAAAGCGGCTTTCTCTTTGAGCGCGACGGCCGGCTTAAGCCTGGGCTTATCAGCCATGTTCTGGCTATTGAGGACAGCATCGGACGCGGGGAGTGCAGCTACGATTTTCTGGCAGGCTTCTCGGGGCACAAGTCGCACCTGGCTAATGCGGAGCATTCCATGAAGTGGATCGCAATAGGCAGAGACGGTCCAGAGCGCCGCATCGAGGCAAAGCTGCGCGGGGCCAAGCGGGTGCTAGGGACCATTGCTGCGAACATGAAAGAGGCCATGGCTTGAAGCGCCAACCAAAAAAGGAGCTCCACTATATAGCCCACCGGAAGAGCGGCTGTTTGAAGCACAGCGCGTATCCCGTTCAATTCGGGATCAGAGCACCAGTTCGCTCGGCGGGCTCTAATCTATGTTTCAGCGTGGCGGAATTGGTAGACGCACCGCACTGTTGATGCGGCGCCGACAGGCTTGTAGGTTCGACTCCTACCGCTGGAGCCATCATATTAGGTCGTTGAATAAGGGCATTTCGGCCCCTTCTGCCCGTGCGGGAGGTACTTTTGGTCCACCAGATCCGCCTCCCAGCAAGGAAATCACTGGAGCGCCAGTTCACTGTCCCTCCGGCAAGATACATCTGGCAGTTTCGCCTCCGGGCATACCCCCTTGCGAGCAGCAGTATGTCTGGGTCTTTTGATGTAGCCCATCCATACATCAAAATATCCACCAGGCGCTCCTTGCTTTCGCCCTTACGCGATTGTTTCATCAGGGAAATCCGCATGAATGGCGCTGCCGTTCATTAGAAAGAATTGCACTTGTGCGCATGAGCGCTCCCAGCGATCGGCATCCACGTATGACTCCTGACTTCTACCCTGAGCTCGACTTTATCCAATTTTCTGACGCGGACGGGGACGATCGCCATGGCGCATTGGGCGCGAGCTGGAATTTTCATGCTGCCTCGGTTCGGCCGGAACATCGATTAATTCGACCCGTCAGAATCGGCGTCAGTCAGCTTCTTGTGGAGCCGGCACCGCCCCCTCCAAACTTTTTGGATAAGGTCGAACTGAGACCCGAGATCATAATGCCGGTTCTTGAGAATGATGGTTTAGAGGTCGTGGCATTCATGCTCGATGCGGAGCAGAACGTCATCCGCGAGATAGGTGTTTGCCTCAACGAAGAGGAACGTCGGCGCGCCGAGGGGTTGAGACTGGAGCGGGACCGCCGGCGCTTTGTCGCTACCCGTGGGCAACTGCGCCGGGTCCTCGCTTCCAAACTGGGAATCTCGCCATCCGACGTCGAACTAGAATATGGGCACCTGGGCAAACCACACCTCTCGCACCGCATGCCTGCTCGCGATTTGTGCTTCAGCGTCTCACGATCCGGAGATGTCGCGGTCGTCGCCCTCTCGACCAGGCAGGAGGTCGGGGTGGACATCGAGGCAGTTCTCCCTGTGCCCGAAGCGGACGAGATCGCAGCGCTCTGCTTTTCCGCCTCCGAGTGTGGGTCCTACACCGACCTTGGTCCGGAAGACCGGCTGGAGGGCTTCCTCCGGCGCTGGACCCGGCTGGAGGCTATCTCCAAGGCCCTGGGGTGCGGCCTAGGACAGCCCTCTTCCCGGGATGAAGGGGATTGGGCGGTCCGTAGGTTCGTACCGAAACCTGGGTACATCGGGACGGTGGTAGTCCGGAATTGGTAGTCCGGAATTGAAGTGCCCGCGGTGCCATCATTCGCTTACGATGCACTGTGGATAAACGAGGGCACGCAAGTTCATTAACGGGGCATCGCTCCACAACGGGGCAGCGCTCCACTCACATGTCCCGGGCGTACGGAGAAAGAGGCGGCAGTTTCAGCGGTGAAACCGTCGTGCTGGGGGAGTTGGGATGCGGGTCGTGAATCATGAAGGAAGTGGTTCGGGAGGCCCTGTGTCGGCGGACGTGATGCAGATCCCGGAGCTTCTCGCAAACCTCGCGGTCAAGGACATCAAGGTCTGGGTAGAGGGCGACCGGCTGCGGTGCAACGCCCCAGCTGGCATACTGACGGCGGAGTCTTCCGACCAGTTGCGGAACCGGAAGGGCGAAATCATCGCGTTTCTGAACATGGCCACGGCGGCGGCCCGGCAACAGCCTGCAATCATTCCCCTGCAGTCTCGTGGAACACGCACGCCCATTTACGCCGTACCCGGGCATATCGGCGCGCCCTTCTCATTCTCGGACCTGTCGAAGCAGCTGGGCGGCGATCAACCGTTTTACGCACTCCAGCCGCCTGGCTTCGATGGGCAGAGCGAGCCGATGGACCGCGTCGAAGATATCGCCAATTACTTCGCCCGCCAGATCGTCGAATATCAGCCCACTGGTCCGTACATCATCGCCGGTTACTGCTCCGGCGCTGCAACCGCTTTCGAGCTGGCGAAAATCCTGAGTGGACGCGGAGCGGAGGTCCCTTGCATAGCGCTCTTTGGCCCTCTTCACCCCACCACCTATAACAAATTGCCGCGTCTGCTGTATTTCTATGCTAGCCGTAGCGCCGATTCACTTCTGCGAGAGATGGCGAAACTGCCGACATTCGCTGCCCGTCTCCGACATTTCGGCAGTCGCCTCCGGAATCTCGGCGAGCGCGCCATCGTGACCCCCATTCGCAGAAGCAAGGAGCCTGTCACGACAGATCCGGTGCTGGCGAGCAGAGCTCGACTCAAATCCGCGGCGATCACGGCTTTGCGGCGGTACATTCCCACTCCGTATTCAGGTCGAGTATGCATATTCCTTCCGAACAAGGCTTGGATGCGATCGGGTGCAGCACCGCACCGATGGCTTCGAGTGGTGCCCCATGCCGAATTCTATTTCGGGCCCGAGGACTGCAACGATACCCTTATGCTGGAGGAACCGGACGCACCTGCCATCGCAGAGCTTTATCGCCAAGCAACCCAAAAAGCTGAACGATTTGACGTGATTTGATTTTTTGATTTCTGCTATGGAGAGCGCATCTCATGAATGAAGTCCTACCTATCGCGGCGGAGGGCGTAGCGCTTCCCCTGCTGAAAGATGCCGATCATCAGGCGCTGGTTGTCGAGTACAACGCCACGGCAGCGCCTTACCCGTCGGACAGGACGATCATCGATCTCTTCCTCGACCAGGCGATGCGTAATCCTGACGCCGAAGCGATCCGCTTCGGCGACGCAACGCTGACGTACCAGCAGCTCAACGAACGCTCCAACCAGATGGCCACGCATCTGAGCTCGACCGGCGTGGGGCGGGGTCGGATTGCCGTTGTGTTCATGGAGCACTCCATTGAAGTCGTCGTCGCGATCTTAGGCGTCCTGAAGTCGGGCGCGGCCTATGTGCCGGTGGATGCGGCAACACCGAAGGGGCGTCTCGCAACAATCTTGAAGGACATTGCCAACGGGACCGACGGGCGGGCGCCGGTGGCGATCACCCAAACGCGCTTGCGGTCCGCCATTTCCCCGAACCTTGCCGACATTTTCGTGCTCGACGCCGATTTCGGGTCGATTTTGAATCAGCCAGACTCGGCCCGACCGTCTGCTGCCACTCCGGACGGCGCCGCCTATATCATCTTCACCTCAGGCTCGACCGGCACGCCCAAGGGCGTCGTGATCGAGCACCGGAACCTGGTGAACTACATCTGGTGGGCCGCTCGGATGTACAGTTCCGGCGAACGTCTCGCATGGCCCCTTTTCTCATCCCTCGCCTTCGACCTGACCGTCACGACGCTCTTCACGCCACTCATAACCGGCGGCAGCATCGTGGTCTATCTTGGTGATCCCGGAGTTCAGAGCATGGTCGTGCTCAAGGTCATCGACGACAACGCCGTCGATATCATGAAGCTGACGCCGGCGCATCTCGCGATGATCCGCGACCGCAATCTTGGGACCACAAGGCTACGCAAGTTCATCGTGGGTGGCGAGGACTTCAAGACCGAGTTGGCTCGCGATATCACGCAAGCCATCGCCCATCCTATCGAGATCTACAACGAGTACGGACCAACCGAAGCCACGGTGGGCTGCATGATACACCGTTTCGACATCGACCGGGATCAATCCGCATCGGTGCCGATCGGCGTTCCGGCCGCCAATGCGGGCATCTACGTCCTCAGCAAGGCATATCAGCCCACCACCCCCGGCATTGTCGGTGAGATGTTCATTGCCGGCGACGGTCTCGCGAGAGGCTATTTCAATCGCCCTGACCTCACTGACGAACGTTTCCTCACGGCCATCGATCCCCGAGATCGGTTTTCGAAGCTGCGGCTGTACAAGACGGGCGATCTCGCCCGCTGGAACTCGGAAGCGCGCCTGGAATTTCTCGGCCGCGCCGATCATCAGGTGAAGGTTGGTGGCGCGCGTGTCGAACTGGGCGAGATCGAAGCGCGGCTTCTGAAGCACCCGCACGTTCAGGAATGCGCTGTCGCTGCCATCGCCACCTCGGTGGTGAAACCGGCGACACAAGTCGGCCATGTCGAACCGCCAGCGGTCGAAGACGGCATCGCACGACTTGTGGCCTACTATGTCTCGTCGAAACCTGTGACCGTCGCGGACCTGCGCGCCCACCTTGCCGAAGAACTCATGGAGTCCATGATTCCGACACACTATGTTCGCCTCGAACGGATGCCGCTCACGTCCAACGGGAAGATCGACCGCGCCTCGCTTCCCGAACCGACGGCGGAAAATATCCAGCCTGCACAAGACTTCGCCGCTCCCTCGACGGAGACCGAGAAGATGCTGGCCGCGCTGTGGTGCGATCTCCTCAAGGTCGAGTCGATCGGCCGTGACGACAACTTCTTTGGCCTGGGCGGGCAGTCGCTCTTGGTGATGCGGGCGGTGTCGCAAATGCGAAAGACCTTCGGCGTCGACGTGCAGCTTCGCAATCTCTTCGAGCGCCCGACAGTGGCCGGACTGGCGGAAGTGATCGACGCAATGCGCTGGGTGGCCGATTCCAGAGCCCCTTCACTCGAGGGACCGAGAGAGGAAATCGAACTCTAGCCTATCGGACGGCCCTCCGAATGGCCTTGGGGCGGATGAAGATGATGGACAAAGCTTGGGTACCGTCGCGAGGACCGGGGCTGCCTTGGGCAGCGGGGGAGTATGAGCTCTTGCGGGACCAGGTCCGCCGGTTCGTCGAGGAGGAGATCAAGCCCTGTGCGGATCGCTGGGAAGAGGAGGGATTCATTCCCCGTCCGATCCTGCGCCGCATGGGCGAACTCGGCTTCTTCGGCATCCGCTACCCGGCCGAGTATGGTGGTGCCGAGATGGACGCGGTTGCATCGACGGTCTTCGCCGAGGAGCTCGGGCGCTCGACCTATGGCGGCGCCGCCGATGCAATGCTGGTCCATAGCGACATGGCTTCCATGTATGTCTTTCACGACGGGACCAAAGCCCAGCGCGACCGCTGGATGCCGGGCATTGTCAGAGGCGAGGTGATCACCGCGGTCGCCATCACGGAGCCGGATGCGGGCTCGGACGTGAAGGCCATCCGCACGCGCGCACTCCGAGAGGGCGACTCTTACGTCCTCGACGGCACGAAACTCTACATCACGAATGGCGTCCACGCGGATCTCTACTGCGTCGCCGCCAAGACTGATCCCTCGGCAGGAAGCAACGGAATCACGATGTTCCTCGTCGAGAAGGGCACGCCCGGCTTCAGCGTCGCGCGCGAGTTGGACAAGCACGGCTGGCGCTCCTCCGATACGGCGGAGCTCGTCTTCGACGGTTGCCGTATCCCCGCCGAGAGCGTGCTCGGCGCGGAGGGACAGGGCTTCTACTCCATCATGCGCAACTTCCAGAACGAGCGCCTTGTCCTCGCGGCCATGGCGATAGGGACGGCCGAGGCGGCGATCGATATGACCCTCGCCTGGGTGAAAGCTCGCCGCGCATTCGGGGGCGCCCTATGGGACATGCAGGCGATCCGTCAACGTCTCGCGATGCTCTCTGCGAAGGTGGAGGCAAGCCGCCAGTTTCTCTATGCCACCGCTTGGCGCATGGCGGCGGACGAAGATTGCCTGCGCGAGGTCTCGATGTTGAAGGCCATCTGCGGCGAACTCGTCAACGAGGTCGCCTATGCGTGTGTGCAGTTCCACGGCGCCATGGGCGTCATGCGCGAGAGTCCGATCGAGCGGATAACGCGTGACGCCCGCGTCCTATCCATCGCCGGCGGCGCAACGGAGGTGATGCTGGAGGTGGTCGCCTCAATGTCGTGAGCCTGATGCGCAGCATCCCACCGCGCCAACCGTCCTGCTCTCCAGGTCAGGTCGTTTCAACTCGAATTTCAATTCGTCATGGCTCGGCGGAATGGAGCACCGGTCTCCGAAGCTGGGTGTCGCCAGTTAAGTGTGGCCGAGGGGGCGGGTCGCTACGACCAGGGTTGAAACGCCGAATTTCCGCAAAGGCGTTTTTTCGATCCGTGGCATGAGCCGCCGGTAGGTCGGTATCACGCTAGCCGGCAGCCATTGATAACGCTCCAACACCGGCAGCACATAGTCGACCTTCTGTATCTCGAATCCCGCCGCAGCCACAATATTGCGCAATTCATGCGGCCAGTAGTTCCGTGCCGCCATAACGCGAGTCGACCACGAACTCGGCAGCCAAGGAAGCAGTGGGATAGGGAAACCGAAATCACGGCCCAGAAACCGCATCCCGTGGCCCTCGAATGGAAACCAGCGATTTGGACTCATCACGACCAGATGACCGCCGGGCCGCAGGACCCGCCAAATTTCGCGCAGCGTGGCCGCCTCGTTGGCGACGTGCTCAAGAACCTCATTCAACAATGTCGCATCAACGGACGCATCCGGTAATGGGAAGTCGTCGGTGCAGCAGTGGTATTCGATCGCATCTGGCCGCCGATTAAGCTTCTCATCATTCACCAGCTTGCGAGCGATGGCCTCGTCGATCCTCGATCGTTCAGGATCGACACCAATGGCTTTCTGGGCACCCCAGGCGACCAGGGCCTCGGTGTAGCCGCCCTCGGCACAGCCGCAGTCGAGCCAGACTCCCTGCAGCAGTCCCAGGTCTCTCAACTTGCCGAGCCTGTAAGCAACATTGCTTCCGATCGCGGTCGAGTCGCCGGGATGGGGGTAGCGTGGCGCAGTACGCGCGCGCGATAAAGAATTCTCGCTTGTCGCGATGACCCGCAGGCCATCCAATTGCGGTCGATAACGTTGCGCCATGAGCGGTGTCTCCTCAAGTCTCAGATTGTTACGCAACCGGCGGCCCTTCGTGCACAGGACCGCCGGCGGAATTCAGCTTCGTTGCGAAGGCCAAAACGAGGGCCGCGCACACGCCTTCGATGCTGACGGCGAGCGTCCAGCCCAGGACCAGGCCTTGAAGTCCGCCAAGCTTCGCCCCCGCGACCACGAGGCACAGCTCCAGCAATCCGCCAAGCGCGAACCAGCGAGATGCCTTGCGCATCCTGTCGCCCAGCCGCGCCACCGCGCAGGCATGAAACTTAAGCGTTGTTCCCAACAGGCTGAAGCCGAGGAAGCGCAGGCTCGAACCGGCGATCTCAGGATAGGCCGGATTGAAGACCGCAAGGATCGTCTGCGAATAGGTGAAGACGAAGACGGCGCAGACCAGTGAGAAGAGCAGTGACGCCATCACCGATAAGAGGATGTCGTGTCTGGATTGTTTCGGGCTCGCTCTCACTACGGGGAACAGGGCCGTGGCCATGGCTGCGGGAATCAATGAGGCCATGGTGACCAACATCCATAAGCATACGAAGGCAGCATTGATGGCCGGCGACAGGAGAACCAGCACGAGGTAGGGCATGCTGATGCCCGGGGCCTGCAAGGCCACGTCGAGCGCGTAGTGGTCGAAGACCTTCTTGCGGAGCGTTTGGAGCAGCTGGAAGTCGGGAGGCCCAACGAGTTGACGCGCACCGCCCCGGGTCAACAGGTCCACGCCGACGAGGGACGCCAGCAGGCCGACCGCCCAGCTCAGAAGAAGCGCGACATGGGAGGTGTAGCCAGCAGCCGCGGCGGCGGCGATCAGCATCAGCTTCAACGTGCCGAACAACATTAGCCGGATCATCCTGCCGGCGCTGCGCAGGTTGGCCAGGAATGCCTGGTCGGCCACGATGGTGAGAACGGTCAGACCGCAGCCGAGGACGAACGCAAAACCCTCGAACCAGTCGCCGATCAGCGCGGTCGAGCTGTAGAAGTACGCATGCCCGAAGACGAACAACAAGGCGAGGCCGACCGCCAGCGCCACCCCGACGCACGCCGCTGCGGCCACCAGGCCGCGCTCCTTGCCAGGATTCCGGACGATCTCGCCCACCAGCATGGTTCCGAGCCCCGCCTCCCCCAGCGTGCCGATAAGCCCCATCACGGACAGTAGCGCAGCGGTGTTGCCGATCACCTCCGGCGGAAACAGCCGCGCCGCGAGCCACCAATAGACAAACCCGAGACCGGCCGCTGCTGTCGTTCCGATTGCCAGAGCGCCGGAATTTATCACGAGCGCGGAACTCTTTCGAAGCTCTCGACGTACGCGAACAATGGCCGTTCCGGCGCGGTCTACCGACATGGTTGCTGTCCCGAACCTTGCTGCGCCGGCACTGCGGACCTGGCGGCGGCTGGGCGCAGGACGTCCCGGTAGACCTGCTCGATCCGGGTCACGACCGCTCCGGCCTTGAGACGCTCGACCCTGGCGAGGCTTGTCGCCTCCAGGCGGGCGCGCAAGGCGCGGTCGTCCAGAAGTGTCTGCATTGCGTTGGCGAGGGCGTGCGCGTCGCTACTCGGCACGAGAAGGCCTGTTTCGCCATGATCGACCATATCCGGCATGCCGCCGACGTCGGTTGCAACGACTGCTTTGCCGGATGCCATCGCTTCCATGATGACCGTCGCGCAAGCTTCGGGCCCGACCGACGGCAGCACGCCGAACAGTGAGCGCCGCCATGCATGCATGATGGCGGAATGCGGCCACGTACCGAGGACACGGACGTTCGGCGGAAACTCGGTTGGTGTATCGGCGGCCCGGCGCCCGATCAGGACCAGCTGCGGCGCCCGCTCCAGGCCGGCATAGGCTTGCAGAAGAACGTCAATGCCCTTGAGGCGCGCCATGTCGCCGACGAACAGGATGAATCCATCCCCGGGCAGTTCCCGCAGGCAGGGATCTTCCGGGCCAAGCACCCCGACATCGTCGGGCACGAAGTTGGGGATGACCTGGTAGGGGGCGTGGCCTTGGGTGAGTCCGGTGTGATACGCCACCGCGTGGCTCACCGCGATGAAGCGGTCCACCACGCGCCGAGTGGCGAAGCTCGACGCCCAGTTGCCCAAGGTGGTCCCGGCTGCCTTCACGGCCCCGTAGTGCCCTGTGGCGCAGGGCAGGCACTTCGCCAGCGCCGGGCCGCTGCAGAGATGGGCGCCCAAGTGCATGAAGTTCTTCTTGGCGCAGACAAGACCATAATCGTGGAGCGTAACCACGAGGCGTGCCCCACTCAGACCTTTGAGCGGCAGGAAGGACGCGTAAATCCAGTTATGGGCGTGAACGATGTCCGGCTCCTCCCGGGCTACCAGCCGCTTCAGGGCAAGCACCAGTTCGGGATCCGGGAAAGGCGGTGCATGGCGACGCTCGGGATCGGTGTGGAGGCCCGACAGGCGCTGGAGCGTGCCGCGCAGGCGATGCACGCGGACCGCGCCGTCCAGCTCGGTTTCGGGCGATCCGGGATGCATCAGGGTCCCGACGCTGACATGATGGCCCCGCTGCGCCAGCGCTGCGCCCAGATTGCGGACGTGCCGCTCCTCTCCCCCGATCACCGGAGGGTAGAACTGCGATAGCAGCAGGATGCGCATGATCGAACCTCATTTCAGATGCGCGGGCACCAGCGTCGAAACCCTGCGATAGAGCCGGTTATCCTCCGGTCGATAGAGCCGCGCCTCGGCCGTCTGGCGAGTTGCCAAGGCGGGCACCGGGATTTCTTGCGTCCAGGTGTCGCCCGGCGCGACGGCGACCGATCGGAAAACGGCGAACTGTTGCCCATCAACAGTGATTTCCAGGTCGAATCGCTGAGGTTGGGTCTCGGCGCTCCTGATGCCGACGGTGATCCGGCCGGCCCCGCCACTGGCCCATGGCAACAACCAGAACTCCGTGTATTTGAATTCCCGGTGGTCCGCTTCGTCCCGGACGGCCAGCGCATAGGCTCCGGTCGCCACAAGCATCGCCAGCATGACCGCGGCCCCCTGCCAAAGCCGCAGCGGCACCAGAGCCGGCCAGGCTGGCAGGTCGGGAGTGTCGCGTCGGATGGCGGCCACCAGCGCCGCGGCGGCCGTCACCACGCAGTACCAGACCGCCCAGCCGAGCGGCGTAAGGGAGCCTGTGGCGTTCAGGGCAAAGCCCCCGGCAATGGCGGCGGCGAAGCTTGCTCCGACCGCGTAGGTGAGGTGTTGCAGCACTGAGGTGGTCCGGACGCCAATGGCCCGCAGAATCGAGTGGCCCGAGACCAGGAACACCAAGGGCGCGCCCAAAAGGGTACGGAGGAACACGCTGTCGCTGACCGCAACGGCCGCCACCGTGGCCGCCGCCCACAAACAGGCGGCCAGAAGGTCCCGCTTGCTAGGAGTTCCCATGCAATCCCCTCACGTCGTAGATCACAATCGAGCCGTTGTCGTAGATGCGGGCGACGCCCGGGATATCATTGAACTTGAGCAGGGCTGCGGCCGAAAGCGGCAGTCCCTTCTGCCGTTGCCACGACTGAAAGTAAAAGCCGAGTACGGGCGGCGCCGTGGTCAGGCGCAGGTCCACCAGCAGGAAATCGATGTCGCTTCCCGCCAAGGCCCAAAACTCGTCAGACCCCAATGTCTCGCCCTCGAATATGCGCGCGGCATCGACGCCCTCTTTGATCTTGACCCTGACGTCCTGCCGGCCGTAGCTCGCAAGCAGAAGGCGGTTGATGCGGTCGGTGGTGAAGCGGTTTCCGGCACCGAGCCACTCCTTGGCCCAGCGTGCCGTTTCGATTCCCATGGGCTCAATTGAGTCCTGATCAGCGCCCACCCTGTAGCGCCCATGGATGGGATTGATCGTAGCGCTCGCGACGCCGCCCACGACGATGACCGACAGAGCGACGGCCGGCACGATGCGGCGCCACCCGCGCGGCGTGCGCCCCTGCCAGAAGTGGACAATGCTCACCGCGACCACCAGCCCGACGCCGATGAACACGAACGTTCCCATGCGGTTGCCGATTTCCCATCCAGCGCTGGTCAGTCGGAAGGCCACCGAGAGTGGGAGCCCGAAGGCCAGCAAGGTGAGGAGCACGAGGCGGCTGTCGCGCCAGCGGCGTTTGAGAATGGCCTGGATCGCACGCCAACCGGACCGCTCATCACTCGGCGCAGCCATGGCGAGTGACCGAAAGAATCCCGTTGCCAGGCCAAGTGCCAGCAGGAGGAGCGCCAGCAAGGTGGTCATTTGCATGTAGAGGGCCTTGTCCGGCGCTCCGAGGTGTTCCGACACTGGGGTGGCCACGCCCAGGATCTTCGCGAGCAAGGTGTCGATGCCGGCCTGGATCACCGGGCCGAAATAGGCTGCGAGAGGGACGCCACGGGCCTGCGCCCACAGGAACGGCAGACCTATTGCCAGGATCGCCGTGAGGCCCACGACGACCGCGGCCCCAATCCGCAGGGGGTCGTGCCGGCGCAACGCCTCGAGGCCCGCCAGCGCCGCGAAATAGATGGCGGCAAAGGCGGCCGAAAGATGATGCGTGACCGCGAGGCTTGCCAACAGCAAGGCAATCAGCCCGAGCGACTTCAGCCTCGGTCGCCCGACGAGATCCCTGGACGCGGCTTCGACCGCGAAGGTCAGCACGCACAGCACGATGCCGGCGCTCTCGTAGGAGAACATCGAGTCGAACAGGAAGAAGGTCGAGCAGCCCATATAGACGAGACAGGCGATGGCCGAGATGCGCGGCGATCCGGCGATGCTCTCGATGAACAGAAACAGGGCACTGATGAAGGTGCCCTTGAGGACGGCCAACAAGAGCGTCCCCGCCACAACCAAGGGCAGTCCCGTCAGATCGACGATCGCCGTCGTCAGGATTTCCAGGGCGGGATACGTTGGCCCGATGGGGAAAAGCGGGTTGGACAGGAACAGCCGGTGGGCCGTGATGAGATCCTGGGCTGCAATCCAGTGCAAGAACTCGTCGTAACCGCTGAAGCTTGTCGGGGAATAGACCCTCTTGCAGTAGAACAGGGCTTCGGCAAGCAGGAACAGAAGGCACAGGCGCTCGCCGCGGGCTGTCGTCGGCCCGGCGATGCGAAGGCTGGTCGGAACCACGAGGAGGACAACACCGGACCAGAAGAGCAGCGGCGCCACGTCATAGCCCCGGCGCCCGGCCGCGTGCCCGGCCACGACCAGGAGCAGAGCCGCGGCGACCGTCAGGCACAGAATCGCGATCCATCCTGAGTTGGCCCGTTGCGGCGGGGGATCTGCGCTGCCGCCGCGAAGGTCGGGGCCGATAACGGCCGAGATGAACCGTATCCCCGCCCTGATCGGGTTTATCCTGGCTCCCACGGTGAAATGAGCCGACATCATCAGCCTCATGCCCCCGTCGCAGGAGGCCACGAGATCACCCCGCCGGGAGGCAATCGGACCGCGGATCGGCTGCTCAGGACATCGCAATAGACGTCGCTCAGCTTTTGCGCGCAGGCATCCCAGTCGGGCAACGCCAAATCCGGCACCTCCCGATGGGCCTCCAGTTCCGCGGCCATGGCGGCGGCCAGTTCCCCCGGACCGGCGTTGCACGAAATCGCCCGGCACAGGCCATTGGCGGCCAGCTCCCGCAGACCGGACGTGTCGCTGACGAGGACCGGACGGCGCAGCGACAGGGCTTCCATCACGGCGACCGGATGGGCTTCGTACTCGCTGAACAGCACGAACAGCGCGGCACTCGCCAGCAGGTCTGCCATTTTCTGCCGCTCGGATCCGGGGATACCCGCAATTGTGACCCGCTTCTCGAGGCCGAGCGTCGAGACGAGGCGCCGCAATTCTCCCTCGTACGGGCCTGTACCTACGATGTGCAGCCGCACGTCCGGCACCCGGCGGATCAGTTCGGGCAAGGCCGCGATCGCCCGGTGATGGCCCTTGTAGCGCTCCAGCCTGCCGCCCGAGACGATCAGGTGCGGATCGACCTTGACGCCGGGGCTAGGAGCCGGCATCGCGGCCCCGTTGGGGATGACGACAAACCGCTCCCGCGGCACGCCCATCCTCGAGCTGAAGAAGTCGGCTTCGAATTCGGAGACGCCGATCAGCCGCGCGGCCCGGGCTACCAGCGGCCGGAGCAGCGTATGCTGGGTGCTGCGTACGGCGTTGCGCAGCCGGGAGGAATGCCCGCCGCTGTGGAAGGTCAGGACGAACGGCAGGTGCCCGCGGACGACCGCAAGCAGCCCGATCGGCGCCACGAAACTGCTATAACCCTGGAAGTGGACCAGATCCCAAGCCCCGCGCCGGATCGCGGTATAAATGCCGGGTGCCACATAGAGGTCCAGCTCCCTTGGCCAGGCCGGCACGCGCTTCACACGCATGCCGCACACCTCCTCCTCAACCGGCAGTTCCCCCGAGGGATCGGTAGTGAGCACGTCGACCGCATGGCCACGCGCCACCAAGCGGGGACCGACCTCCTGGATGTGAGTTTCAGTGCCGCCCATGAAGGGGTAGCAGCGAGCGGCAACCATCAGGATTCTCATCAGGCTTACCCGCCGTCATCACAGGCTGTCGCGCCTCGCCTGTGCTGTTGGTACACCCTCTCACGCAGGATGGTCTTGAGGACGCGCCAGCCGTCCGGGATGGCGCGCAAATGGCTCTCACCGCTGATGCGCGGAGCCTCGAAACTCGCCACCTCGACGATGTTGAGGCGGTTCTTCAATGCCCGTACGTTGATGAGGGTCTCTATCTCGAAGCCATCGCAGTCGCAATTCAGCGTGTCGACGTGCTTGGTCCAGAAGGCGATGTATCCGTAGCATAGATCGGAGAACCAACCGCCATAGAGCAGCCGCACGAACAGGGTCAGCCCCCTGTTGCCGAACATCCGGAACAGCGACATGTCGTCGGTACCGGCGCCCTGAATAAAGCGTGAGCCCTTGACGAGATCCGCGCCGGCCATCAGCACACTGACAAAGACAATCGCCTGCTCCGGGACCATGGAGCCGTCAGCGTCCAGCATGACGATGATGTCGCCTGTGGCGGCCCGGAATCCCGCTTGCAGTGCAGCGCCCTTGCCCGGCCGGGGTTCCATGACAACCTTCACGTCCGCGCGCAGGCGGCGCGCGACCGCGACCGTGTCGTCAGTCGAACGACCATCCACGATAATAACCTCATGCGCCCAGTTGGGGATGCGCGGCAGAAGCCAGGGGAGGTTCTCGGCTTCATTGAGCGTCGGGACGATAAAGCTCACTCGGGGCAGAGTCAGTGCTGGCTGCAGTGCAAAATCAATCGGGTCGGGCGGCGATACGGCACCGACGTGGGCGAGATTGCTGGGGAGACGCTCATTCATGGCAGCGCTGTGAGGTCGAGTGATGGGACCCAGGGGGCGGGCTGAAAGTGCGCCAAGACTGCCGGTATTGGGCGAGACCCCATGAGCACCCCGAAAGTCCGGTGCTCCCCATCGCGCGCACGCAAATGCGCTGCCGGCCACAAGTCGTAGGGACCGGTTCCAATAACCGCCACATCCACGGATGTACTCCAACCATTTGCGGACTCTGGGCCAAAACGAAATGAAGATGAGATGCAAGAAGATTGGTACGCTTGTGGTCGGCCATTAAAGTACACTTGTGGACCGCCCTTAAAGTTTTTGTCGTTGTGCGAGCATTACCGGTGAAGACTTGAAATGGAAGGACGATGGATGGTTAGGAAAGGACAATAGATGATTAACTCTTTTGGGGTATCCCTTAAGGTTGTTTTCAGCTCATACCACCAGCGCGGATGGTACGGCGGCGGCGATCACCTTCAGCAGCTGTGTTGGCAGGATCGAGCGCGCCCGACTCTTTGCAGGCGGGGTACCCTTGCGCTCGACCGCCTTGGCTGCGGATAGCTAACCCAGTGAGACCGGCCAGGAGAGGGGCGGCTGCCCACACGGCTCCGAGACCCCACTCAGTTCCGAGACCGGCGCGTCGGGCTCCAGCAACCGATACGAGGTCGTGACCTCTCGCAAACCCCGGATATGCCCGAACAGGTCGATCACCTCCAGGCCGGACCGGCGGTTGTAGGTGTGACATCCCAACGCTCCGGACCAAATGCGACCGATCGGGGTCTGGGCAAACTCCAACTCGCCCAGCGCATCGATCTGGCAGAACGTCACCGCGCCGCCATAGCCGCGCGCGCAGTCCTGGACCGGGCGTAGCGCGCGTCCGCGGTGTCGGATGACGGCGCCTGCGGGCCGACTGAGCCTGGCATCGAGCAGGACCGGGTTGGCGGCATGGGGCGTCCAGGACCCGGTCAGGCTCTCGGCATGGTAGAGGCTCAAGGCATCCCAGGACGTGGACCTCCATAGCCTTGGGCTGACGAAAAACCAAAAGCCGCCTTCATGACAGAGCGGCGTGGTATCGTAGCCCTCAATGCCTTCCATGAGGCAGGCCTCCCGTGTCCATCGGTAAGGGAACTCCACTGCCCTGTAGAGGCAGACATTCCTGGCCGCCCCCGATTCAGGGATCATCCAGATCTGACCATTCTGCTCGAACACGAACGGGTACGAGAGGTGATGCGGTTCCTCTACAACGATCCGGGGTGCACCGGCTGTCCCGTCCCGGTTCACTGCCACGACCGCAATGCACCCCCGGTTCTTCGAGTAGAGGTACTGCTCGACAAAGATGAAATCCTGCCCCTGGTGCCGGAATGGGAACGGGTCGGCAAGGTAGCTGTCGGCATTTCCGGTGAACACCCGGAAGGCTGCTTCGCCTTTGTCCAGCAGGCTCGCCGATTCGTCGAAGCGCCAGCCAATCCCCCACATCCTGCCGCCCCTCGCCAAGGCGTCCAGACGCCCGATCACCTTCGATGCAACCGTGCCGGTCGCCCTTGCGAGCGCCGAAAGCGCACCAAACGAAGGTAGTGCTGCCGTCCGTGGACCGGGGCTAGCGGACGCAGCTGAACCGGTTTCCTCGCACAGGGCCTTGAGGATCAGCGGCACAGCGCAGGAAAGGGCGCTGTCGAGCCTCAATGCCAACACTTGTCGGTCTGCACTGGTCGGGCGCGCCGTCCACGGTCGCAACGGGCGCGCCGTGTCATGCAGGTCGACGAGAAGATCCTGATGATGCACCCAGGCCGCCACGACACCGATCTCGCCGGGTGCGCCATTGAAGACCGGGGTGAGCACACGCCGCGCCGGCGGGAGCGATTCCGACCCGCTCAAATCGATCACCACATCCACTTGGCCGGCTGGAGGCGGCGGCAGGCACCGCAGCGCCGCCTCTACGGGGTCGATGGCGCCCTTCCCGCGAAAGCCATAGACCAGTCGTTCGAGTTCGAGCAGCAGACGGAAGATCAACGGCAGCGGGCGGCAGCCAGCCGCGAAAACGCAGGAGACCTCGTTGCCGGGCACTTCAGCGAGCGCCTCTGCCAGCCATAGATGCCAGCGCAGCAGCCGCGACGGATCGAGACTCAAGCAAATGCGCATTGTTGTTCTCACGTCAGATTTCAAGAAGACGAGAGCTTTGACGAGAACCCCCAGCCAAGCACCACTATGCCCGATCGACGCCGGTCTGTGCGAGGCCAGAGGAGGTAATCCTTAGGGGCGATTGCACTCGGCGCCCGGCCAGAGCCACATGCAGGGGATGATGATCGACTGGCAGTGGGCGAAATACGGACTGCGCAATGCGTGGCTATGTGCATTTGCGTTCGCGTTCGTGTCCGTTCTGGCAATCGCGAGCACCGCGAGCACCGTGGACAAGCCATCGGCAATGTCTTTCATCAAGACTTCCGGAACGAATTTCACGTTGGACGGCAAGCCGTTCTTCGTGACCGGCGTAAACAACCACTATCTGACCTATGGTTCGCAGGTTGAGGTCACCCGCGTTCTCGATGACGCGGTGGCGATGGGCGCCAATGTGGTCCGCACCTTCCTTCAGCCGGTGATCGGGTCGATCGACGGAAGCGTCCCTACGATCTGGGATTGGCGGCTAGAAGGCGAAGCCAGCAATCTCGCGGTCAAGGGCACGTACCTGCTCTACTGGGATCCAAGTCAAAACAGGATGGCGATCAATGACGGCACCAACGGCATGCAGAAGGTCGATTTCCTTATCGCCGAGGCCGGCAAGCGACACCTGAGGCTGATCATCGCTGTCGTGGATTTCTGGGGTTTCACGGGCGGCGCCCAGCAGATGCGGGCCTGGTATGGAAGCAGCGACGAGTCCGCGTTTTTCTTCACCGACCCGCGCACGAAGCAGGACTACCGGACTTGGGTCCGCCACGTCGTGGAGCGCGTCAACCCGCTCACCGGACTTGCCTACCGGGACGACCCGACCATCATGGCTTGGGAGTTGATCAACGAAGGCAATGCGCAGCCATTGGCCTTGCGGTTGAGCTGGACTGCAGAAATGTCGGCCTACGTGAAGTCCCTCGATTCCAATCACCTTGTCACCTCAGGGAATGCCAACATTTTGGATCCGAAGGTAGCCGATTTGACCATCCCGACCCTCGATTTCGGGACCTGGCACGGCTACCCGATCTTCTACGATCTTACGATCCAGCAATTCAACGACATGATCCCCGAGTTCTGCCAGCTGGCGGCCCGCGCCAAAAAGCCGGTTCTCCTGGAGGAATTCGGCCATGCCCGCTCCAACCAGAACGCGCCTGAAGCTTACGCCATGTGGCTCGACTCGGTGACGCGTGATGGCAACTGCGCCGGCTGGATGGTGTGGCGACTGGTGTCGCTGCAGGACAGCGGACGCTATCCCGCCGACGAACACGACCAGTTCGATATCCACAATGACGGCGGTGCGCTCTGGAACATCCTCAAAGCTGCCACGGCACGGGCAAGGCAGACACGCGAAACCAGCCTGGCCTCGGAAACCAGCCGGCGGGTGCCATGACTAAAGCCTCCGTCGTTGGCACAACCGCGCAGCCTGGATCGAAAACCGTGCAGCCCGAGGATGGCGTCAGCAGCGAACGCAGGCAGATTCCGCGCCGCCCCACGATCTCAGTGCTTATCTGTGCCTACACTGAGGACAGATGGGAGCTGTTGGTTCAGTCGGTGGCCTCGGCGCAGAAGCAGACCTTGCAACCCTGCGAGATCATCGTATGCGTCGACCAGCCCCTGTTCCGCCGTTGTGCCGCCTACTGGGCTGAATCCGCCGCATCCATCCCTCCGACACGGGTGATCCAGAACAAGTTTGACGGGCACCTGGGGGCGGCCCGAAACACGGCAGCCGAGGCGGCCGCCGGAGAGATCCTGGCGTTCCTGGATGACGATGCGGCTGCGGACAAGGACTGGCTCGATATACTCACCGAACCGTACCAGGATGAGCGCATCGGCGCCGTCGGCGGGCGTCCCATACCGGTTTTCGAGACTGGCCGCCCGGCCTGGTTCCCCGTGCAGTTCGACTGGGTGTTCGGATGTGCTTATGACGGCCTTCCGACCAGCCGAGGCCCTTTGGCTCACCTCATAGGAGCCAACATGTCGGTGCGGCGGACCCTCCTCAAGCAGGTGGGAGGGTTCCATTCCGACCGTCACGACGACATGGACATGTGCCACCGCGTGGCGCACATCAAGGGCAGTGAGGCGGTCATCTACGAACCGGCGGCGACCGTCCGCCACTTTGTACCCGCCTCACGGACGACCTGGAAGTACTTCTGGCGCCGCTGCTTCTTCGTCAATAAGGGGAAGGTCGAGGCCTTTGCCCAGATGGGCGATGCCGCCACACTGGGTGCAGAGACCCGCTTCGTCTGGTACACGCTGACCAAGGGCGTACCGCGGGAGATTTTGCAAGCTGCCAAGGGTGACGCCCACGGACTGGCCCGGATCGCGGCAATAATCGCTGGCGTGGGGCTGGCCGCGGCAGGCCACCTCGCCGGCCGGATCGAGCTGGTGCGGCGCTTGCGCCGGCGGCGCCAACAGGCCACCAAGCAGATACTGGACACGGCCGCGCAAGGCGGTGGGCCTGAGAAGTAGATGCCGTCTTCGATAATCATTGGTTCGGGTCCGGCTGCGGCCGCCGCCGTGTTGGCGCTGTCCGAGAACCCGGATGAGAAGATAACCGTGTTCGATCCGGGCACCGTGCTGGAGGCGGAGACGCGGGAGGTTATCTCCAGGCTGTCCAGGCTGCGTGTCGACAACTGGGATGAGGAGGACGTCCGCCGCGTCAGCCTGCAGCCCAAGCGGATCCAGCCCGATTCGCTGCCTGAAAAGAGAAGCTACGGATCCGATTTCCCGTTTGCCAACAAGGGCCAGCTCGACGGCGTCCACGCCGAGGGCAGAGTCAACCCAGCTGTCATATCAAGCGCCTACGGGGGTTTCAGCAATGTCTGGGGGGCCCAGATCATGCCCTTCAGCGCCGCCACGTTCAAGGGATGGCCGTTCGCCTTCTCGGATATGGAAGAGCACTATAGGACAATCCTGCGTCACATTCCTTTCGCTGGAGAGTCCGACGATCTCGAGGAGTGGTTCCCGCTCATAGGATCCCCGGACCCGCTTCCGCCGCTGGCGCCGCGGACTCAGATGGTCCTGGCCAACTACGCCCGGCACCGCGATCGAGTGCGCTCCACTGGAATAACGATAGGCCGCGCCCGGCTCGCCTTCTCAGCGCCGGAATGCCAACCCTGCGGCCTATGCATGACTGGATGCCCGCGGTCGCTAATCTTTTCGGCCTCGCACAGCTTCGATCGCTTCAGGCGCAGCGGAAGGATCGACTACCACAGCGGGCTGCTCGCGGTGCGGGTCGACCAGGAGGGCGACACAGCCGTCGTGCAGGCCCGGGAGCTGTCCAGCGGCCGGATCCATCGATTCACAGCCGACCGCGTCTTCGTGGGCTGCGGGGCAATCGGGACCACCCGGCTGATCCTAGGCTCGCTTGGATCGGACCAGCCGGTGCATCTTTCGGAATCGGCTCAGTTCGTTCTTCCAATGATATCCATGAGGCCGACCCCCGATCCACGTGCAAGGCGCGAGTTCACACTCAACCAGTTCACCATGGTCATCGGCCGGGACGACGAAGGCTTCGATGTCTCACAGATTCACTTCTATCCGTTCAACCAGGCATATTACGATGCGCTTCCCGGCTTCCTCCAACATCGCGCCGCCGCCTTCGCGACGGATCGGCTCCTGAGCCGGTTGACCGTTGGCCTGGGCTACTTGCCGTCCTGGGCGTCACCAAAGGTCCGGGTGAGCGCCCAGATGTCCGCGGTTCATGATGAGCTACCCCAGATCACCCTCACTTCAGAGGGCTTCAGCGAGGCCAAGGTCAGGGGCAAACACGTGCCTCCGATGCTGCCTGACGTAATAAAGCGGATCCGCAGGGCGGCACCCTACCTTGATTTGTGGCCGGTCACGCCGCAGATGCTGTGGTCGGGCGGGGCCAAGAGCTACCACTTTGGCGGCAGCTTTCCTCACGCCAGTGAGCCGGATTCTGGGAGCGCGACGACTGACCGCCTCGGGCGGCTGGCCCGCTGGGACCGGGTCCATCTCATCGACGGGTCGGTTTTCCCAAATGTTCCAGCTACTACCTTTACCCTGACTGTGATGGCCAATTCTCATCGCATCGCCCGCGAAGCGATGCAGCTGGCGAGTTGAGCGTTCAAATGCGGGTCGGCATCACAGGAGCCAACGGATACGTCGGGACCATCCTGCGCGCCATCTTCGCCGAAGAAGGGCATGAGGTCATCGCGTTCGTCCGTCCGAACCGGCTGACCTCCGGATCTGCCGCCGCAATGGCCGGCGTCGCCGAGTGGCGCCCCTATGAGATCAGGCGCCCGCCGTCGGGGAGCGCAATCAGCGACCTAGATGTGCTCATCCATGGTGCATGGGACCTGACTCTCGTCAGCGCCGGCGATGTGTGGGGTGTCAATGTGTCCGGCTCGCAGCACCTCCTGCGTAATGCCGCCGACGCAGGGGTTCGCCGGGTTATTTTCATCTCATCGATGTCCGCTTATGAGGGAACCCGACAGCTTTACGGTCAGGCGAAGCTGGCCTGCGAGCGCACCGCCAGCAGTCTGGGAGGTGTCTCCGCCCGCCTCGGACTGGTGTACGGCCCCGGTTGGGGCGGGATGGCGGGCGCGCTCCGCAAGCTCACTAACCTGCCGGTCACACCTCTCATTGGAGCGCGCTCCCATCAGTTCACCGTGCATGAGGCGGACATGGCGGCCGCCATAGTGCGTATTGCCGAGTCGGACATGCCCTTGCCGGAACCGGTAGGACTGGCCAACCCCGAACCGGTACCGTTCCGACGGCTCATGAAAGAGATCGCCGCATCACAAGGCAGAACACTGCACGCCGTCGCCGTGCCCTGGCAGCTTGTGAGTGGCGTCCTCAAGGCAGCCGAGGCCCTGCATGTCCCCCTACCCTTCCGATCCGACTCCATCCTTGGGCTGGTGCACCCGGCGCCAGAGGTTCCCGGTGCAGAGCGGCTCAAGCAGCTCGGAATCGAGTTTCGGAGCTTCTCGCTGGACGGCGATCGACCCTCATCTGGGACATTGCGTCGATATTCTTAGTCGAAGACCGGCTCGATGCGCCGGAGGCGCAAGTGGCGAAATTCTGCGGTCAGTCGCGCGTGAACAAACTGCAGAGCGCATTGACCGTTCTTGGGATGTCACTGGCGTCGCCGCGCAGGCGATGCGGCGCGATTCAATCCGGATAGCAAAATGGGGCTACCCCTGAGGAACGATCGCGGATCGGAGAAAACCATGCGATGATTCAGAAAGACGCGTGACACGCATGACCTTGGCGACAGGCGCAGCTTAACGCCCAATCCGGTCGAACTCACGGCTCTCCAGCGGCGAAGGCTTGCAAACGGAAGTCAATTGCAGAATCCGGAAGACTTGTGGCGAAACCCTGAGCACATAGGAAGGGGCAATCCGATTGGGTGATCCGCACGCCATCTTCATATCGGGAGTTGCGGGCTTTGTAGGAAGCAGGCTTGCAAGGATCTTTGTTGATCGTGGGTATCCGGTCTTCGGCTTTGACAACCTGTCGCGAGGTTCTCGGGAAAACCTGAAAGGGCTTCTCACGAATGAGAGGTTCATCTTTGAGAAAGTGGAACTCTCAGACGCGGGTGCGGTGAGAAGCCGCTTTATGAAATGTCACAGTCGCATTCCGATTTCCGAGGTTTGGCACATGGCTGCCAATTCGGACATTCCTGCAGGAATCGCCGATGCCTCTGTTGATCTGCGCGATACCTTTCTATCGACGTTCAACCTGTTGGACGCAATGAAGGAGGCAGGGGTTCCGTTCCTTGCTTTCGCTTCCAGCTCCGCCGTGTACGGGGACTTGGGGGAGGCTCCGATTGGAGAGAATGTCGGGCCGCTGCTGCCCATTTCCAACTACGGTGCCATGAAGCTCGCATCGGAAGCGCTAATCAGCGCTGCCGTCGAGAACTGGTTGGCCCGGGCCTTGATCTTTCGCTTTCCGAACGTGATCGGTGTTCCGGCAACACATGGTGTCATTCTGGATTTCGTGAGAAAGCTAAGGGTTTCACCAAACAAGCTGAATGTTTTGGGATCGGGCCGGCAACGGAAGGCATATCTTCACGTCAATGATTTGATTGATGCGATTGTCTACTTGCGTGCAAACGCATCCGAGCGGCTTGGTTGCTACAATATCGGTCCCGAGGACAAAGGGGTAACCGTTAGCTTCATAGCAGAAACGACTGTAGAGACTGTCGCACCGGGCGCCGGGATCGAATACGGCGTTGAAGATCGCGGTTGGACGGGGGATGTTCCCCGATTTTCCTATGACACAGCAAAACTTCGTGCGCTCGGTTGGCGGCCCGAGCTTGGTTCGGCCGACGCTGTCCGAAAAGCGGTCGTAGAAATCGTGCGTCAGGAAGGACACCTGTGATGCAGGCCGTTGTACTTGCAGGTGGTCGGGGGACGCGGCTCAGGGGCCGGATAGGCGATTTGCCTAAGTCGCTAGCCAACATTGGTGGCAAGCCACTTCTTGAGCATCAAATCATCCTCGCCAAGCAACACGGGATTGAGAAGATCTTGCTCCTGGTGAACCACGCAGCCGAGCAAATTGTGGAATTTTGCAAGCAGCGTGAAAATTGGGGGATTGACGTTCTTTGTGTGGATGACGGTGCGCCTCGCGGGACTGCTGGAGCAGTACTATCCGTTTTGGATCTGCTCGACGACGACTTCCTTACGATCTATGGCGACACGATGCTCGACGTCGATCTCACCCGCTTTAAGTGCTTCCATGAAAAACACAAAGCAGCAGCGGCAACAATTTTCACCCATCCGAATGATCACCCGCATGATTCCGATCTGATAGAAACGTCCGAAGATGGTATCGTTACCGCATTCCATCCGTATCCACATGATCCTGGTATCTTTTATCCCAACAAAGTCAGCGCGGCCCTTTATTACATTCGAAGACAAGGTTTATTGCCGTGGCGTGCCACGGCAACTCCGCTTGATTTTGGCAAGGACCTCTTTCCTGAAATGCTTCGCGCCGGCGCGGAAATTAGAAGCTATAGCAGCCCTGAGTATATAAAGGACGCGGGAACCCCGGCGAGATTTGACAAGGTTTGCGCCGACTTAGCATCGGGCCGCATAGCTCGAGCTTCACTCGCGTCTCCACAGAAAGCAGTATTTTTGGACAGGGATGGGTGCATCAATGTTGACTATGGACATATCGATCGTCCCGAACGCTTCGAACTGATTGAGGGGGCCGCGGACGCGATCGCCTGTTTCAACCGGGCGGAATACCGGACAATCGTCGTCACCAACCAACCCGTTGTGGCGAGAGGCGATTGCTCCTTACAAGACCTGCGGATGATCCATAACAAGATGGAGACTGAGCTTGGCCGCTGCGGAGCTTTTGTTGACGCCATCTATTTCTGCCCGCACCATCCAGATCGCGGCTTTATCGGTGAGGTAGAAGCACTGAAGATCCGCTGCAATTGCCGCAAGCCTGCTACCGGGTTGGTCGATGAGGCGGTCGAGGCATTCAATATCGATCGCAGTCAATCCTGGATCATCGGCGATTCCTCCTCGGACGTCGCTCTCGCAAAACGGTCTGGAATCAGATCGATCTTGGTCGAGACGGGCGCGGGCGGGTTGGACAGCAAGTATCATGTCATGCCCGACTACACCGTCTCGGACTTGTCCGAGGCTTCCAAGCTCATTCTCACTGTTCATCCGATCTTGATAGACACAGCATCTGATCTGATCGCGCATGTGAAGCCGGGTGATGTTTGTTTCGTGGGAGGGCTCTCCCGCAGCGGAAAGAGTGTTCTCTCCAGCGCTATCGCGGAGGTTCTTCGCGGCCGCGGCTTTGATGCGCAAGTCGTTGCTATTGATCGCTGGATACGGTCCGTCGCCGATCGCGAACCAACGGTGATGGGTCGCTACGATATGAACGAGATCAGGAAGGTTCTAAGCCGCCTGGTGGGAGTTCGTTCTCCAGAGACGCACGATCTGCCCTATTACGAAAAGCTGAGCCGCGTATCACATCCAAGATCGGAAAAGATTACCATTTCTCCAGAAACCGTCCTGGTCGTGGAAGGAGCCGTCGCTCTTTCGCTATCCGATATGGTTTTGCACGGCCGTGCACACACATTCTTCGTTGATATCGATGAGGACCTGAGGAGGTTCCGAGTAACGCGCGAATACTCGCGGCGAGGCGTGGATCGGGAGGCTGCCGCGAGTATCTACAGTTCGCGCCAGGAGGATGAGGCACCGATCGTGCTGGCATCGCGGGCGCGTGCCGAACATTGCATCCAATTGCGGGCGATCGAGCTGATTGAGGCAGTCGGATGATTATCAGTCAGACGCCGCTTCGAGTCAGCTTTGTCGGAGGAGGCAGCGATCTTCCTGCCTTCTATCGGCAGGAGGGCGGCGCCGTCCTGAGCGTTGCCATCGACAAGTACGTCTACGTGAATGTGAACCGCAAGTTCGATAACGGCACTCGAATCGCTTACTCCAAAACGGAAGAAGTGGATAGTGTTGAGGATATCCAGCATCCGATTGTCAAGGCGACTATGGAATATCTCGGTATTTGCGGAGGGGTCGAGATAACAACCATTGCCGATATTCCATCGAAGGGAACAGGACTTGGATCCTCAAGCACTTTTACTGTTGGCCTTCTGCACGCGCTGAACGCGTTTCGGGGGCAGTACGTCTCGAAGGCAAAGCTCGGCGCTGACAGTTGTCGCATTGAGATCGAACTTTGTGGCGCACCCATTGGAAGGCAAGATCAATACGCCGCTGCCTTCGGAGGGTTAAACCTTATCGAGTTCCACTCTGATGACAGCGTTTCGGTATCACCGCTTATATGCCCACGTGATTTCATCGCTTCAATTGAGAAGCAAGTTCTCATGTTTTACACCGGCATTACGCGCAGTGCTTCAGACATCCTCGTCCGACAGTCGGAAGGCATCGCAAGAGCACCGGACAAGCGGAAAGCGCTCAGCCGGATGGTCGAGCTCACGTATCAGCTTCGTGATGAGCTGCATCGATGTAACCTCAACGCCTTCGGTGAAATTCTGCACGAGAACTGGCTCTTAAAAAAGGGCCTCTCCGAAGACATCACGAACGATGCAATCGATCACTGGTACCAAACTGCGATGCGGGCGGGTGCCAGGGGCGGGAAGTTACTCGGAGCAGGTGCGGGAGGTTTTCTCATGTTCTTCGCGCCTCTCGATCGCCACGACGCAATCAAAGCAGCCCTCGGGGAGCTAAAGCACTTCCCCGTGAAGTTCGACTTCGCCGGGAGCCGCATCGTTCATTATCAACCGACATCGGAGTCCACCCAATGAAACATTTTGGCGGTAGTACTCAATCAACAGACATCGGAGCCCGCCCAATAAATCATCTTGGGGGGAGTGCTCAAGCTTATTTCAAGAGACTTGAGGTCGTCCTGGCTTCATTAGACCACCAAAGCTTCGACAACGCAGTGGCCTTGGTCGCGCAGGCACAGGAGGATGGCAAGCAGATAATCACGCTTGGAAATGGTGGCAGTTCACTCACTGCGCTCCATTTCATCACGGACTGGAACAAGAGCATCTATCTCTCCACCAAGCGCCCGTTTCGTGGCCGGACGCTAGTCGACAATGTGGGACTTACATTCGCGTATGCCAACGATGTTTCTTTCCAAGATGTGTTCGTCGAGCAGCTGAAGAACATCCTGAACGAGGGCGACTTGGTCATTGCAATTTCGGGAAGCGGAAACTCGGAAAATGTTTTGCGCGCCGTTCGATACGCCAACGATCATGGCGCAGTTACGCTAGGTCTTTGTGGATATGGCGGAGGAACGCTCAGGCAGATCGCCCAACACGTGGTTTGGGTCAATGTGAATGACATGCAACTGTCGGAAGATATACATTCCATGTTCGGGCATGTCGTTATGCAGACTCTTTGTCTTGCAAGCACACAAGAGTGGAGCGGTGGGGCGCAACGGCGCAGCGCTGCTGGCGACCTCAATCCAAATCGAACTGGCGCCGAAACGGGCTGGCCATCCTGATCGAGAACAAGCGATGCCGCACTATCTGTTCTACGTTCTGGACGAACGCGGCCAGTTCATTGGCGGGGTCAGCCTTGCCTGCATCGACGACAGTACGGCGAAAGAGCACGCCAGGCGGTTTGCCGACGGCCACGAGGTGGAGCTTTGGCGACTGGTTGCGCGGTTCAAAATTGACAAACCGCCGCGAGGCCGTCCCGCGGCGACGAAGCACCCTCGTGCCGTTGCGCCACGTTCCAGCCATTTGAACAAGCCCCTTAAGCGATCGCACTTGCCCCTGGGACACGGTTGCACATCTTTGCGCTATTCGGATCTTGAAAATATGATCGCGATACAGGCACGTTGGCGTTGTGATTGAACGGCCTGTCCAGCGCTGCAGGGGCCGCGCTCGATGATGGTGCCAGCCTTCCATTTTCGATGGTCCGAAGCGGAACGACGGCTGGCGCTTCGTGGACGCCGACCTTGGGACCGCGCAATCGTGCTAGACTAAGGCAACGCGGCAGAACAATTGCTTCAAAACGCGACGCCTACCAATCCCTTCCCCGGCAAGTCGGATGTTTCCGACTTGCTCACTCAAGAGCCAATCTCGGGAACACCCGAGATTGGTGGAGAGGAAAGGCGCCACCCTCGAGCAAAATTCGATACCGCAACGTCTTGCCCCTTGGGTCTCGCCATTTCCCTTGCCGCTCCGATTCGGTTGTTCTGCCGCCTTGCCCCACACCACCTCAGCTAGTGAGGACCATCAGCGAGGCGCCGCCGAGCAAGCGCACAGACAGGTCCTCTCCGGCAATAGTCCGGACAATGCGTCGCGCGGCGTTACCGAGGATGGCTGTCGTGGTTCGCCATTCGGGATGGATCTGGAGGATATCTTCCGCCGTCCTAGTGTACTGCGTGCCAATAATCTTAAAGCCCGTGTCGCGCAGAGTCGCTAGAGCTGTTGCCTGATCAAAGTAATGCAGGTGACCCACCTCCTTGCGTTGCTTAACGTGCTGACTGCGCAGAAGGCCGGTGATACTAATGTCGAGAGGAATATGAAACACATAGTATTTCGAACGTCCTCTGAGCTTTCGAAGAAATCCTATATAGTCATCGACGTGCTCGAAGACATCGATGCACAATAGAAGATCGTAATTTTCGTTGGTTTGCAAGAAGTCGCCGCAGTGAAAGCTTAGCTTGTCTCTTTCTCGCTGTTTGGCCATGTTTATGGCATAGGGAGCAATATCGTAGCCGATGGCGGTTGAGTCACGGAAGATGTCGTGCTGAAGAAGGGCATTCAGAACGGCTCCCGTCCCGGAGCCTATGTCGACGATTTTCTGGCAACTGATGTTGTTGGCGCGCACGATCTTGGCGATGTTCGCGGCCTTGACACCGCCATCTTCGTCATGCCAAGTCGGATTGGCAGCGGCATAACCTTTTCCGGTATAGAGGTCGTCACTTGACATAATCTCTGCCCTCTCCGTGTGTTTGAACCTAGGAAACAACCATTGGATCGAAATCTCTGCATGGCCCCAAGGCCGGCTCCAGAAGGGGAGTCCTCGTCAACTTTGAAGTAGCCCCTCCTGATCGAACTTCACATATTGGAGATGAACGAATTTTGGGACGACACCGGTCCGGCCTCGAGGTCGCTCCAGAGTTCGAGAGTCCCTGCCCCGGAGCTGCACACCACGTGCGAACCGCGCACCTCAGAAAGTGCGCGCAACTGAATAAAAAACAAAAACCTAGTCATGACAAATGTAACGACACTCTCGATGCCGTCAAGCCGCCCCTCTCGGGCAAGGCAAGGCAGCGATCAGTCGGCTCTCGTCAGATTGCGTGGGCGAAGGTGGGGCCGTTCGGCTTGTGTGCGGCGTGCATCATTTCCTGAGAGAAGGCGGCCGTCGGGTCGCGCGCGAAGCGCCCTCACGCCCAAGGGCCACGTTTCAGCCGTTTCAACAAGCCGCTTAAGCGATCGCATTTTCCCTTGGGATACGGTTGCACATCTTTGCGCTATTCGGATCTTGAAAATATGATCGCGATACAGGCAGGTTGGCGTTGCGATTGAACGGCCTGTCCAGTGCTGCAGGGACTGCGCTCGATAACGGAGCCAGCCTTGTACCTTCGACCATTGAAAGCGGATGATGCGGACATCGCCGCCATGCTGCCGGCGACCTCGCAGGAACGTCGTCAACGCCGCAAGGCGTCCTCAACCAAGCGCATTGACGCGCAAACGGCACAGTCGCCGGCAGCCCCAACAGACTCGACGCCTGTCCGGCACGCAGTAGGGAAGTCATCCCGGGCCCGCTTCTGGAGGACCTCATACGCGAACGACCCCCCTCGAACCAACGGGCGTCCAAGCCGCACAACATTTCAGCCGACGGCCGCGGTTTTGGTAGGACGTCCGGAAGGCTGTATCGAGACTCCTGTTCGATCACTTTCCATATTAGAACGTGTCAATAAGTTATATTAGGAATGTGTTAATAAGCGTTAACCAAGCCTCATTCTCGCCGCAAACCGTGGTAAGGTCCGGCTGGGTTTCGTACATCGTCCTCGAATGATCAATTCAGTAGGTGCAAGACGGCGTGGGCGAATAAGTAAATGAGCGGAAATGCCTGTGTTTTACTTAGGGGCGCGGGTGAAATGAAAAACAAAAAAGACGCAATAAACTAAGGAACTACCGTGCCTATACTAGACAGCAAGCTCGGCGGATCGTCCGCCGGGAGAGATGCGCTCAACTTAAATTCGGCCGCGGCTCGAACCGTCGAACATCTTGCGCGCGTTGTCAGCAACACCCTTTGTGGGTTCAAGGGCGAAGGCCCGACGAGCATTCCCGTCGACAACACACCGATGGCGAGTTCAACGTTAGGCTCGCTCGACAATCATGTCTGGGGCGAGGACTTCCAAATCTCCGCCAACTTTGAAATCCGTTCGCGGTGCCCAGTTGCGAGCATGCGACATGTCGCGCGCCTTGGCGATGCGTGGCAGTGGAACTCCCTGTTTTCAACGCCAAAGAGGATCACTGAATGACTCTTTCCGCACCCGCAGGCTTTGCTTCTAGCGACCTCGTCTTCGAGGAAAACTTCTCCGGTACGGCGCTCGATAGCGATTGGCATACCTATATCACCAGCAATGCCGCCAACGGCTGGCCATGGGCCAGCAATGGATCGGGCGGAAGCGGGATGGGCAACCAGTTTAATGCCGAGTACGAGATGCCGAGCCAAGTCTCCGTGAGCAACGGGACCTTGGATCTCACGGCGATCAAGCAGCCCATCAGCGGCGTCAACCAGGGGGGAGTGACACAAACATTCCCGATCACGTCCGGCGCCGTCAGCAGCTACGGCAACTTCGAATTCAACGGCGGCTACCTTCAGATCAGCATGAAGGCGCCGAGCGGCGATGGCGCATGGCCAGGCCTCTGGCTGATGCCCGGCGACGGCGCGGGCAGCAGCGGCGACAATTTCGAGCTCGATATTCAAGAGGGTGGATTTACCGGTTCGGGGCCGGCAGACCAGAATTTCTCCTGGCACCTGCACGGGCCATCAGGGTGGGTCGGCAACACCATCGACAGCGGCATCGACCTCACGGCCGGCTTCCATACTTACGGCATCAACTGGGTGCCCGGTGAATCGATCACCTGGTATCTGGACGGCAAACAGATGGCGCAAGTGACCAGCGCACAGGTCGCGATCCCGGATGAACCGATGCAATTGATGATGAGCATGTCGGTCGCGAATTCGAACGCGAGCGGATGGCATACGTCTCTGGATGGCTCGACCCCATCGTCGATGCAGATGCTGGTCGATGAGGTTCAGCTCTATCAGAAGGCGGGCAGCGGCGACACCGTCACGGGTGCCAACGTCACTCCCTCGACATCCTCATCGACCCAGCCCCCGACGACGCCAACGATCCAGCCGGCGGTGACGCAGGTCGCCGCTTCACCGGCAACGGGAATCGAGCATGCCGGCGATGCCATCACATTGACGGTCGCCTTCAACAAGGCCGTGACCGTCACGGGCACGCCCGCACTGTCGCTCAATGATGGCGGAACGGCCAGCTATGTCAGTGGCTCGGGCACCAGCGCGCTCACCTTCCGCACCACGGTCGCTTCGACCGACAAGGATACCTCGGCACTCGCCGTCACCGGGGTCAATCTTCCGAGCGGCGCGAGCATCAAGGATGCATCCGGTGTTGCGGCGAACCTCTCGGGCGCGGTGAAGACGTTCTCCGGCCTCCAGATCGATCCGGTCTTGCCGGCGGTGACGCAGGCCACAGCCTCGCCGGGAACCGGCACCGAGCACGTCGGCGACACGGTCACGCTGACACTCGGCTTCAACGAGGCCGTGGCGGTGTCGGGCACGCCGACACTATCGCTCAACAATGGCGCGACCGCCACCTATGTGGGCGGATCCGGAACGAGCGCGCTCAACTTCCGCACAACGGTCGCATCGACGGACACCGATACCTCGGCGCTCGGCATTACCGGGGTCAATCTGACGAACGGTGCGAGCATCAAGGACGCAAGCGGTGTCGCTGCGAATCTTGCGGGCGCAGTGAAGACCTTCTCCGGTCTCCAGGTCGGGACGTCATCGACAGCCCCAACTATCCCAACTACCCCAACTACCCCAACTACTCCGACCACCCCGTCATCGATCGCGCCGGTACTCAGCATCGCGGATCCCACGCTCAATGTGAACGGGGGAGGCGGTACGGTCGACCTGGGGGTCAAGGTGACAACGACCGACCCCAACGATGTCGTGACCGTGAACATAACGGGCTTGCCGAGGTACGAGACGATCACCGACAAACTGGATGGTAAGACGTTCAGGGGCGACAACATCACCTTGACGGCCGCGCAGGTCGACAGCGGATTGACGCTGCAATCGAACTACAGGGGCTGGGCCCATCCGGTGGCGACACTCAAGTTGACGGCAACGGCGAAGGACCCGGCCACCGGCGCCGTCGCGACAGCCTCGCCGCAGACCATGGCCATAACGGATCCTCGGCCTGCGGCCACCACGGCGGATCATCGGCATGCGACCGGCACGGCCACAGCGTCCCGGGCAAGCCACAGTTTTGCGCTGCTGAACCAGTACCTGGCCGGTCACTCCGGCCGGGCTGATCACGGTCAGATCGTGGCGTCCTTGTCGAATGGAGCCAACTGGAATCAGGACTGGAACCTGACCAGACCGCACCATTGATTGCCTCCGCACCAGGGGCTTCAGCGCCTGGTGCGGCACCGTCAAGTTCGCGAATGCTGAGAAGGAACATCGAACGCGGACGTGTATCCGCGAAGGGTTAAGCCAGAATGGCGATGCAGAACGAGAATGCCCACGCCGCAGACCTTGGACTTCGAGCCCTGGCTCTGTTCCTGCGCTTTCATGGCGTAGACGCTAAGCCCGATCAGATCCGCGATCGCTGCGGTGGCGGCGATGCGATCGGCATCCGTGCGATGATTCGCTGCGCCCGCGGGCTCGGGCTGAAGGTCGGCTCGCGCAAGACAAACTGGAAGCAACTTGGGAGTGTCCGGCTCCCCGGCATCGCGTCGCTGCGGAATGGCGGGTTTCTGCTCCTTGGAAAGGTCAACGACAAGGCAGCGGTTGTGCTTGATCCAACCTGGTCCCGTCCCAAGCAGATCACGCGCGCTGAATTCGAAGCAATCTGGGATGGCCGTTTGATCTTGGTTGGACCACGGACTGTTGCAAATCGGGTGGTTGATGCATTCGTCAAAATCAGTGCCCGCGGGCGCGACCTGGCGCAAGGTGCGGGCAATGCCTTGATGCGCGCTCGCGATACCTTGATGCGTGCGCGTGTCGCCGATCGACGCGATCTGGCGCCTCAGGCGGCGAGCAACGATTCTGAGAATGACGACTCAGGGCTACTTGCCCTGGCGATATTGCTACATTGCCATGGTATCGCGGCCGATCCGGGTCAAATTCGCCACCGGATGGGCGCGGCGCGCGCAGGTGTCACTGAAATCCTGCGCTGTGCAAGGGATTTCGGGCTCAAGGCTAAGGTACAGAGGACGAACTGGGATCGGCTCGCGGTTACTCCGCTGCCGGGGATCGCCGTGCTACGGGACGGTGGATTCCTGATCCTTGGCAAAGTCCTCGACGACAAACTCATCGTTCAGCGCCCGTCGTCACCGCAACCCTATTCATTGACGCAGGAGGAACTCGAGGCCATCTGGGACGGCGACATCATCCTGATGACACGGCGCGCGGCCCTGACGGATCTCTCTCGGCGATTCGATATCAGCTGGTTTCTCGGCGCGGTCCACAAGTATCGCCATCTTCTCGGCGAGGTGCTGATCGCATCGTTCTTCCTTCAGATATTTGCCGTCATCTCACCGCTGTTTTTCCAGGTGGTCATCGACAAGGTGCTTGTGCATCGAAGCATGAGCACGCTCGACGTTCTGGTCTCTGGTCTGGTCGCGCTGACCGTTTTCGAAGCTATTCTCGGCACGCTGCGCGTCTATCTGTTCGCGCATACGACGAACCGCATCGACGTCGAGCTCGGCGCCCGGCTGTTTCGTCACTTGATGGCGTTGCCGATCGCATATTTCCAGACACGCCGCGTCGGGGATTCAGTCGCACGCGTTCGCGAGCTCGAGAATATCCGCCAGTTCCTGACGAGCTCGGCGCTCACGCTTGTCATCGATCTCGTCTTCACCGTCGTTTTCCTTGTGGTGATGTTCTATTACACGACGTTCTTGACGCTGATCGTTCTGGCGTCGTTCCCATTCTACATCTGCATTTCTGCGGGAGCTGCACCGCTGTTTCGCCGGCGCCTTGATGAGAAGTTCGATCGCGGCTCGGAGAACCAAGCTTTCCTGGTCGAGACCGTCACGGGCGTCGAGACGCTGAAGGCCATGGCGGTCGAGCCGCAGATGCAGCGCCGCTGGGAGGAGCAGCTCGCCGCCTATGTCACCGCAAGCTTCCGCGTGCTCAGCCTGAACAATACGGCGAGCCAGGCGGTGCAGATGATCAACAAGCTGGTCGTCGCCGCAACCCTCTACTTCGGTGCCAGGCTCGTGATCGGCGGCGACCTGACCGTCGGCGGGCTCGTCGCATTCAATATGCTGGCGTCACGAGTGAGCATGCCGGTGCTGCGGCTCGCGCAGATCTGGCAGGATTTCCATCAGGCCCGCCTGTCGATCGACCGTCTCGGCGACATACTCAACACCATTCCCGAGCCAAGCTTCAATCCCGGCCGAGCCGCACTGCCGACGATCCGCGGGCAGGTGACATTCGAGCATGCGACTTTCCGCTACCGCATCGATGGCCCCGAGGTACTGCACGACGTGTCGTTCAGCGTCGAGCCCGGTCAGGTCATCGGTATCGTGGGCTCCTCGGGCTCAGGCAAGAGCACCGTCGCCAAGCTGATACAGCGGCTCTATGTGCCGGAGAGTGGGCGGGTGCTGGTCGATGGCGTCGACCTAGCAATGGTCGATCTAACCTGGCTTCGACGCCAGATTGGCGTTGTCTTGCAGGATAACGTGCTCTTCAACCGCTCCATTCGCGAGAACATCGCCCTCGCCGATCCGGCTATGCCCATGGAGCGCGTCATTGCGGCGGCATCGCTCGCCGGCGCTCACGATTTCATCCTGGAGTTGCCTGAGGGCTATGACACCATCGTGGGCGAACGCGGCAGCAGTCTTTCCGGTGGGCAGCGCCAACGCGTCGCAATCGCTCGCGCACTCATTACCGATCCGCGCATCCTCATCCTCGACGAGGCGACCAGCGCCCTGGATTACGAAAGCGAGCGCGCCATTCAGCAAAACATGAAACGAATTTCTGCCGGCCGAACCGTCTTCGTCATCGCTCATCGGCTCTCGACCGTGCGCCACGCGAACCGGATCATCACGATCGAGCATGGCCGTATCGTCGAGGACGGTACCCATGATGACCTAATCCGCTCGAACGGGCGTTACGCAAACCTCCACTATCTACAAGCCGGCATCCATGAAGTCCGCTAATCGAAATGTCGTCGAGTTTCCCAGAGCCCAGCTTCGGCGCCGCGAGCACGAAATTGCGTTCCTGCCGGCGGCGCTCGAAATCACTGAATCGCCGCCGTCACCGATCGGGCGCGCGATCGGGGCGAGTATCATTGCGGTCTTCTGCTTCGCCCTGGTGTGGGCGTCGCTGGGCACCGTCGATATCGTGGCAACCGCGACGGGCAAGATCGTGCCAGACGGGCGCACCAAGCTGATCCAGCCGTTGGAGTCGGGCGTTGTACGCGCTATCAACGTACGCGATGGACAGAGCGTGAAGGCTGGCGACGTTCTGATCGAGCTCGATCCGACCATGACGGAAGCCGACCAGGAGCGCCAGAAAAGCGAACTTCTTTCGGCCGAACTCGACGTCGCACGGCTGCGCGCGGCGCTCGCGGAGGATCCGCTTGCTGCTTTCCAGCCGCCGCAGAGGGCGAGCGCCGCGGAGCTCGAGATGCATCGTCAGTTTCTGATCAGTCAGCTCGCCGAACAGGACGCCAAGCTCGCCGAGATCGATCGCCAGCGAAATCAGAAGGAAGCAGAACGATCGACCACTTTGGCAAGCGGCGCGAAGCTCCAGGCGACGATACCGGTGCTGCAGGAGCGAGTCGACATTCGCAAGAAGCTCCTCGACGAGGCACTTTCTTCGAAGGTCGTCTATCTCTCCGAGTATCAGGAGCTGGTCGGCCTTCAGCAGGATCTCAAACTTGAGCAGGGCCGCCTGCGCGAAGCCGATGCGGCCATCGCGCTGCTAAAGGAAACGAGGGAAAGAACCGCCGCGGAGTATCGGCGCGCGACCTATGACGCACTCGCCAAAGCCGAGCAGAAGGCTGCGAGCGCTGAGCAGGAGGTGATCAAGGCAGAGCGGCTCACGAAGCTCCAACAATTGACCGCGCCGGTCGATGGCGTCGTGCAACAACTCGCCGTTCATACGGTGGGGGGCGTGGTGACGCCTGCTCAGGCACTGGCCGTAGTGGTTCCGAGTGAGAGTCATCTCGAGATCGAGGCCATGCTCTCCAACCGAGATATCGGATTCGTCCATCCGGGACAGAAGACTGAAATCAAGGTCGATACATTCAATTTCACCCGCTACGGGCTTCTTCATGGAGAAGTGCTCAGTGTTTCATCGGACGCCATAACTCGCGACAGGCAACAGAGCGCGTCGAACGACCCTGCGTCGGGCGTATCGCAGAGCGAAAGTGAGCCGAGAGGTCAGGAACTGGAATATGCCGCACGCGTTTCACTTGACCGTACGGACATGCAGGTGGATGACAAACTCGTCAAGCTCGGTCCCGGCATGGCGGTGACAGTCGAGATCAAGACTGGCACGCGCAGTATCATCGGCTATTTTCTCTCGCCGCTGGCGAAATATAAGCAGGAAGCGCTACGAGAGCGGTAAAAGCCGGCTTCCAGCCGACGAATTTCGTCCTCCCGTTGTCAACTCAAGAGCGCGGGGTGTGTTCCTATTGGATGAGTGGGCGCGAACCAGGGCGTTAGGGCTACCCCCAATTCGTCAAGGGGCCCGCGTCCGGGGCGTGCTACGACTGTTCCGCGCAATTGCAGAGCGGAAACCGCGACCGTGAACATAGTCGGCCAAGCCACGCCAAACACATTCACCTTCGAAACCAGTGCTCTCATCAAAGCCACTGGCTTCCGGGAATACGACGCGCGCTGGTGGTTCGGGCACAAAGAACCCGAACTCAACCTGATGGGCGTGCAGGCGATCGGCATGGGGCTCGGCACCTTGATTCGCCGAATGGGTGTCGGCCCGGACATCGTCACCGGCCACGACTTCCGTAATTATTCGATGGCCATCAAGATGGCACTGGTCTCCGGCCTGATGGCGGCCGGCGCGCGCGTCAAAGACATCGGTTTGGCACTTTCTCCCACAGCCTACTTCGCCCAGTTCGCACTCGACGTTCCGTCGGTGGCCATGGTGACGGCCTCCCACAACGAGAACGGCTGGACCGGAGTGAAGATGGGGGCGCAAAGGCCTCTGACATTCGGCCCAGAGGAGATGACAGCTTTGAAAGCGCTCGTGCTGGACGGCGATTTCGATCTCGTAGGCGGGGGAAGCTATGAACTCGTGCCGGGATTTCGCGAGAGATACATCGAAGACCTGACAGCCGGGAAGAACGTCGGCCGAAAGCTGAGGGTGGTGGCTGCCTGCGGCAACGGCACCGCGGGCGCTTTTGCGCCGCAGGTGCTGCAACGCATCGGCTGCGAAGTGATCCCGCTGGACGTAGAGCTCGACCACACCTTTCCGCACTACAACCCCAATCCCGAAGACATGCAGATGCTGCATGCGATCCGGGACAAGGTTCTAGAGACGGGTGCCGATCTCGGGCTCGGCTTCGACGGCGACGGCGACCGCTGCGGGGTGGTCGACAACGAGGGTAACGAGATTTTCGCCGACAAGGTCGGCGTCATGCTGGCGCGAGACATTTCCGGGCTGCATCCGAAATCCGTCTTCGTGGTGGACGTCAAGTCGACGGGACTTTTCATGACGGATCCCGTTCTCGCGCAAAACGGTGCAAGGACGGATTACTGGAAGACTGGGCATTCCTACATCAAGAGGCGCGTCGCTGAACTCAATGCAATCGCTGGTTTCGAGAAGTCGGGTCATTTCTTCTTCAACCCACCGATCGGACGCGGCTACGACGACGGGCTGCTCACCGCGATCGCCGTCTGCGAGATGCTCGACCGTAACCCGGGTAAGACACTCGCGGACCTTTACCGCGATCTGCCGCTGACCTTCGGCACCCCAACGATGTCACCCCACTGCCCCGACGAGGTGAAATACGGGGTGGTCGCGAAAGTTGTCGGGGAATTCACAAAAATGAAGGGGGATGGGATCGAATTCGCCGGCCAACCGCTGGCCAATCTCCTCACAGTGAATGGAGTGCGTGTCGTTGCCCAGGACGGCACGTGGGGTCTGGTGAGGGCCTCGTCGAACAAACCGGAAATTGTCGTCGTGGTGGAAAGCCCTGTCTCGTCGGAGCGACGTCGCGAGATGTTCGAGGCTCTCGATGCCGTGCTGCGCCACAATCCAGAGGTCGGAACCTACAATCAGACATTCTGAGAGGAACTGGACCATGCCGGACCGGATCGTAAGTTTTGTCATGAGCGGGGGCGTCGGCTCACGGCTGTGGCCGCTCTCGCGCGAAGACAATCCCAAGCAATTCCACGACCTTTCGGGCGACGGCTCCATGCTTGCAAAGACTGTTCGACGCCTCAAGGCGCGGCCGGACGGTGAGACGCCGATCTACCTGATAGCTTCCGAACGGCATGCCGACCGCGTTATTTCGGACATCAGTCCGCTCGGCCTGAACGGCGGCAGACCGATTTTCGAGCCCGTCGGCCGCAATACCGCCGCCGCGGTCGCCATAGCCACCTTGCAGACGATCTTCCAGCATGGCGGCGACGCGCTTGTGCTCGTGATCCCCTCCGACCATGAGATATCGACCGAGACGCAATTCTGGGAAACCGTCGAGGCGGGTATGCCTGCCGCCGATTCAGGAAGCATCGTCGTATTCGGCATCAAGCCGACACATCCCGAAACCGGGTACGGTTACATCGAGGTTTCGGAGAACGGTGGTGGAGTTGCCGCCGTTTCGCGTTTTGTCGAAAAACCCAATGCCGAGACAGCCGGCCAATATGTGTCTTCGGGAAGATTCTACTGGAATGCCGGCATCTTCCTGTTTCGCGCCGACACGATGCGGCAAGCATTCCTCGACCTCCGACCCGACATCTGGGAAAGCGCGGAACGGGCCTACAAGACCGCACGGACCGACGTCTCAGGGATCTACCTGCCCCAGGGCTTCTACTCGGCTGTCCCTTCGACATCGATCGACTACGCAGTCATGGAGCGCGCACGCGGCATCGCGATGGTTACGGCCTCCTTCCGCTGGAACGACCTCGGATCGTGGCAATCGCTGCTCGAAGCCAGCCCGACGGACCGCGACGGCAACGTCGTAATGGGCGACGTCGTCGCTATGGATTGCGGCAGCTCCTACCTCAGAAGCCAGGGCAGGCTGCTCACCGTCATCGGGATGAAGGATGTGGCGGTGGTGGCGACGCCGGACGCGGTATTCGTCGCTCCCGTCAGCCACAGCCAGAACGTGAAGAAAGTCGTCGAACAGTTGGAGAAGAGCGGACGCCTCGAGACGAAGTTCACCGCGTCGGAAGACCGGGTCGTTGTCAGCGGCTCATGGCGCAAGCGCGTCGAGCACTGGCTCTTCGAGGAGACCCTGCCGCTGTGGTCCACTGCAGGTGTCGACGATGTGTACGGTGGCTTCCACGAGGCGCTCGATTTCGATGCAAGGCCGTTAGGCAAACCCAAGCGCATGCGGACGATGGCTCGCCAGATCTACGCTTTCGCGGTGGCCAAGGAACGCGGCTGGGACGGACCTGCCGACAAGCTGATCGACCACGGCATCGACTTCATCGCGAAATACGGCCGGACCGACCGCGGCGGCTGGGTGCGCACGCTGAATGCAAACGGCAGCGTGGCTGACCGGGCGGAGGACGCTTACGACCATTCCTGCGTGCTCCTGGCACTTGCCCATGCTCACCGATGTGGCCATCACGAAGCCCTGCGGCTTGCACAAGAGACATTCCAATTCATCGACGTCCATCTTGAAGACGACAGCCTGAACGGTTTCCTCGAGACCCCGGGCTGGAAGGGGGTGCGGTTCTCGAACCCGCACATGCATATGCTGGAATCCTTCCTTGCCTGGCATAGCGTCACCGGCGACCGTGCATATCTGCGTCGAGCGGCACGCGTCATCGATCTCTTCCGGTGCCATTTCTTCGACCAGGAAAGCTGGACGCTTGGGGAACATTTCGACGTCGATTGGCTGCCATTGCCGGGTGACAAGGGACAGTGGACCGAACCGGGGCACCATTTCGAATGGGCCTCGCTTCTCGTCGATTTCGCGCGAGCGAGCGGGCAGAAGGACTTGGCAGCCTACGCAAGGAAGCTCTATTCGTCGGCGGTCGCCAGCGGCTTGAACCGGGCCACCGGTCTGGCATATGCGGCCGTGTCGCGGCAAGGATTGCCTCTCGACCGGCTCTCCCGCAGCTGGCCGCAATGCGAGGCCGTCAAGGCGGCAGTCGCCCTGGACGGCATTGGCGGACCGGATCTGAAACCCGAGATCGAAGCTCGTGTCGCCCGCCTCTTCCGATGGCATATCGATCCGGCACCGCTTGGCTTGTGGGTCGACAGGATTGACGAGCGCGGAAGGTCATTGGCGACGGAGGTCCCCGCGAGCATCTTCTACCACCTGGTGACGGCGTTGATGCAGTATCTGGACAAGACTGGAGGACAGGTCGAACCTTTCCCGCTGCCTGCTTTGGATAGGGGCGAGACGGTTCCGAAGCAGATTTACGGCTGACCGGAACTGGGCTGCTTTACTCGACGGCGGAATCCCACGCCGGCTGTGACGGCGGTGATGCTCCAAGGGGTAGGGAAGTAGTAGCTACGGCGAATTCGGTATCCCCTGCCCCTGTGTCGCGGCTGCGAACCGGGATAGTATGGTTATAAGAAATGCCTAAAAGAGAGCGTCGAACGCCCCCAATCCTGGAACTCTGGTCAACTCATCGAGGCGTCGTATTTTTGAGCCTGTGAACCTTCTTGTCCGAACGGTTGAGACGCAACTATGGCAAAAAAAAAATCGCGTGCCAGACCCAGCGGTGATCTCCTGAAACTGCTTGCTACCAGGCCGAGAGCGGTTGCGCTTGCTGCGCTGCACGTGAGTGAATCCGTGCTGCTGGAACTCGAGGCATCCCATCTGTTGTCAGCAGCAGAGATCAGAGGATTGCTCAAGGACGCGTCAACGACGCTACGCAATGCCGCCGATCAAGTGGACAACCGCAGCTGTGCCGTTGCCAGCGAAATAGTCGAGTCCATGCGGGAAAATTTCAAGAGAAACAAAGCCTGACAGTGCCCGGAACGATTTCAAATCGTGGCTTCGGCAAGCAAGCGGAACCTGCCCACTGCAACGAAAAGTGGCGGTCACGACACATTGCACTCGAAAGTTACCGTTGAACGGATACTCATCGCATCAAATCTGATGTACATACTATCGAGGGGAAAGGAAATTTGGGCGGGGTTCTAAATGACGTATGCTTCACATCCACCTTTGCGCGGAAGTGAAAATCGTCCAACGTACGTCGGACTCAACGACGACGATATGGCACTTATCAAGGCACTGGGGTTCACGCCGAAGCGCTACCCAGCGGAGACGGTCATCGTCAGTCAGGGCGAGGCCAGCGATCGCGTATTCATAGTCGAGTCGGGCTGGGGTTGCATTTCTCATGAGCTCGCGGGCGGGCAGCGGCAAATTCTGGATTTTGCCCTGAGAGGCGATATCGTCCTGCCTCAGTCATACCCGGGCAGCGCTCTTGAAACGTTTGTGGCTCAAACCGAGCTTTTGGTGTTGGTGGCTTCGACCAAGACATTTACCCTTGCTGCCATGAAGTCGCCCGACCTCTTCTCCCTTATTCTCGAAACCCTCGTGCGCCACGGAGCGGTTATCGCTCAACATCTCACCAATGTAGGACGACGCAGCGCCTTGGCGCGGACGGCGCATCTGTTCCTCGAACTCAGGGCGCGTTTGGAACGAATCGGCTCTGTCACCCGCAACAGCTATGAATGCCCCCTCACCCAGTACGATCTCGCAGACGCTCTCGGCCTCACTCCGATTCATGTCAATCGGATGTTGCGGGAATTGCGCGAGCGCAAGTTGCTCGAATTCCGCCAAGGCCATGTTCGCGTGCTCGATCAACCGGGCCTGACGAAGTTTGCTGGATTCGAGCACGAATATATCGAAAGTTGAGGCATATCGACCTCGGCGCCTGAAGTTTCTCCTCTCCCGACTTGCAAGGTACCGGCTAACAACCTTGATGCTCGAGGCCCGCCCGTGCTCTGCCAATCTGCGGGCGAGTTGAAGCAGCGGCGATCCGCAAAATCTCGAGGATAAGGCCCGTCGCTTAAATCAGAGTGCGCGATGACCGCCACTGCAGCCAGCCTGCCTCTTCGGGGGACGAGCATTCCGACTTGCCGGCGGTAGTTTCGGTACCTGTCGCCAAAGAGGGCGACGAGATCCCGCTCCTCGAGGAAGATCCCGAGCAGGATGTAGCCTGTCGTGGCCACTGAGAACAGCAGATGCCCCGCCGTCATTGACGGTGTTGCCCAAAAGCTCATGAGAAAGCCGAGATAGATCGGATGGCGGACCCATTTGTAGAACAGGTGTCAAACGGCTTCCAAAACTGATGTCGCTTGGCACTTAATTGTAAGAATGCGCCGGTTAGGCCCAAGCTTGGCACCTAATTGTGAGAATCATTGCTGCAAGATTCTCAAATTAAGTGCATCTGCGATGGAGCTTTCCACTTACGACCTCGGGCTATCATGTTCTCGGTGGCGTCAGTGAACCGGACCCAGTTGTCACCCATCATGTGCCCACGCAGCACCCGGAGCACCTCCGGTCCGGCACGCTCGACGATGGCAACGCCGGCGAGCAGCGCCAGCCGCAGGTGGAGCGGCAGGGTCCGCTTTGCAGGTGTGGGCAGGTTCTCCTGTCGCTCGGCGATGACATGGTCGAGATCGGGGATGACTGCGCCGAGCACCCGGAAGCGCCAGAGGTCGTGCTCGCGGGGTACAGGCGTTGGAACGCGTCGCATCAGGAGAAGCCGAGCAATGTCGGCTGGCGATGTCCAGGTTCCCATACCCCGTTCGGCTTCATCATCGAGCAGCCGTTCGCCATGAACCGCCGCAACGCGATGTTGCCGGAAAGGGGAGGCGAGTTCGCGAGAGCGCGCCAGCGCGCTGCAGCGCTTTGGATCGTTTGCGAGGACGTATATTCTCGCATGGGGTGTCTCCCTGAAACCGTTCTGAACTGCTCCAACGGAGAACTATTAACAACAGATCAAGTCCGGCACGCTATTATGCCGCCGTATGAAATGGGCACCCTTTCGGACACAGCCACTGACCGGAATCGATAACAGAGACGTCTATTAGGGTTGGACGACGGGCGACACCCTGCAGGTCGAACTCCGGTAGTATCGTGCCAGCGAGGTCGCCGAAGGTCCCACACGCAGATGAAAGCCCAAACGGGGCCAAAGAGACGTGCCGCTAGACCAGCTCGAAGGCGCTAAAGTGCATCAACGTTTCGAGCCGATCCAGCTTTGATACATCCGAAGTGCGATCCTCACCCTGCGCAGTCGTGCGCCCTCGGGGGTTGACCAGCGCTTCGCACCACTCCGTTGGTACAACTTGTTGCGTGCGAAGCCGCTCCCTCAGACGCGACTAAAATTCCGCAGACTGTCATGGAGTTCCGTAACCCACCAAAACCATGGTATGCTCCACACCATAGTGCAATAGATTTGCCTCGGCCGGCGGTTGATCTGTGTGTCCCGTTCGATCCGGTTTGGATTTGGCTGATACAGCAGAGGTCGCATGGTAAAGACTAATCCGCTTGAGACTGTCGACGTCGATCGTCGTCGTCTTCTGAAGACGACCGCAACGGGGATTGCCGTTGCCGGTGCGGCCAGCTGGCTTCCCACAAATTCGGCATTTGCGGCGAACCGGGATGACATCCAGCCCTTCAAAGTCGAAATCCCGGACGAGCAACTCGTCGACCTCCGCCGGCGCCTCGCGGCGGCACATTGGCCCACCAAGGAACTCGTCGAGGATCGGTCGCAGGGAGTGCAACTGGCGACGCTACGGGAGCTCGTCCGCTACTGGACGACCGAGTACGACTGGCGCGCGTGCGAGGCGCGACTGAACGCACTGCCGCAGTTCACGACCGAGATCGACGGGGTGAATATCCACTTTTTCCACGTCAGGTCCCGGCATGAGAACGCGTTGCCGCTGATTATGACACACGGCTGGCCCGGCTCGGTCATCGAACTCCTCGAGACCGTAGGTCCCCTGACCGACCCGACCTCGCACGGTGGCGCCCCGGAGGACGCATTCCACCTTGTGCTGCCGTCTTTACCTGGCTACGGCTTCTCCGGCGAGCCGACCGAGCTTGGCTGGAACTCCGGCCGCATCGCACGCGCATGGGCGGAGCTGATGGATCGCCTCAGCTACAAGCGCTACGTGGCCCAGGGGGGCGACGTTGGCGCCTCCGTCACGGATGCGATGGGTCGCCAAGCGCCCGATGGTTTGCTCGGCATCCACCTCAACTTGCTCTCCGGGGTGATCGGTATCAAGGACAAACTGCCGGCGGTGTCCGCGCAGGAACGCGCGGCGCACGACAAGCTCAACATGTTCGCGGCTGATGGCTACGGCTACTTCCTGGAGCAGTCCACTCGGCCGCAGACGATCGGCTACTCGCTGCTGGATTCACCCATCGGGCTGGCAGCCTGGATGCTCGACCACGACACCGACAGCTACTACAAGATCTCCCGCGCGTTCGTCGACCGCAAGCCAGTGGGCAATCTCACACGGAACAATATCGTCGATAACATCACCCTGTACTGGCTGACCGGCACCGGCGCCTCGGCTGCCCGCTGGTACTGGGAATTGGGCCGGGTCCTGACCGCAGCCCGTGAGACAGGTAAGGCTCCTCCAGCAGTCTCGGTTCCGGTCGGCTTTACGACGTTCCCCGGCGAGATCTGGGCTGCCCCGCGCAGCTGGGTCGAGACGGTCTACCCCAACCTCGCCTACTTCAATGCGGTCGACAGGGGCGGCCACTTCGCCGCTTGGGAGGAGCCTGAGCTCTTCTCTACCGAACTCCGAGCCGCCTTCAGATTACTTCGGCCCGCACGCTGAGCGATCGGCCTCCGCTGCGAGGGCCATCATGGAAGCGATGGGACACTCCTCCATGGCAGTCACTGACGAGTACGTGCGCGACTGCGACGCCAACAAGAAGCGCATCGCCGTAGATATCGCGAGAGCGATCAACCAGCGCGAACAAAGGCGCGATCAAATGAAGCGCCAGACAAATTTGCGGATCGTCCTATGATGGGAATCTCAAGAGCAAATCCTGGCCGACATGTAGGCGTCAGAACTCGCCGTGGGCCCAGCGTGGGCCTTCGCGCAATTTATGCAATAAAATCAAAGGTTATGGTGGGCCCGGAGGGAAAACAACCAAGTCTCCGGAACCGCAACAATATCAAAGACTTAAATGTCCGCGTTGGAGTCAATGTTGGAACCCACTCGCCACTGCAATCGCAAAGGCTAATCCGGCGTGAAAGGGTTCGCCTTAAGCGCCTTTGCTGATTCTGGCGACCTCGCGCGAGGGGCCTGGGCTACCTACCGCCTCGCGGTCAGAGCCCGCCAGCAAGCCGAGATTGGGTTTGCCGCACTTGTTTTGCTCTTCCCAATTGGGTGAACGAAGCGCAGGATTGGCTATCGTCCACTTGGGAACCTTGCGTAGTGCGCACGCTAAGATTCTGGGCCATTGGATTGTTATTCTTTGCTGCAATTGATTTGCTGTGGGCCGGTGCCTTTGCCGCCGAGACTAGGCGCGCCGCGCTGGTCATCGGCAACAGCAAATATGTCAACGCCATGCCTTTGCCCAACCCCGCCAACGACGCCCAACTGATCGCATCCACTCTGCATGATGCTGGGTTCCACGTGATCGAAGGTATCGATCAAGATATCGTCGGCATGCGCAATCTTATCAGCCGGTTCGCCGAGGAATCCTATCATACAGATCTCGCCGTCATTTTTTATGCCGGCCACGGCATGCAAGTTGACGGGAAGAACTACCTTATTCCGATCGATGCAGAACTGACGTCGCCCGCGTTTCTCAAGACACGGACCGTCCAGGTCGATGAGTTTATAGCGGCGTTGCCTCCCGATCCGGCAGTTGGCGTCATCATCCTTGATGCCTGCCGCGACAATCCCTTAGTAAGGTCCCTTGCGACCGCGTTGCCGAAAAGCCGCTCTCTTGGAGCAGGCCTTGCCCCGGTCGAAGCGAAGGCGGACGGCGTCGGCACAGGCGGTGTGCTCATCGCCTACGCAACAGATCCAGGAGCCATCGCCTTTGACGGCGACGGCGTTAACAGCCCGTACTCGCTAGCGCTCGCAAAGCACTTGACCGAGCCTGGTGTCGAGATCCAGAGCGCGCTGACGCGCGTGCGCGGCGATGTGACCAGGGCTACACAAGGACGGCAGCGGCCTTGGCACAATGCTTCGCTGGGGCGCGAAATCTTTCTTGGAAAACCGCCCGAGCAGACGCCGCAGTCGGACGTGGACGAGGCTCCAGCCGAACGCCGAAGCACGGATGGGCGTGGATGGGAAGTTGAGCAACGTGTGTGGGACGAGGCTTCGAAACGTAACGAGCTTGCCTACTATGAAGCCTATATGCAGCAATTTCCCGACGGGGCCTTCACTGATCTCGCTCGCCTCAACATCGGTCGGCTGAGGCAACCGAAAGGCGATACCGTCGCCATGGCCGCTCCGAAGGGCGAAAGCTTGTCGCCGTCTTCGGCTCTGGCCGACGCGCCGGAGGTTGGAACCGCGATTTCCGAATCTATGCTGGGGCTCGACAAGAGGGGCCGTGTCGACTTGCAGCTCCGCCTTCAGGTACTCGGGTATGACGTTGGCGATATTACCGACGCCTTCGGTCCGAAGACCCGGCAAGCCATCGGGGACTGGCAGAGATCTCAGGGTATGCCGCCATCGACCTTCTTTACCCTCAAGCAGCGTAGTCGGTTGATTGCCGAAACTCAGGCCTTGATGGAGGCCGCGCACCCCAAGGCGACTACAAAGAAAGCCAAGGCGTCAAACCCACCCCCCGCTCCGCGCACTGTTGCGCGCGCCGCCAAACCGGAGCAGCCTGCAGCGCCGACGAAAACGGCTCGCAAGATCAAGCCACCACCTCCAGTGCCTACAGTTGAGGCGCAGGATAGCAGGCGCAAATACTGTAAAACCACTGGCGGTAAAATCCCGTCCAACCCAGCGCCAGGGTTTCACCCAGCCTGCGGCGGGCGAGATACCCGATTTTAGGTTGATAACCGAGCTGGGCAGTGGTCACCAAGAATGACCAGATGATCGATCCCAAGCTACTCGCAGACGGCGCGAAGACCATGAACGCCCATGTCAAAACCATTGCGTCCAGCCATGTTCCGATGCTGTCGCACCCAAAAGAAGTAGCCGCGGTCATTCTGGAAGCGGTCGAAGCCGCCAAATGACATCTGGCAGCACGGCAGGTAGGGCGCTTCCTCCCGGCCAACAGGAACCTGCCGAGGCGTCAGGCAGATCGTCGCGCTCATAGCGCAACCCGGCATTGCAGAACTGAAAGCGCAGCGAGCAACTCGACACCCGCTGCGCTGACGTCGCGTCGCGAAACCGAATTCTAAAAGCCAGACATCTGCGCGCGGGGTGTGGGCCGGCTCCAGCGCCGACACGCGCACGGCAGGGGTCAGTTGTCTGGCCTGCGACCAATAAGTGGTAGGTCAGACATAGGGGTTCGAGTCCACGTCGTGGGCCACTCCAGAAAACTTCATTAAAATCAGTCACTTAAGTGGTCGTTTTGGTGGGCCCGGAAAGACGTATCAAGAACGTTGATTTCATGGGCTTTTTCGCGGGCCAGAACCAGAAATCTTCCCGTATCGTTCCATATGGTTCCGCCACAGTCGAACATAGCGCCCCTACGCCTCCTTCGCGCCAAGACCGGTCTTGAGCTCACATTGACGCTTGAGCTGCACAACAAAACGCGTCGTCACCTCGGGCGCAACAACTGCTGCGCGATAAACCAAGCTTGTTCGACATGATGTCGAGCGGCGGCCTCAGCTTTATCAGGGTCGCGCAACTTGATTGCGTCCATGATTTCGGTCATTTCGGCGATCGCCGGCTCGCGGCGGTTGTCCGAGGCAATGGTCATCGAACGCAGCTGGTTGATGCGGACATTCAGCCCGGTGACGATTTCCCAGGCAATACGCTTGTCGGCCGCTTCGAACAGCGCCTCGTAGAATTTGGTCGTCGCCCGCATCACCGCGACCGGCACGCCCGAAGCCCAGGCTTCGAACAGGTTGGTCAAAGCGCCATCGAGCAAGGCAATCTGCTCGCTCGTGGCCGACATGGCGCAAGCTCGCGCCGCGATGCCCTCCAGCAGCGCTCGCAATTCATAGATCTCGTCGGTGCGGCCGAGATCCGGCTTGGCCACGGCCGGTCCATGGCCCGGTATCATCTGCACCAGGCCTTCGGCCTCCAATTGCCGCAAAACCTCGCGCACGACCGAACGGCTGACCCCGAGCTGATCGCAAAGCGGCCGCTCGACCAGTCTCTCGCCGGGTTGGAAATGGAAATCCATGATCGCCTCGCGCATGCGCTCCAGCGCCAGCGTCCGCAACGTCTTGGCGGAGCGGTCGATCCGCAGCGCATCTTCTGACATTTTCTCGCCTCCCTGGTACGGCCACAAAACAGATTCCATGGCCAATTGACAAGGTTCTTGGCGCTCCATAGCATGGTATACCATAAGACGCGATAGACATGACGGCGCTGAACCGCGCTATCCGACCGAGGATTTTGATGAAGCCGGCCATTCGAAAGATCGTCACCTATATCGAGAACACGCTGATCGAAGGCGGAAAGGCAGCACCCCAGCCGCTGAGACTGGTCGGTGTAGCGGCTGTGCTGACGAACCCTTGGGCTGGCCGTGGTTTCATCGAGGATCTTTCTCCCGAGATCCGCGCCATCGCTCCCATCCTTGGCGAAATGCTGACCCGCGAGATCATCGCCGTCGCCGGTTCGGGCGAGGCGATCGAAGGCTACGGCAAGGCCGCCATCTGCGGCACCTCGGGCGAAATAGAGCACGCTTCGGCGCTGATCCACACGCTACATTTCGGCAATCACTATCGCCGCGCCGTCGGCGCCAAGACCTACCTCGCCTTTACCAATCTGCGCGGCGGGCCGAACACGCCAATCATGATTCCGCTGATGGACAAGAACGACGAAGGCCGTCGCTCCCATTATCTAACTGTGCATTTCCAGATCGGCGATGCGCCGGCGCCCGACGAACTGGTGGTGGCGCTTGGCGCCTCCATTGGCGGGCGCCCGCACCACCGCATCGGCGATCGCTATCAGGATCTCAAGGAGGTCGGGGACCTGCATGGCTGACGTCGCCGCCTCCGCATGGGTCCGGGACACGACTCCGGACGGAACCGGCTTCATCCGTGCCGGCTCCGGCGCGCCGGTTCTGCTCATCCACGGCGTCGGCATGAATGCCGCGATCTGGCAGGATCAGATCGCTTCGATGAAAGGCCGCCACGACCTGATCGCCATCGATATGCTCGGCCACGGCAACTCGCCGCTGCCGCCCGAAAATGCCGCACTGTCCGACTTTGCCGATCAGGCGCTTCGCCTGATCGATCACCTCGGTCTCGCCTCCGTATCGATCGTCGGCCATTCCATGGGGGCGTTGGTGGCCCTCGAAATCGCCCATCGCGCACCGTCGCGGGTCAGCTCCATCGTCTGTCTCAATGGCGTGTTCCGTCGTCCTGAGGCATTGGCGCAGGCTGTGCGCGAACGGGCGGCAGCACTCGGCAGTCATGGCGACCCCTCCGCCATCGCCGCAACGCTAGCCCGCTGGTTCGGCGATCCACTGCCAGCCAATTTGGCTGGCGCGGCCGCGACGGCCCGCATCGCGCTTGAAGGTGTCAGCGCCGAGGGCTATGCGCGCACCTATCGCCTCTTCGCCCACGCCGATACCCAGCATGTCGGCCGTCTGGCCGAGCTTGCAGCGCCGGCGCTGTTCATGACCGGATCGGAAGACAGGAATTCGACGCCGGCCATGTCGGCGGCGATGGCGCGGCTTGCACCGCGCGGCCAGTGCCTCGTGCTGAGCGGCGAAAGGCACATGATGGCAATCGCTTCGCCCGAAAAGGTGACTCACCACATCATGGCTTTTCTCAATGCTGGGAAAGACGCCGCCGCCAAGCCGGAGGCTCCTGCATTTGACCCCGGCGAATTCAGGCGGGCGCTGGGTTCGTTTCTGACCGGCGTCACCATCGTCACCACGGTCAGTGCGGAAGGCGAACCGCGCGGCTTCACCGCCAATTCCTTCACCTCGGTCTCGCTCGATCCGCCGCTGGTGCTTGTGTGCATCGCCAAGAAGGCGTTGGGGCACAGCGCGTTTTCGACCTCAAGAGGTTTCGCGATCAACATCCTCTCGGAGAGTCAGAAGGCCGAATCCGGCATCTTCGCCTCCAAAGCAGCGGACAAATTCGCTTCCGTTGCCTGGCAATCCGGACACACCGGCAATCCGCTGATCGACGGTTCCGTGGCCGTGTTCGATTGCGCCATGGAGCAACTGGTCGATGCCGGCGACCATTCGATCCTCATCGGTCGCGTTCGCGACTTCACCCACAATGGTGCGCAGCCGCTCGGCTATTGCCGCGGCACCTATGTCACACCAGGCCTCAGCCAGGAGGCGCTGGCGGCAGCACCTTCGGGAACCGAAGTTGGCGCCATCCTCGAAAATGAAGGTCGCGTGCTGTTCTTCGAAACCCCGGACGGTTTCCACGAATTGCCGGCGGGTCGCGGGCTGGGCTCGCCCAGGGATGCCCGCAGCCTCAAGGGATGCCTCGCCGCCAAGGCGGTCGACGCACAGCTCGGCTTCCTGTTTGCCGTGTGGGACGACGCGGCCGATCCGTCGCGCTCGCACGTCTACTACCGGGGAACGGTCACCGCCCCCGCCTCCAGCGATCGCCAGGTCAGGCTTGTCGACATCGACCATATCGCCGATCTCAAGGTCGCCGATGCGGCGGTTCGTTCCATGCTGACCCGCTATGTCCGTGAACGTACGGAAGATGCATTCGGCGTCTATGTCGGCAACGAGGTCGAAGGCGAAGTCCGGCCGCTCGCCAGGGCGGCGTCTTCCCAAGCTCTTACTGGTCTCAGGTGATGCCGATGAAATTTTCGCTGTTCGTCCATATGGAGCGCTCGGATCTGGCGAAGCCACATTCCGAACTGGTTGCCGAGCTGGAGGATCTGGTCCTGCAGGCCGAGGCGGCAGGCTTCGAGACCGCCTGGATCGGCGAGCATCACGGGATGGAATTCACCATCTCGCCCAACCCGTTCATCAACATCGCCTATCTCGGCGCAAAGACGACGCGCATCCGGCTCGGCACCGGAACCATCGTCGCGCCATTCTGGCACCCGATCAAGCTCGCCGGCGAAGCAGCAATGGCCGACGTCATTACCGGCGGCCGGCTCGATATCGGCATTGCGCGCGGCGCCTACAGCTATGAGTACCAGCGGCTTTTCCCTGGGCTCGAAGCCTGGGGCGCGGGTCAGCGCATGCGCGAGATGGTGCCGGCGATCCGTGGCCTGTGGGATGGCGACTTCGAACTGTCCGGCGAGTTCTGGTCGTTCCCGTCGACCACCTCATCGCCCAAGCCGCTGCAAAAGCCCTATCCGCCGATCTGGGTGGCGGCGCGTGACCCTAACTCGCACGACTTTGCCGTGGCCAACAAATGCAACGTGCAGGTGACGCCGCTTGCCTCAGGCGACGGCGAAGTGGCCAGCCTGATGGAGCGCTTCAACACGGCCTGTGCCGCCCATCCCGAAATACCGCGGCCGGAAATCATGCTCCTGATGCATACGTTCGTCGCCGAGGACGCGGCCGATGCCGATCGCCTGACGCAGGACCTGTCGCAATTCTACTGCCAGTTCGGCGCCTGGTTCCAGAACAAGAAGCCGGTGCGCCAAGGCGTTCTGGAAGAACTGACCGAGGCCGAGATTGCGGCCATGCCGCAATATGCGCCGGACAAGATCAGACAGAATCTGGTGATCGGCGAAGCCGACGAGGTGATCGCCCGGCTCAAGGCCTACGAAGCGCTCGGCTATGACCAGTATTCGATCTGGATCGACAGCGGCCTTTCGCACGAGCGCAAGAAGAAATCGCTGCAGTTGTTCATCGACAAAGTGATGCCGGCCTTCCAGGGACCGCGCGCGTGACGAGCACCGGCGAATTCAGGAATTACATAGACGGCCAGTTCGTGGAGGCCGCCTCGACCTTCGACAGCATCGACCCGTCGACCGGCGCAACATGGGCAAAAATGCCCGCTGCTTCAGCCGCCGATGTCGACCGCGCCGTCGAGGCCGCACATCGGGCACTGCGCTCCGGCCCATGGGCAGCGATGACCGCAACGGCGCGCGGCAAGCTTCTGGTGCGGCTCGGCGATCTCGTCGTCGCCAATGCCGATCGGCTGGCTGAACTCGAGACGCGCGACACCGGCAAGATCATCCGCGAGACCCGCGCCCAGATCGCCTATGTCGGCGATTACTACCGCTACTATGGTGGTCTCGCCGACAAGCACGAAGGCTCGTTTGTTCCTATCGACAAGGCGGATATGGAGGTGACGATCCGGCCGGAGCCGATCGGCGTCGTTGCCGCCGTCGTGCCGTGGAATTCGCAGCTCTTCCTGTCGGCCGTCAAGCTCGGGCCGGCGCTGGCAGCTGGCTGCACGATCGTCCTCAAGGCGTCCGAGGATGGCCCTGCACCGCTGCTCGCCTTTGCCGAACTCGTCCACGAAGCCGGATTTCCCGAAGGCAGCGTCAACATCCTGACCGGCTTCGGTCATGATTGCGGACACCGCCTGACCAGCCATCCGCTGGTCGCCCGCGTTGCCTTCACCGGCGGTCCTGGGACGGCGCGGCAGATCGTCAGGAACACGGCGGAAAATCTCGCCTACACCACGCTCGAACTCGGCGGCAAAAGCCCGGTCGTGGTGTTTGCCGATGCAGATCTGGACAGCGCCGCCAACGCCGTCGTCGCCGGCATCTTTGCCGCCACCGGCCAGAGCTGCGTCGCCGGCTCGCGGCTGTTGGTCGAGCGCTCGGTGAAGGACGAATTTCTCGCCCGGCTCAAGCGCAAGGCCGAGGCGATCCGGATCGGCGACCCGCAGGATCCGACCACCGAAATGGGGCCGCTCGCCACGGCACGCCAGCGCGAGTGGATCGAAAAGACCGTCGCCGAAAGCCTCACCAGTGGCGGCCGGCTGGTCACCGGCGGCAAGCGCCCCGAGGGCAAGGCGGACGGCTTCTACTATGCACCGACGATCATCGAGGCGCCTGATCAAAACCTCGCCTGCGTGCGCGAAGAGCTTTTCGGCCCGGTGCTCAGCGCGCTCGCCTTCGACACCGAGGCCGAGGCGCTATCGCTCGCCAACGATACGAAGTTCGGCCTGGCTTCCGGCGTCTTCACCACCAATCTTGCCAAGGCCCACCGCATGGCGCGCGGCATCCACGCCGGCGTGGTCTGGATCAACACCTACCGCGCCGTCTCGCCGCTGGTTCCGTTTGGCGGCTACGGCCAGTCCGGCCTCGGCCGCGAAGGCGGCATGGACGCGATCCGCGACTACACGCGTTCGAAATCGGTCTGGATACGCACATCGGACGACCCAATTCCCGATCCTTTTGTCATGCGGTAGCCGCCGCAGGCCGGGGATTCGCGATCAAGGCGAAAACGCCGATCGCGAACAACCAACAACGAAAACAAAAAGAGGAGAACGACATGAAACTGATCTTCACCGGCGTCCTTGCCGGACTGCTCGCAACGACGGCCGCCAAGGCCGACGAAATGGTCTTCACCAGCTGGGGCGGAACGACCCAGGAAGCACAGACCAAATCCTGGGCCGACCCATTTTCGGCCGCGTCCGGCATCAAGGTCCTGCAGGACGGTCCGACCGACTACGGCAAGCTGAAGGCCATGGTCGACGCCGGCAGCGTCAACTGGGATGTCGTCGACGTCGAGATGGATTTCGCCATCAAGGCGGCCAAGGACGGCCTGCTGGAGCCAATCGATTTCGCCGCCGTGCCGAAGGCCGACCTCGATCCGCGCTTCACCACCGACCATGCCGTCGGCAGCTTTTACTATTCCTTCGTGCTCGCCTGGAACAAGGGCGCCGTTTCGGGCGAACCTGCCGGCTGGGCCGACATGTTCGACACCAAGAAATTCCCGGGCAAGCGCACCTTCTACAAATGGTCGGCGCCCGGCGTCATCGAGATCGCCTTGCTCGCCGATGGCGTTCCGGCCGACAAGCTCTACCCGCTCGATCTCGACCGCGCCTTCAAGAAGCTCGACACCATCAAGTCCGACGTCGTCTGGTGGAGCGGCGGCGCGGAGTCGCAGCAGCTGATCGCTTCCGGTGAAGCGGCGTTCGGCCAACTCTGGAACGGCCGCGTCTTCGCGCTCCAGCATGACGAGGCAGATGTCGGCGTGTCCTGGGCCCAGAACCTGACTGCGGCCGACGTTCTGGTGGTGCCGAAGGGCGCCAAGAACAAGGATGCGGCGATGAAGTTCCTGGCTGCGGCAAGTAGTCCGGCCGGCCAGGCGAAATTTGCCGAAGCCAGCGGCTATGCGCCTGTTAACACCAAGGCCAAGGCCGAAATGGCGACCGATGTCGTGAAGTCGTTGCCGGACGCTCATGTCGAGGGGCAGATCAACCTCGACATGAACTACTGGGCTGAGAACCGCGATGCCATCGCGACGCGCTGGTACGCCTGGCAGGCGAAGTAACACCGCAACAGAACGGGACGAGACGGCGCAGGCTGTCTCGTCTACAATCAGGTTCCCGCCATGTCGGTCGAAACGCGTCAGAGCTTCGGAACATTAAAGATGCCGGCAGGCTTCGGTGGCCTGCTGCCGGCACTGATCCTGATCGCGCTTTTCTTCGTTGTCCCGGTGCTGGCCCTGCTGTTGCGCAGCATCACCGAGCCCGCGCCCGGCCTGCAGAACTACGCGACGCTGCTGGGTGACGGCACCTATGCCAGGGTGTTCTTCAACACCTTCCTGGTCGCGGCGGTGGTCACAGTCGTTACTGTTCTGGTCGCCTTTCCGGTCGCCTGGATGCTCGCCGTCATGCCGGCGGCGCTGGCCTCGATCGTCTTCGGCGTCATCATCCTGTCGATGTGGACCAATCTGCTCACCCGCACCTATGCCTGGATGGTGCTGCTGCAGCGCACCGGCGTCATCAACCGGACGCTGCTCGCCATTGGAATCATCGACCAGCCGCTGCCGCTCATCAACAATCTCACCGGCGTCACCATCGGCATGGTCTACATCATGCTGCCGTTCATGATCCTGCCGCTGGTCGGCACCTTGCGGGCGATCGACCCGATGACGCTGCGTGCCGCAGCATTGTGCGGCGCCAGCCATTTCCAGGCCTTCCGTCGCATCCTTCTGCCACTGTCGCTGCCCGGCATCGCCGCTGGCGGCCTGATGGTGTTCGTCATGTCGCTCGGCTATTTCGTCACCCCGGCACTGCTCGGCGGCACATCAAACATGATGCTGGCCGAAATGATCGCGCAGATGATCCAGTCGCTGCTCAACTGGGGGCTGGGCAGCGCCGCCGCCTTCATCCTGCTTGTCGTCACCATGGCGCTCTATGCGCTGCAGCTGCGCCTTGTCGGCGCCAGGCGCATGAGCGGAGGCGTCTGAAATGCTGCTCGACTATGACCGCATGGGATGGCTGAAAATTGCGCTGCTCGGCTTCACCGCGCTCGTCGCCGCCTTCCTCCTGTTGCCGGTGGTCTTTATCGTTCTGCTGTCGTTCGGCTCGTCGCGCTGGCTGGCCTTTCCGCCACCCGGCTGGACGCTCAAATGGTACCAGGAACTGTTTGCCGATCCGTCCTGGTTGGAGGCCGCGCTGACCAGCGCCCGCATCGCCACGATGACGGCGATCCTTGCCGTGGTGATCGGCCTGCTTGCCTCGTTTGCGCTCGTTCGCGGCCAGTTCCGCGGCCGTGAAATCCTTCGCGGTCTGCTGCTGACGCCGATGGTGTTGCCGGTGGTGGTGTTCGCCATCGCCATCTACGCCTTCTTCCTGCGCCTCGGTCTCGGCGGTACGACGATCGGCTTCGTCATCGCCCACACCGTGCTTGCCCTGCCCTTCGCGATCATCCCGATCGCCACGGCGCTCGAAGGCTTCGACAAGTCGATCGAGGATGCCGCGATCGTCTGCGGCGCCAGCCCGCTCGAGGCAAAGCTCAGGATCACCTTGCCGTCGATCCGCATCGGCATCTTTTCCGCCGCCATCTTTGCCTTCCTCGCCTCCTGGGATGAAGTCGTCGTGGCGATCTTCATGGCCAGCCCGACCTTGCAGACCTTGCCGGTCAAGATCTGGGGCAGCCTGCGCTCGGATCTGAGCCCGGTCATCGCCGCCGCCTCCAGCCTGCTCGTCGGTCTGACGCTTGCCCTGATGCTAGTGGCGGCACTCCTGCGCCGAAAGTTCCAGACATGACCCAGCCCTTCCTTTCCATCCGCAATCTGCGCAAGGCGTTCGGCGCGATCACCGCAGTGCATGACGTCACGCTGGACATTCCAAAGGGTCAGTTCCTGACCTTTCTCGGGCCGTCGGGTTCGGGAAAATCAACGACGCTCTATGCCATCGCCGGCTTCCAGGATCCGAGCTCCGGCGATGTCCAGCTGGAAGGCAAATCCTTGCTGGCGATACCCTCGCACAAGCGCAACATCGGCATGGTCTTCCAGCGCTACACGCTGTTTCCGCATCTGACGGTCGCCGAAAACATTGCCTTTCCGCTTCGGGTCCGGCGCCGGCCGGAAGCCGAGGTGAAGAAGAAGGTCGGCGACATGCTGGCCCTGGTACGGCTGGAAAGCTTTGCCGCGAGACTGCCTGGCGCGCTGTCAGGCGGCCAGCAGCAGCGCGTCGCGCTGGCCCGGGCGCTGGCCTACGATCCGCCGATCCTTTTGATGGACGAGCCGCTGTCGGCGCTGGACAAGAAACTGCGCGAGGAGATCCAGGCCGAGATCCGCCGCATCCACCGCGAGACCGGCGTTACTATCCTCTATGTCACGCATGACCAGGAGGAAGCGCTGCACCTCTCGGATCGGATCGCGCTCTTCAGGGACGGCCGTATCGAGCAGATCGGCACCGGCGAGGACCTTTATCTCCGGCCAGCGACCGATTTCGTCGCCGGCTTCATCGGCAATTCGAATTTTTTGGCTGCGGAACATCTGGAAACCGCCGGCGGTGCCGCCACCATCCGCCTTTCCGACGGCTCGCTGGTCTCGGGTATCAACGCAAATGGCAGCCTCGCACCGGGGCAAAAAACCAGATTGATGATCAGACCGGAGGCCCTTCGTCTGGACCGGGGACCGAAAAGTGTGGAGCTGGTCGTAGATATCATCGACGTTGCCTTCTATGGCGAACGGCGGCGCATCGTTGCGCGTACCAGCACTGGACAGGAGATCGACATCAGGCCGACATTCTCCGCCGCCGCTTCGCATGATGTGACGCCGAGCCAACGTCAGGTCTTTTTCGACCCGAGCGCAGCGTTCCTGTTTCCCGCCTGACTCACCACACCGGATGGAGGTCAGCCAGCAGTTCGACGAGTTACCGCTGGCTGAGGCAAGACGGCGGACGGCAAGGTTGCGCCGGCCCGCGTGTCGCCCACCATGCAGATCATCGGCCTACCACCGGGCGTCCAGGACATCGTCGTCATCTTCGTGCTCGCGCTGGCCGGACGCCAAGCCCTGACACGGCGAACGCCGCCCGAACCGCCAGCCGACGATGCTAATCCCGCCATGCAGCCAAGCGACCGGCAGGCATGACACGGCAATGAAGGCTCTGGTCAAACCCGGAGGTTGTGGTAGAGTGATCATACCAGTCAATAACATGACGATAGGCACGGCCATCGTTGGAAATCGGGAGCAAGCATAGATGACGACGATTGCGCTGTTCGGGGCCGGCGGGAAAATGGGTTACCGCCTGTCGACCAATTTTCGTGGGTCGCCGTATACGATACGCCATGTCGAGGTCAGCGATGCCGGCCGCGAGCGGCTGAAATCGGGGCTGGGCTTTGATGCCGTCAGTGCCGATGAAGCGCTCAACGGCGCCGATGTGGTGATTCTGGCTGTACCCGATACGCATATCGGCAAGGTGGCGGCCAGCATCGAGAGCAAGCTCGCACCAGGTACGATGGTCGTCGTGCTCGATGCCGCCGCACCGTTCGCCGGCCATTTGCCGCAGCGGCCGGACCTGACCTATTTCGTCACCCATCCCTGCCATCCACCGATCTTCAACGACGAGACCGACATGGCGGCCAAAAAAGACTATTTCGGCGGCGTCAAGGCCAAGCAGCATATGGTGAGCGCGCTGATGCAGGGGCCGGAAGAGGATTTTGCCAAGGGCGAGGCGATCGCCAAGATCATCTGGGCGCCGGTGATGCGCTCGCACCGTGTCACTGTCGATCAGATGGCGTTGCTGGAGCCCGGCCTTTCGGAAACCGTATGCGCCTCGCTGCTCGTCGTCATGAAGGAAGCCGTCGACGAGGTCGTGGCGCGCGGCGTCGACAAGCAAGCCGCGCTCGACTTCCTGCTCGGCCATATGAATGTGCTTGGCGCCGTCATCTTTGGTGAAACCAATGGCGTGTTCTCCGACGCCTGCAACAAGGCGATCGAATTCGGCAAGCCGGTGCTGATGCGCGACGACTGGAAGCGGGTATTCGAGCCGGAAGAGATCGCCGCGAGCATTCAGCGCATCACCTGAGGAAGACTTGCGCAGGCGCTTTCCGAAGCACCTGGATGCGTCGGCGAAACTGTCGCCGGCGCCCTGCCCAACGCTCATCAGGTACATATCATCTGAATTTGTGGTTGACTCATCATACCAGTTAGCTTTAGCTGTTCACTGGCTCGGATCGATCACGCTTCGCTGGGAAATCGAGGCCGGGACGAGTGGAGGATGGTGGGGAACGGGAGCGAGATCGTTTCGGATGAAAGCCGGCGAACGGCTTTGACCCCGAGCGAGGTGCTGCCTGCACTGCCTGACGGAATTCAACGCAGACAATGGCCTTGACCGATCAAGGCACGAATTTTTCAACGGGAGGACTTCATGAAACTCACACGCAGAATGACGCTTGCGGCTTTCGCCGGCATGCTGGCACTTGGTACGGCTATGCCGGCCTATGCGGCGGATCTCATCGCCATCATCACGCCTTCGCACGACAACCCGTTCTTCAAGGCGGAAGCCGTCGGCGCCGAAGCCAAGGCCAAGGAACTCGGCTACGAGGCGCTGGTGCTCGTCCATGACGACGACGCCAACAAGCAGTCGCAACTGATCGACACGGCGATCGGCCGTGGCGCCAAGGCGATCATCCTCGACAATGCCGGCGCCGACGCCACCGTGGCCGCCGTGCAGAAGGCCAAGGACGCCGGCGTGCCTTCCTTCCTGATCGACCGCGAAATCAATGCCACCGGCGTCGCCGTGGCGCAGATCGTCTCCAACAACTACCAGGGCGCCCAGCTCGGCGCGCAGGAATTCGTCAAGCTGATGGGCGAGAAGGGCAATTTCGTCGAACTGGTCGGCAAGGAATCCGACACCAATGCCGGCATTCGCTCCAAGGGCTATCACGACGTCATCGACGACTATCCGGACCTGAAGATGGTCGCCCAGCAATCGGCCAACTGGAGCCAGACCGAAGCCTATTCCAAGATGGAATCGATCCTGCAGGCCAATCCCGACATCAAGGGCGTCATCTCCGGCAATGACACGATGGCGATGGGCGCCTATGCGGCGCTTGTTGCTGCCAACCGCAAGGACGTCATCGTTGTCGGCTTCGACGGATCGAACGACGTGCGCGACTCCATCACCTCCGGCGGCATCAAGGCGACCGTCCTGCAGCCCGCCTTCGCGCAGGCGCAGATGGCGGTCGAGCAGGCCAACGACTTCATCAAGAACAAGAAGTCGCCGGCCAAGGAAAAGCAGCTGATGGACTGCGTTCTGGTCAATGGTGACAATGCTCCCAAGCTGGAGACCTTCGCGCTGACCAACTGAGCCAGCGTGACTTGAACAGGAGGGGCGAACCTCGGTTCGCCCCTCGTCTCCATTTTCTGTGGGTGCCGACCACCATGACGAACAACAGGCCGCTATGCTGAACAACAAGCCGACCTGGCCGATCCTTGCAGTGACCGTCGGCATCAGCCTGACCGCTTGCAAGATCCTGCCGACACAATCGGGTGGCGGCGGCAATGCACCCGCCTTCAACCCGGACAAGATGGTCGAGGAAATATGGGGCGCGAAGGTCGTTCCCTATCTCCACCAGAAGGCAGGACCGTTTCCCGAAGTTCACGCATTGGCGCAAGCCGACCCGGCGGCGGCCGGCGGCAAATACGGCAATCCCAACAAGCAGGCCAACTCACCCTGGACCTTCGCGGTGCGGCTGGAGGGCAAGATCGTCGCCGCCAACACGCAGTCGCGCGCGGCGACAGTGGACGTCGATGTCGACGGCGACGGCAAGGCCGACGCGCGGGTGCAGATCGGGCCGGCGGTGCGCGGCACGGCTTTGCGCGACAGCCTCGACTTCATCCAGTTCAACGACTTCACCAACCAGATCGACTTCGCCCAGTTCGGCAAGGCGTTCAACACCTATGCCGACAAGACGGTGCTGTCCAAGCTGCCGCGCGACGCACTCGAGGGCCGTAGCGCCAAGGTGCTCGGCGCCTATACATTGGGCAGTGGCCAGGACCTGCCGCTGGTGACGCCGGCGGAGGTCGAGATCGGGCCGAAGCCATGAGCGCGGCAGCGGCACGCGATGTCATCCTGAAGCTGGAGGACGTCTCCAAGGTCTATGCCGGCACCGTCGCGGTCAAGCACGCCAATTTCGAGGTGCGCAAGGGCGCGGTCAACGTGCTGGTCGGCGAAAACGGCGCCGGCAAGTCGACGCTGATGAAGATCATCGCCGGCGTCGAGCAACCGACGGCCGGCCGCATCCTGCTCGAGGGCGAAGAGGTCTCGTTCTCGTCGTCCGGCGATGCGGTGAACCGCGGCATCGGCATGGTGTTTCAGGAACTGAACCTGTTCGGCAATTTGACCGTCGCCGAGAACATTTTCGCCACCCGCGAGATCACCAACCGGTTCCGCAAGATCGACCGCAAGGAGCAGGAGCGCCGCGCGGCGCAATTCCTCGAGCGGCTGGAGGCCGGCATCCGGCCGGACATGCTGGTCGAGGACCTGCGCATCGGCCAGCAGCAGCTGGTCGAGATCGCCAAGGCAGTTTCGCTCGACGCGCGCATCCTGATCATGGACGAACCGACCTCGGCGCTGAGTGCGGCGGAAGTCGAGATCCTGTTCAAGGTGATTGCCGACCTCAAGGCGCGCGGCGTCGCCATCGTCTACATCTCGCACCGGCTGGAGGAGCTGATCCGCATCGGCGACTACATCACCGTGCTGCGCGACGGCCGCATCACCGGCCAGGAGGAGATGAAGAACGTCGACACGCGGTGGATCGTTCGGCAGATGATCGGCTCCGATGCCAAGGATTTCGCCAAGGCCGACGGCCATGTTCCGGGTGAAGAGATATTCCGCGCCGAGGACATCTGCCTGCCGCGCGCGACTGGCGGGCTGGCGGTCGATCATGTCTCGCTGTCGCTGCGCGCCGGCGAGATCCTCGGTATCTACGGCCTGATGGGCGCCGGACGCAGCGAGTTGTTCGACTGCATCATGGGCCGCCACGGCCAAGCCACCGGCGCGATCTTCATCGCCGGCAAGGAGGTGCGTGAGCGCGATACGACGCGGCGTATCCGGCGCGGCCTGGCGCTGATCCCCGAAGATCGCCAGCGCGAAGGGCTGGTGTCGATCCTCTCCGTCGCCAGCAATCTGACGCTGGCCAGCCTGTCGCGCTTCGTGCGCCTGTTCCACATCCGTGGCACCGAGGAGAAGCGGGCGGTGACGCAAATGGTGCGCGAACTGGCGATCAAGGTCGCCGACCCGGCGCAGGAAGTCTCGTCGCTGTCCGGCGGCAACCAGCAGAAGGTGGTGATCGGCAAGGCTCTGCTCACCGGGCCGAAGGTGCTGTTGATGGACGAGCCCAGCCGCGGCATCGATGTCGGCGCCAAGGCCGACGTCTTCCGCACCATGCGCAGGCTGTCCCGCGACGGATTGGGGATTCTCTTTGCGACCTCCGATCTCGACGAGGTCATGGCGCTGTCCGACCGCATCGCGGTGATGAGCAATGGAAAACTGACCGGCATGTTCGATCGTGCCGAGGCGACGGAGGCAGCCCTTGTCGCGGCCTCGGCACTTGGCCACGGACCGGTCCCGCATACGGAGACAAACGCCCATGACTGACATTCCGGCCAAGGCGGCTGCCCCCTCCGCTTCCAGCGGCTCCGCGTTGCTGACGTTGATGAAGCTTAGAACCTTCATCGCGCTGATCGCCGTGCTCGTCTTCTTCTCGATCGCGGCGCCGAACTTCCTGTCGACCGCCAACCTGATCCTGATGTCGAAGCATGTGGCGCTCAACGCGTTCCTGGCCATGGGCATGACCTTCGTCATCATCACCGGCGGCATCGACCTGTCGGTCGGCTCGATCGTCGGTCTGTGCGGCATGGTGGCCGGCTATCTCGTGCTCAACGGCATCGACCTGCAGATCGGCTACACCGTCTATTTCAACGTCTTCGAGATCGCGCTGATCACGCTGGCGGTCGGCATCCTGATCGGCGCCGTCAACGGGTTGCTGATCACCAGGCTGAACGTCGCGCCGTTCATCGCCACGCTGGGCGTGCTCTATGTCGCGCGCGGCCTGGCGCTGCTGTCGTCGGATGGCCGCACCTTCCCCAACCTGGTCGGCAAGCCGGAACTCGGCACGACCGGCTTCGGCTTCCTCGGCGCCGGCCGGTTGCTCGGCCTGCCGGTGGCGATCTGGATCCTGATCGTCGTTGCACTGGCAGCGGCCTATCTCGCCAAATACACGCCGCTCGGCCGCCACATCTTCGCGGTCGGCGGCAACGAACGGGCGTCGCGAATTTCGGGCGTCCGTGTCAACATGGTGAAGATGTTCGTCTACATGTTCTCCGGTTTCTGCGCGGCGATCGTCGGCCTGATCATCTCGTCCGAGTTGATGGCCTCGCATCCGGCGACGGGCGAGAGCTTCGAATTGAATGCGATCGCGGCAGCGGTGCTCGGCGGCACCTCGATGTCTGGCGGTCGCGGCACTATCGGCGGCACCATTGTCGGCGCCTTCGTCATCGGTATTCTTTCGGATGGGTTGGTGATGATGGGCGTGAGTTCGTTCTGGCAGATGGTGATCAAGGGCCTCGTCATCATCGTCGCGGTCGTCGTCGACCAGGCGCAGCGGCGGCTGCAGAGCCGGGTGACGCTGATGCAGATGGCAAAGGCAGGCTGAGCATGGCGGAGTTGCGCGGAGCGCTGATCGGCTGCGGCTTCTTTGCCGTCAACCAGATGCATGCCTGGCGCGACATTGATGGCGCCGCGATCATCGCCATCTGCGACCGCGATCCCGACCGGCTGCGGATCGTCGGCGACCAGTTCGGCATCGCAAAGCGCTACACCGATGCGGCAGAACTTTTTGCCGGCGAGAGCCTGGATTTTGTCGATATCGCCACCACGGCACCCAGCCATCGGCCGCTTGTCGAGATGGCGGCGCGGCACCGCGTGCCGGTGATCTGCCAAAAGCCGTTCGCACCGACACTTGCCGACGCCAAGGCCATGGTCAAAGCCTGTGCCGACGCTGGCATACCGCTGATGGTACACGAGAATTTTCGCTGGCAGTCGGCCATCCAGGCAGTGCGTGTCGTGCTCGACAGTGGCGAGATCGGCACGCCGTTCTTCGGACGGATCTCCTTCCGCTCAGCCTACGACGTGTTTTCCGGCCAACCCTATCTCGCCAAGGGAAAGCGCTTCATCATCGAGGATCTCGGCATCCATAGTCTCGACATCGCCCGCTTCCTGCTCGGCGACGTGTCGACGATCACGACGCGAACCGCGCGCATCAACCCCGACATCGCGGGCGAGGACGTCGCGACGATGCTGATGGACCACCAGAACGGCGCCACCTCTGTCGTCGACTGCAGCTACGCGACGAAGCTTGCCGTCGAGCCGTTTCCCGAAACGCTGATCGAGATCGACGGCAGCGACGGCACAATCCGGCTGGCGCAGGGCTACCGGCTCACCGTCACCGGCAGGAACGGCACACGGGTCACCGGCGTCTCGCCGCCGCTGTTGCCCTGGGCATCGCGCCCATGGCACAACATCCAGGAGAGCGTCGTTGCCATCCAGCGGCACTGGGTCGACTGCCTGGCTAAGGGGATAGAACCGGCGACCTCGGGCGCCGACAATCTCAAGACATTCGCGTTGGTCGAGGCCGCCTATATGGGTGCGGCGAGCCGGGGGCCGGTGCAGCTCGACGCTTTGCTGAAATGACCGCCGACGCCTTCCTCCTCTATGGCACGCATGTGGTCGAAGCCGCGCCGGTCAGGCTCAGCGCCGGCGCGCTCAGCGCGGACTTCGTCAATGGCAATCTGCGCACCATCCGTCTTGGCGGCATCGAAGTGCTGCGTGCCGTCGCCTACATCGTGCGCGATCGCGACTGGGGCACTTACCAGCCTGAACTGACGGACCTTGTCATCAACCAGGGCGCCGACACTTTCTCGGTCAGCTACACGGCAAATTGCACCGGGCCGGACGCGAGCCGGCTCGCCTTTCGCGCCACCATCAAAGGCTCTGATGGCCATCTGGCCTTCGACGTGAGTGCCCTGCCCGAGAGCGACTTCGAGACCAATCGCTGCGGCTTCTGCATCCTGCATCCGATCGCAGGCCTCGCCGGCAGTTCGGTCACGGTCGAGCACACTGACGGCAGCGTGGTGGCGACGAAGCTGCCGCTGTTGATCGACCCCTGGCAGCCTTTCAAGGATTTGCGCGCCATTTCACATGAGGTCCGGCCCGGCGTCACCGCCGAATGCCTGATGGAGGGCGACACTTTCGAGATGGAAGACCAGCGCAACTGGTCGGATGCGTCCTACAAGACCTATGTCCGGCCGCTGGCGCTGCCATGGCCCTTTGTGTTGCCTGCTGGCCAACCCGTCAGGCAGACGATCAGCCTGCGCATCATCGGCGAGGGGAAAATACCGGCTGTCGCGACAAGCACCGAACCGGTCCGCATCGAACTCGGCGAGGCCGGGCAGAGGCTGCCGGATATTGGCGTGATCATCTATCCGGATGAGGTGGAGGCAGCGCTCCCTAACCTTCCGACATTGGCCGCGCTCGGCCCACAGCAACTGATCCTCCACTACGATCCGACGCGCGGCCACGGGCTGGACGCGTTGCAGTCCTTTGCAAAACTTGCCGCTGCCTACCCGGTGCAGACGACGCTGGAATGCGTCGTTGCTTGCGCGGGCGATCTCGACGCCGAGCTTTCAGGTGTCGCCGCCATGGTGCGGCAAGCGGGACTGAAACTATCAGCCATTGCCGTCTCGCCTTCGGTCGACCGTCAGTCGACGCCGCCGGGCAGCGCGTGGCCGGACTGCCCGCCGCTTGAAGACGTCTATGCCGCCGCGCGGCGCGCCTTTCCCGATATCCGGCTCGGCGGCGGCATGTTCAGCTATTTCACCGAGCTCAACCGCAAGCGCGTACCGGCCGGCTTGCTCGATTTCGTCACCCACTGCACCTGCCCGATCGTGCATGCCGCCGACGATCTCAGCGTCATGCAATCGCTGGAGGCGCTGCCCTTCATCACCGCGTCGGCGCGGGCGATCTTCGGCGACAAACCCTACCGCATCGGGCCGTCGACGATTGCCATGCGCCAGAACCCCTATGGCGGCGCGACCAAAGCCAATCCGCACGGTCTGCGCATCGCCATGGCCGACCGCGATCCGCGTCATGCCGGCCTGTTCGCCGCAGCATGGACGATCGGCTATGCCGCGCGCGTCGCGCCGGCCGGGCTGGAGCTGCTCACGCTCTCCGGCTTCACCGGACCATTCGGCGTGCTGGCGTCATCCGGCGAACCCGTCGCGGAAGGAACGCCCCGGCCGATCTTCGATGCCATTAGGGGGATTTGCGAAATGGCCGGCCTTGCGCATGTGGCGGCAAGGACGAGCGATGAGACCAAGGTGCTGGCGCTCGCCGGGCGCTCCGTGTCGGGCAAGATCATCTTGTGGCTGGTGAACCTGACAGCGGGCGACGTGCCGGTCGACATCTCAGCGCTTGGTCGGGAGCAATTCTTGATGGCGCCTTACGCGATCGCGCGGATCAGCTAAGCTATTTTTCGGAATTCATCACATAGAGCGCGCGGGAGCGCTCGAGATGCTTGATCATCGCCTTCTCGGCGCCGTCGGCATCCTTCTTCTCGATGCGGTCGATGATCTCTTCGTGCTCGGTCAGCGTGAACTTTTCCTTGCCGGTCCAGATCAGCATTTCCGTATGATATTCCTTCAGCCAACCGAGCATCGCCTCGCTGACGGCGACATAGATCGGGTTGCCTGAAATCGCCGCGATCTGGGTGTGAAACTTCATGTCGGCGGAGATGAAGGCTTCGGAATCGCCGCGAAAGCCGCGCTGTTCGGCAATTGTGGCCCGCAGTCGCTCAACGTCCTCGGCGGTTGCGTTTTCGGCGGCTTCCCTGACCATGCCGCGCTCGAAGAAGATGCGCGCGGTTTTCAGGTGTTCCAGCGTGTCCTTCGACGACGACAGGATGATCTTGGCCGCGCCATCGACCTGTTTGATGATCGACTTGGCGGTCAACTGCAGCACCTTGGCGCGCTCGCCATGCGAGATCGCGACCAGGCCCATATTGCTCAGCGCCTGCATGGCCTCGCGGATGGCGGGCCGGCCGACCTCGAAGCGCTCCATCAGCTCGCGCTCCGACGGCATGTCGTCGCCGGGCGTCAATTCTCCGCTGGTGATCAGGCGCTTCAGCCGCAAAAACACTTCGTCGGAAAGTTTGCGCCGGACGATCGGCTCCGAACGGTTCATCGTCGCGAATCACTCCCTTGAACGGTGTCTATCTAGCACTGCCGCCACGATTTCCAGAATGCCTGCCAGCCAATCAGCCCATATCCTGCGAGCAGGATATCGCTTGCAAAGCTTATGTACTCATTATACCAGATTTCGACGATCAAGGAACTCTTTTCGAACCTCCTGCGGCCTCAGACAACGAACCATGATCACGCTCACCTACCGCATCGAGACATCAGGCAGCATCGACGCGCTGGCAGCCAAGATCGCCAGCGACCAGTCGACCGGAACCTTCGTTGCGCTGCCCGGCGAGACGGAGGAGCTCAAGGCCCGGGTGGCGGCGCGCGTCCTGGCGATACGGCATTTGCCCGACGCCCTTCGGCCCTCCATTCCTGAGGCTGGTGACGGGCCTTTCAAGCGTGCGGATGTCGATATCGCCTTTCCGTTCGATGCCATCGGCACCGACCTATCGGCGCTGATGACCATTGCCATTGGCGGCGCCTATTCGATCAAGGGTCTGTCCGGCATTCGCGTCGTCGACATGAAACTGCCGGAGCAGTTCCGCGGCGCGCATCCAGGACCGCAATTCGGCGTCGCCGGCAGCCGCCGGCTGACCGGCGTCACGGATCGGCCGATCATCGGCACCATCGTCAAGCCGGCGCTGGGGCTGCGACCTCATGAGACGGCCGCAATGGTGGGCGAACTGATCGCCGCCGGCGTCGATTTCATCAAAGACGACGAGAAGCTGATGAGCCCGGCCTATTCGCCCTTGGCGGAGCGGGTGAAGGCGATCATGCCGCTCATCCTCGACCACGAGCAGAAGACCGGCAAGAAGGTGATGTATGCCTTCGGCATTTCGCATGCCGATCCGGACGAGATGATGCGCAACCACGACTTTGTCGCCAAGGCCGGTGGCAATTGCGCGGTGGTCAACATCAATTCCATCGGCTTCGGCGGCATGGCCTTTCTCAGGAAGCGCTCTAGCCTGGTGCTGCACGCCCATCGCAACGGCTGGGATATCCTCACCCGCCATCCCGGCCTCGGCATGGACTTCAAGGTCTGGCAGCAATTCTGGCGGCTGCTCGGCGTCGACCAGTTCCAGATCAACGGCATCCAATCGAAATACTGGGAGCCGGACGCGTCCTTCGTCGAATCCTTCAAGGCGGTGACGACACCGATCTTTTTGCCTGAGGACTGCGCGCTGCCAGTGGCCGGCTCCGGCCAGTGGGGCGGGCAGGCGCCCGAGACCTATGCACGAACCGGCCGCACGGTCGACCTGCTCTATCTGTGCGGCGGGGGCATCGTCAGCCATCCGGACGGGCCGGGCGCCGGCGTGCGCGCCGTGCAGCAGGCCTGGCAAGCTGCGGTCGACGGCATTCCGCTGGCGGAGTTCGCCTTGGGCCATCCTGAGCTGACGCGGTCGATCGAAAAATTCGGCGACGGCAAGGCAGCCTGAAGCGATGCAAGACCTGCTGCTCAGCTATTATGGCGACGATCTCACCGGTTCGACCGACGTCATGGAGGCGCTCGAACTCGGCGGCGTGCCGACCGTGCTGTTCATGCGCCAACCGGACGCGGCCATGCTTGCGCAGTTCGCACATTGCCGAGCCATTGGCCTGGCCGGCACCAGCCGCAGCGAGACACCGCAATGGATGGACACGTATCTCAAGGACGCCTTCACCTGGCTGATGACGCTGAACGCCGCGATCTGCCACTACAAGGTCTGCTCGACCTTCGATTCCAGCCCGACGATCGGCAGCATCGGCAGGGCGATCGAGATCGGCCGTTCGGTCTTCGCGCAGGGCAGCGTGCCACTGCTGGTCGGGGCGCCTCAGCTCAAGCGTTACACCGCCTTTGGCCATCTGTTCGCGGCCTACCGTGAAAAGTATTTCCGCATCGACCGCCATCCGGTGATGAGCCGCCACCCGACGACACCGATGGATGAATCCGACATGCTGATCCATCTGTCGCGGCAAACGGAACTGACGTCGGGGCTGATCGACCTCGCGACACTGCAGTCGGCGTCGCGCTCGGAAACCTTCGATCGCTTGTTCGCCGACGGCACCGATATCGTGCTTGTCGATGTCGATAGCCGGGAGACGCAGGTGCTTGCGGGCAAGGAGATATGGCGCGTCCGCAAGCCGGGCGGTTCTTTCGTCGTCGGCTCGTCCGGGATCGAATATGCGCTGCTGGCCGAATGGGCATCGAACGGGACAGTCACTGCTGAACCAAAATTTTCGCCGCCGGGTGCTGCCGACCGGATCGCGGTTGTGTCGGGCAGTTGTTCGCCGACGACCGAACGACAGATCCGGCACGCTTTGACCGACGGCTTCGACGGCATCGAGGTTGATCCCGTCGAACTTGTCTCCGAAGCTTCCGGCGATGCGATCGCACGCGCAGCGGCAGCCGGTCGCGCCAGCCTGGAAGCCGGGCGCAGCGTTATCCTCTACACCGCGCTCGGACCCACGGCCGATCGCGGCGTCGAGATCGACCGCCGGGAAGGCGCTCGTCACAAGCTCGGCCGCAGCCTCGGTACGCTGCTGCGGCAACTGACCGAGGAGCAGGAACTGCGGCGCGTGATCATCGCAGGCGGCGACACGTCGAGCCATGCGCTCGGACAGATGCGCGTCGATGCGCTGGCGGTCAGGATGCCGCTGCCGGCATCGCCCGGCTCCCCGCTGTGCGTCGCCCATTCGCGCGTCAAGGCTATCGACGGGCTGGAAGTGGCGCTGAAGGGTGGGCAGGTCGGAACCGACCGCTATTTCTCAGCCATCCGCGACGGCGTTGGTGGTTAGAGCAATTCCAGGAAAAGTGTGAAACGGTTTTCCCGGGAAAAGCGCATAGCGCTTTCCCTTGGGAATTGCGTCAAAGAAAGAGATATAGCGGTTCGGCGTCGAAACGATGAACCGCTGTAGCGGCAAGCTGCCCCACCACGTCAAGGCGAAAGAAACAGCCAAGGCTTGCGTGCAGGCGTCGCGTGAAAAACTTGCCGCATGAAACTTTTCCTGCCGGGTGGAAATCACGATAACACCCGGTAGTATTTGCGAGATACCGAGATCGGGAGGATGCCGGTGCAGACCAAGAAGATCATCAACGACGGCAACCGCGCCGTCGACGAGATGCTGGAAGGCATTCTCGCCGCGCATCCCCGCCATCTCAAGAGCGCGGACGGGAGCCCACGCTCCATCATCGCCCGTGACGGACCGCGCCAAGGAAAGGTCGGCCTCGTCATCGGCGGCGGCTCGGGCCACGAACCGAGCTTTCTCGGCTTTGTCGGCAAAGGGCTGGCCGATGCGGCGGCGATCGGCAACGTCTTTGCCTCCCCTCCTCCCGATCCTATCCTCGAATGCGCCAAGGCGGTGAGCGGCGGCGCCGGGGTTCTGTTCATGTATGGCAACTATGCCGGCGACGTCATGAATTTTGACCTGGCGGCCGAGATGGCAGCGATGGACGACATCGAAGTGCGCACGGTGCTGAGCACCGACGACGTCGCTTCCGCGCCGCGCGGCGAAAGGCACAAGCGTCGTGGCGTCGCCGGCAATTTCTTCATCTTCAAGGCGGCCGGTGCCGCTTGCGACCGTATGCTGTCCTTCGACGAGTGCGAGCGCATCGCCACGAAGGCCAACGATCACACCTTCACCATGGGTGTCGCGCTTTCGCCTTGCTCGCTGCCGCAAACAAGGCGGCCGAATTTCGAGATCGGCGACGACGAGATGGAGATCGGCATGGGCATCCATGGCGAGCCCGGCGTCGCGCGGGGGCCGTTGAAAAGCGCCGACGAGGTCACCGACGAGATGCTCAACCATATTTTGCAGGAAATGGCGCCGTCGCGCGGCGACCGCGTCGCCATTCTCGTCAATTCGCTCGGCTCGACACCGCTGATGGAACTCTACATCATGAACCGGCGGCTGTCGCAAAGGCTGGCCGACATCGGCGTCGGCGTCCACGCAACCTGGGTCGGCAATTACTGCACCTCGCTGGAGATGGCCGGCGCCTCGATCACCTTGCATCAGCTTGACGGCGAGTTGCAGACGATGCTGGACCACCCTTGCGACTGCGCCATGTTTCGCGCCGGGTAAACTTGGCCAAAGGCAAGGAACAAGAGATGACGACAATTGACAGCGCCCGCCTCGCCGGGATGTTCGCGGCCATCGCCGATGCCATGTCAGCCGACAGGGACCGTCTGTGCGCGCTTGACGGCGTGATCGGCGATGCTGACCACGGCATTGCGATGGAGCTTGGCTTCTCCGCGGCACGCGATGCGGTGGCCGCACTGGACGCCGCCACCACCGATCCGACCGCCTTGCTGAACACGGCAGCGAAGTCGTTCCTCAACGCCGTCGGCGCATCCTCGGGTCCGCTCTACGCCACCGCGCTCATGCGCGGCGCTGCAGCCGTGAAGGGCAAGACGACGCTCGACGAAGCCGACACCGTTGCCGTGTTCCAGGCGATGGCCAAAGGCATACAGGATCGCGGCAAGGCTGAAACAGGCGAAAAGACGATGATGGATGCCTGGGCGCCCGCCGCGACAGCGGCGGGCGAGGCGCTGGCCGCCGGCAAGGGTCTGGCTGGCAGTCTTGCGGCTGCGGTCGAGGCCGCAAGGGCCGGCGCGGAAGCGACCAAGGCGATGATCGCCACCAAGGGTCGGGCCTCCCGCCTTGGCGAACGCTCGCTTGGCCATATGGATCCAGGCGCTGCGTCCGCCGTAACGGTGATCGAGGCGATGCGGGCCGCCCTGACGAGCTAGACCATATCCCTTCCGGGAAAGGTCATTTTCAAACAACAGGATAGAGGCTCAACTTGACTCTATCCGGAAAGACCCGTCTTCAGCGCTTGGCGTCGAGCTTGTCGATGGCATTCACGTTCCCGGCAGAGGGGCCGTTCGGATCGAACTCCGAGGCCAGCCACGCATCGGCGATCGACTTCGCCAGTTCGGGGCCGATGACGCGGGCGCCCATGGTGATGATCTGAGCATTGTTGGATTTTGCGGCGCGCTCCGCCGAATAGGTGTCGTGGGTGAGCGCAGCGCGAATGCCCGGCACCTTGTTGGCCGAGATGCTGACGCCGATGCCGGTGCCGCAAAACAGGATGGCGCGGTCGTAATTGCCGTCGATAATTTCGTGGCCAACTGCGGCGGCGATATCGGCGTAGTAGCCGGCCTGGCTGAGATCGACGACCTGCAACTCGGGCTTGGTGGCGAGATGCTTGGCGATGACATCGAGCAACGGCTTGCCGGCGCTGTCGGCCCCAAGTGCGATCTTCATGGCGATAACTCCTTTGCTTCGTGGTCAGCGCGCGATGGCGGCCGACGTCTTTTTAAGAATGTCGATATAGCCTTCCGCTTGCCATGCCGAGCGGCCGATGAACAGCCCGTCGATATGCGGCTGGCCGATCAGTTCGGCCGCGTTGCCGGGGTTGACGCTGCCGCCGTAGAGCACAAGCGGGGTCTGCGGCAATCGGCTGGCGGCGACCTGTTTGATCAGCGCCTGCTGCTTGTCGGCATAGTCGGCGCTGGCCGGGATGCCCTTCTCGCCGATCGCCCACACCGGCTCATAGGCAAACAGGATTTCCGCCGACAATTCATGGTCCGCGAGGCCTTGCAGCGCGCCCAGAACCTGCGCGGTCAGGATGTCATCGGCGCGGCCGCCCTCGCGCTCCGCCAGCGTCTCGCCGACGCAGATCAGCGGCACGAAACCGTTCCTGACCGCCGCCGCCGTTTTCAGTCCCACGGTTTTGTCCGTCTCGCCAAAATGCTCGCGGCGCTCACTATGGCCGAGTTCGATCAGGTCGAGTCCGCAATCCCTGAGCATCACCGGCGAAATCTCGCCCGTCCACGCACCGGCATCGGCCCAGTGCATGTTCTGCGCGCCAACCTTGACGCGTGTGTTGGCGAGCGCCGTCTTCACCTGCCGCACGGCGGTGAACGGCGGAATGACGAAAGGCTGTATCGCCGGATCGAAGCCGGGCACGAAGGCCGCCAATGCCTCGGCGAATTGCAACGCCTCCGCCACCGTCTTGTTCATCTTCCAGCTGGTGCCGACCCAATATGGGGTCATTCTTTTCTCCTTCGATCCGAAATTCGGACGACACGTGTTTTCTCGGCCAGCATCGGCGCCAGCTTTCGAGCCGGCGTTTTACCTCAAGCGCGAGGCTTGAGACTGTCGCGGCCGCTGTCGACGTAAGGCGCCCAGAAATCCACCGACTCGCGGATCATTGCAACAACCTGATGATCGACCGGTTCCCTCTCCCGAAAGGAAAGTTCAAGGCAAATCTCATTGTCGGTTCCGCCACCCGCTCGCACCGTGTCGAGCAGCTTCTGCGGAATGATGCGGCCATCCTTGTTGTACGCCGCCGTGAACGGCCAGTGTCCGCCCTTGTTCATCGACGACTGCTTGATGTGGATGATCGGCGATTGCAATGGAAAGGCTTTCGCCCAGGCATAGGGATCGGTGTCGTCAGGGTTGGGCGAGGTCACGTCGCCATGGTCGATGTCGACCATCATCTGCATCGGGATCGGCAGCTTGGCCGCATCGATGGCGCCCTGCAATTCGACGCAGCTTTCGATCGTATGGCCAAACTCGCGCCCCACCGACATCGGCTCCCAGAACAAATAGCTCAGGCCCGCCGCCTTGGCGTGCTCGGCCACCTCGCCCCAGCATTCGAGCGCGATGTCGAGAAGGGCCGCGCGTCGCTGCGGATCGTCAAAGTCCTTGTAGGTGAATATGGCGAACTGTGTGCCCATGCCCGACGCGCCAAGCTCGGCGGAAATGTCGGCAAAGGTCTTGAACCAGTCGACATAGTAGCGGCGCACATCCGCATCTGGATGACCGAAATGATTAAGTCGGCCATAGGGTCCGGTCATGCCCGAGGTGATACGCACGCCGGTCCGCGCCAGGGCGCTGTTGAACAGGCGCAGGAATTTGGCAATCGTTGCCGCCGGCCAGCCCGGGTTGACGAATTCATGCGTCAGCTGCACGTCGCGGATGCCGATGCCATAGGCGATGGCGTCGATCAGATCGTCCGGATCGGCGAAGCGATTCACCAGCGGGTTGGTATTGAGGGAGAGCGTGAAGGCCATCAGTTTGCCGCCGCCATGCTGTTAGCGCACCAGTCTTCGAACGTTTGGCGCTCGGCCGCATCGATATGCAGCCCGTGTTTGGTCCGGCGTTCGAGGACGTCGGCGGCGGTCATAGCCCATTCGGTGTCGAACAGGAAAACCGCTTCCCGCTCGTAGAAATCCGGGCCGAAACGGCGGCCGAGATCGGCTTCATTCTTGACGCCTTTCAGCAGAGCGCGCGTGCGCGTGCCGTAGCTTCGGGCATAATGCTTCACCAATGACGGGCTGAGCCAGGAAAACTCGGCGTGCAGATCGCTCAGGAATTGCTCGAAATCCGCGTTGGGCAGGTCGCCTCCCGGCAAGGGAATTTTGGCCGTCCAGGCCTTCTTCATCGTCGGAAAGAACGGTTGGATCCTTTCCAGCGCATGTTCGGAAAGCTTGCGGAAGGTGGTGATCTTGCCGCCGAACACCGAAAGCAGCGGTGCACCACCGTTTGGGGCGTCCAGCTCGAAGATGTAGTCGCGCGTCACCGCGCTCGGATTGTCGGCATTGTCGTCATAGAGCGGACGCACGCCTGAGAAACTGTAGACCACGTCCTGCGCTGTCAGCTGGCGTTTGAAGTAGCGATTGACCACCTTGATCAAGTAGTCGATTTCGCTGGCCTCGGCCGCCACTTCCTCGGGCCTGCCTTCATAGGGAATGTCGGTGGTGCCGATCAGCGCCAGATCGTTCTCATACGGGTTGACGAAGATCACCCGCTTGTCGTTGTTCTGGATGAGATAGGCCTGCCGTCCCTCCCAGAATTTCGGCACGACGATATGGCTGCCTTTCACCAGGCGAACGTTGCGGGTGGAATTCTGCCCGGCAACGCGGCTGACGATATCGTTGACCCACGGCCCCGCCGCGTTGACCAGCCCGCGCGCGCGGATCTTAGTGACAGCACCGGTGCGGCCATCCTGCATGTCGATCGACCACAGGCCGCCTTCGCGCCGGGCAGCAATACAGGCGGTGCGCGTGAAGACTTTTGCACCGCGCTGACTGGCGTCGAGCACATTGAGCAGCACCAGCCGCGCATCATCGACCCAGCAGTCGGAATATTCAAAGCCGCGCTTGAATTCGTCCTTGATCGGCGCCCCTTCCGGCGCGGTCCTCAGGTTCAGCGTCCGCGTCCCCGGCAGCCGCTTGCGGCCGCCAAGATGGTCGTAGAGAAACAGCCCGAGTCGCACCAGCCAGGCCGGCCGATCCTCGGGACTGTGCGGCAGAACGAAGCGCATCGGCCAGATGATGTGCGGCGCCGCCTCCAGCAGCACCTCGCGCTCGATCAGCGCTTCGCGCACCAGCCGAAACTCGTAATATTCGAGATAGCGCAGGCCGCCATGCACCAGCTTGCCGGAGCGCGAACTGGTGCCTTGCGCCAGATCATCCTTCTCGCACAGGATGACCGAAAGCCCACGACCGGCCGCATCGCGCGTTATGCCGGCGCCGTTGACGCCGCCGCCGATGACGAAGAGATCGACTACATCAGACGTATCGCTCAAGACTTTGCTCCTGTGCGGTGCGCCATGCCCTTCCACACCGGCCGCAGCGCCTGGCGCGCCGCGACGAAGGATGGAAACAGCGCATCGTAAGTGTGGGAAAGCGCCTCGTCATAGGCATCGCACTCACCCAGAAGCGGCGTCACCCATTCGGCGCAACAATCATCCATGGAGCGATAGACGCCGAGCCCGACCGCGGCCATCATCGCCGCACCCGCAGCACCTGCCTCCTGGCGGCTGCTGGTTCTGACTTGCGCACGGGTCGCAGCGGCGATGATGCGGCGCAGTGACGGGCTGCGCGCCGCACCGCCCGACAGGCGGATTTCGCGGGGCATGCGGCCCATCGCCTGGTAACAATCGCGTGCGGCGAAGGCCAACCCCTCAAGAACGGCGCGCGCCAGATCGCCAAAGCTGTGCTTGACCGAAAGGCCGATGAAGCCTGCGCGTGCGTCTGGATCGACGAACGGGCCGCGTTCGCCGGCGAGCGATATATAGGGCTGGTAGACCAGCGATCCCGGCTCCGATCCTTCGACCCAGGCATCGAGCGCTTTCAGCAGCTCGTCGCGCGAAGGTTTTACGCCACTGGCGGTCAGCACGTCGCGCGCCAGGCCAAGCAGCCAGTCGATGTTGAGCGTCGCCGCCATATTGGATTGCAGTTGCGCATAGGCGCCCGGAACCGGCATGGCGATCGTGTAGCCGGATGCGTTGTCGTTGAGCACGACATCGTCGGCAGTGCGCGCCAGGCGCGTGTGGATGCCGGTCGAGCCGATGACCGTGCAGCCGACATTGCCGCTCGGATCGTAGAGGCCGGCGCCAAGCGCGGTGCTGACCATGTCGACGTAGCCCAGCACCACCGGCGTGCCCTCAAGCAGCCCGGTCTCTCCGGCTGCCGACGTAGAAAGCGGATGATGGTCGGTGGTGCCCTCGAGCATGGGCGGCAACAGGCGGCGGTGCGTCGTCAGATCGAGAATGTCGAGCACCTCGTCGGAATAGCTACGCGAGCGGAAATCGCCGAAGGTGAAAGTGCCTTCCGAGGGATCGGTGGCGCGCTCGCCGGTCATCTTGAAATAAAGCCAGTCCTTGCAATGAAAGGCAGAGGTCGCCTTCTCAAGGACTTCCGGGCTGTTCCTCTTCAGCCAGCTGAGCTGAGCACCCTGCTGGCAGGCGTTGAGACCTGTACCGGTGATCTCGAACCGTATGCGGTCGCGGGCATCGCCACGCATCTCGTCCACCAGATGTCCGGCGCGGGCGTCGAGCCAGAGCCAGGCGCGCCCGACCGGCATGCCGTCACCATCGATCAGCCAGGTGCCGTCGCCCTGCCCGGTGATCGCGACAGCTGCGGTTCGCCGCGCGAGATCGGGAATTTTCGTCGCCAGATCGCAAACGGTCAGCACCATGTCGCGCCAGGTCTGATCCAGGTCCTGCTCGGCGCCGCCACCTTCCAGCGTGACGAACCTGTTGGTCACCGACGCCATCGCCAACTGCCGCCCCGAAAGATCGAAAGCGACCGATTTGATCACGGACGTTCCCGCGTCGATCCCGATCAGCAGGTCTTTCATGCGGCAAGTTCCGGATGGTTATGAAGGCAATTCACAAGGAGCAGTCTTTGTTGTCTGGAAGCCGTAGAAGAGGCAGGGAGTGTCCGCAAGGACACCCCCTGTGCAGGTTTTACTCCGACAGCACGAAGGGTGCAGTGTACTTGTCCACATTGTCCTTGGTGATGAGAAGGCAATCGAACAGCTGCTTCTCGCTGGTAGCACCGGTAGCGCCCGACTTGATGAACGAGTCGGCCTGCTGCACGGCCTTGGCCGAGAAGATGGCGACTGGCTGAAGCACGGTGTACTGCAGTTCGCCCGACTTGATGGCCGCAACCGCATCCGGCGAGCCATCGAAGCCGCCGACCTTGATGCCAGCCAGCTTGCCGGCTTCCTTCAGCGCGGCAACCGCACCAAGCGCCATTTCGTCATTGCCGCTGATCACGGCGACGATGTCGGGATTGGCCTGCAGCATGCTCTGCATCTTGTCGTGACCCTGGGTACGATCCCAGTTGGCAACCTGCGAAGCAGCCTTTTCGAGATCCGGGTACTGGCTCAGCACGGTCGCGTAGCCGTTCGAGCGCGTCGCGGCGTTGTTGTCCGACGGGGCGCCGAGCAGTTCGACATATTTGCCCTTTTCACCGACCGCCTGCACCCACTGCTGGGCACCGAGAGCCGCACCCTGCGCATTGTTGGAGACGAGCTGTCCCTTGGCGAGGCCTTCCTGGTTGATCTCGGCATTGACGAGGAAAACCGGGATGTTGGCGGCAATCGCCTTCTTCACCGCGCCGACCGAACCATCGGCATTGGCCGGGTCGAGGATGATCGCCACCGACTTGTTGGTGATGGCGGTGTCGATCAGATTGCTTTCCGTGTTGGTGTCGCCCTTGTGGGCAGCGACATTGGCCGTATAGCCGAGCTTTTCGGCCTCGGCCTTGGCGACGTTGCCCTCGGTCAGCCAGTACGGGTTGGCCGGATCGTTGACGATGATCGAGATCAGGCCGGCGGCCGATGCGGCTGCGCTAAACCCGACCACCATCGCGGCAGCAAGCAAACTTCTAAGCACGATTTTCATGTACATTCCTCCAATGATTTACGCGGCGTTGCTGCCAGTCACCTGGCAGTCTTCCCTTGGGCAGGATTGGCAGCTTCGGCCTTCCCCCGTTTCTGAGAAGTCGGTTGGCCGCCCGTCGAAGCCGGGAGCTTGCTACGGCGGCGATACTGAACGGCATTGAGGAGCACGGCGAGCACGATGACGGCGCCGGTGAACACTGTCTGCCAGTAGGATGAGATACCGATGATCACCAGACCGTCGGACAGGAAGCCGATGACGAAGGCCCCGAGCAAAGTGCCGCGGATGTTGCCGCGCCCGCCGGTCAGCGCCGCGCCGCCGATGACGACGGCAGCGATGGCTGTCAATTCGTAAGTGGTGCCCGCGGTCGGTCCGGCCGAGGTCAGCTGCGAGGACAGGATCAGGCCGGCAATGGCGGCGCAGATGCCCGAAAGCACATAGACGGAAATCTGCACGCCCTTGACCGGAACGCCGGAGAGTTCGGCGGCGCGCTCATTGCCGCCCGAGGCGTAGAGCCAGCGGCCAAAAGCGGTGCGGTTCAAGACGATGCTGCCGATCAGCGCGATGACCGCCAGAACCACGACGCCGGTCGGCACGCCGAACAGACGGTTGAAGCCGAGCGCGTCGAAGCCGGTATTGCCCAGCTCCGGCTTGCCGCCTAGATTGTTATAGGTCAGGCCGCTGGTCATCAGCAGCGCCAGGCCGCGCGCCATGTACATGACGCCGAGCGTGGCGACGAAGGCCGGAACCTTGAACCGCGCGATCAGCACGCCGTTGATAAGCCCGACAGCGGCGCCCAGCATGCAGGCCAGCACCGCGACCACCCAGACCGGCGGGTAGAGAACCACGCCAAGCCAGGTCAGCGTCACGCCCTGCATCAAGAATCCGGCGACGACGCCGGCAAGGCCGAGCGTCGATCCGACCGACAGGTCGATGCCGCCGTTGAGGATGACAAGCAGCATGCCGACGGCGAGAATCCCGAAGATGGCGACATGCGAGGCCATGGTCAGGAAGTTCGCCACCGAGAGGTAGTAGGGCGACAGGATCGAGAAGACGACGATGATGACGATCAGGGCAAAGAAGGCCCGGCCTTCAAGCAGCAGCTTGGCCACGTCGAAGCCTTCGCCGCCCGCACTGGGGCTGGACTGTTTGCTGGCCTGGCTGACATCGGTCATGATCGGGGCTCCGAAATTCTGTGATCAGGCGACCACGGCTTCGCCCGAGGCGGCCATGATCTGCTCTTTGGTGGCGTTCGCGCCGAATTCGGCTGAAATCTTGCCGCGCCGCATCACCACGATGCGGTGGGCAATACTGAGACACTCATTGACCTCCGAGGTCGAGAAGACCACCGCCAGGCCTTGCGCGGCGCGCTCGCTGAGCAAGCGGAAGACTTCGGCCTTGGCGCCGACATCGATGCCGCGGCTCGGCTCGTCGAGAAGGATGACCTTGGGATTTGTCGTCAGCATCTTGCCGATGACGACCTTCTGCTGGTTGCCGCCCGACAGCGATCCGATCATGGCGTTGCCGCCCGCGGTCTTGATGGTCACCTTGCGGATCGAATCGTCGATCAGTGCGCGTTCCCTGGGCCGGGACAGGAACAGGCCCTTGGCGAACGCCTCGATGCTGGCCAGCGACAGATTGCGGCCGACGGACATGGTTTGGACCAGACCATCGCGCTGGCGGTCCTCGGGGACCAACACCAAACCTCCGGCGATGCGCTGGGCAATGGTCAGCCCCGAGACGTCCTCGCCTTCCAAAAGCGCCCGCCCGCCCGCCATCGGCACGCGTCCGGCGACGGCTTCCAGCAATTCCGTTCGCCCGGCGCCCATCAGCCCATAGATGCAAACGATCTCGCCTGCCCTGACATCCAGCGACAGATGATCGACGACATAGCCTGAACCCGAAGCGTCGGTGATGCTGACATCCTCGATCGACAGCGCGACCTCACCGAATTCATGGCCGGTCGGCGGCGAGCCGAGGTCAAAATTCTCACCCACCATGTTGCGGACGATCCATTCGAGGTCGATGTCCTTGGCTTCGGCCGTCGCCGTGATCGCCCCGTCGCGCAGCACCACGGCGTAGTCGGTGATCTGCAGCGCCTCCTCGAGGTGATGCGATATGTAGACGATGGAGACGCCGCGGCTGGTCAGATCGCGGATAACCTTGAACAGCACTTCCACCTCCGTCGCGCTGAGCGCCGAGGTCGGTTCGTCCATGATCAGGATGCGTGAATCGACCGACAGCGCCCGCGCGATCTCGACGATCTGCTGCTGCCCCAGGCGCAGGTCCTCGACCAGGGTCATCGGATCGATGTCTTCCTCGAGGTCGGCCATCAGCGCGCGCGCCTGACGCGACTCCTCGGCGAAGTCGAGGCCGGTTCTGGTGCGCAGTTCGCGGCCCATGAAGATGTTGTCGCGAACGCTCAGGTTCGGCGCCAGGCTCAGTTCCTGGTGGATGATCGAAATGCCGCGATCGCGCGCATCCGACGACGAGGAAAAGCTGACAAGATTGCCGTCGAGGACGATATCGCCGGATGTCGGCGTCACCACGCCGGACAGGATCTTCATCAGCGTCGACTTGCCGGCGCCATTCTCCCCGAACAGTGTGGTGACCTTGCCGCGATGGATGTCGAAGTTCACGCCTTTGAGTGCGTGAACCCCGCCATAGGACATGACGACATTGCGCGCCGAAAGCACGGCGTCGCCGTTAGCGGGCTCTGTGCCGGAAGCCGAATTCATTTGACGTCCAGCCTCACTGGCGTGACCAGCCAGCTCTTCGGATTGACCAGCTTGAAGGCGCCGACCACGGCTATGGTCTTGCCGGTCAAGGCGCTGGTATCGACTTTCGCCAGCACCTCCTTCTTCATCTCGTTGTTTAGCGCCGAGCCGGCGTCCTGATACTCGATCTGGTTGGTGAACTGACCGAAGGTGATCTTGCCGGTGGCGTCGCGAAGCTCGGTTCCGTTGATCGCCGGCCCTGTCTGCACGCGGACCGTCAGCGTCTCCGGCAAACCGTTGACGACAGGATGAGATTTGAGGGCGATGTCGTCTTTGTCGATGAGGATCTGGGCCGTGTGATCGTGCAGGTGCTTGGCCGTGTCACGGTCGAGGCCAGTACGGTGGAACGGGTGCAAAAATTCCGCCGGAAAGGCAAGATGCCGCTGATCAATGAGACTAGCTAATTTAGCGGCAGCCATGGAGAGGAAAGGATGCGCGCCACAAGCCTGTTTTTCCTATTAGCCGGCACGATGCCAATTGCAGCCTTCGCTCAAGGCGAAGTATCTGTCGAACGAGGGTTGCAGGTATCAATCGTTGGTGGGTGCCACGATTGCCATACCGAAGGCTACAGGGAATCAGAAGGCAAGATTGATCCTGAAAAGGCTTTAATGGGCAGCTCGGTCGGCTGGCGCGGTCCTTGGGGTACGACCTATGCGACCAATCTTCGGATAGATGCTTCGGCAATGACCGAGCGTGGATTCGTAGGGATGCTGAAGCGCATTAGAACGTCTCCACCGATGCCTTGGTACAATCTTCGAGCGATGGAGGAGAGCGATATGCAATCGCTCTATCAATACATTAGGTCGCTCGGCAACCACGGGAAGCCGGCCCCGAGCCGCATTCGCTCTGACAAGGAACCGACGACGCCATACGTTCAACTTGTGCCACCTCAAATGCCGAAGAACTAATAAATATTCCTGATCGAGTCTCCTTTAAGGGGGGCAGCGGATGCGCGTCGGCCTTGCCGACTTCAAGCGTGTAGTCTTGCGGTTTCCACGGTCGAACCAGAAGGGGATTCTAGTCTGAAGCTTGGGTAAATCGGCCGCAGTCAAGCTCCACTGGCTGTCCGTGAGGAGTGTGCAAATATGCTCGCCGCCATTCGTCCCGACGGCGTGCCAGCTCCGCGCACGACACGTTCCCTGCAGCATCTAGAATATGTTCGAGTGCAGACAGCACGGCTGTGTAATACGTGCCTGCGTCGTCGGCGCTCCCAGCAAGACTTGCCAAGCGGACTTCCTCGCCCAGGGTTCCCGTCCATGTTGAGTGCGAGATCGTCCCCGATCCAATCAATAGATTGGCGATTGCCATTGCTTGGGCGTGCCATGGTTCAGCGAAGATTGGCTCGTCGTCTCGTCTCCTCAACGGCGCGTAGCCGGGATCAGGCACGCTCAAGGTAGCTCTCCCAAAGATCGACAAAAACGCGATCCCGCCGGTCCTTCGCTTCCGGCCACAGTTCCGATGCGGCGAAGCTGACGGTATAAAGGTGCTCCGCCTTATGTTCGCCCCGTGCAGACGCATCCGGGAATACATGCGCACCATGACAAGCGAAGATGCTTCCCTTTCTGCCGCGCACATAACCGGGAAGACGAGTATGTCCCGAGTGCCCCGACATCTTTCCGCGGACGGTCTCGCCTAGGGGAAACGATGGCCGAGCATCGATTTCGACCGCGTAGCTGCGTGGATTTCTCGCATAAGCTCTCGCCTCCTCCGCAGTCTCGGACGGATATCCTGGCTGCGGCGTGAATGTCGATGCCCCCGATTTGAGCTCCGCCAAAGTGATATAGCCCACGTCGATCATTTCAGCTGCAAGGGTGAGCAGCCAATGATCGAAATAGGATCGAGTCAGGTAGTCCGCCGGAACGATCAACTCGCGGCAGTGCCGGAACCAGTCTATCGACCAGTCGCTGTCGCCAGCGGCGGCCTGCGCTAATCCGAAGGCTCGTATTTCCCACTGTTCATGGAAAGGTCGACCATCGCCCAGGCGTTGAATCGGGCCAAAGCCTTCTCGTCCACCGAGATCATGAACGCCATCCATCAGCGGCCTCTCAGTGACGGCGAGAGATCCCTTTCAGTTCCGATCATCGAGTTGCGCGTCACCAGCCGCGCAAGAGAGTCCTCGTCCAGGCTCTGAGTGCCCTCCGGCTGTTGCGGCAGCACGAGGTATCGTCTTTCTGACGTCGAGTCCCAGACGCGCACTTCTATGGTGTCTTCGAGTTCGACGCCGAATTCTTTCAGGACGCCCCTAGGATCGCGTACGGCGCGCGCTCTGTACTCGTTGGACTTGTACCATGCGGGCGACATCCCCAGAATGGAAAACGGATAGCAGGAACAAAGCGTGCAGACGACGAGGTTATGAACATCCGGGGTATTCTCGACAACGTCCAAATGACCCGTCGCGTGGCCCGCGAAGCCCAACTCGTCGATCGCCGACGTAGCGTTTGCGAGCAGGCGCGCTTTGAAAGCGGGATCTTTCCACGCTCGCGCCACAACTCTCGCGCCGCGTTTGGGTCCGATCTCCTCCCTATACATCTCGATCCACGCGTCCATCGCTTCCGGATCGACCAAGCGCTTCTCGACCAGGAGACTCTCGAGAGCTTTCGCTCTCAGAGCCGGCTCAGACGGCAAGTCGTGGTGCAAGTCGTGATGAATCTTCGAAATCGTTTGCGAATTGAAACTCGTCATCGACGTCCCCCGATTTGAGGCCCAATCGGCGGAATTTATCATGAGCACAAGAAGGTTGCAAAAAAGGACCGAGTCGATGCCACCGGTAAGATCAGATCTCTGCAATGTTGAGAAGTTACTGACATGAGAATCCCATCGTAGCAGTGTAGAGCAATTAATCAGTAAGCCAGCCGCACGTGCGCCAGATCGGGGTACCGCATGGAATACCCTTACGTCCGAGGACGTACCGTAGGCTCGCCTCGGGGCAGTTAGGCGCCAGCAGCTTGGTCAGATCCAGCCCGTCGTCGAGGTCGGGTATGTCCGCATCCGGGAGCGGCTAAGGTAAATCGACTGTCCGATATCAGGCGCCAAGCCGCCCAGCAGCCTTTGGGCCGAAAGCGGACCGGCCGCTCTTGCGTCCGAAGATCGACAGGGGACGTGCAGGCCGGTGGGACCAAGGTCTGAAGCAGACCCGCAACAGCCTGAATATCAGGAAAGCACGACGATCAGGGGCGCGCCGCCCCACGAGTGCGCCCTTTCGCTCGATCGCGTTTCACCGCGAGGCCGACGACCATTTCCACCAAATGATTTCGGAGCGAGCGCTGCCCTTCCACAGTGTAGAGCATGCTGCCAAAAATGCGTGAGAAGGTGGCCTGGTTGGAGACGTTGAAGAAGCTTGACGCGCTGATGTGCCAGTGCAGTTCGAGTGGGGACACGTCGTCACGGAAAAGGCCATCCGCGCGCCCGCGCCGGCAAATCGCCTCAAGCTTCTGAATAGCTCCCGCATTCAACAGCCTGATCAACTCAGACTGTTCGAGATACACGCCATGATGGATGTTTTCGATCATCACGATCCTGATGAAATCCGGATGGCGGCTGTGGTGGTCGAAGGTGAACTCGGCGAGCCGCTTGAGTGCCTCGACTGGTGGCAGGTGGTCCAGCTCCAGCTCCTGCTCGCCCGTTCGCACCTGCCGGTAGGCTTCCTCGAGTACCCGGCCGTAGAGCCGTTCCTTGTCGCCGAAATAGTAGTAGATCATCCGCTTTGACGTATGTGTCTTTGCCGCGATCTCGTCGATGCGCGCGCCGGAAAGGCCGTTTGCGGCAAACTCGGCCATCGCCACCGCGAGTATGTTCTTTTGAACGCCGGCGGGATCCTGCTTCCACCCACTGCGTCCAGCCGCCGCCTTCTCGTTCAGCATTATCTCATCACTCATGTCCGCCACTCGCAATCGTGGCATCGGCACCTGAGCCTAGCAAATTAACTGAATAGTACAAAGTTGTTGACGAAATTAACCGGCTGGTACAAAGTTGCCGCCAGTTCGATTTGGGAGGATCGTTTGGCCTTGCTCGCCGCCACCACTGCGGAAAAATGGGAGCCGTCTCCCAATTCGCGCCGCATATTGGTCGGTTTGCTCGGACGTGGAATTCAGCTTTCCCGGACGCCGGCAATGCACGAGGCGGAAGGTCGCGCCCAAGGGCTCTCCTGCGTTTATACGCTGCTCGATACCGAAGCGATGGGCGAAACTGCGCCTCCTTTGGCCGAACTCATCACCTTCGCCGGGCACTTCGGCTTCACCGGCTTCAACGTCACATTCCCCTACAAACAGGAAATCATCCCGCTGCTCGACGAGCTTTCCGAGGCGGCCGAGATTCTTGGCTCGGTCAACACTGTGGTGTTCCGGGGCGGCCAGCGCATTGGCCACAACACCGACAAGTGGGGGTTCAAGGAGAGTTTTCGCCACGGGCTGGCCGGAGAGAAGCGTCGGGAGGTGATGTTGCTGGGAGCTGGCGGCGCCGGCGCTGCGGTGGCCCACGCCTTGTTGGAAAGCGGCGTCGAGACGCTGCTGGTCACCGACTTACAGGCCGACAGGGCCGAAGCGCTGGCGTCCCGGCTCAGGTCGGCCGGCGGCACGCAAAAGGTGCAGGTCGTCTCAGACCTTGCCGCAGCCTCGGCTCGCGCAGACGGTATCGTCAACGCGACGCCGGTCGGGATGGCAAAGTTGCCCGGCATGCCGATCGCCGCCGATCTGTTGCGACCGCAGTGCTGGGTCGCCGACATCGTCTACCTGCCGCTCGAAACGGAACTGCTCAGGCAGGCACGGCAGCGGGGCTGCCGCACGCTTAGCGGCGAGGGGATGGCCGTGTTCCAGGCCGTGCGGGCTTTCGAACTTTTCACGGGGCTTGCGCCCGATGTTGAACGGATGAAGGCGGCGTTTGCCGCCTTCGGGAGAGTCCGTGACCCAGCCGACACAGGATCTGGACAATAGCCAATAGGGAGGAAAGACCATGACTTTCAATGCCACACGGCGGGAACTCCTGGTCGGGGCGGGCGTGCTTGCCACGACGGCAGCCTTTCCCGCACTCGCCCAGGACAAGCCGAAGCTGCGCTTCTCGGCCGTGTTCTCCGAACAGGACATACGCGCCGACATGATGAAAATGTTCGCCGACTCGATCAAGGACGACTTCGTCTTTGAGGGCTACTACGGCGGCAATCTGTTCAAGCAAGGCACCGAGCTCGTCGCCCTGCAGCGCGGCAATCTCGAGATGGGCAACATCGCACCGCAGGATATCTCCAAGCAGATCCCGGCATGGTCGATCGTCACCGCCGCCTATTTGTTCCGCGACGCTGCGCATCTGAAAGCCTTCTTCGCCGGCGATCTCGGCGCACAGATGAAGAAGATGACCGAGGACCAGCTTGGCGTGCGCGTGCTCGGGCCGACCTATTTCGGCGCCCGGCAGATCGGCCTCAAGCCGGACAAGAAGATCACCACCCCGGCCGACATGGCGGGCATCAAGCTGCGCATGCCGGGCGGCGACGCATGGCAGTTCCTCGGCACCGCGCTTGGGGCCAATCCCGTCGCGATGGCCTACGCCGAGGTCTACACCGGGCTGCAGACCGGCGCGATCGACGGCCAGGACAATCCGCTGCCGAACGTCGAGAACATGAAGTTCTACGAGGTCATGTCGCAGATCGTGCTGACCTCGCACCTGGTCGGCTTCGATCTGCTGACCGTGTCGAAGAAGGTGTGGGACGACATGGGCGCCGACAAGCAGGCGAAGTTCCAGGCCGCCGCTGACGCCGCCATCGAATTCAGCACGCAAAAGCACCTTGCGCGCGAGAAGGAGCTGGTCGAGCTGTTCAAGGGCAAGGGCCTCAAGCTCTACGAGCCCGACATCGCTGCGTTCCGCAAATACGCTCAGGAGAAATACCTGTCGTCGGACCTCGCCAAGGACTGGCCGGCCGGCATGGTCGACAAGATCAACGCGCTCTAAGCTGGAGGCGCGGCGGAGATAACTTCCGCCGCGCCTCCTCGTTCCAGAAATGGCTTTCACAGGCGGAGAAGCCCGCGTGACACCTTCGCTCCGAAACCTTGGCCGCTGGCTATACCGGCGCGCCGAGAACGTCCTCGCCGTCATGCTGGCGGCAATGTTCGCGGCCTTCCTGCTGCAGATCGTCTTTCGCTATCTGCTCGACATGCCGATCGGCTGGACCAATGAAATCAGCGTGATCCTGTGGATCTGGCTGGTGCTGTGGGGTGCGGCCTTCGTTGTTCGCGAGGAGGAGGAGATACGCTTCGACCTCTTCTACGCCTCGGCCCCACCGCGCGTTCGCCGCATCATGTTCCTCATCGCGGCCGCATCGCTGATCGCGCTCTACGCGATTTCGTTTCCTGCCGTGCTCGACTACGTGACGTTCATGAAGGTCGAAAAGACCGCCTATCTGAAGATCCGCTTCGACTGGCTGTTCTCGATCTACATCCTGTTCGTCGTGGCTGTCATTCTCCGCTACCTCTGGCTGTCCTGGCAGGTCGTGTTCGGCAAGACGCCAAAGGAGTTCGATCCTACCAAGGCGGGATCGGGTGTATGAATCTCGTCAGCCCATTCTCGATCTCGGTCGTCGCGATCACCGTGCTTGCCTTCCTCGGGCTGCCGATCGGGCACTCCATGATCGTCGGCTCGATCCTCTATCTGCTGCTGGCAGGGCTGGATATGGGGACGGCGGCCGAGCAGCTTCTGAACGGGATGTACAACAACTATATCATCCTCGCCGTGCCGCTGTTCATCCTGGCTGCGGAGCTAATGAACATCGGCTCGATGACAGAGCGCCTGCTGCGCTTCTGCGATGCTGTGGTCGGCCGGTTCCGGGGCGGCCTTGCCTACGTCAACGTCGTCCAGAGCATCATCTTTGCGGGCATGTCGGGATCGGCCATCGCCGATGCTGCCGGCACCGGCAAGATGATGCAGATGATGATGACCAAGGACGGCAAGTACACGCCGAGCTATGCCGCGGCGCTGACGGCCGTGACCGCGGTCATCGGACCGATCATCCCGCCGTCTATCCCTATGGTCATCTACGCGCTCGTGTCCGATGCCTCGATCGGCTATCTGTTCCTCGGCGGCGTCATACCCGGTCTGTTGATGGCTGCCGCGCAGATGGGAATCGTGGCCTACCAGGCGCGACGCAACAACTTTCCGGTCGAGGCGCCGACATCGCTGCGCGAACTGCCGGGCATTACCTGGCGTGCCTTCCCCTCGCTCATGATGCCGGTCGTGCTGCTCGGCGGCATCTACTCCGGCGTCACCACGCCGACCGAGGCGGCGGCGGTTGCTGCGGCCTATGCGCTGGTCATCTCCGTGGTGCTCTACCGCAGTGTCAGCTTCGCCGACTTCTATCGTTCCGTGCTGGCCAGCGCGCGCACCTCGGCCTCGATCGGCATGCTGATCGCCGGCGCCCTGGTCTCAAATTATGTGGTCACCGTCGAGAACATCCCGGACTCGATCAAGGTCATTCTCACAAACTGGGATCTTTCGCCCATCGGCTTCCTGATGCTTGTCAATATCCTGCTACTGCTGCTTGGCTGCGTGCTCGAAGGCACCACGATTCTTCTCGTGATCGTGCCCGTCCTCATCCCGACGGCGCGCTCGCTCGGCATCGACATGGTGCATTTCGGCGTGATGGTGGTGGTCAACATCATGCTCGGCCTGGTGACGCCACCATACGGTCTGCTGCTGTTCATCATGACGAGGATCGCCGAAGTGCCGCTGAAGGACATCGTCCGCGACGTGCTGCCGTTCCTGTGGGCGATGATCGCTTCGCTGGCTCTCATCACTTTTTTCCCGGAACTCGTGCTCTGGCTGCCCCGGCTGCTGGGGTACCAGGGCTGATCGAAGACAAAGGAGCGGTCATGGTGAAGCCAATCTATGTGATCAACGGCCCGAACCTGAATCGGCTCGGCAAACGCGAGCCGGAAATCTACGGCACGACGACGCTGCCCGAGATCGAGGCCTTCTGCCGCGATGCGGCCGGCGACACGCCTGTCCGTTTCCATCAGTCGAACAGCGAAGGCCAGATCATCGACTGGATCCACGAAGCGATCGACGAGGGAGCCGGAATCGTCATCAACCCGGCCGGTTTCTCCTTCACGTCGATTGCGATCCTCGACGCTCTAAAAATGTTTCCCGGCCCGATTGTCGAACTCCACATCTCGAACATTCACAGGCGCGAGGCCCACTATCACCATTCCTACGTGTCGAAGGTCGCGACGGCGGTCATCGCAGGGCTGGGCCCGCGCGGCTATCCTGTTGCGGTTCGCGCGATCGCAGACCTGCTTGCGGCGGCATCGAAGGTGCCAGGGCCTTGAGGACCTCCATCGCCACCGTGTCGATCAGCGGCGATTTACGCGAGAAGCTCGCAGCCATCGCTGCGGCCGGCTTCGACGGGGTGGAAATATTCGAGAATGACTTTCTTGCCTTCGACGGCAGCCCTGCTGAAGTCGGGCGGATGATCAGGGATCATGGCCTGGAGATCACACTGTTCCAGCCTTTCCGCGATTTCGAGGGAATGCCAGAACCGCAACGTTCGCGCGCCTTCGATCGGGCGGATCGCAAGTTCGATCTGATGGGCGAGCTGGGTACCGATCTCATGCTTGTTTGTTCCAACGTCTCGCCCGCCGCACTCGGCGGCATCGACCGTGCGGCCGACGATTTCCACGCGCTCGGTGAGTTGGCGGCGAAACGGGGCCTGCGCGTCGGCTACGAGGCGCTCGCCTGGGGGCGGCATATCAGCGACCATCGCGACGCCTGGGAGATCGTCAGGCGGGCGAACCATCCCAACATCGGACTGATCCTTGACTCCTTCCACACCTTGGCCCGACGGGTGGATGTGGAGACAATCCGCGCCATCCCCGGCGATCGCATTTTCATCGTTCAGCTTGCCGATGCACCGCTGATTGACATGGACCTGCTGTACTGGAGCCGCCATTTCCGCAACATGCCGGGCGAAGGTGACCTGCCGGTGGTCGACTTCATGCGAGCGGTTGCGGCAACCGGCTACGACGGGCCGTTGTCGCTCGAAATATTCAACGACCAGTTTCGCGGTGGATCGCCCAGGTCCATCGCGGTCGATGGCCACAGGTCGCTTGTCTACCTGATGGACCAGGTTGCACACGCCGAGCCGGACATCGCGATCGACGTGCCGGCTTTGCCGGAACGTATCGCGGTCAGCGGCATCGAGTTCGTCGAGTTCGCTGCAAACGAGACCGAGGCTGAAGAGTTGGTGCTGCTGCTGCGTGCCATGGGTTTCTCGCTGGTCGGCCGCCACAAGCACAAGGACGTGGTGCTGCTTCGCCAGGGCGCCATCAACATTGTCGTAAACACCGAAAAGGAAGGGCTGGCGCACTCCTCATACCTCGTTCACGGCGCCTCTGCCTATGCGTTCGGCCTGAAGGTCGACGATGCGGCCGCAACCGTGGCCCGCGCTCGCGCATTGGCCGCGGAGCCCTTTGAACAGCGCCATGGTCCTGATGAGTTGGCGATACCGGCAATACGTGGGGTTGGCGGCGGGGTGATCTACTTCATCGACGGCAAGAGCGAGTTGGCAAAACCTGGGAGATCGAATTCGATCAGGTCACCGACGCCGGCGACGATGCCGGGCTGACGGCAATCGACCACCTCGCTCAATCAATGAACTATGAAGAGATGCTGACCTGGCTGCTTTTTTACACATCGATCTTCAGGACGGCAAAATTGCCCATGGTGGATGTCATCGATCCGGCCGGCGTCGTGCGCAGCCAGGTCGTGGAGAGCGATGATGGCGGGCTTCGGCTTACTTTGAACGGTGCGGAGAACCGCAGGACGCTTGCCGGCCGTTTTATCGCTGAGAGCTTTGGCTCGGGCGTGCAGCATCTGGCCTTCTCCTGCCGCGATATCTTCCAGACCGCTGACCGCCTGACCGAGCTCGGCTTCAATGCGTTGGAGATTTCCCCGAACTATTACGACGATCTCGAGGCACGCCTCGGGCTCGAACCAGAATTCGCCAGCCGGTTGCGAGACCGAAACATCCTCTTCGATCGCGATGAGGGCGGTGACTATTTCCAGCTCTATAGCCAGTCCTACGGCGAAGGTTTCTTCTTCGAGATCGTCGAGCGTCGCGGCTATCGCGGCTACGGGGCAGCCAATGCTTCGTTCCGCATCGCCGCCCAGAATCGAACACTGCGGCCAAAAGGCATGCCAAGGGTCTGACCGTTCGACGTGACCGAAAGGCGAAATGTCCACTCTGGGCGCAAGCTAACTTGGCTCCGCCTTCGCTACTGGTGCAAACGTGCCGCCTCGCCTGTGCGCTCGGATGTCTGCTTTTGGGATGCGGCTAGGTCTGCTCAACGACCGACAGGAGGCGCATTGCTGCCATTCGGTAGAAGATAAATGCGGTCAGCGAATGGCTGCATCAGCTTCTTGAATCAATTTGGGCGAACCGCGCCGCAACCCATTGACAAATAACGATTGTGTTAGTCGCTGAGGGTCAGCGCTTTCTACACAAAATCAATATGTTAGCGAATGGTTCGCCAAGCCGTTTCCTTCGTATTCTCTCGTATGGTCTGGCGAACCTAAGGACGATGAACGCGACTAACTGCAGGCTTCAAGATATCGCCGATGTAGCCGCATGTCGTCAGGAACTCCCTGACCGAAATTAGGCCGAGAGCCGCCCGACAGCTAGCGGTGAAAGAAGCGCGGAAAGCAGACCTTGATCGAGATTTCTGGGGCAAACTGAAGCAGTCCATAGGACCGCACACCGCCAGTGCCATTCGCGTATAGCGTTATCCGGACGTTCGAACATCGTTTTCGGACCCCGATATTCGTCTCCAGATCAGTGTTCGACTATCCTGCTAACGTAGCGCCCAGTCGCTTGGAAATCGTAACAATCCAGGCTCGCAACTCAGGACCAAAAGGCTTCTCCAGAATGGCCCGATCCCAAGCCAAAAAATAAGGTTCAGGCAGCCTGATCCGCTTGTCGAATGGGGCGACTAGCCTACCCGACGCGATATCGTCGGCAGCCATCGACAGCTGCGCCAGCACAAAGCCCCTTCCGTTGGTCGCCGCATCGATCGCCGCGCTCGACAGGGAAAAGGCCACTTCGCCAGATGTTCTGCGGTGCACCGCGCCGATGCTTGCGGCCCATTCCGCCCATGTCGGTGGCGAGCGGTGGTCGCGAGCCCACTCGATGCTGAGAAGCGGCAGATCGAGAATATCGGCGGGCTTGCTGACAGGATGTTTCGCCAGCAGCGTCGGCGAGCAGGCCGGCACCACCCAATCGGTGAACAGTTCGGTGTAGTGCTCGAAGTCACGATATTTGGTGCCGTATGAAATACGGAAGTCGACTTGTTCGGCGCCCAGCCGGGGCTCTGTCTCGGCGCCCACCAGCCGCACAGTCGCGCCGGGGTGGTCGATCTGCCAATCCAGGAGCTGCGGGCCGATCCATTTGCTGGCCAGCGACGGCAGGCAGGAGATGGTCAAAGTGTCCGCGGCTCGGGCTCGTTCGATGAGATCCTGGGCCTCGCGAATGTGTTCGAAACCGACGGAAACCGCTGCGTAGTAAACCCGGCCCAGCGCCGTAAGCGCGACAGTTCTTCCGCGCCGCTCCAAAAGCCTCGCGTCCAGGGCGTCCTCGGCCTTGCGGATCTGCTGACTGACCGCGCCGACGGAGACGCCGAGCTCGTTGGCCGCCGCCGTCACGCTCCCACGCCTGCCGAAAGCCTCGAAGGCCTGTATCGCACGTAGCGGAGGCGTCTTGTTCACCTGGGCAACGATCCTGGGGTCATCTTGATTTAGTTTTTCTAAAATAGAACGCAGATGCAAGCCCTATGTCGTCCCGAGCCCGCGAGATATTCGTTTAGACATTCGCAAGCTCGGGAGGACGCCATGTTTCTTCGAAACTGCTGGTACGTTGCCGCATGGGACCATGAGGTCGCCGACAGGCTGGTGCCGATACGGATTCTCGGCGAGGATGTGGTCCTTTTTCGCCGGACCGATGGCGTGGTAGCAGCGCTCGAGGATGCATGTCCGCACCGCAAGTTGCCGCTGTCCATGGGCCGCATCAAAGGTGACACTGTCGAATGCGGCTATCATGGGCTGACCTTCGACAGCACGGGGACCTGCACAAGGGTGCCGGGCGCGGAAAAGATACCGCATGTCGCCTGCGTCCGTTCGTATCCGATCGCCGAGCGTTATGGCCTGCTCTGGATCTGGATGGGCGAGGCGGCAAAGGCCGACCCCGCACTGATTTTCGCTGTCGACCACTGGGGCGATCCGGCATGGGGAGTCAATCGCGGCGAGTCCATGGTCCTCGATTGCAACTACCTCTACATGACCGACAACCTGCTTGACCCTTCGCATGTGTCGTGGGTCCACCAGTCCTCCTTCGGTGGCGTTCAGGCGATGGAGGACGCGCCGCTCGAAACCACCGTGGGCGCGAACGGCGTGACCGTGTGGCGCTGGGTGGTCGATGCCGCGCCGGCGCCCTTCTATGCGCCTTTCCTCAAATTCTCCGGCAATTGCGACCGCAAGCAGCACTACGAGGTGCGCTACCCCTCCAACGCCATCATCAAGGCGATCTTCGTGCCGGCCCGCACCGGCGGCGAGGGCAAGCCGCTCCACGAGGACGTGTTCCTCATGGACAGCTATAACTTCATGACGCCGGTCGATGAGAACCAGACGAAATATTACTGGTTCCAGATGCGCAATTTCGCCCCGGACGACTTGGAGGTTTCGCGTCAGTTCGCCACTTCCGTGCGCGGCGCCTTTGACGAAGACCGCACCGTGCTCAATGCTGTGCACAAAGGCATGGCCAACAAGCGCACCCCCAATCTCGATCTCAAGATCGATGTCGGACCGCTGCGCTTTCGCCGCAACCTGGCCAAGCTGATCGCCAGCGAGAGCCAGCAATTGGCGGCTGCCGAATGAATGCATTCACCGCTCGCGACACCATAGCAAGAAGCGGGTTTCGCGACCTGAAAGTGGTCGCGAAGGTGCGCGAAAGCGCCATCATCACTTCGTTCCATGTCGAGCCGGTCAATCCACAGGACTGGCGCGACTTCCAGCCGGGCCAGTTCCTGGTGTTCCGGATTCCAGTATCGCGGGAGGCAGCCGGCGAAAGCGAATATGTGCTGCGCAACTACACCGTCTCCTGTTCCCCCGACAGCACTCGCTATCGGATCAGCGTGAAGCGTGAAGCAGCACCCGCGCTGGGGCTGCCCGACGGGGTAAGCTCGTGCTTCCTGCATGACCGAATCGAGGTCGGCGATGTGCTTCAGGCGGAAGGGCCGCGCGGCGATTTCGTGCTTGACAAGGGCAGCAACCGTCCAGTCGTGCTGCTCAGCGGCGGCGTCGGGCTGACGCCGATGGTGTCGATGCTGCATGCGCTGGCTTCGATGCCGGATCGCCGAGCCGTCTTCATCCACGCTTGCGAGAACGGCGACGTGCACGCGTTGCGCGACGAGGTGACCGGGCTGGTCACGACCCGGCCCGGCCTGACTGCGCACTACTGCTACCGGTTCCCGTCCGAGCGCGACAAAGCCGAGCAGCGCTTTCACAGCGAAGGCATGATTTCGCGCGACGTGCTGCAGGGCCTGCTGCCCATCGATGACTATGACTTCTACCTCTGTGGCCCACCGCCGTTCATGCAGGCGATCTACGCCATGCTGCGCGAGCTTGGCGTGCCGAAGCATCGCATTGCCTACGAATTCTTCGGCCCGGCGACGGTGCTTGAGCCCGATGCCATGCGAATTCCAGCAGTTCCGGCGCAGCCGGCAAGGATAGAGCCGGCCGGGGAGGCAACAACCGTGGAATTTCGGAAGTCGGGCCTGACGGCTGTCTGGGATGGCTCAGCCGCATCTTTGCTCGACTTCGCCGAGAACCAGGGTCTGTTGCCGGAGTTCAGCTGTCGGGCCGGCATCTGCGGCACATGCAAGTCGCGACTGATCTCGGGCGACGTCACCTATTTCGAAGAACCGCTGGACGAGCTTGGGGCAGGTGAAGTGTTGCTGTGCTGCTCCAAGCCGCGCGGATCAGTCGTCCTGGATATTTGACAATATCGTCATACCGCGCGTGGGCGCGGGGAAACGGAAGTCGGGTTTTGGAACAGTCGGTCAAACCAGCATCGAGCCTGCCGCTCAATCCGCATATCGCCGCCTTGCCGCCCTACAATGCCGGCATGAACATCGCGATGGCGCGGGCGCTGAGTGGCCGCCACGATATCGCCCGGCTGGCCAGCAACGAGAACCCGGATGGATGCTCTCCTGCCGTCATGGCCGCATTGGCCTCCTCATCCTTCGAGCCATGGCGCTATGCCGATCCGGCCTGCACGGCGTTGCGGGCGGCACTTGGCGAAAAACTGACGGTCGATCCCAGCCTGATCGTTGCCGGCAATGGTTCCGAGGAGATGATCGCCGCCATCTCGCGCGCCGTCCTGGTGCCGGGCGCCTCGGTCGTCACGACGGTGCCGAGCTTCGGACTGCATGAGATAGAGCCGCTGGCTGCCGGTGCTGATGTCGTCAAAATTGCGATGACACCCGAAATGGGGTTCGATCTTGCCGCGCTCGAAACGGCGATCGCCGCCGGCCCACGGATCGTTTTCATATCTTCGCCGTGGAACCCGGTTGGGCCGGGCCTCGACCATCCCAGCCTGCGACGGCTGATCGGAGCCGTGCGGCCCGGCACGCTTCTTGTCCTGGATGAGGCCTATTTCGAATTCGCCGATCCCGGCGCACCCGACGGCATCGAGGTCCTGCGCGATAGTGGCATCGACCATGTGGTGCTGCGGACATTTTCGAAGGCCTATGGCCTGGCGGGACTGCGCGTTGGCTATGCCGTCTGTTCCGGCCTCGAACTGGCCAGAGTGATCGCGGCCGCCAAGACGCCGTTCAACGTCAATGCGGCGGCACAGACGGCCGCCATCGCGGCACTCGCCGATGAAAGCTGGATGAAGGCGTCAGCGGGCCGCGTCATGGCCGAGCGCGCGCGCACGGCCGCCGCACTTGCCGGCCTCGGCTTCGGGGTTGCAGAGTCGCAAACAAACTTTCTGTTCTTCGACTGCAAGGGCGACAGCTCTAGCCTTGCCGCCGGTCTCCTGAAGCAGGGGATCATCGTCAAAGCGTGGCGCGAAGCCGGCTACGAGCAGTATCTGCGCGCCACAATCGGCTTGCAGGCTGACAACGATCGGCTGATCACGGCGCTTCAGGGATTGGCGGGGCGATGAGCGGCCGCGCGTCTCCCAGGCAAACGAACTGGATCGAGCAAGAGGTGCCGTTGCCGGTTGTCGACGCGATCCGCGATGTCGTTGGCGCCCCGAATGTCCGCACAGGTGATGATGCCGGAGCGATCGACCTTGGTTCGAACGGCACGGATCGCGGCACCGGCATCGTCGTTGCGCCTTCATCTACGGATGAGGTCGCGGCTGTGGTGCGCATTTGCCGCCAGAACGAGATTCCCATCGTGCCGCAAGGCGGAAACACCGGACTGGTCGGCGGCAGCGTTTCGCGGCCGGGCGAGATCGTTCTTTCCCTGCTACGCATGAATCGCATCGAGCGGCTCGATCCGCTCGAACGCGTGGCCGTGGTAGGCGCCGGCGTCACCCTCGAGGCTTTGCAGGCCGCCGCGCTCGAACACCGGCTGGAACCGGGCATCGACCTTGCCGCGCGCGGCTCGGCGACGATCGGCGGCATGGTGTCCACCAATGCCGGGGGCGTGATGGCCTTTCGCCACGGCGTCATGCGCCACCGCGTGCTGGGCCTGGAGGCCGTACTGGCGGACGGATCGGTCTATTCAGATCTGACCCGGGTGGTGAAGAATTCCGCCGGCTACGATCTGAAGCATCTCTTCATCGGCGCCGAGGGCACGCTTGGCATCGTGACCCGCGTGGTCGTCAAGCTCGACCCTTCGCCACGAGCCGCCGCCACCGCGCTTTTCGGGCTGCCGTCTGTCGAAGCGGCTCTGCAAACCATTCGCCTGGCGCTTGAATCGGATGCCGGGCATCTGCGCGCGGCGGAGGCGATGTGGACCTCGTATTTCAGCCTGGCCGCCGCCGCGCATGAATGGTCCGAACCCGGCGTGCCGCTTGACCAGTCGCTGTTCCTGTTGCTGTCGCTTGGCGGCGCGCGCGAAGAGGCGCTGCACGAGGATTTCGAGCGGATCTATTCGGAAGTGATGGAGCGCTATCCCGAAGCCACCGGCATCATCGCCGGTTCGCGGCGGCAAGAGGACGACCTGTGGCGGTTGCGCGAGGACACCGGCGTGCTCTATCGCGCCCATCCCAATGCGCCTTCCTTCGACGTGTCGGTGCCTCTGTCGGAAATTCCGGCCTATCTCGACAGAATCCTACCCGGGCTCGCCGCGATCGAACCGGGTCTGGCGCCCTATGTCTTCGGGCACCTGGCCGATGGGAATCTGCATATCGTCCTCAACCGTCGAGGGCCGCTGGCGCCTGACGTGGCGGAGGCTGTCGAGGGCGTCCTGTATCAACAACTGCGGGAGATCGGCGGTTCCTTTTCCGCCGAGCACGGTGTTGGGTCCAAGCGCATCCATTCGCTGCTGGCGACGGCTGACCCGACGAAGCTCGCCATGATGGAGCGGGTGAAACTTGCGCTGGACGATCAGTCGATCATGAACCCCGACAAGGTGCTTGCCTCCGACGCCTGGTTCGTCCGGTCTTCAAATCAGCTCCTTTCCGGTAGCGAGCGCCGATTGCCACCTCAGAACGCGAGCGATCACAACGATGAATAGCCCTATGGTGGAACGACAGGGAATGAACGGATTGACCGCAACGGCCAGCGGTCCAGTGGGATCAACCATGCGCCATGACGAACCAGCACCAGCCTATGCCCGCGATTTCGCCACCCTTCGCAAGGGATTTCGCGACGCCGCTGAGCGGGCGGGCGCGGAACTGTTTGAATATGTTCATCCGCTGAACGGCCCGGATGGCGAGACGCTGGCGACTGATGTGGCGCTGCTTGGCCACCGCGATGCACGCAAGCTCATCGTGCTCATCTCCGGCACGCATGGTGTCGAGGGTCCGTTCGGCTCGACCTGCCAGACCGCCTGGCTCGGCCAGAAGAACCTGCGGCGCCTGCCCGGCGACACCGCGATCCTTGCCATTCACCTTATCAATCCCTGGGGCACGGCATGGTCGCGGCGCGTCAACGAGGACAATGTCGACCTCAACCGCAACTTCATCGACTGGTCTTCGAACACCCCGGTCAACAATGGCTATGCGGGCCTGCACGACGCCGTGGCCTATCGAGAATGGGAAGGGCCGGACCGGGTCGCGGCCGACGAGAAGCTCGCGGCCGCGCGCAAGAGGCTTGGGCATGCCGGGCTGGCGGCGATCGTCGAGGCCGGCCAGTATGAGTTCGCCGACGGCATGTTCTATGGCGGTGGTGGCCCGGTCTGGTCGAACCGCACGTTGAACGAAATCCTGAAGACCTTTGCCGGCGCGGCACGCCAGGTCATCGTCTTCGACCTGCATACCGGTGCCGGGCCTTATGGTTACCCGGCTCTGCTTTCGGTTGCGAGCTCGGAGCATGCCGGCCTTGCCTGGGGCAAATCCATCTTCGGGCCGGCGCTGGTGACAGTGCTAACCGGCCCGGGCGCCAAGACCGGCACCGGCATCGCGGCGACGGCGACAGGCTACGTCTCCGACGCCGTCCGCAAGGCAATGCCGAGCGCGCGCGTGCTGCCGCTTGTCGTCGAATGCGGAACGCTGGACGGGCCTGCCGTGATGGAGGCGGTGCAGGCAGACAACTGGCTGCACCTTTTCGGCAAGATCGAATCGTCTCTGGGCAAGCGGATCCAGGGCACGCTGCGCGCTGCCTTCCTTCCGGATGACCCGGACTGGCAACGCACCTGCCTGTCCAGCAGCCTGCGCTATTTTGACCGTGCGCTCGCGGATTTACACACTGTCGAGGTAACCCAGGACGCGGCCATCGGCGGCGAACAGACGCGGCCGACCGTTTCCGTCGTGGTGGCGGATCCGGCGCCGGTTGACGAGGCGAAGATCGCCACCCCTGCCGTGCAGATCGACGAGCTTCACAAGAGATTCGGCACGCTTCTGGTGTTGAAGGGCGTCAACCTCACCGCCCATGCCGGCGAAGTCATTTCCATGATCGGCTCGTCGGGCTCGGGCAAGAGCACGTTTCTGCGCTGCATCAATCTTCTGGAGCAGCCGGATGGCGGCAAGGTCGCCATCGACGGTGAGGTCATCAAGATGAAGCCGCTGTCGAACGGCCGTCTTGGGCCAGCCGATATGGCGCAGGTCGAACGCATCCGTGCCCGCGTCGGCATGGTTTTCCAGAACTTCAATCTGTGGCCGCACATGACGGTGGTGGAGAACATTGTCGAGGCGCCCCGGCATGTGTTGAAGGAACCTCGCGACAAGGCCATCGACCATGCGCACGCCCTGTTGAAGAAGGTCGGGCTCTCCGACAAGCACGCCCACTATCCGGGCCAGTTGTCAGGCGGCCAACAGCAACGTGCAGCGATCGCCCGCACGCTGGCGATGCGTCCCAAAGTCATCCTCTTCGACGAACCGACATCGGCGCTCGATCCCGAACTGGTCGGCGAGGTGCTGCGGGTGATCCGTCAACTGGCGGAGGAAGGCAACACCATGATCCTCGTGACGCACGAGATGCAGTTCGCGCGCGAGGTCTCCCACAAGGTTCTGTTTCTCCACCAGGGAAAAGTGGAGGAAGAGGGTGCGCCAGCGGAGCTGTTCGGCAGCCCGCGCTCGGAGCGTCTGCGCCAATTCCTGGCACGGACACTGTGAGGGAAGCCGCGTCCTCGAAACGTTCGGTTCGCACCGGACATCAACAATGAAGACCAACAACAAGGGGAACTGACTATGAGACTGAAAATCTTGACGCTGCTCGCATTTCTTATGGGGGGCATGGCAAGCGCCGCTGCCGCCGAAGGTGAACTGTCCATCGGCACGGAGGGTGCCTATCCTCCATGGAGCATGTCCGACGCCAATGGCAACGTCACCGGTTTCGACGCCGATGTCGGCGCGTTGCTGTGCACCAAACTCGCAGTGACGTGCCATTTCGTCGTGCAGGCCTTCGACGGGCTCATCCCGGCGCTGAAGGCCAAGCGCTTCGATGTCATTATCTCCGGCATGTCGATCACCGCTGATCGCAAGAAGGAGATCAACTTCAGCGTCGGATACGCCGAACTGGCCAACATGTTCGTTGCCGCAAAGGGCTCGGATCTTGCGGCAATCACCGACGTCGACACGCTGCTGAAATCGCTCGATGGCAAGAAGGTCGGCGTGCAGGCCGGCACGACCCATGCGCATTTTCTTGAGAAGCGGGCGCCCAACGCCGACCTGAAGACGTACGACACGCTCGACCAAATGCAGATCGACCTTGCCAGCGGCCGCATCGACACTGCTTTCGCGGATCAATCCGCATTGCAGGACTTCCTCGACAAACCGGATGGCAAAAACTTCCAGCTGGTCGGCGTCAAGATTCAGAGCACCTTCGATCCCACGCTTGGCGAAGGAATTGGCGTTGGCATCGGCCAGGAGAACACCGAGCTCAAGGCCAAGATCGACAAGGCACTTTGCGAGTTGATCGCTGACGGTTCGATCGGCAAGGCTAGCCAGAAATGGTTCAAATCGGACATTTCCCGGCCCTGCAAATAAACGCCTTGGAAACTTCGCATGCGCCCGGACCGCCGGGTGCATGCACTGGCACGACAGATTAGGGCAACGCAGATGGAATTCGGTCTCTGGCAGGTTTGGGATGCGGGTTGGGTGACCGCCATCCTGCGTGGCGCGTCGATAACGATCCTTGTGGGCCTCGTCAGCATGGCGGCAGGGCTGGTGATCGGCATTGTATGCGGCCTGATCAAATGGGCTCGGATATTTCCGCTCTCTCTGCTCGTTGATGCCTATACCTCGCTGGTGCGCGGAGTGCCCGAACTGCTGATCATCTACCTCCTGTTTTTCAGTTCGGTTGAATTCGTGACCAAGGTCGTGACCGCTTTCGGCTATGCCGGTGTCGCGGAGAGCGGCTATGCGTTCGTCATCGCCGTCATCGCCATCGGCGCGATCTCCGGCGCCTATTCGACCGAGGTCGTGCGCGGAGCCTTGGGGGCAATCCCCGAAGGGCATATCGAGGCCGCTCGTGCGCTCGGGCTATCGGGCGGGCGGATCTTTCGCCGCATCATCGCGCCGCAGATGCTGCGCATCGCGGTTCCCGGTATCAACAATGTCTGGCAGACCACGATCAAGGACACGGCCCTGGTCTCGGTGGTCGGCCTTCAGGAGCTGATGCGCATTTCATTCATTGGCGCCAATTCCACCCGCCACCCGTTCATCTTCTACCTGATCGCGGCTGTGGTTTATCTAGCCATTACGCTCGTCAGCCAGGCCGGGTTCGACGGCATCGAACGCCTCCTCCGAGTGAGGACGAGAAAGTAGTATGATGGATCTCATCCAGCTAGCGGTTCCCGTCCTGCTCAAGGGCCTGTGGGTGACGGCGGCACTGACGTTGGTTTCGGTGCTGATCGGCTTCAATCTGGGCCTCGGCCTGGCGCTGATGCGGCTGTCATCGAACCGCTTCCTGTCCGGCTTCGCCAAATATTATTCCAATGTCTTTCGCGGCACGCCACTGCTGGTGCAGATTTTCCTGTTCTATTATGGGCTTGGCCAGCTTTCCCTGATCAAGGATAACGCGGCTTTGTGGTGGGTAATTAGCGACGGCGCGCGGTGCGCCGTCCTGGCGCTTGCGTTGAACACGGCTGCCTACACGTCCGAAATACTGCGCGGCGGATTGATGTCGGTTCCGGTTGGTCTCGTCGAAGCGGCCCAGGCGTGCGGCATGTCGCGCATGCTGCGGTTCCGGCGCATCGAGTTTCCGCTCGCCATCCGCCAGGCGCTGCCGGCCTATGGCAATGAGCTCATCCTCGTCGTCAAAGGGACCAGCCTTGCTTCGACGATCACGGTGCTCGAAATAACCGGTTATGCCAAACGGCTCATGAGCCAGACCTTCGCCATCTTCGAGATCTTTGCTATTGCCGGTGTGCTCTATCTGGTGATCAATCTGGTGTTGATTGCAGTCATCCGGTCGATAGAGCGTTTTCTCATGCGCCACGAGACATCCTCTGGCCGACATTTGACCGCGCCGCAACCAAATCAGTCTACCATGATTTCGTGACGCCCTTACTCAGATAGGTGATCTGAAAACCGGCTGTCCGCTCTAGCACAACTTCGAACTGAACTTCGCTGTTGGCGACGTCCGCTTCCAGCCGGCGGCTACAGGTCCTGGATGGCCGAGATGAGGCGCAAAGCTGCCGTCCGCCAGAAATGGAGATCTGTGTCCAGTCAAAACCCCCCTATTCGCACGTCGTTGCCGCCGATCACCGCACTCATCACTCGGAGATCTTTCAGAGTAAGAGCATCTGCACTACGTGTTGCTGGTGCTAACAAGCAGGAGAATTTAGCTCCCGGATGAGGATGAGCGTTTGCCCTTACGCTGCACCGCTTCCGGGAAACGATCAAATGTACGAATAACTAACAACCAGCTCTCGATAGGCCCACTTTTGCGGCGAATTCGGGTTAACCCGCTGAAATCTAAGAATTTTGGTGGGCCCGGAGGGTCAGCGTTTTCTACACAAAATCAATATGTTAGAGGATTTCGCCAAACCGCTTCCTTCGTATTCTCTCGTATGGTCGGGCGAACCAAAGGACCAAGAAGACGACTAGTTTCGATGGGAGCGGTCCTCAGTTCTATCCACAAAGAAGGTCAATCAATGCATTCTGACCATAACGCTACGAGCGCGGCCGCATTGGGGCCGTTAACGGCCTGGCAGCTTTCAGGATGACTGGCAAGAAAGCCGACCGTTGCGTCCAGCGTTGTGCGGACCGCTTTGCGCCAAAAGCGGTCATTGATGATAGTTCCGCGCTAAAGGCGGACGAGCTCGTAACCGATTGAAGCAACCGGTGGCAGTCATTTGCACGAGTAAGCGCAGTGACTCCGGAGGGCTTGGGCGCCCGCCACGGATCGCCGTTATCATCGAACGGGCTACCGCGGTAGCTTTCACTGCGGAGCGACAACTGACGTTCGGCGTCATCAGAAAAAGGCGGACTCTGGCACGGTTCTGGTCTATGCCGACGCTCGTTGCCGGTCCGCCGGCCTTTTGCAACTGGTCCATGAATGAAGCGCCAGCCCACGACGTCGAGCCTGTTACGCCGACTCAATCGTTCGGCCGTGGTGGATTTGATCCGCACCGAAGGAGTGGCATCACCTTCGAGCCTCGCCGGGCGGCTGAACATCAGTCTGCCGACGGTGATGCGGGTGATCGAGGATCTGATTGCCGAGGATTTGGTGGCGTATGACGGGTTTGACGAGTCCAATGTTCGGGGCCGTCCCCGGGCACGCATCAAGTTCCGCGGCGCGGCGCATGCGATCATCGGCATCGAAGCCGGCAAGGGCGAGTTCTATGGCGCCGTGGCCAATCTCGAGGGCGTCGTGCAGACCGAAATGCACGAGACCGCCGACGATGATGGCGAGCGCAATTTCGAGAAGCTGGTCGGCCTGATCCGCCGGCTGATGGCGGCCCCCCGCCCGCGCGGCCAGACCATTCGCGGCATCGGCATTGGCCTGCCCTCGATCGTCAGGCAGCCGGAGGGCGAAGTGGTGCTGACGCTCGGGCTCGGCTGGCGCGACATGCCGTTGAAGGCGCGGCTCAGCGAGCATTTTCAGATGCCCATCGTCGTCGAAAACGGGCGCAACCTCGCCGCCGTGGGCGAATGGGGATTCGGAGCCGGGCGTGGCGCCGACAGCGTCGTGAGCCTCTCGATCGGGCCCGGCGCCGGCGCGGGCGTCGTGATCGACGGCAAGCTCTATGGCGGGCACTCGCATGCGGCGGGCGAACTCGGCTGGTATCTCGACGACCCCCTCCTCACCGGGCGGCCGTTCGAACATCTTGGCGACAAGCAATCGCTGCGCTTTTTCGGCATCCCCGAACAAGCGACCAAGATGCTCCAAGAGGCCAACACCCAGTATGCGGCGGGAAAGCTCACCCTGGCCGCCGTCACCGACCGGCAGGCGGACAAAATCGCGCCTGTTGTCACCGAGTTGCTCGACTATGCGACGATGGCGGTGGCCAGTGTTGCTGCCTTCATGAATCCCGAAATCATCATACTGGCGGGCCGGATCGTCGGCGGCGGTGATCTGGTGCTCGATGTGCTGCGGCATCGCCTTAAGGGCAATGTGTACGACCCGCCGCGCCTCGTGATAGGCGCGCTGGGTCACCGCGATATCGTCCTGGGCGCGGTGCGTCTGGTGCTCGATGCGACGACCCTCAATCCTGCCGACAGCCTCGTGATGGCCGACTGAAGATCAATCGATCGCAATTGACAGCAACTGTCGGTAGGCATTAAGTTTCTAACTGAAAGAAAAACTGCGCCCTGCGTCGTGTGGGAGCGTATCTTTCGTGGGAGGACTTCAATGACGAAGATTTTCAATCCGCTTGGGCGGATGATGCAGCGTCGTGACTTCTTGAAAGTTGCGGGTGCGAGCGTTGCGGTAGCGGGTCTGCCTGCGGCAGTTCGCGCTGCCGAGCCCGTCAAGGTGCTTGTGTGGTCGTGGGTGCCGAATCTCCAGCTTGAGGTAGACATGTTCAACGCCGCGCATCCGGGCATCCAGATCGAACTCGTGAATCCCGGCCAGGGGGACCCGTTGTATAACGCGCTCCGCGCGGGTGTGCAGGCGGGCAGCGGCCTGCCGGACGTCGCCCAGATCGAATACCAGCACCTCGAGAGCTTCCGCCAGGTCGACGCCCTCGCAGACATCGGCCAGTACGCCAATGCCCATAAGGGCGAGTTCCCCGAAGGCCTATGGGCGCAGGTCGCCATGGGCGATGTGGTCAACGCCACGCCGCAGGATTACGGTCCGATGGCGATGCTCTATCGCAAGGACATCTTCGACAAGCATGGGATCACGCCGCCCACCACCTGGGCCGAGTTTGCCGATGCGGGCAAGAAGGTCCATGCGGCCGATCCGACTGTGTTCATGACCGACGCGCCGTTCGGAGCCAACGCCGACTGGGTCTTGGGTCTGTTGTGGCCGATGGGCTGGAAGCCGGTTAGCCGCGATGGCGACAAGCTCGTGATCAGGATCAACGACAAGATTGCTAAGGACTTCGCCGCCTATTGGCAGGACCTTATCACCGCGGGTGTTATCGAGACCAAGCCGGGCTTCAACAATGAGTGGTACACCGGCCTCGACTCGGGTCGCTATGCCACCTGGCTCGCTGCGGGCTGGGGTCCGCTGTTCCTGACCTCGGTCGCCAAGACCAGCGTGGGCAAATGGCGTGCCGCCGATCTGCCGCAGTGGGACGCGAGCAAGTTCGTGACTGGCGCTTGGGGTGGCTCATCGCTGGCCGTGATGAAAGCGACCCAGCATCTGCCCGAGGCCGCCGAAGTCGCGATCTGGTTGAACACGAATCCCGAAGCCACAAAGCTCTACACCACCAAGCAAAACTTCTTCCCCTGCACCAACGCGCTGCTGTCGAGCCCGGAATGGGCGAGCGCCAAGCCGGAATTCTTCGGCGGCCAGGAGGTGAACAAAGTGTTTGCCAAATCGGCGAGTGCCGTGGCGCCGTTTGAGTGGAGCCCGTTCCAAGGCTTCCTCTACCAGTCGATGTCCGATGAATTCGGCGCCTCGATCAGCGGCAAGGGCACGCTGTCGGATGCGTTCGACCGCGTCCAGGACGCCGTGGTTACCTACGCGAAGGACCAAGGCTTCACCGTGGCCTAACTCCTCCCGGGCACCGGCCGGGCGCGCCTTGATCGGCGCGCCCGATCTCTTCATCTTGCCGGACGGGGGACCCATGGCAATGTCGAATTCGCCAACCGCACCGACGCGCCCAGCGCGATTGGGCGGTTTTACGTCACGAAAGCTCGCGCCCTATCTGTTCCTGGCGCCCTTCATGCTGCTGTTTATCGCCTTCATCGTCGCGCCGCTGGTCTATGCGTTCTACATGAGCCTCTACCGCGACACGCTGGTGGGCGGACGGCAGTTCGCGGGTGCAGCCAGCTACATCAAGGTCGCGGACGACGCCAAATTCTGGGGCGGCGTGTGGAACCTCGTTCTGTTCGGCATCGTGCAGGTGCCGATCATGCTGGCCCTGGCGTTGTTGTTCGCCATCGTGCTCGATCGTGGTCAGGTCTATGCCAAGGGAGTCTTCCGGCTCGGCTTCTTCCTCCCCTACGCTGTGCCGAGCGTGATCGCGACGATCATCTGGGGTTATCTGTACGGCCCCACCTTCGGCCCGTTCACGCAGATGGCCAAGGCGTTCAACCTGCCGCCGCCGGACTTCCTATCGCCGGGCGCGATGATCTTCTCATTGGCCAATATCGTGACGTGGGAATATGTCGGCTACAATATGGTGATCTACTACGCCGCGCTGAAGGCGATCCCGTCGGACCTCGCCGAGGCCGCGCGGATGGACGGCGCCTCGCCCTGGCAATTTGCCCGGCTGATCCAGCTGCCGCTGCTGTGGCCGGCGATCCTGCTCACCATTATCTTTTCGATCAACGGCACACTGCAGCTGTTCAATGAGCCGTATTTGATGCGCGCGCTCGCCAGTAACACCATCAATTCGAGCTACACGCCGAACCTCTATGCCTATTCTCTGGCGACTAAGAACCAGCAGTATGGCTATGCGGCCGCCGTTTCGTTCGTGCTTGGCATCGTGATCGCCGGTGCCTCCTACATCTTCGCCCTGATCGCCAACCGCCGTCGGCCGGAGCAATGATGACTGCGACCACCGACATCGCCACTTTCGAAGCTGCCAGGCGCCGGCCCGGCGAAAGGCGGCGCTCGCGGATCATGCTCACGCTGCTGCTGTCACTGTTCCTCCTCTACAGCTTCATGCCGCTGGTCTATCTGGTCCTATCGGCAACGAAGACGAATGGCGACCTGTTCACCACGTTCGGCTTCGGCTTCGGCACCGAGTTCAACCTCTGGCAGAATCTGAGCGATCTTCTGGCGCGCGACAACGGCGTCTTCCTGCGCTGGATGTTCAACAGCCTACTCTATTCGACCGTCGCCGGGCTCGGTGCCGCGATCTTGGCTACCGCGGCAGGCTATGCGTTAGCCAAATTCAAATTCGTCGGCCGCAATCTGCTGTTTGCGCTGGTCTTGGGCGCTGTGATGATCCCGCAGACGGCCCTCGTCGTGCCGACCTTCCTGCTGCTGGCGCTTTCGGGACTCAGCGACAATCCGCTGGGCGTGATCCTGCCCTCGATGATCTCGCCGATCGGCGTCTATCTGATGCGCGTCTATATCGAGCAGGGCGTCGACGACGAACTGCTCGACGCAGCGCGTCTCGATGGCGCCGGCGAGTTCGTGATCTTCCGCGCCATCGTGCTGCGGCTGGTGGCGCCGGGTATGGTGACCGTGGCGCTGCTCTCGTTCGTCGGGACCTGGAACAATTACTTCCTGCCGCTGATCGTGCTGCGCACACCGGAGTATCAGCCGATCACGGTGGGCCTTGCGACCTGGTATCAGCTCGCGCAACAGGGCGGTGGCGGCGGACAGGTGCTGTTCTCGATCATCATCACCGGCGCGCTGGTCAGCATCATCCCGGTCATCGTGGTGTTCCTGCTGCTGCAGCGGTTCTGGCAGGGCGGCCTCACCGCCGGCGCCATCAAATAGAACTATCGCCTGGAGTTTTCCGACTATGACGACTGCCTCGAAATCCGCCCCGCTCTCTGTCTGGCGGCCGATCGCGACCGACACTTTCCTCGTCGGTACCCCGCATTACCCGGAGCATGTCGATGAGAGCTATTGGCAACGCGACGCCGACCGCATGGCAGCCGCGGGCTTCAACGCGGTGCGACTTGCGGAATTCGCCTGGCATATCTTCGAGCCGCATGAGGGGACGTTCGACTTCGATTTGTTCGACCGCGCCATACATGGGCTGGGCAAGGCTGGCATCAAGACCATCATGTGCACGCCGACGGCGACGCCGCCGCGCTGGCTGACGGCGCGTTATCCCGAAGTGTTGCGCGTCGATGCCAATGGCCGCGCCATGTGCCATGGCTCGCGCCAGCATGCCAATCTTGCGAGCGGCGTGTTCCGCGAGCATTCAAAGCGCATCACTCAAGCGATGGCCGAGCATTATCGCGGCAATTCGCACATCATCGGCTGGCAGACGGACAATGAGTTCAATACCTCTGGATCGCTGTCCTACGGTCCGGTGACTCTGGCCGAGTTCCAGGCCTTCCTCAAGGACAAGTACAAGACCATCGCCGCGCTCAACGATGCGTGGGGCGGGCATTTCTGGGCCACCGCCTACGACGATTTCGATCAAGTGGTGCTGCCCCTCGACTACGCTCCTGCCCCGGTCGGGCCGACCCATGTGGTCGACTATCACCGCTTCCTCGCCTTCGTCACGGCGCGGTTCCAGCACGATCAGGTGCTGATCCTGCGCGCCACCAATCCAGACTGGTTCGTCTTCCACAATTTGGGCCGGATCGACGACATTGACTTCCGCGGCGAGTTCTCGACCGATCTCGATTTTCTCGGCTTCGACATCTACCCGCATCTCGATGACGAGATGCAGCGGGTCGGAAGCGTCGGCGAGGCGCAGGCGCTGCGTCTCGATCTCTGCCGCGGCTTCACCGGCAATTTCATCGTGCCCGAGCAGCAATCGGGCTTCGGTGCGCAGCCGAACTTCTCGACGCTGACGCCCGAACCCGGCGAGATGCGCCGCATGGCCTATACCTCAGTGGCGCGGGGCGCCGATGGCGTGATGTTCTTCCGCTGGCGGCCGGCGCATTTCGGTGCCGAGATCTATTGGATGGGCATCATCGATCACGACGACATCCCTCGGCGGCGCTATGACGAGGCCAAGCAGTTTGCGGGTGAGGTCACGGCGCTCAAGGACAAGATCCTCGGCACGCATGTGCGCATGGATTTGGGCATCGCCGGATCAGATTTCGACAATCAGGAGATGCACCGCTCCTGCCCTATCGGCATGCCGAGCCCCCAGGACGATGCGACGCTGCTGCACCGCTATTGCTACCGTCACAACATCGCCTGCGGCTTCATCCATCCCGAGGATGATCTCAGCAAGCTCAAGGCGCTCTACGTGCCGCATTGGCTGAAATGGACCGATGCGTGGACGGCGCGGATCGAGGGCTTCGCCAAGGCGGGTGGAACGGTAATCCTGGGCGGCCGCACCGGATCACGCGACGTCAACAACCACGTCATCCGCGACACCTCACCGGGTAAGAGGCTCTCGGCGCTGGCCGGGATCACGGTCGAGGAGTTCGGGTTGCTGACGCCGATCGGCGGCGAGGGCCTGTTCGAGCATGGCGGCCGCTTCGGCGCCAACACGGTGCGTAAGAAGCTGCCGGCGACGTCGGCGAGCCGCCAATACGAGCTCAAGATCGGGAATGCGCAGGTGACGGCGGCGCATCTTTATGAGCTGCTTAACGTCGCGCCCGGCACGGAGGTTATCGGCAGCTGGGCCAGCCGCTTCGCCGAAGGCCAAGCCGCGATGACTTCGCGCAAAGTCGGCAAGGGCAATGTGATCTACCTCGGCACGTACCTCAGCGATGCTCTGGTCGAGGTGCTGGCCGATCAGGTGCTGGCGCCCGCCGGTATCGTCCCGCTCGTCGCCGACATGCCGGCCGGCGTCGAGGCGACGATCCGCGAAAGCAAGGACCGCCGCCTGCTGTTCATCCTCAACACGCTGGGCGAACTGGCAAGCATAGGCAATGTCCCCGCGGGCAAGGATCTGCTCGGCGATGGCAAAGTACGCGGCGGTAAGCTGTCGCTCCCGGCCTATGGCTGCAGCATCATCGAACTCGACTAGGGATGCTGTCGCGAGGCCTTGGGCAACGCTCAATAACTTCTGTCCCGGTGATCTTAGATTGGCAGCAATGTCCACTCTAGGCGTCTTTGTGCCGCCAGGTCCCACGACTTTCGGTGCGACCATCACGAACACGCTCCTTTCGATCGTCGCAGGCAACGGCTGGCGCTGTGGACCCGTGTCCGCTTGGGCCAAACCCGGACATCATGTCGCCCAAGCCGAACGACGGCTTTGAGGAAACGGTGAATTTGATCTCAACAGCCGACAAGGCGCAAAGCGGTCATGTGCGCTTCTACTGAAGAGAGCCCGCTTTGGGACCCAATGCGGATACCGAAATCTCATGTGAACCTCGCGCCGAAAGCAAACTTACAGGCAACGGCTGCGAATGGCCCTGTCAATCATGGTGGAGGCCTCCACCATGCGTGCCCACCACTCGCCTTCGCCGCGGGTCTCGAGCGGCTCCTGCATGGGATCGCAGATCGTCCACCATTTCTGTATCGCCGGGTCTTGCGCCATCACGGCGGCATTGGCGGCGAAATCGTTGCCATGATACTCCCAGTAAGCGAAGAGGATGTTCTCGGGCTCGCGGAGGAAAATCGAGTAATTGCGAATGTTGGCCTTCGTGATTGCGGCAAGGACATCCGGCCACACGGCCGCATGCAGTTCCCGGTAGGCCGGGATCACGGCGGGCTTCAGTCCAATGCACGAACCCATTCGCTGCATTGTCGCTTCCTCAATAGGTGGTCCGGCCACCCGAAAGGTCGAAGACCGAAGCCGTCGTGAAGGAGTTATCCTTCGAGACGAGCCAGGCCACCATGGCGGCGGCTTCTTCAACTTCCAGGAAGCGCCCGCGGGGAATGCGCACCAGCATGTAGTCGATGAACTCTTTCGTGAGTGTTTCCAAGATCCGGGTATTAGCCGTGGCGGGGGTGATGGCATTCACGGCGATGTCGTACTTGGCCAGTTCCTTGCCCAGTGACTTGGTGAGCCCCAGCACGCCGGCCTTGGCGGCAGAGTAAGCCGACAAGCTCGGATTGCCTTCTTTCCGGCCACCGACGAGATGTTAACGATGCGGCCATAATTCCGCGCCTTCATCGACGGGATCACCACCTTGTTGACGTAGAAGGTGCCGTTGAGATTGATCTCGACGACCTTGCGCCATTCGTCGGGATCATAATCCTCGACGGTCGCATTCTTGCCGGCGATGCCGGCAGAGTTGACGAGGATCGACACCGGACCGACCTCGTTCTCGACTTCGGTATGGACGCGCGAAAGTACCAAGCCAGTACTTAGACGTCGCGTTTGGGGCCGTAACCGGACTGTCAGGTCTCGGCAGGCATTTGAGACAAACTGCCGTTCTCCATACGACCCCAACTCGGTCGTTCAACGAGCCCGGCCAAATGGCCAAAAGCGGTCAGCCCTGTTGAGAAGGCGTAGGTCCGCCGAGGCTGTCACAAATCCGTCGTTCGCCCGCTTTGCGCCAGACGTTGAACGAGCAGATCAATGAGCATTCGGACCTTCGAGGGCATATGGCGACGATCCGGGTAGAGCGCGTATACAGGTAGCGGTTCACCTTGATACTCTGCCAGAAGGGGGACCAACCTTCCCGCTTCGAGATCGGCCGCCACAATTGCGCTTGGCAGACTGGCGATGCCGAGCCCCCCAATCGCTGCGGCACGCAGGCCATCGGCGCTATCCATGACCATTCTCGCTTGCGCATGCCTAACTTTCACCAGTTCATCACCGGCCTGAAGCGACCAGGCCATTAAGTGGCCGTCGCGGCCAAATGCCAGATGGTCATGTTCGTTTAGCATTTCGGGGTTGTCTGGCTGGCCGCGTTTGGAGAGGTAGGACGGCGCGGCGCACAGGACTCCATCGATCCGATCAATGACGCGGCTCACAAGGCCGGTGCTGAATTCAAGTCCCCCTATGCGAACCGCGAGATCATAGCCGCCGCCAACGAGGTCACTGATGCGATCGGAAAATGTCACCTTTGCCCTGATCTCTGGCCATTGGAGGAGGTATTCCTGCAGAACCGGCAAGATGCGTAGCCGGCCATAGGCATCAGGAACGGACAGTTTTATCGTGCCACGGGGCTTTTGCTCACGGTGCCGGACTGCCGCCTCTGCTTCTTCCAGATCTGCCAGCAGCGAAACGCAGCGTTCGTAGAAAAGGAGGCCGTCCGAAGTGGGCGAAACTCGGCGCGTACTTCGGTTAAGCAACCTTGCGCCAAGACGCTCCTCCAGCCTGATAACGGCCTTCCCTACAGCCGATCGCGTTATGCGCAGCGCTCGCCCAGCCGACGTGAAATCGCCAGCGTCCACCACAGCGATAAACGCCCGGATGACTCCGATATCGAGTTCGTCTCGCAACAGGTATCCCCCGTCCGTTGTGTGGGGACACACATTCCCCAATAGATCGCTTATATCGCGAATTGTAGCGCCAGAACACCTCCCGTTCCCAGTCGCGCGTCAAGCAAACACGATGGAGAATAGCTATGTCCGCCATGTCCCCTCGCGATACCGCCCCGGTGGTTCGTCACAATCCGTCAACGATGTGGGATTCGACCGCGAACGGTCACTCACAAATCAGCGTCGCCCAGGCAAGGCGGTTGGCCTACCTGTCGGGGCAGATTGCATCCCCGCTCGACGGCTCGGCGGTGCCAGAGACAGTAGGTGGCCAAGCGGAGCTCATTGCCGATAGCTTGAAGGCTGCCCTCCAAGAACTAGGCGCCTCGACAGACGACATCGTTATGCTCCGCATCTATGTTGTCGATGGCACAACAGAGCGCTTTCTCGAGGCCTATGCACCGATCCAAGCGATGCTTGCCGGAACAATGCCGAGTCTCACCGTGTTGGGGGTGCAGTCCCTCTTTACCCCAATGTTGCAACTCGAAGTGGAGATGATCGTCCGCGTCCCATGACGAAGACAGGTGGAGGTCGGGGCCCAACCATGGCTGCTTTCAGGAGGACCTGAACGAGCCATGCGACGGTTGAAATGAGGGCGCTTTTCGGACAGGCAGCTTCGGGCCGACTGCAGACTGTCTGGTTCGGAGAGCCTCATGGGGATAGCAGCCGTTCGCCGGGTCCGATTCCGCTGTTTTCGCCGAATCTGGAGCTGCAGCACGAGTTGTAGCGCAGGTAAGGGAGCGGGTTTCCGCCCGCCCTAGTCTAGAATACGTCCGCGTCGTCCCCTCACCGAACCAGCGCAAGGCAAGCTGTCCGCAGCGTAGAAGTCAGAGTGGATTGGCTTGGGCTCAGATGCGATGTCGGAGCGCCTCGACGACTACCGCCATCGCAGGCGAGAGCTGCCGCCTACTCGGGTAGTAGAGGTGATAGCCCGCAAATGGCTTACTCCAGTCGTCAAGCACCAGCCTGAGGCGTCCGCTGGTGATGTGGTGGCTTACGAGATTTTCCGGGACATAGGCGATCCCGCAACCGCGTATCGCAGCCTCGATCATGGGTATGGACGAATTGAAGGTGAGTTGGCCTTCCACCCGCACGCGAAGGTCGCGCCCATCCCTGGCGAATTCCCAGGCATACAATCCGCCGAAAGTCGCCTGTCGCATGTTTATGCAGTCATGATCGACCAGATCCTGGGGTGCGGTTGGCACCGGATGGTGGGCAAAGTACTCTGGCGAAGCCACGGCCACGAGCCTCCAATCCGGACCGATCCGCACTGCGATCATATCCCTGTCGATGCTCTCGCCGAGCCGCACGCCTGCGTCAAAGCGCTCCTCCACAATGTTCTTCATGCCGTTGTCGCTGTAGAGCTCGACGCGCACGTCGGGATAGTCGCTAAGCACGGGCTGCAGCTTTGGCCAGACAGTCGTCTGGAGCGCATGGTCGGACAGAGTGATGCGGACCGTTCCGGAGGGTTTGTCGCGAAAGGCCACCAGGCTTGCAAGGTCGGCCTCGATTTCCTCGAAGCGGGGAACAAGAGATTGGAAAAGCCGCTCGCCGGCCTCGGTCGGGGCGACACTCCGCGTCGTGCGCGTCAGCAGACGGACTCCAAGACGAGCTTCCAGATCCTTGATTGTCGAGCTTAGGGTCGACTGCGAGGTACCAAGCTTGGCCGCCGCCTTGGTGAAGCTGCGCTCGCGAGCGACAGCCACAAACCAGATCAGATCTTTCATGCCATCGCGCTGCATGGTCGCCTCCTAACGGACATTTATATCACAAGCAGATAAGTCCATGCGAATTACTCAGACTAATAGAATGGGTTCCTCAGCGATATATTCCGGGCATGACGACGAGGAAGGCGACTGATCAGCCCCAGCTGCGTTGCAGGGATGCCAACTAATGGAAACGACCTACGACACCAGATTCATCGAAGACCGCGCCGCATGGGGTGCGGTGCTTTCGATGGCGCTTTGCGTCTTCGTGCTTATCGCGTCGGAATTCATGCCGGTGAGCCTGCTCTCCCCGATCGCGGCCGATCTCGACATCACCGCAGGCCGCACCGGACAGGCGATTTCGATTTCGGGTGCTTTCGCTGTCGTGACCAGCCTGCTGGTTGCCGGCCTCACGCGCCGGATTGACCGCCGGCTGGTCGTGACCGGCTTTACCCTTCTCCTCATCGTCTCCGGGCTCGCTGTCACTTTTGCGCCGAATTATGCGTCCCTCATGGTTGGCCGCGCGCTGCTCGGAATCGCCATCGGCGGCTTCTGGTCGATGTCGACCGCGATCGTCATGCGCCTGATGCCGCAGGACATCGTTCCAAAGGGCCTCGCCATGCTGAACGCTGGCAATGCCCTTGCCGCCACGATTGCCGCACCGCTGGGCAGCTTTCTTGGCGCCTATGTGGGCTGGCGCGGCGCTTTCTTTCTCGTCGTGCCGCTCGGTCTGCTGGCGCTGGTCTGGCAGTGGATCAGCCTTCCTGCGCTGCCCCCGCGCCAGAGGAAACGTCCAGGCAATCCGCTGGCGCTGCTGGGCCGTCTTCCAGTCGCCATCGGCATGGCGTCGATCATGATGCTGTTCATGGGCCAGTTCGCGCTTTTCACCTATCTGCGCCCCTTCCTCGAGAGCGCCACCCGGCTTGATATCGCCGCGCTTTCGGCGATCCTGCTGGCGATGGGGCTGGCGGGGGTCCTCGGTACCTTGTGCGTCGGCCGGCTTTTGCGGACGCGCCTGTTCGGCATTCTCATAGTCATCCCCCTGGTCATGGCCGCGCTAGCAGTTGCGCTCGTTGCCTTCGGTGCCTCGCCAGTTCCCACAGCGCTGCTGCTCGTTGCCTGGGGTTTCTTCGGCACGGCCGCGCCCGTTGGCTGGGGTACGTGGCTCAGCCGCACGTTGCCGGACGACGCGGAGGCCGGCGGCGGGCTGCAGGTCGCCGTCATCCAGCTCGCCATCACCGGGGGCGCCGCCCTCGGCGGCACGCTCTTCGATACGGTCGGCTGGTGGGGAGCGTTCACTTTTGCCTCGATGTTGCTCTGCGGATCGGCGCTCGCCGCCTTCGCCGCAGCGCATATGGCCCGGAGATCCTCGCAATGATCATCGAGCATGCGACGCTCAGCCGCCGGACATTGCTCGGCGCCGCGCTCGCGGTGGCGGCCTTGCCGCGCGCAGCCGCCAGCCAAGAGGGCAAGGCCCCAGCCAGCCAGGAGCCCACCGACATGAAGATAAGGATGACTTTTAACGGCCGCGCCATGACCGCGACGCTCTACGACAATCCGTCGGCGCGCGACTTCTTCTCCATGCTGCCGCTGGACCTCAAGATCGAGGACTACGCGCATAACGAGAAGATCGCCTATCTGCCGCGCAAGCTAACGGAGGATGGAAGCGGTCCGTTCGCCAACGAGCAGCCCTATGACCTCTGCTATTTCATGCTCTGGGGCAACTTGGCTATGTTCTACGCCGACTATCGCCATCCCGGGCTGATCAGGCTCGGCCGATTCGACGAGGGCGAAAAGGCCCTGCACATTCGCGGCGACTTCTCGCTCCGCATCGAACGCGTTTGATGACACAAAGGAGATCACCATGGACATTGTTCGCGCTGGAACGAGGCCTTCCGGCAAGGGGCCGGCTGATTGGTTCACCGGCACGGTGCGGATCGACCCGCTCTTCAACCCCTTCGACCCCGAGCGGGTGCAGGGCGCGCAGGTAACTTTCGAGCCGGGCGCCCGCACCGCCTGGCACACGCATCCGCTTGGGCAGACGCTGATCGTCACGTCCGGCCTCGCCCGCGTCCAGCGCGAGGGCGGCCCGATCGAGGAGGTCCGGCCCGGCGACGTCGTCTGGTTCGCGCCCGGCGAAAAGCACTGGCACGGCGCGTCGCCGCAGACCGCCATGACCCATATTGCTCTCCAGGAGGTCAAGTACGGTAAGGTGGTGGACTGGCTGGAACATGTCAGCGACGCCGACTACGGCGCCTGACGTCGATTGATCGAAAGGAAAGCAAAGTGCTCGCAACCCTTCTTTACAAGCCTGGCGACATCCGCTGCGAGGAAGTCGCCGATCCGAAAATCCTGCGCCCGACGGACGCCATCATCAAGCTCTCGGCAAGCTGCATCTGTGGATCGGACCTGTGGCCCTATAGAGGGCTCCAAAACGTAGACGGTCCCATGCATATGGGCCATGAATATTGCGGCATCGTCGTCGAGGTCGGTGCAGAGGTGCGCACGGTGCGTCCCGGCCAGTTCGTCGTCGGCTCGTTCTGCCTCTCCGACAACACCTGCCCGCATTGCCGCTTCGGTTTCCAGTCGTCCTGTGTGCAGCGCGAGTTCATGTCGGGCGCGCAGGCGCCTTACGCCCGCGTGCCGCTGGCCGATGGCACACTGGTCGCCACTGCCGAGGTGCCGTCGGCCGAACTGATTCCTGACCTGCTGGCTGTGTCCGACGTGCTCGGCACCGGCTGGTATGCGGCCGACGCGGCCGAGGTCCGCGAAGGGTCGACGGTGGTGGTCGTCGGCGACGGCGCGGTCGGCCTGATGGGAGTGCTGGCGGCCAGGGAGCTGGGCGCGGAGCGCATCATCGCCATGAGCCGCCACAAGAGCCGTCAGGACCTTGCCCGCGAATTCGGCGCGACCGACATCGTGGCCGAGCGCGGCGAGGAAGGCATTGCGCGCATCAAGGAGCTGACCAAGGGCGTCGGCGCGGACTCCGTGCTGGAATGCGTCGGCACGGGAGAATCCTTCGACCAGGCGCTGGCCTGCGCGCGGCCCGGCGGCACGATCGGCTATGTCGGCGTACCGCATGGCGTGAGCTTCGACGGCCAAAGACTGTTCTTCGGCCAGAAGCGGATGCTGGGCGGCCCGGCGCCGGTGCGCCGCTTCCTGCCAGACCTGATGGACCGCGTGCTCAAGGGCAGCATCAAGCCCGGCAAAGTCTTCGACCTCAAGCTGCCGTTGGCCGAGGTCGCCGAAGGCTACCGCGCGATGGACGAGCGCCGCGCGATCAAGGTCATGCTCTCCGTGTGAGCGAGGATCGGGAGCGACAGCCCGTTCGCGCTCACATCAGATAAGGAACAAAGACATATGACGATGAGATTGAAGATCGCCGCGTTTGCGCTTGCGCTTTCGGCCGCCACGCCGGCCCTTTGCGGGGAGTCCCCGATCGTCGGCGCGTGGCGCATGACGTCGCTAGAAGTCGGCGCGGGTGGAAACCTCAAGCCCGTACCGTATTCCGGTCAGGTTATTTTCACCAAGGCCGGCACTCTCTCGGTACAGGCGCAGAATCCCGAGGCCAAGGCGCCCGACACGCCTTACACAAGGAATGGCTACGAAGCCTATTACGGACCCGTCGCCATCAACGACCGGGACAAGACCTTCGTCATCACTGTCGAGTCTTCCCTGGTCCGCAATCTTGTCGGGCAAAGCATGAAGCGCAAATTCGAAGTCTCGGATAATAAGCTGGTCCTCACGCCGGACAATCCGGCCGAGGGCTGGCGCGTGACCTACGAGCGCGAGTGATCTGAACAGCCCGGCTCTTAAGGTGTTACCGATGGCCACGATGGCGCGGACCTCAGGCCGAAATGACGCGATGGCGGAACTGTTGCCGATCATGGCGGCTGTCTTCGCCGGCTTCCTGCTGATCGGCCTGGCGCTGCCCGTCCTGCCGCTGCATCTTCACCAGCGGCTCGGTTTCGGTCCCTTCGCCGTCGGGCTGGTGACGGGTAGCCAGTTCGTCGCCTCGATGCTGTCGCGCATTGGAGCCGGAAATTATGCCGATGGCCGCGGCGGCAGGCGGGCCGTCATTATCGGACTCATTGCCGCTGCGCTGGCGGGGTTCATTTATCTCGGCTCGCTGGCATTGCTTGACCGGCCGCTAGTGTCCGCGTCTTGGCTCTTCGCCGGCCGGGCGGTGCTGGGCGCGGCCGAGAGCTTTATCATCACCGGGGGCGTCGCCTGGGGCCTGGCCCTTGCGGGCGGACAGAACTCCGGAAAGGTCATCGCCTGGGTGGGTACGGCGATGTTCGCGGCGCTCGCGCTCGGCGCACCGATCGGATCTGCGCTTTACGCGGCCGGAGGCTTCGCGGCGATCGCTCTCGCGACGCTCGTCCTACCGCTTCCGACGCTGCTTGCCATCCTGCCGATGCGTGGTGCCAGCCCCGCCGCGAGCACTACGCGGCAATCATGGAAGAGCGTGGCGCGAGCGGTCTGGCTTCCCGGCATCGGAGCCGCTTTCAGCAGCCTCGGCTATGGCGCAATCCTGTCCTTCGGCGCGCTGCTCTTTGTCGAGCGCGGTTGGCAGCCAGTCTGGCTTCCCTTCACCGCTTATGCCGCTTCGCTGATCGCGGCAAGGCTATGCTTCGGCCACCTGCCTGACAGGTTAGGGGGCGCGCGCGTCGCCGTGATCTTCGTGGCGGTCGAGGCCGCAGGGCTGATGTTGATCTGGCTTGCGCCCGGGCCTGTACTCGCGGCCATCGGAGCGGGGCTGACCGGCCTCGGCTATTCGCTGGTCTATCCCGGTCTCGGTGCCGTGGCCGTAAGCAGTCTTCCGCCACGCAGCCGCGGCCTGGCCATGGGATTCTACACCGTCTTCCTCGACTTGGCGCTTGGCTTCGGCAGTCCGGCGCTCGGAATGGTCGCCGCGTCGGCCGGCTTGCAATTCGTCTTCTTCGCGGTCGCGGTGGCAACACTTCCGGCGTTTGGCATCGCTCTGCTGCTGGGACGCCATGACGCTCCGCTTTAATGCCGGATGGCTGCACTCGGGATCTCTGACCTGCGCTCCGACCCATTTGATCCTGGCCCGAGCGATTTGGAATTCCGACACAGATGGTCATAGACTTCGCAATTGCGAGGGGCCATCTGCAATCGGGCCGTCTCTAAATCTTCCAGCACGGTTGCTGTGTAGGTACAGCAGTCACTTCCACAACCTACCAGGCATAGGCCCCCGGCGCTTCGCCGCCGGGGCCTGGCCAAATCTTGTCCAGCCTCATCAGTGTTTCATTCGAAAGCTTCAGCAAGGGTGCCTTCAAGTTCTCGCGGAGCTGCACCACCGTCCGGGGACCGCTGATCACCGCGCTGACAATCGGATTGTGGAGCAACCACGCGAGGGCCACGAGGGCCGGCGCTTCGCCCAGTTCATCGCAGAGCGCTTCATAGGCTTCCAATTGCGGGCGCAGTTCGGCGACCCGCGGTTGAAGCGGCGTCGACGAGCCGTGCCCCTGGGCTGCCCCGCGGAGCACGCCGCCGAGCAACCCAGCGCCGATCGGTCCATAGGGGACGAGGCCCACCCCGTAGTGACGCAGCGCCGGGATCACCTCTAGCTCAATGGTACGCTGCGCGAGGTTGTAGAGGCTCTGCTCGGAAGCCAGTCCCAGCAGATTGCGCGACGCGGCCGTGCACTGGGCAGTGGCGATGTCCCAGCCCGCGAAGTTGCTGCTGCCCACGTAGGTGATCTTGCCCTCGCGGATCAGTTGCTCCATCGCCTGCCAGATTTCCTCCCACGGTGTGACCCGGTCGACGTGATGCATCTGGTAGAGATCGATGTGATCGGTTTTCAGCCGCCGCAAGCTGGCTTCGCAGGCCCGTCGGATGTGATAGGCAGACAAGCGGCGATCGTTGGGACCAGAATCCATCGGCTGGTAGACCTTCGTCGCCAATACAATCCGGTTGCGCCGGCCGCCCTGCGCGAGCCAGCGGCCGATGATCTCCTCGGAGGTGCCGTAGCCCTTCTCCATTTCGGGCGATTGCGGGCCTCCATAAACATCCGCCGTGTCGAAGAGATTGATGCCGGCGTCGAGAGCTTCGTCCATGATCGTGACACTGCCCGCCTCATCGATCTGCCAGCCGAATTCCATCGTGCCGAGGGCTATTCGGCTGACCTTGATGCCGGTCCGGCCTAGAGGAGTGTAATTCATGGCAAACACCTTAGATTTGTTTCAGGATAGCTACTTCTGCCCCCGTGACTTCCGATGCATCCATGCCATGCGCAACCTAGCTGAATACTCCGGCTACAAACCGCCCATCTTGTAACGCTACTCGCACGTACAGCGAAGCTCCGCTTTCCGCCCTAGGTGCCTAATTCTAGCGCGATGCAGCTAGGTCGCCCTCCGGGCTCACGTGAGTTCTTGGCGCAAAGCCGGCTACGGCCTCTGCCGGGGCGATGTCCGCTTTTTGTGAACGGACTGGACCGTATGAACGACTGCCATGAGGCGCAATGCCGACATTCAATCAAGGCCAACGGCGCTATCCGTCCGAGTTTGAGATGCGACCTCGCGACAGACTAACGCTTGAGCGTAGTCGACCTCGCTCTCTCGCAAATGTCTCGGACGATTGAATAGTTTCTAAAGCCGTTCCCCGCCTAAAGCGGCGGTGTAAAAACCCAGTATCCGGGTCTTGCTTAATGAAACTCTGAATCGGGGGCACCGTCGTGCCCCCTCCTCCCCTGGCTTCGCCGGACGATCACCGTCCTTTGGAACGCTCTGCCATCTTGGACATTGCATGGAAGCAGGAGGTGACACCATGCCCAATTTCCGGTTTGAGATCGTAGAGTTCGGCAAGACCACGACATTGGAGCAGGAGCTTTCCAGCGCCGACCTGGCCAGCCCGAGAGCAATCGAAATGGCCCATGCCGCGCTGTCGACAGGATCCTCGACCGGCGCTGATCAATCGGGCTCGATTATCAAGGTTTACGACGAGGCAGGCTATCTGGTTGCCACCGCCAATTTTTCCGACGTAGTGCGTGATAATTCCGAGCTGCTAACTCGCAGTAGTAATCCGCCCACCGAAGAGCCGGGTGTGATGCGGTCTGGTTGATTAGTGTCAAACAGCTATGTCAACCGCCCGTCTTGAGGGCGCGACTTTGTTTTCTGCGTTCGATGCTCCGGGCGTTTCGACGAGCAACTCTTAGTTCGGTAAGTGTCGGTTGCCACCAGCCCCTCGAACGTTCGTCCGCTCCTGGCGGACTGCGTGCGGGCCACGTCCTGACCAATTCGGGGAGCGTGGCCGAACGCCAGCGGCCCCAAACGTAGTGGACGTGTGCGCGCATCGCCATTGGAAATGAAGCCGTCAACTCAAACGGCTCAACCAATTCGCCGGACACTTCATTGAAAACGACTATGCCGTATTGCTCTGTCGCAACTGGCCGACCAAGAGGCGGCAAATCTTCAGCTGGCAGTGGATAGCGATGACGGCGACGTTCGGCATTCCGCTGTTGTGCGGCCTTGTAGGCTTCAGTCTCTCTAGCGACCTCTTGTCGTCGCTTCCTTGCTTCGGGTTCGGCATGTTGGGCAGCCCGTTCGATCCTGGGCCACCGTCGCCGTAGCTCTTCATACGATCGGAACGGCACCCGCCAGGCCCGCAATTCGTCGTCCCAACTTGCCCACGGAACTGCCCGCAGTTCCTCAAGAATCGTCTTCGAGTAAGGCGTGCGAACACGTAGGTCGTCCGACACCTCCAGGTATGGGCTCGATATTGGATCGAAGGCGAAGGCATCACGTCCCTTGCTGTCTCCGTGAATGGCCAACATCTCTGCCTCTTGCGCCAACCAGCGGTCGATCCGGCGGGTGGCCGTCTTTCCCGGGACGAACCAGCTCTTGCGTACATCGCTCCACCTCGCTCGCGGAAAAGCCTGTCGAAATCGCTCGACGGCCATTCTATCGAACGGAAAGCGCGCTTCGGCACCGGGAGGGCCTTGTTTCTGCGGCACGAGATTAGCGTCCGATTTTTCCGCAATGTGCCATCAATCTGTTTCGCACAGAACGATCCGCGACCCTTTTGGTTCATGCGTGAATGGAGACGTCGCCACACCTCAATAACCGCTCCCTCTGGAACCTAGGCGGTGACTGACCGTTTTGCATTTGTGTAAAACCAAGGAGGTTATTCACATGGACTGGAACCGCGTTGAGGGAAACTGGAAGCAAGTCAAAGGCAAGGTCAAGGAGCAGTGGGGCAAGCTCACTGATGACGATCTGGACCGCATCGCCGGCAAGCGCGACCAACTCGAGGGCAAGATCCAGGAGCGTTATGGGATTGAGAAGGATCGCGTGCGTCGGGATATCGACGACTGGTATACCCGACAAGGCTGGTAGAAGCCTTTCGGCAATCGATGGGGCGCTGTCGCATGGCAGCGCCTTTCTGTTGAGGGAACCCTAACCCACCGACACTTCGGCGCCAGCGTTCGATCAGCGTCCCCTAATAGATCGAGCACTTTCTATCGGGCGAAGGGCGGCGTGCAACGGCCGGGGGCCAAGCTGGGCTGACTTCCAGTAGGCGGTCGTTGGACAACCACAATTGGTGCGCGGGCTTGCCGGCGCATTTAGCCCAAGAACAACCACAGGGACGCGCCAGGACGCGGGCGCTTCCCTGGGGGCCGGCCGAAGCTCGCGCTGGTGAGGCTCGACACGGAAAGACAACGACTAACGCGCGGTGACCCTGCCCCACAATGGATCATTTGCCGCTGGCACCAGATTTGCAGTGTCAGAAGCGCCGAGTGTTGGGGCCCGGCAGTTGGGGCGGTTGGGGGCCTCGCCGCTTCGCGAATGGAGCGGCGAGGTTTTCCATTCAGCTAACTGCCTTCAGGCGACCCGGCAACCGGGCGGGTAGCCGGCAGTGCATCAGTTTGAAATTCGAGGGCCTTGACGCGGGCGTCGCCTTCGGACGTTGGCTCATATATGCTTAGCGGCACGAATGGGAGGGAAGGATGCGCGTCACCGGCCTGTTTTTCCTATTAACCGGCCTCACGATACCAATTGCAGCCCTCGCACAAGGCGAAGTATCGGTCGAACGGGGGTTGCAGGTATCAATCATCGGCGGGTGTCACGATTGCCATACCGAAGGCTACAGCGAAGCAGAAGGCAAGATTGATCCTGAAAAGGCCTTGATGGGGCAGCTCGGTCGGCTGGCGCGGTCCCTGGGGCACGACCTATGCGACCAATCTTCGGATAGATGCTTCGGCAATGACCGAGCTTGGGTTCGTAGGAATGCTGAAGCGCATTAGAACGTCTCCACCAATGCCTTGGTATAATCTTCGAGCGATGGAGGAGAGCGATATGAAATCGCTCTATCAATACATTAGGTCGCGCGGCAAACACGGGAAGCGGGCCCCAAGCCGTGTTCGCCCTGATAAGGAACCAACGACGCCATACGTTCAACTTGTACCACCTCAAATGCCCAAGAACTGACATGTATCATCCGGCAGCTCGCGCCGGCCATTTTGCGAGCCGCGATTGAATGGTGTAGTTATCCATTATCATGGACTCCATTGCCCAGTATCCACAGGCGACGGGCCGATCGGTAAAATTGTCCGGGTTCCGTTAAGGTCTTCCGCATTAGCGCCGGCTCATGGTCTCGATGTTGCCTAGCAACGAAGCCCGCTGCCGCCCCAACAGCCCACCCGCCCAGGCAGCGGGCTTTTTCCCTTCGCATTTTCAAACGGCTTATGTTTTCGGGGTTTGCAACAAGCGAACACGCGACCAGCAGGAGCAGGGCAAGGCCCTCCGCGAAGAGCCGCCCGCGCCAGGCCGCGCGAGACGCGGGCCTTCCTAATTCTCCGCTTGGCTGAATACGACAGCGCCGTCGTCCTTGCGAACTTCAACGGACACAATCCCATCGTCGCCCTTTCGGGTCTGGACATGGAGATTGCATAGTCTTTCGCGACCTTCTCGACGTCGAAAGTCATCTTGTCGACGATGCCCTGTCTTCCATACCAGATGACAGTGTAGGCCATTGTGGCTCCCCTACATTCCGCCGAAGCATATAGGCGTCCGGCTTGGTACGCACTTTGGCACCGGCCGCCGCCAGGCGGGCAGCCTGCGTCCACAGGAAAGCGCGAGGAAGCGCAAGGCGGAACGCGTCCACCTACGGCTGGGTAGTCTGGCTCGCCTTGCGTTTGTGCCCAGCCGATCTTGGGCACCCTCAGTCTCAATTGAAAATATCCTTTTGTCATCGGCAAGAAAGTCGAGATCGGCACGTGCCTATCAGTCGACTGTCTTACGTGCCGACGCTGTGTCGTCCTCGACGTGCCGGCACTCGCGCGCCGCCTGGGTGACCGGCTGCATGCACTGGGATCTGATCAAGGTGCTTTATTGCCAGCCCTGTCGCAAGGCAAGGCGCGACGACCACAAACCTGGTTTTCACAAACCACGCCGTGACGCCGGACAAGAAGCGCTAGACGCATTAGGCGCTCGCCTTCTACCTGTAGCTGCTCAAATCGCTAGCGAGATCCTGCTATGATCCCGAATGGCCGTCCGAATAGTGGTTGTCCTGGTGCTTCTCTTCGCCTTCGCCTATGGATTCGCAAAACTCATGGAACGTAACGGCAAGCTTGGCGATCTGCCCTCCCCGTGTGAGGAATTTTCATCAAACCCTGATTGCCCAGATCCAAAGGTGCCCGCAAAGTAGCTGTTCGGGCTTGATGATTTCAGGAGAAAGATGGCCGGCACACGCGGGGCCAGCCGTATCGGTATAGCCACCGGCCCGGCGCGAAGCCGAAGCTGCCTGATTTGGGCGGCCCGAGAGCATCAAATCATAGTGACGCTGAGCCTCTCCGGCCTCGGTTGGAGCCATTGGAGCCGAAGCGGTAACCCAAATCGGGTCGATCGCCGCAACGATCTGGAAGGGTCAGTTATGAAGTGAGCGACTATTACTTGGTCAGGCCGCGCGCGATCAGCCGCGCCAGACGCTGCGAAAACGCACTGGCGTCGGCTGGTTTGTCGCCGTCGAGCACGCGGGCCTCGTCGTAAAGAAGGTGGGCTGCATCGTCCTTAAAGGCCTGCTCGTCTTCGCCGAGGCTGGCGAGCGCCAGCACGCGCTCATGCCGTGGATTAATTTCCAGGATGGGCTTGGCCGCCTTGTCGAGGCGGCCGGCGGCGTTCATCAGCCGCTCGAACTGGCGGTCCGGACCGTGCTCGGGCGCGACAAGGCAGACCGCGCTTTCGGTTAGGCGGTCGGAGGCCTTGACGTCCGAGACGGCGTCGCCGAGAGCCGACTTCACGAAAGCCAGGAAGGCATCGACCTCCGGCGTTGCCGCCGTGTTCAGCTTTTTCCCGTCGTCGAGCAGCGGGATGTCCGATAGCTCCGCCACGCCCTGTGTCACCGACTTGAAGGGCTTGCCCTCGAAGTCCGGCGCCATCGTCACCCAGAAGCTGTCGACAGGATCGGTGAGCAGTAGCACCTCGATGCCGCGCGCCTTGAACCCTTCCAGCTGAGGCGAGGCTTCGAGCCGGGCGCGGTCGTCGCCGGCCATAAAGAAGATCGCCTTCTGGCCTTCCTTCATCGCGGCGACATAGTCGGCGAGGCCGCGCCAGCCTTCGCTCGAGGCAGTCGAGCGGAAGCGGGCGAGTTTCAGCAATTGCTCGCGCCGCTCATAGTCCTCATAGAGCCCTTCCTTGAGGACAACGCCGAAATTCTCCCAGATCTTGGAATAGGCCTCAGCTTCGGTTTCCGACAGTTTGCCAAGATCGCCAATCACGCGATTTGTCAGGCCCTTGCGGACCGAGGCTAGCAGTGGGCTTTCCTGGATCATCTCGCGCGAGACGTTGAGCGGCAGGTCGGCGGAATCGACCAGGCCGCGAACGAAGCGCAGGTAGCGTGGCAGAAGGTCGGCATCATCAGTGATGAAGACGCGGCGCACATACAGCTTCAGACGGCCCTTACGGTCCTGGTCGAACAGGTCGAAGGGACGCGAACCGGGCACGAAGGCTAGCACGCTGTATTCCTGCCTTCCTTCGGCGCGGAAATGAATGGTGGCGGCCGGCTCGTCATACTGGCCCGCAACACTGCGGTAGAAGTCGGTGTATTCCTCGGGCTTGATCTCGCTCTTCGGCCTGACCCAGAGTGCCGAGCCGTCAGCAATGTCGCGCGCCTCGGCGCCGGGTTTCTCGATGAGCGTTATCGGCACCGGCACATGGCCCGACTGCGACTTGGCCAACTGCTCAAGCCGGTAGGAACCGGTATAGGAGATGGCGTCGTCCATAAGGTGTAGCACGACGCGAGTGCCGCGCATGGGGGCTGCTTCAAGCGGGGCCGGCGCGATCTCATAAGAGCCTTTGCCATCGGACGACCAGCGCCAGGCCTCGTCGCTTCCCGCCAGGCGACTGATGACATCGACGCGTTCGGCCACCATGAAGGCGGAATAAAAGCCGACGCCGAATTGACCGATGAACTGCGTATCGTCGGCCGTGCCGCCTATGCCGACGCGTTCGACGAAGGCGCGCGTGCCCGAGCGCGCGATCGTGCCCAATGCTTCGGCCATATCGTCACGGCTCATGCCTATCCCGTTATCTTCGACGGTGATCTGCTTGTTATCGGCATCGGCGGAAACGGTGATCCGCAACTTCGGGTCGTCAGCTAGCAATTCGGGCCGACTGACCGCTTCGAAGCGCAGCTTTTCGCAGGCGTCGGCGGCGTTGGAAATCAGTTCGCGCAGGAAGACGTCCTTATCGGAATAGACAGAGTGCACCATCATGTGCAGCAGCCTCGAAACATCCGCCTCGAACGCTCTGGTTTCTTTCGCCTTCGTGTCTATCGTCATCTCACGTTTCCTGTTGTTTGCAGCTTGGTCTCCGCACGAGGTCGTGTCGGATGATCAATCGTTCAGACGGTGTTACTTGTCCCGGACGCGCCGCCAGCCAAATCCGCGGGCGCCGACGAACCATGGCGGCGGACGAAGGCAATCAGGGTTGCGCGGACGGTTCCGGCTCGCTCCCGCCTGCGATGCCGGCTTTGCGGCTGCAGGCCGGCTAATCCTGAAGCAGGGCATACGCTCCCACCACGCTCTCGATCTAGTCGGAAAACCCATTCCGGCGCGTCAAACTGCCTGTTAGTCATGGCTTGCGCTTACTCTCGACGGTGCAGGACTTGGAGCGGACCGAGCAGCAGAAAGCGCGGCCTTTCACAACCGGCCAGTGATCATGTCTCCACCTCCAAAACAATTTGTTTCATCACATGGCAATGGATCGTCGAAAGTGTTCGCGGTCAGCCACCAAATGCATCAGGCCGCCGATACCTGCTGCGCGGAGAGACACATCAGTGTTGACGCCACCGTGACCTAGTTTTCCCTTTTTTCGGTTTCAAGGGGCCGGCCAAAAAAATTGGCACTCACCGAGTGAGAGAGCCAACGGACTGTTATCATGCAGCTATTTTGTAAGAGCACCGGTATGCTGGTCTGTCGGAAGTGACCATCCCGCTCGCGCAATTGACGTCTCTTTTCGTTTACGCGTTTCTCCGGCGGCCAGACCGTGAACATGGATCGTCCGCCGGCAAAGGGTCGCATATTCGACGCGGACCCGTTCAGTCTCGCGCGCGGAGGAACGGCAGCTCTGCGCCTCATGGCAGTCTTTCCTACGATCCCGTCCATTCACCAAAAGCCGTCATCGCTATTGCAGAGGCCGGCAGCTTTGCGCCAATTCCGGTCGTTTGCGGTTATGGCGAACAAGGTCGCATGTATATCCCGCAAGCAGACTTTCGGCCTTCGCGGCATTTGGGAGTTCACTTGACGACCGAAAATTCGAACTGGTCCCAGCGGTAAACGGCCTTGTATTCGTCGTCGCGCCCCGGCGTCCTGAACACATTGCGATAAATTGCTCCACAGCTTGTCAGCTCTACCGGAAAGGCATTGCACAAGAAATTGCCTTGCACCCACGAGGTTCCTGAGCGGGTCCTTTGGCCAATGGTCTCGCTGACGGCGCCGTCGACGGAGGTCGTGCGCTGCATAGGCAGGAACTTGTCAAACGCCAATCTTCCGCGCGTTTCGTGGCCGAACATGAGAGACCTTATTTCCGCGCCTGTGAGCCGGTCCTTCGGATTCATGCCTGCACTTGCCAATGCCGGCAAATCGGGCACACCTGCCTTGGTCAGGCCGGCCAAAAGGCGTTCGATATCGGCCGCATTCTTGAACACCATGTAGTCCTGGGTGATCAACTGGCTCGCCCCGTATTCCATTCTGCGCGCAACAACCTTCCTAAACATTTCCAAGGCGGCCGCGGCCTGGTCGGTGCGCCCAAGATGCCCATAGGCCGAAACAAGGACTTGCAGGGCATAGAAGTTGGCCGGTGGATCGGGCGAAGCAAGGTCCATCTTCCCGATGGAGCGAACCGCGCCCTCGAATTTCCCTTGACCGAACTCGGCCAGTCCGGCCTGGTAGCGCCTGTAGTCCATCCACGAGATCGGGTCGACGCGCGCAGCCGCATCGAGATAGCTCAGCGCTTCCTTCGGCCGGCCGTTGAAATTCAGGGCATTGGCCAGCGAGAGATAATTCCAGGAATCGCTAGGATCGAGCGCCACCGATTTCAGAAGAACGCTGACTGCTTCGTCCGAGTTGTGCTCCCTGACCATCAACTCGGCGACCAGTTGATAATAACCCGGCGAAGGATGTCGGGCGGCGAGCTCCAGGGTTTCGTGGACTTTGTCATAGGCCTCGGCTCGCGTGAGCCCCATCACCACGGCCCGGTCGATGTCCGCGTCCCAATAGGCCCAGGCGAGTTGGGCATGAGCCGCGCCGAAATCGGGGTCGAGTTGCACCGCGTGCTGGAAATGCTTCACAGCCTGCGCAAACTCCTCGGGGGTGTTGATGTGGTTATAGATGTCCATCCCTTTGAGATAGACATCATAGGCCTCGGGATTGTTTGTGCCTCCCGCGCGGGCGGCCGGCGCGACGCTCAACAGGCGGAGCTGGAGCGCGCCGGCAATGCTGCCGACGACCTTGTCCTGCAGCGCGAACACGTCCGCCCACCGGCCGTCGAAGCGCTCCGCCCAGAGATGTCCGGATGTCGAGCTGTCGATCAGTTGCGCATTGATGCGCATGTCGCCGCCGACGCGGCGAATCGAACCCTCCAGCAGATAGCGGACGCCCAATGCCGCAGCAATCTCCGCCGGCTTCGTGTCCTTGTCCTTGTAGGCAAAGGCCGCGTTGCGGGAGACGACGAAAAGGCCGGGCACGCGCGCCAGTTCGGTCGTCAGGTCCTCGGTGAAGCCGTTGGCGAGATATTCCTGTTCCTTGTCGTCGCTGAGACTGTCGAAGGGCAGGACTACGAGCGACGGCCGGGCATCTACCGCCTCGCTGGCCGCGGGCGCAGCAGGTTGCGCAGGCCTCTCCCACGGCTGCCACCATGCCGCGGCAAGGCCGAGGGCCAGGATGAGAACAGCCGCCGCTACCGGAAGGCGCCAGGCGCGCGGCAGGCGGCGAGCTTTGAGGGTCGTGCCCGCTGCCGCTGGATCAAGCACCACGCGATAGGTCTGAACTGGTTCGGCAATGTTCTTGACCCTCTGCTCGCCCATCGGCTCGAAGGCGAAAGCCAGTTTCCTCTCCACCTCCTTGGCCACTTTTCCCGACACGCAGATGCCGCCGGGTTCCGCCAGTTGCTGAAGCCTGGCTGCGATGTTGACCCCGCCACCATACCGGTCCTCGCCCTCGACGATCACCTCGCCGAGGTTGATGCCGATCCGCACGTGAATCTGCTCGGTTTCGGGAAGCGAAGCGTTGCGCTCGCCAAGCCCGCGCTGCAGCGACGCCGCACATTCGACGGCATCGACGACGCTGCCGAACTCGGCCAACATCCCGTCGCCCATCAGCTTGAAGATATGGCCATGGTGGCGTGCAATTTCGGGTTCAAACAGTTCCTTGCGTCCGGCACGAAGGCGCTCGAACGTGCCGGCCTCATCGCGCTCCATCAGAGCCGAATAGCCCACGACATCGGCGGCGAGAATCGCGGCAAGCTTGCGGTCCATTGTTGGCCTGGCCCCGCAAGATCATAGTATCAGTTGTTCTGAAAGGAAACCGACCTCACCGGCGCTCAGCAAATCCCCTCTTTCCGCGCTTTCATCGACGGCTGATATGGCGAGGTTTTGCCAATGTCGTATTCACCACATTCGAGACATTCGAGCTTGCCTGCCGGAATGGCTCGTTTGGGTCAGGCCAAGGCATCAGTTCTTCTCACAGTTGCGTCCGCTATCGTTCTTCCGACGCCAAAAGCCGCCTTTCCGCTAACGGCCCTTTGCGGTCGTTCAGGATCGAACTTGAGCCAAGCCGTTTGGCGCTTAATGGGCGCGTTTCCCCGCGATGGCCGCACGCCGTTTAGTTAGCCACAATGTTATGATGCGATGGCCGCCCGACAGAACGTAGATCCGTTCGCTGAGGCGATCGATCCTACGGAGTAGACGACTGTCTTTTTCGATCGCTTCTCAACTACCCTGGCGTAACCAGTCTTGATGTCGGGAACCATGTCGGAGAGCTCGCCGCGTCCAAAGACGATCCCGTATCGGATTAGCAGCTAGGCGAAGTGCTTTGAGTAGACGTTCGCCAATGCTTTTGTCGTGGCTCCGCGGCTTCGAACCGGGCCGGCTGATGGGCAGCCATTGACCGAGGCGATACCATCGGTTGCTCTGCGCCTCTAGCAGTGTTTCACTATTTGCCTCCGGTGCGCAAAGGTCCATTCAAAGCGCAATCCAGAAGGTCTCTATCGGATGGCGAAGAAACTAAAGGTCTATCAAACCTCGATCGGCTTCTTTGACCTTGCCGTCGCAGCACCATCGATGAAAGCTGCCGCAGAGGCCTGGGGTGCCGACCCCGACATCTTTAAACGCGGATTCGCGAAACCGACAGAAGACCCCAAAGTGGTCGAGGCAACAATGGCCGCACCAGGCGTCGTGTTGCGGCGGCCGGTCGGATCGCATGGGAAATTCACTGAAAAGGCTGTGCTTCCGAAAGCACTCGAGGGGGTCCAGCGGGCTCCGCAGGGTCGGGCGCAGCGCGCGGACACCAGCAAGCAAGTCGACATGAAATCCGACGAGAAAGCGAAACGGAACGCGGCGGCCGCTCTCGAAAGGGAAAGAAAACATGAGGCCCTGGATCGCGCAAAGGCGGAGGCCAGGAGCGAGCGTGCGAAGAAGCAACGCGAGCGGATGATCGCCAAGGCTAATGCCGCGTTCGCGCGCGCTCGTAGCCGCCATGAGAGCACGACGAACTCCATCAGACAGCGACGAGAGGAGCTGGACAAAGAGGAAGCCAACGAGAGCCAAAGATGGGAGCGCGAACAGCAGGCGCACGGTGACGCGCTGAAGGAGGCAGAAGAGTAGGCAAGCGGTTCCCTTTGTTCCTTGCTCCTGCGAGCCGGCTGCTAACGCAAGGCTGGCGGCCTTCAGCACTCGGTAATAGCCATCGGTTGAACCTCTCCAGGCCTAGGAGATGTTTATCCGGCGTCAGGCGCGACGGATGGGCCGGAGCGTGGGGTTCTAGCCTCTTCGGCTACGACGAGCAAAGCCTCAAGTGTGATCGCGACTCCTGACATGAGGATGGCTATGTCGCCACTAGCACCGGTTAGCGAGAGCTCTGTCGCACGATTTTGCAAAGTGACGCTGAGTTCTTTAAGTCTCCTGCGGAGGTCGTCGTCCATTTGTGTTCTCCAAGGTTAGGCCTTGGAGCAACGTGCCTGCTGACAACCTGTTCCGACGTGGCGGCACGTAACAACGGCTGAACGAGATTACACTTTTGGCTTTCGCCTGCTCTTCGGCAGAACCGGTTTGGGATTAAGCCTTATCCACTGACGAGCCGCAAAATTTCTCGCGAAGTCTCGGTCTCGAAAAGATGCTGAGTGACCGCGCCGTTTTCCATGACCTGCACAGCCCATTGGCCGTCTAGGGCGTGGACTCATAAGCGCGCAGCCAAATGCGGATCGAAGCCAGCTTGAAGGGCAAACCGCCATGCGGATCACAGAACCCGCCAGACGAGAGCAATCAATTGTTGGGAAGCGGCAACGGCGTATCACTCAAGGTCCGTAGGTAAGCGATAAGGTCTGCTCGCTGTTTCTCGTCCTGCAGACCCGGGAAATCCATAGCTGTTCCAGGCAAAGTGAGTGCCGGGTTTGAGATAAAAAAATTGAGTTCCTCAAAGGTCCAATTGCCACCAGCGTCCTTTAGACTTGACGAATACTGGACATCGCTTTGCGAAGCCTTCCGCCGCCCTACGATGCCCCACAGATTGGGCCTGGGATTCTTGACCCCCGGCACTACAAGATGACAAGCCCCGCACGTTCTGTCGAAAATTTCTTTGCCCGATTCAGCGCTTGCCGATGCAAGTCGCGCCGAAATAGGCGCAAGGGCCGGCCGTCCGGCGCCATGACTGTGCAAGTAGGCCACGACGTCGTCGTGACCTCTGAGCTTGGCGAAATGTATGGGCGGACTTCCATTCGATAGTGCATTGACATCTGCTCCAGCATCCACAAGATAGATGACGCACTGAAGGCAGCCATTCTCGGCAGCCACGTGCAATGGGGTCTGAGCTTTCGCCAACTGATTTGGATTGGCCCCATTATCGAGTAACAGCTTCACGATGTCGGCGTGCCCACCCTTGTTGGCGGCGTAGAGTGGCGTTCTTTGCCAACTGACGGGCAGGTTAACGTCCGCCCCACGATTGATCAGAAGTTTCGCTAACTCGACATTTCCGGCTTCGCAGGCGATATAAAGCGCCGTAACACCGTCAATTTCGTTGATGGCGGCGCCCTTGTCCAAGGCAGAAGTCACCGCTGCGACGTCGCCCTTCCTGACAAGATCACCCAGGTTGCTCGCCTGGGCGGGGAGTGCAAAAAGCCAAAGGGCCCACGAAGCCCTTATCACCCACATGCGTCCCCGCTTGATCATTGTATCCTCCCTGACGAGAGTTCCATGACGGGTTTATCTTAGAACAAGGGCTTTGGCGACAACGCCCGAGCCGGCGGAAGAGGTTCTAGATACTTGGTCAATGACCGCTCCTGGCCCTTCTGCGGCATCGCAACGGTAGCCGAGAATGGCCGCTTTAGCCGCTTGTCGGTCGGTTCCCCGCCGCGTCGCTTACCGGGGATTGGTGGGCCGAGATCGGACAGCTTGGTCATTTTCGCCCTACGCCTTATCGACAAGCGGCGTTTTCCGCTTCGGCGTCACACAGCTCTCGACCAGGCGAACATGCTCAGCGTCGACAGTCACCAATGGCCGAAGGCTAATTGTCACTTTGTCGCCCTCGACGCGCGTGACCTTGCCGGTCAACTCCATGTTCTGGCCGATGACGGCCCTCGAAGACGAATCGACAACTGAATGTGGGAAGGCGTAGGAAGGAATGGTTACGCTCATGCGATCGGGTGTCACCCGACCGCGCACAACCGCTGTGACGGCAACCTCGTCGCCTACCTTAAAGCTGCCCCTAGCCATACCAAGAGTCTGGCGCGGCCTGCCGGTTAGTCAAGGGGTTGCTAATATGCGGTTCTCAGGGGCTTTATCCGTATGCTTTTCTCTGCCGGCGGCGCCACATTCTACTGTCGGCGGCGATACGGCTTTTCACCTTCAGGGCCGGCCCGCGATGACCCAAGGCATCCGGGTCAAGGAATCGACGAAGAAATCGCGTAAGGTTCCAAGACTCATGCATCCGGAACGTAAGTGATCGTCAAAGGTTTGTGCTGACGGCAGGCGCAGTTCCCTCAAATTCGCCTGCCGCAGGTCCAGCCCAAAAAGCGGGATCGACCCGCCGCTGCCGTGAATGGGGCGGCGGGTTTTCAGTAATGGTTGTTGGATGGAGCTGCTCACCGCTTCAATTCTTGGATTACGACTAGGAGGCCAATGGCCGTCTGGGACAACTGCATCGTGGAAGCGGCGAGTGTTACTCCGGCTCAAGTTTCGCAGATTACTGGCGCGCTCAGAACTATATCCGATTTCGAGCGCGGCAAAGGAGTCTGCGGTAGCTGCAACCAGTCCAAGACCGTGATCCGTCCAAAATAGCAACTTGGCAGAGAATGCATGCGCGGGCCATGACTTGGTGAGTTATCCCACAGCTAGTCCCCAGATGGCCGATCTAGGTGCCGAGCGGGGCACGAACATCGTCTGGAATATTCTGGACCAGGAGCGCTAGTGCGGTGCTGATATCCAGTCCAGTCATCCCTTCCGCGGTGCCGGCCTTGACGGCGCTGGTGAAAACCAGCGTGCCATAGTCCTCCCCGGCTGCCTTGAGATGTGCAACGATCGGATCGGGCGTGCGCAAGCAGTGCTCGACAGCCAATCTCTGGACCAGCCATTCGATCGCGCAAAGCCGGTCATGTCCGTCTGGAAATGACATTTTGTAGTCCCCCTTATCCCCACAAGGGCTGTGATAATGCGATATCTGTAGGCAGATTGTCGAATCCCGAGGCATGTGGGTAGTGGGTCAGTTTGAAATCTAGAGGCCGGGAGTGGGTCTCATTCCGGCTGGATTGAACCGGTGCTCATCGGCGCGAAGAAGCACGTCCACCTATATCTCTGGTAGGTCTCAAACTTCATGTGGGGAATGATCGTTCGATAAAACGTCATTAGACGCTCGCAGATGTGGTATCGATCATCAGGCGCAGCCTGGACACGTTCTCTCGGGATAAACCACTCTGTTTCTTGTGGCTCATTCAGGTAGGTAGGGTGCAGCCTGACAAAATAGCCGTCTTTAGTCTGCCTGACGTCGTTGGAATCGATGGGGCGGCAATCTTTGTTTCCGCAGCAGTCATAATGAATAACGGGATCAGTCTTGCCCGTATACCAATCATGGGCGTCTGCATCGCCGCCGGGTAGCACAAGCCACGCCAATGCAATTTGTCCTAGCACCTGCCTCATGGAACTAGCCCCTCACCATTTTGCCTATAGCATATTAGTGGGTGCTAATCATAGCCGCAGTTACCCAGCAATTCGCTTCTTGTAAGGGCCGCGAACCACTGACTGTTCGGCTTCCTTAGCTTCGATCAGCGCAACGATGTCGCCAATCTCCCAAAGCTTGCCAGTCACGCCAGCGGCCATCGCAGGGGTCATGCGCAACGTGGCATGGATACGAACAAAATTGTAATACATGAAGTGCAGGGCAACCGCATTGGCATGCGCTTCGACCTTCTTTGAAAAGCCATTGGTCAGGCGCGTGAAGCGGCGCATATGCATCCGCATGGTGAGATTCTGGCGCTCGGCAAATGACGTGCTGACGTGCTTGATGTCCGGATTACCTTCGATCCGCTCTTTCCTCGCGCCAGTGCATTCGGCTGGGCTATAGCGACCTTTGGCGCTGTCCGGCGAAGTGCCATAGAGCTTGATCAGCATGGCGTAGTCGATGTCGCCACCGAAAGCGCCTTCAACAGCCTCTAGGTAAGCCCTGTGGCCGTCGCTGGTCAGCTGGACGCGATTGGCGAGGCGGCGGGAAAGATCATCCATGAATGCCATCGCATATTCGCCGTCGCGACCGCCGACCAGCCAAGACATGACAAGCTTGGTGTCGGCATCGATTGCCGTCCATGTCCAAGTGTCGCCAGCACCTTCCGGTGCAGCCTTGGCGGCGGCGACGTTCTTTTGCTTCGCGTAGGTGAACGACCAGATTTCATCGACCTGCACCCGGCGGCTGGTCAGGTTGCGGAAAGCTTGGTCCTGATATGATGCACAAACTGCACCCGCGTCGTCCAACAGCTTCGCGACGGTGTTCTTGCTCACGCCAAGGACTCGCGTGATGGACCGGATGGACTGCCCCTCACAGAGAAGGTGCAAGATTTGCCCGCGCGTCTTTGTATCCAGCTTTTTCATACTGACCATTATGCATGACCGCTTTAGGAATTCAAATGAATTCAGCAAGACGCTTTACTTTTTGGCATGAAAAGACCATCATGCTGAAAATGCGGCGGAGATCAATGGCGAAATGGAATTGAAGGACCATCACCGGGAATTCGTGTTGAACGCGATCACCGAAGATATGCCCCAAGCGACCTGGCAGCGCATTCTTGACCGCGCGAAGGGCACTTACGGGTCATCCTACGGGATCGTGGCGTCCGATCCATCGCTGCTAGATGAGCAGCGCTCTCAGAAACTTTTCCAAGAGCGCTACTTCAAGATGGAACATGCCGTCATGGCAGCGGCTCGGGAAACTGGCGTCGCCGCATCTGCGAAGTTGATTGGCACGAACCAGTGTTTTTACGGGTACGTTGCCCGTGGTCGAGTGGGTTTTACCCAAAGCTACGTCAAATTCAGCGGGGAGATGCCGAGTCCGGCCGGTTTCCGCAAGCAGCTTGCCGAGATGGCCGAATTCAAGCGGGCATCCCGTCTTGATCTCGGCGACGAGCCGGTGGAATTGCTCACGCCGAAATCGATCAACGGGATCTTGCTGCACAGCCCCGTTGGCACGAAATTTTCCAAAGACCAGCAAATGCTCGGAGCAATCGGATTCTATGTCGCCTATGACGACTGGACCGGGTGGGCTGTCGAATTGACATTGTCTGAAATCCTTTCGGCTTATAAGCCCGCCGAAAACCGGGAAGACCGCGCGATTCTTCCGTTCAAGCGGCCGACCCCCAAGAAGACTGGCACTGACGAGGAACAGAAATGAAAGTCGGAACACCCGGATTTGTCGGTTCGCGATTGGCGGAAGCACGGCAAGCTCGTGGTTTGAATGGAACAGGACTGGCCGAGTTGATTGGCGTCACGCCGCAGTCTGTTTCGCAATACGAGCATGGTCGCCAGAGCCCTAGTCCTGAAATGCTCGGGCTGATCGCTGACAAGCTGAATATGCCGTTGTCCTATTTTATGCTTAGGCAGCGGACGGACGAAGTGAACCCGATCTTCTGGCGGGGCAGATCGACCGCAACTCAGGCCGCACGTTCGCGTGCGGAAATTCGGCTGATTTGGATGCGGGAGATTATCGACTACCTGACCGGGTTTTTCGAACTTCCGCAGTTCGATTTGCCGAAGATCGACGTACCGAAAGACTTCCGCCAGATCGATACCGAATTTCTCGACTTTGCGGCGGCGTCCGTTCGCGAGCATTGGCGGATCGGGTCTGGCCCTATGCCTGATTTGCTGCTCGAAATGGAGAACAACGGCATCATCGTGTCTCGTATCCATGTCGGAGTAGAAAAGCTGGATGCGTTCACCCAATGGTCGTCAGACTATCATATCCCGCTCGTTATGCTCGGCCGGGATAAAGCTAGCGCTGTTCGGCAACGGTTTGATGCAGCCCATGAGCTGGCCCATCTCGTGTGCCATGGCGACGTTGACCCGAAGCGGCTCAATTCGGCCAGCGATTATAAAATTATGGAGGATCAGGCCCATTATTTTGCCTCGGCTCTTTTGCTCCCGGCCGAGGAATTTTCGGACGAACTGTGGGCGCCGACGCTCGACGCTATGCTTGCTCTTAAGGAACGGTGGAGAGTTTCCGTTGGCGCAATGATCAAGCGCTGCGAAACGCTCGGGATCATTGAGGATGATGACGTCAGACGACTATGGATCAATTACAACCGGCGCGGTTGGCGCAAGGCGGAACCTTTTGATGGGAAGATTGAAAAGGAGCGGCCTCGCATTCTGCGCCGCAGCTTCAACATGCTTCTTTCCGAAGGCGAACAGTCAGTCTCACAAATATTGAACGCTTTGCCTCTTTCCCCCAAGGACGTAGAGGAAATGTGCGATCTAGACCCTGGTACGCTTACGGGAGAAACGGCAGACACTCGTGCGATGCCGGTTCTCAAAAAGATGAACGTTGTGCAGTTTCCGAAGAGAGTGGGTTAGTTATTTTTTCTCCCAACGTGCGCGCGCTGCTTTCCGCGCAATCTCCGTCCGCTGCTCCTGATCAAGCTTGTCGGCGCGCGCCTTGCCACCCTTGAGACCTCCCCGGCGACCAAGGCTAACGGCCGCCGGGTCTTTGCCATCATCGACAGCTTCAGCGGTATTCCCTGTTACGAGGTCGACTATAGATTTTGCCAACTGATTCGCATCGCGCGGGCGCTTGGGCTTAGGTCCGGTTGGCATGAATTACCTGTTTCTCGTTTCCGCAGTTGGAGCATCCGCCTAGCTGGCGCGTGAAGTCCGATGTCGTGCCCAGCGCTCCCGTTCGCAGCGCGGATTGCTGGCGAGCGGGAAGGTGAAGCGCCTCGGTGATGCAATCGTCACAGAACGCGGCCGGCGCTCGACCGGTCAGAAAGTCATTGATGTCCTGTGCGATTGACAAGGGACCTCTCCATGCTTCCTGTCAGCATATAGGAGGCCGGGCTGATATGTGAAATGCATATTGCATCCCGTCAAATTTCAGACTGACCCACTACCGGCATGTGATGACAGCGAGGTTATGGAGCGGCCCGGCAAAGGCTGGACGGCTTGGGAGGAAGGTCCGGTCTACCTCGAAATCGATAAGGTCTGGTGGGCGGCACGAGTTGCATTTTGCGAGACTCAACGTGACATGATGGTTTGACGGATCGGATCTCGTCGGCATCGAACACTGGGTTATCGGCGTCAGGAGACGCATGGGCCTCATGCGGTTCTGATCATCGCGCGGCGTAGCGGCGCAACCAACCTCTCTGCAGTTCGTTGACCTTTGCTGGCTCGCTCCAGCTACTCCAGACCAATTGCCCGCTGGCTTCGGCCGGCGGGCTTTTTGTGCGGCGTAGGGAACCTTGGAACATAGGCGATGTTGCGATAAGGCAGTGGAGTGGAACGGCTTTCCCATCCGCTGTAGACCGTAACTCCATGGACGGTCGGAGCCTGCTGCCGCGCGTCGAGCTCCCGGCAGCGGGCTTTTTCGCGTTAGGCAGGAATTACGAGTTTACCGTCATGTTGAGGATACGGCGGCAGGCTCTTCCCGGGACTGCCCCCAGACCAAGGTGCGGATCTTGGCCGGCCCGCGCCGCCTCGATCGAACGCGCGGGCCATTTCCGTTTTAGGGCTTGTTATCATGATCCTCCAGCGTGCCTAGAAATTTTTGGATGAATGGGTCGAGAAACACGACCTGATTCAAGGTTGCTCCGGCCGCGACCAGACAGAGATTGAGGAGCTGGCACGCCGCCTTATTGCCGACGCAGAGGCAGAAGGAATCAGTGAAATCGATCTCACCGAAGCCTTCAACGAAACTCGCTACTCGGCTTTAGCCGATCTGCTGATTCCGAAAACTTAAAGCCGCCATCTGACGATCGAACACCGTCGGAATCTGAAAGATCTCGCGCTGCCAAGCCGCGCTCGGCGCACATCGGAAGCGAATGCTATAATTTCAGGTTCTTTTGGAAACCTTTTTTCCCAGTCGGCATTGCATTAGCACGGCTGCATTCAAGCAGCTAATTCAGGAGGAATTTTGATGAACTCGAAAATGCTCGTTCTCGGCGCATCGCTTGCTCTTATGACCGGTTCGGCCTTCGCCGGAAGTTCCACCGGCACTTCTGCGCTCGATGACCCGGCGAAAATGTCTCCCTTCTTCACCGACGCCGGCATGAAGACCATGAAGTCGGAAGCGGATGCGAAAGCTGCGTGGACGGCCATGAGTGCGGACGACCGCGCCGCAATTATGAAGGAGTGTGCCGACGAAGCCGTCGCGAAGTCGCACGCAGATTTCTGCAAAATGGCCATGCAGATGGGCAAATAGGCCCAACTGAAAAGAGACAAGCCCGCTGACTCGCGCCGGCGGGCTTTTATGCTTTCCTGGAACACGAACTTTGCTGGGAAGTTTCGACGCGTGCAGCGCTCCGTCCAAGCTGTTAACGGGCGTCGCCGATTCCTCGAATTGACCTAGACGGGCATATGAATCTCAACCGCTACCTCTTTGCGTTGGCCGACTTTTTATCCCGCCCTCCGGGTTTTTATGTCATGCTGGTAGCCATGCTCGTTTGCACGGCACTGGTGCCATTCGGTCTGACAAATGTAATCACTTACGCATTGTCCGTGGCCGCCATTGTGATTACCGGAGTGGTCCTGATCCAAGGCTATCGCGACACAGCCGCTATCCACGCGAAACTTGATGAGATCATCGTTTCGCTGAGGGAAACAAGGAACGATGTCGTCGGATTAGAGCATGCCGAGCCGGAGCAGATTCGGGAGAAGCTTCGGACGCTGGAAGAAGAGGCAATAGCGCGGCAAGAAGGGTCCCCGTGACAATTCTGCAGAATTTCACAACGAGGGCGCGGTAGTGCCGATCTGATGGAACGACGGAGGCGGGTCCAAGTCCCTAATTTTTTTCACGCCCGGATGCTTGGCGCCGGAGGTTTTAGCCGCGCTTCGCGTAAGTGCACTGCCTGCAAATAGGCTTTTGCTGCGTGGTCGCACCTATGTCTTGATGGACCGTTCGTGCCGAGAATGACCTTAGCGGCGTCCTCGGAAAGCCCGTGCTTCTCCATGAAAAATTGGAGCTGATAAGGGTGGTTGTCCGCGTGGGGGTCACTACTGGGTTTGCGTCCTGGCATGTGTGTCATCTCCCCGGGCGGAATCTCCGCGTTGACCACGCGCGTGCCCGGGAGGTTCCGGTCCGGACTGGCGGCGGGTCAGGCTCGCTTCTAGTCGCTGCGGCGACTGAATTCTCATTCATGGGCTTTTCGTGCGGCCACGGAGACATGTTTAGGAATTCAGGCAGAAGCCCATCTCCTGCTTTTGCGGCGTGGACATGAAGCGCGCGCAGCAAGGAAAACATTGGGTGACCTCTCTAGTGAAGGCCGGGCTTAGCCGGTCCAAGGTCCGCAATTCTCGTCATTTGGCGAAATCCCCGGGCACGCCATCCTCGAGGCTGAATTCGTGGGTGCTTCTCGCCTCCTCATCGACCACACGAAACCAGTATTCCTGAAGGGCTCGAGGCGACACCCGTTGCCCAGTGACTTTCTCTACCGCTGATATCGGATCATCGGCGTTTGTGGCATGAGACGAGACACACTCGTCTCCATGCCACTCTTCCACTTGGTATTCTGGCATGCTGGCTTACCTATCGCTTTCCGATTGCCTTCGCTTCCCGCTCCAGCGTCGCGCGATCGTTCCCGTGCTTGGCGATCAGGTCCTTCACCTGCTGGGGAGTGATCCCGACCTTCTTGGCGAAATACTGAACCTCATAATCGTCGTCGGCTGAAACACGACCCCTATCGCGAGAATCTCGCTTGCTCTTGTCGTCGGCCATATCGATTCCTCCTGCGATCACCGCAACGTCCGGTTGACATGTTTGTTGCACCAAAAAGCCGATTTCCAGTTTTGGAACTATTTTAGCTCACGAAGCGATGGTGAGCGGCTGAGGTTCATCATGCCGCAGGAACCGATCCTGGTCGAGGTTGCCCCGATCAGCGACGACTGGCTGCACGAGATCAAATATGACGGCTTTCGCACCCAGCTGGTGCTGGATTGGGCCGGCGGCCGTGCCGGCGGGCGCCGCCACGACGACGCCCTTGGTAGTTGTCCATGCTTCGATGGGATCACTAAAAATGGACGGTTCCGGTTAAGCGGTCGGTCATAGTAAGCCAGCGGGCCTCAAGGGTTGGGATCGTCTCTCTGCGGGAAATCGCAGCAGGCAACACCCGAAGTCTGGGCGCCGCGGTAGCCGGCAGGCCTTTTTGTGGGCGGCGGAACTTGAAATTCGGCGGTAGGTTTGACGCGAGCAGCTTCCCCTCGCTGCGACCATTGGATTCGCTCATCGACTGGACCAGCGTGAGCCTCATTCCGGTCGCTTGAGATCAGCCCGCGTCGACAGAGGATTGAGATGCTGGGATTGGCCGGTCGCTAGTCGTCGCTCTGGATGATAGTGACCGCGAGCTGCCCGAGTGCCGCCGACGCCGCCCATCGTCATTTGCGGGCTGCAAAGGCTTTCATTCCCTTCTTGATTGACTTGCGCGCTTCTGCGGCGTCCTGCCAGCCCTTGAACCCGATCTTTTTGTCCGTTTCCAACACCGACGAGCGAAAGAACTGTTCGATCTCGCGCCTGAGATGCTCGGGCACTTCGTAGGCGACCGGCTCATCTTCCGCGTCCTCCTTGCGCGGGGAGAAGATATAGCGGTCATTGCGCAAGGCCGCGCCGCCTTTGTCCTTCTGCTTGACCCGCAGGGCGCCCAGCAGATCGCATTTGATGACGATGCCGGGGGCTGTGGCCGCTTGGTGGATGACGAGCCCGTCGAGCGGGTCGCCGTCCTCGCCGAGCGTCGAAGGAATGAAGCCCCAATCGTAGGGATAGGTCATCCCGACTGGCAGTGGGCGGACATAAGCAAAGGCCTGGATGGCCGGGTCGTAGGCCATTTTGGCGGCAGCGCCGCGCTGGGTTTCGATCACCACGCGTATGAGGCCTTTGGTCGTAGTCGGCAGTTTCAGATAGTCGGGCATCAACTTGTCTTTCGCGGATGACTCCGCATGGAACTTCAGCCAACGAAGAATGTTCCGAAGGCGGGCCCTGATTCTGAAGGCTGGACTTGATGGAGATAAGCGGATGACGAGAGCTGCTTTGCACCTGCTAAAGGGCGTCGGCTATCTGATTTCCATCGCAAGTGTGGTCCTGCTTGCGATCGTTAGTTGGTCGAGCGCCTCGCAAAGTCCGCTGCTGGTCGCTTGCCTGCTGGGGGGCGGCGCGGCTTCGATCGTCGGTATGTTCTGCCGGTGGCTCACCTATGAAATCGAAAAGCGACAGGACGACAAATAAAAAGGTCGGCGTCGAGCGACTGGTCGAAGGAGATGGATGTGGGTGCGCAGGAGGTGCGGGCGCGGAAATCGCGCCTCGTTGGCTCCCTAGCTGCGTGTGTTCGCCCTTCCGTCTCACCTGCAAAATCGTCGCACCGTCCTCCGGCTCTAGCGGCTTGCGCCCCGGAACTTCGTGATAAAACACTTGCCGGGCGTCGCGTTGATCGACCAGCCGCAGCGGGGGCAGTTGTAGAAACAGTCTCCCTCATCGGTGGGCTCGGCGCCGTGTCGTTTGCCTACACCATCATCAGATCGGCCGAACGGTAGTAGCGAACATTGCCACAGCTACATTCTGCTTTCACAAGCATGTTGTGCCGGGTTGCCTTGCCCAGCGTATCGATCGGTTCATGCGCCATGAGAACAGAAAAGGAACAATTCCTTGATCGTCAAGCCGGATTGTGGAATCTTTTCAGCATGAGCGACGAACCATCACGACTTGCCGAAGGTATGGCGACCGTCCCACGCGAGGCGCCACGGTGGGCAAGCGTATCGAGGAGCGCGTGACCCTGCATATCCTCACGGCCAACAATCCCTGTTCGATCATCGACCCAAAGGCGAAGCCTGGCGACAGGATGAGATTTGAGGGCGATGTCGTGTTTGTCGATGAGGACTCTGGCCGCGTTACCGTGCAGGTACTTGAGCGCGTCACGGTAGAAGCCAGTACGGTCGAACTGGTGAGGACGTTCCAACGGCCGAGAGGAACGGAGCCGTTGCGGCAGAAGCCAACTCAGCACAAACGATCGAGTACGCGCCGGGCTTACGCCTTAAATTAGCACGCGCTTAATTAGTTCCGGAACATTTTAACGAATCATTGACCGCGCCGTCCCAAAATAGGACGGCGCGGTCAAACCCTAACCTGACTGCGCAGGCGGCTCCGACAGCCCCAACCCAAGCCGCACTGTCGGAGCCGCTCCCACACCCCTCCTAATACCAGCAATGGTTGAATCAACGGTTACGGCACGTGGTTTCCAGTGCCTTTCGGCACGCTTGAAATCGTCACTAGGGTGCGCGATTGTCGCCGCTTGGGGAGATAGATTATCAATGCGCCGAACCGCAAAGGCTCATCCTTTTGTGCCGACAGAGATTCGTGTCAGCACCATGGAGGACGAGAGCGGCCTTATAGGCGTCCTTTCGATCCAGACGACCGAAGGCATCCTAGAGTTGGCCCTAGATCGCAGCACCGCAGATGCCATCGCAAACGCCGTCGATGATATCCGGTCAAAGTTAGCCTCTCAGACCTAAAAAGAAGCCCAGCTTGAAGCCGGGCTTTGGGAGGTAACGGGAATGCCGATGGGAGGATGGCGCCCCTTCGGTCAGCTAAATTAGCACTACCTTCATGACGGCTGAATGAAGCCAACATGGAGAAGCCCGCAGCGCGGTCAGGCAGCGGGCTTCCCAATGGGAGCGGCTACATTCCCCAAGGGAAATCGACCGCCGCTAATACAACTAGCGATACCGGCTCAGGTTGCAAACAATTTTAATGACCGGCCCGTTGCGGGCGGCTCACGGCCAAGGCATCAACCAGCAAATCAGCCGGTGCGCCCAGCCCTTGCATAGCCTTGTGTAAGGCAGCCGTGGCGGCTACTAGGTGATCTTCTGGCTTGCCGTTGTCGTTGGCGAAATCAGCTGGAACTGGCGGCTTCATGGGCTGAGTATGTGCCCACTCTAGCATTCTGGATACTTCGCACGATCCATTCCACCAAGTCAGGATCGACCGTATCATTCCCGGTGAGATCGCGGATCATCTGCGCCGCGTATTCGCGCCACTCGTCCTCGGGAATATTATCTTCAAAGACGGAATTTTTGAAAGCACTGCGCAGCACATCGCAGTCGAAAGCCGAAACCCGAACAACCAGCTTATCCATGGTGCAACCTCCCATCCAAGGGCTGGAAACAAAATGGTGACTGGCGATAATAATTCCGTCCTGTGGCGAATTCAATATGTGGGTCAACGCCATAGCGCTGGCAAACCCGCCGGGCGAAGACCCCCACGACCTCAAGCCCGGCGAGCCTACAAACCTGATCAAAATTTTCGACCAGGACCGGAGTCAGCCGGCAATCTTGGATCTGCAAGTCTGATGCCGCCGCTTCTCTCCCGAATTGGCACAGGCACGTCTTCAAGCCACGAGTCTCATTCGGGCTGATCTACTGCGATTTCGTGCCTTGTGGGTGTTGCCCATTCGGGCCAGAGGCACACCGTCATAGCCGTGAAGCCAGGTTGCTGAGTAAAACTCCGCAGGATTTCCGGTTCCGTCTGCCTTCAGGTTGAAAAAAGCCCGCCGGTAGAAGCCGGCGGGCAAAATCGACAGAAGCCGGTGGAGCACCGGAATATCGATAATGGGGTTCTGCGGCACGATAGCAAGAGCCAGCCCAGTGATTCACGCCTAAAAGCCCGCCAGCCGGATCCGGCGAGCGCCATGCTTTCATCCCAGCCGTGAATTCTGCCCGCTGTTGCCGGTTCGCTACAGCGAATTCTTGACAAGCTCATATGATGTTTGTCAGCGCTCTGGCTCCAGGTTGTTGGCGGGGGCCAATCCTGGGATCGGAGTGTAGTACGAGGGAGATGGCCCGCTGACTTTGGTCGGCGGGTTTTTCTTTTGGAGTCGCTGCACTTGGAATGTCAGCCTCGTAAAGCGCGCCTGCTTTGCGCTTCAACCTATCGAAAAGGGCGCGGCATTCTCTGCCACGTGCTATTTTGCATGGATCGCCGTAGGCCTGGTTGCAGTTGCCGCAGATTCCTTTGCCGCGCTCGAAATCGGATGTAGTTCCGAGCGCACTTGACGGCGCTGCTATCACGCCAATACACAGGAAACAAAAATGCCCGCCACCTTTCGGCAGCGGGCTTGCCATACGGCTAGGAGAGCGTTCGTAGCCGTACAGCGATGCTTACCGCTCAGCGTCGCGAGATCAACAGGCAGAGTTCCCGAAGGTCGCGATCATAGGAACCAGAGCTGCTAAGCACGTCCGCACAGCGCTTCTTCATACGAGTGATCTGGCTGCTCGACATGTCGGCAACAATACCCGGAAGTGCAGTTGTGCCAGGCACGCCCGGTGTGCCAGGGGTACCAGGCGTGCCTGGCACGCCGCCTATGCCAACACCGACACCAACCCCGACACCACCGGTGCCGCCGACGGTCGCGCCCAGTCCAGCCGTGATGCCGCCAGTGCCGCCTACGTTCGCTCCGGCCCCGGCAGCAATACCGCTGGTGCCGCCGATTGTTGCACCCGCACCAGCATTGACGCCGCTGGTGCCGCCAATCGATGCGCCGAGACCGGCGTTAACTCCGCTTGAGCCGCCGACCGAGGCCCCGGCGCCAGCGTTTACGCCACCACTGCCGCCAATCGATGCACCAGCACCGGCATTGATGCCGCCACTACCACCGACTGATGCACCGGCGCCGACACCAATCCCGTCGGCACCGGCGGGCATGCTAAGAACTGCAATCATTGCCCCACTCGCCAATGCGCTGGCGGTTCTCTTGAAGAAACTAGCCATGTCACTCTCCTTGTGGTTGCTTTACGTCCACCAAGCGTTCTGCTGGTTGCACATATTAGTAAACCCTGAGAGAGACTTCTTGATCCCTACTGCTTGGATCATTTTGGGTGACGTAGTTCCTAATTTCCGCAGTGAGAAGCGACTGTTTGTATCAGTTTGTCCTAATGTTTTATCATCTAATGTAGCCCGAGCTAACTATGGGTCTCCTGGCGCCTCGCTGTGGGCTGCAGGCAGCGCTTCTCGACACGTTCCCCTACGGCTGGGTAGCGCTACTTTCGCAAAATCCAGTCTAGCAACTCGGGATCGACATCATCGCTACCTTTAAAGGTGCGGATCAGAAGCGCGGCGTGTTCCCGCCAGCGCTGCTCGGGAATGCTCTCTTCGATGACGGATTTTTTGAAGGCGCTGCGAATGATATCGCAGTCGAGGGCCGATACTGAGACAACCCGCTTGTCCATGGTGCAACCTCCCATCTAAGGGCGGGAAACAAAATGGTGACGGGCGATTCATAATCCCTTTGATCAAGGTTTCAACGGAATTCTAATGTAAGGTTTTTTACGATCTCGTGAGCGCTCGTCCGCCTGTAGGTTGTTGCCGGCTTGTGCGTCATTGGCTTGGCTTGCGATAGGCGTTCGGCGTGGTGTCAGGCGAGTAGATCAAGCCGACTTTCTTGCTGCCGCACTTGGCGCATTTCAGCTTCGGACGGGCGCCCCTATGGCTGAAGCAGGTCGGCACCATATTGCGCCCACAACTGCTCGCAGTCTTTTGCCCTCAGGCTTGGCGTTCCCGGTTCGCCATAGAAGACCATCGCTGCGTGGACGTCATATCCAAGCACCGACGCATTGGCGACGAACTGGACGGCGTCCCCGAGGCGAGTGGCACCGAGCTTGGCTTCCGTTTGGTTGGTGAGATCAAGCACCCCAAGAATTTCCGCGTCGTCATTCCTCGCAGCCAACACCGCGCCTACAGTCGCAAGCATATCAGCCTCCGCTAATATGTTAACCTCGCAAGAGCGCACTTTGTTCCTCACAAAACTGACCTGCATGCGCTCAGACCGGCCGAATAGCTCGACGCTCTCGGTATTGAGGTCTGCCGCCCTAGAAGCGGCCGGCGTCGAGTTTCCCTGAGAATGGCGGCGGCGCCGGCGTGAGGTTGCGGAAATGACCGAAGGAATTGCGGGTACGCAAATGCTCGCGCCCGCGATCCCCTTAATATTGCCTATGCCTTCAGGTTAATCACCCGCATGACTGCAACGACGGTTCCGTTATTCGTTGCAGCTTCCTTTGTGCTACCCTTGCCGCAGCTCCATACGTCGCCTTCCTTGGCCGTGAACTCCTTGTCTCCGGCCGTCACCTGCAACTCGCCTTCGGTGATAGTGCACACCATGTCATCCATCATGACATCCCCCAACGGGCTAGATCCCTTTGGCTGATAGACGACGTCTTCCATGGCGACGGTCTTGTACCCCTTGATATGGGAGTCTCGTGTTCCCAGTTCGACCAGCCGAACGCCAGGGAAAATCTCTTTGCCATCAGTCGGACCGTAGGCTTTGGCCGATACTGGAGTGGGCTTTGCGACCAAAAGCGGAGCCGCCAAAGTGGTGGCGCCAAGGGCGAGAGCATTACGTCGATTCATCTTCATAACATCCTCCCTGAGTTAGATCGCCCGGTTGGGCGAACCTGATATTTTAGGCGCCCGGGCAGCCAAATAGTCAAAACACAATTGAGCAGGCAGCCACAGCGCCAGCGGAACCATGTCCCTCGCGTTCCGTTAGGTCAGTCGGAAGGGACATCCGACAAATGGTTGATGAGCAAAATAGGCCATCGGCGACGGATGGTGCTGCTCGCCGTCTTGTCAGCGAAACCGGCATCACCGAAGCACAGGCACGCGAGCTTATCGCCTTCCTTGGACCGCACAATTGGTCGTCGCTTGTGCGAGAGGCCCGCATTCTGGCCCCTACTTCCGTGTGATCCATTCCAGCCATGCGGGCTCGATGTCATCGCAGCCCGTAAAGTCGCGGATCAAGAGCGCGGCGTGTCCCGCCAGCGCTGCTCGGGAATGCTCTCTTCGATGACGGATTTTTTGAAGGCGCTGCGAACGATATCGCAGTCGAGGGCCGATACTGAGACAACCCGCTTGTCCATGGTGCAACCTCCCATCTAAGGGCGGGAAACAAAATGGTGACGGGCGATTCACAATCCCTTTGATCAAGGTTTCAATGGAATTTTCTTCGGTTTTTACGATCTCGTGAGCGCTCGTCCGCCTATAGGTTGGCGCTGGCTGGTTTCCGTCATTGGCTTGCCTTGCCGTAGGCGTTCGGCTTGGTGTCTGGGGTAAAGATCAGGGCGACCTTCTTACCGCCGCACTTGGCGTACTTAAGCTTCGGCGTGAGGTCATCGGCCATCGCTGGGGCATCTGGCCCGAACCGATCGCGATGCTTGGCGAGGTCGAGCGCCTGGTTATGGTGGCACGCGGAATTGCGACAGTGAGCTGTCACCGTCATCTTGTCGTCCATCAGCGGTTGAAACGTCCAGGCTTTTGACATCGATTAGCGGCCCAGAGGTTGCCTTGAAAGAGTAATCAGCTCCGCTTCGTCAACGACGCCGGCCATAAAATTGGCGATTATCCGAGAGGCCAGTCTGCTCTGAGAATCGGCTGACTGGTCAGGGGTTTTCATCTGCGCGAAAACTCGCGCCAGCAAGGCTAATTCGTCAGGATCAAAAATGCCGGCATCCACGGCTTTTCGTCTGATAGGCATCGATACTCCTCCCGGAAGTCTTGCAGGCGAAGCGTGGCGCTTGTTAGCGCAGGCCCTGCATGATGGCTTCGAAAATCTGGCCAATTTCTTCATCGATCTCCTGGCCCGGAATGCCTTGTGTTTCCGCCTCCCGTTTCGCGTCCACCGCCATGTCGATCACCAGCAAGACCGGGTCATCAATCGGATCGTCAGGCAAGCGGTCTGATATCCAATGATAGAGAAAATCACTCCCACGCTTGCTCATTCTTCGCGAAAGTCCTGCAGCGAGGCGTGGCGTAGATCCTCCTCGCCACGCAGATGCTTCACACGACCGATCAGACCAGGCTTGACCCATTGCGTCGCCGGCCGCTTCATGCCCTTGGGCGCCGGTCCAGCGTGTTCCTGAACGCGCTTCCATAGCCGGTCCCGGATTGCACCGCGCGAGTTGATGAAGGCCGAGCCGACATATTGCCCGGTCTTCCGATCGGCCATCAGGGCGAAGGCCGGCTTGCCCGGCTCTCGCTCGACGCCGAGCAAGTCGTATTCCGCCACCATGTAGCTCTTGATCTTCAGCCACGCTGTCGAGCGGCCGCTCCGATATTTGCTGTCTCGGCGCTTTGAGACAATGCCCTCAAGGCCTGCCTGGTCAACCAAGTGAAAGATAGACTTCGCCTCCCCTGGCAGAGGCTCGCTGAACTGGATGCGACTGCCCGGCTCGATCATGCTGGCCAGGATCTCGCGACGCTCTTCCAGCACCATATCGCGCAAGTCGTGGCCGTTCAGATGCAGCAGGTCAAAGGCTACGAAATAGAGGTCGTGTGGCCGGCGGGTGATGGCTTTACGCAGTTCGACGAAATCGGACAGTCCGGCATCGTTCAGCACGATAATCTCGCCATCAATGATAGCGCTCTCAACGCCGAGCTTGCCCGCCTTCACCAGGTCGCGGTATTTCGATGTCCAGTCGAGCCCGCGGCGGGTGTAGATGCGCGTACCGTCCTCGTCGATTATCAGCTGAGAACGGTAGCCGTCGAACTTGACCTCGTGAATCCAGGCATCGCCCTCTGGAGGTTTCTCCACGAGGGTCGGCATCAACGGCCGAATGAACTCCAACCGGACCCCGCCGGCACGCTTACGCATGGAACGCCCCAACAACTCGAATTTGTATAGTTATCACATGGTCGTTTCGGTTCCGTTAGCTGTCACTAAAGAAGCAAATCGGAACTTTTGGGCGAGGCTTTGGTTCCTTTCAACAGGAGGATACGGCCATGATGGACGACAAAAACAAAGGCAACTCTCACGACCGCGAACACGCTTCAGTCGAAGATGCATATGAAGTCGCCCACGTCGCGAGGAAATTTCAGCTGACAATGCCTGAGGCGCGATCCCTGCTCCGGAGCTGCGGTAACAATCGCACGACCTTGGAACAGGCGGCAAGAAAGCTCGTGTACCAGCCCCGATAAGGACAGGGTCCGGTTCTAAAAAAGCCTCGCTTTTTGAACTAAAGGGAGTTGAAGAAATGATACGCGCAATCGCTACAGCACTACTCATTCAGTTTCCAGTTTCGGCATTTGCAGACACTGCCGAATTTTGGGTCGCCAAGGATGCCGTCTCGAAACAGTGTGAGGTGGTCACGAAGCAGCCCGACGGAACCCTCGTCATAGAACTTGACAAGACGATCTATAAGACTGAGGCAGAAGCGAACGATGCATTGAAAAAAATTCCAGATTGCAAACGGTGAGAGCGTCTGCCTCCTTGAAGCCGAGGAGCGATGCGCAGTTGAATGTCGCGCAGATGGCACGCTTAAGCTGAAGAGCGCCGGAACTTTTACGGCGCCTCCGTGTTCAGTCGCTCATGACAAGAATTGCGGACCTTGGGACCACCTAAGCCCGGCAAGCCACACAGCCCCAAGAATAACGGCCACGACCGCTTTCACCTATGCCCGATATGCGGCCAGCAGGTCGACCGGCGCGACTTTCGCCAAGTGATGTGGCACGAGCAGCCGGACCACGAGCCGCTGGAATTGGATCAATGAAATGGCAATGCCTAAGCCGAAAATCACCAGCGATCCATCATCGGACCTTTGCCCATGCTAGCTTGCCTTCTTCATGGAAAAGCATGGGCTTTCCAAGGATGCTGCGGAGGTGATCCTGCACAGCAATGGCCCATCGCGGGCCCGTTGCGGCTATGCGGCGGAAGCGTTCCTGCGTTTCAAGCATATGCGCGAGGCGCGAGCGAAGCCGCCGGCGCCGAGTATCAAGGCGTAGAACACACTGGGGATTCACAGATTCGTAGCGCGGTTAGGGCGGGTCCGTAGCCAAAGCTTTAAAAAGCAGCGAACACGAACCTGGCCGTTGGCGGCGGCGATATTCTAGACGCCCAACGGTTCAAGCGAACGGCGAAGCTGCGCTTCCTGATCTGCCGATAGCTTTCTCAATGGGCTGCGAACATTTCCTGTTCCGTAGCCGCGCAGTTGCGCCGCTCGAAGTACCGACGGCGTATAGGGCGACCTCCAGATAAAGAGCAACGAGGGCAACATGCGCTGCCAGAGCGCAAGCGCCGGTTCGTATTCCTTGCGGTCCACCAATCTATATAGCTCGACCGCTTCAGAAGGCATGTAATTCGCACCGCCCCATATGACGCCGCGTGCCCCGGCCATCAACGCGTAGAGTGTGGTGGTGTCGCAGCCATTGAGGACCGTGCCGCTTGTCTGGAGGTATTCCTGATGGACAGTAAAGTCCCCTGCACTGTCCTTGATGTAGTTGAAGTTCTTCAACTGGCTCAGGCGCTCAAAGAGCTGTGGTGAAACCGAAATGCCGGTGGCCTGTGGGATGTTGTAGCCGACCAGGTCGATACCTAGTTCAGCATCGACCGCTTTGTAGAAGTCGAAGATTCCCTGCTCATCACTCGGACCCTCCAGGTAGGGTGGCAGCACCATCAATGCGTCGGCGCCGACGGACTCCGCGTGACGCGACCTTCTGATGACTTCGTCCATATTCAAAGCGGAGGTTTGGCAAATGACGTTGCAGCGACCGGCTATTCGCTTTGCGCCTACTTCGTAGAGGCGGTTGCACTCGGCCTCGGTAAGATAGGGATGTTGCCCGGTCCCTGCGCCAAGCACCAGCCCGTGAACACCTGCGGCGACGTACTTGTCGATCAGATCCTCGAAAATCGAATAGTTGATCGCACCATTCTCATCGAACGGTGTTTGCATTGCCAGATTTATGCCCTTCAGGTCGGCCATGATCTCTCTCGTTGTATCTAGACTTCAGCGCCGGCCTGTCGGAAACGGACCGCGGTTACGATGCGAACGCCCATCGCTGTGACAGGCCTGGGATAGGGTTTGCTGGGACTTGCTCGCGTCTTCAGGATGTCGACTACCGGCGATGATCGCCCTGACGCCAGATCGGCTACGGCCTTGCCGAAGGCAGCTCCTCGCGCGACGCCTGTTCCGTTGCAGAATGCGGCACCGTAGACCTTCTCTGCCAACTCGCCGAAGACCATTCCGCCATTTTGCGCGAGGGTAAGAAGGCCGCCCCAGCTGGCCTCGAAGCCGATCGACGAGAGCTCCGGCCACCGCCGATCGAAGGCGATCTGCTGCTGCACCCGAGCCCTCATCACGTCCTGCGTGGTGGTCTTGAAGTCCGTCGCATAGGAATAGACGTTGCGAAGGAAAAGCCGGTTGTCGATCGTGCGACGAACCGTCGTGCCGAAGCTGTTGGCTGGAATAAGTCCGTAGGCGTTCTTGCTTCCCACCCGCGCAAGCTCGCTCTCGGTGAGCTGTCGTGTCATGCTCGCAAATGTGTAGAGTGGTATGGCGCGGTTGTCGAAGAAACCAAACTTGGTCAGATAGCCTGACGCGCAGATGATGACCTTCGAGGCCCTGATCGTTCCGGCGGGGGTCTCGCAAATGTGCTTCGGCGCACCGAACTGCACCGCCACTATGGGAGTGTTTTCGTGAACGGTGACGTTCGCGGGCAGGTTTCTTGTCGCGTTCTTGAGATACTTCGCAGGCTGGACCAAGACGGTGCCGGGGTGATGCAAGGCTTTAATGTAGTGCTTGCTGCCGGTGATCGCCTGGATTTCCGGGGTCTCGACCCAGCTGTAATTCTGCCCAAGCTTATCCAGCGCCTCCGAAAAGCGGTGAAGGTCCTCCACACCGTGGGCGGTGGCGGCGCTGTGGTATTTTCCCTGCGCGTCCCAGTCGCAATCGACCCCATACTGCTCGACGGCGCTTCGGATGTAGGCGATGCCGTCCAGGTTAACGAACAGCTCTTCCTTGTTCCCTTTGATGTCTTCGACGAAATCGCGCTTCCGAGGATTGTGCGCGAGATCGATGACGAAACCCATGCACCGTCCGGATGCATTGTTTCCAATGCGGCCGGCGTCTACCAGGACAACCGAAGACTGCGGGTTGAGTTCGGCAAATCGGCGCGCCGCGTGCAGCCCCATCCAGCCGCCGCCAATCACCAGGCAATCACAAGCAACGTCGCCTTCCTGCGCCAGCAGCGCCAACTCCGGTCCTGCCGTAGTGTACCAGCCGGAATTAGTCGGTTCGGGATGGGGTGGCTGAACGACTTTGCGCTCTTTCGTCATTGTTTGGTTGAACGAATTCACTGCCAACTCGCTGGAGTTAAGGCGACCGATGACGAAGGCTTGGGAACAATCGGCGGTCGCGTTGTTTCCTGTTCAAATAGACCAGTTGGCGGGCGTCTCGTAGACGGAAAAGATAGCATCTGATATAGACCAGCTTCATGTCAAAGCTTCGCAGCCTGGTGCCTTCGACGCATTCGCTTTTTGTCTTTGAAGCGGCTGCCCGCACCCTAAGTTTCAAAAGCGCAGCCAACGAGCTCAACGTGACGCAACCGAGCGTCTCGCACTCGATCAAGTCGTTCGAGAAGCATTGTGGGACCGCGCTCTTTGTCCGTGATAATCGAGGGGTAGAGCTGACGGAGGCCGGCAGGCAACTTTACGATGAGGTGCGCACGAGTTTCCGCCGTCTGGAACAGCGACTTGAGACCATCTCAGATCGCGGGACGAAGTACATCACTTTTGCTGCGTCGACTTCTCTGGCAGCACATTGGCTTGCGCCTCAGCTCTATCATTTCCAGGAAGAACATCCGGACGTTAAGATCAAGGTTGTCGGCACCGATCGGGACATCGAGCCCGATCATGAAGTAGACGTCACCGTATGGGTGCGGCCACGGGATTTTGATAGGGTCAACAGCTGGTTCGTATGCGACGAGATCATTTTCCCCGTCTGCTCCCCCGCATATCTTCTGGCGCACCCCGCTCCAAAGAGCGTCGATGAGCTGGTTCGACATCAGCTCATTCATTCGTCCGATGCCTTTCGCAAGCGAATGAGCTGGCCCGAATGGGTCGCGCTTGCAGGCGGAGATGCCAGCGAGACCAAACCGAACATTGTTTTCAACGACTATCAGCTGGCGCTCCAGGCAGCTCTTGCAGGCGAAGGAATCTCGCTGGGATGGTCCCTGACCGCCCAACACCTACTTAACAACCGCCTGCTGGTTCGGCCCATCGCGACTGAGATCAAAACCGACCGCGCCTTCTTCCTCTTGTCCAATGATGACGCAGGCAAAAACAAGAGGTGCAAGGTTCTGGTGGATTGGTTCCTCGCTCAGTCAAAGGAATTACGCCCTTAGGCTAGACGGCTACCGGTCAACGCTCCCTCGGTTCTCATACCCACCTCCGCGTCGCTTTTCGGGCTGTCCTTACCAGGTAGCGAGTGCCTGCGCTGTCGACCCAGGCATAAACTGAGTTTAACACCAGCGAAACCTTTTGCGAATTCTCAGGAAGGTTGTTGGCCCCTATCATCACGTCAACGAACAGGGCCGCGTTCCGTACGCGGACCGAAGAAAGTTCTGTTGGCGAGGACCTTTTGCCCCCTCTGGGAAAACGCGATGATGGACACTGATATTCCCGTAATCCGGCGTCGCGGAGGACGCGCGTCGGTCGTAGCTGCCCGGGAAGCCGAGAAGAGGCCTCGCGTCTCGACCATCAAGTACGGCATTCGGCCCGTGGAGGCTGTGACTGCTGAGCAGCTTGAGCGCATTCACCAGGCTTCGTTGGCGATCCTGCGCGAGATCGGAATCGAATTCCGGGATGAGACGGCGATCCGGCAATGGAAGGAGGCTGGCGCCGATGTCCAAGGCCAACGTGTGCGCCTCGACGGCGAGATGCTGATGCATCTCATCTCGAAGGCGCCATCCCGTTTTGAGATGACATCTCGCGATCCGTCACAGCGTTTCGAGATCGCGCCGGACACAATGACCTTCGGCGCCATGCAAGGTGCGCCAAACGTCCGCGACCTTGAGGGTGTGCGACGCGCATCCACGATCGAGGATCTGCGGAACATGAACCGGCTGACCCAGATGCTGCCGGGGTTCCATATCGCCGGCGGGTTCACCTGTGAGCCGACCGACATCGCTGTTCCATGGCGCCATCTGCACATCAACCATTCGAGCCTGGTGGAAACGAACATGCCCTTCTTCGGTCTGACGACCGGGAAGCAGCGAGCCGACGATTCGATCGCCATGGGGCAGATCGTTCACGGCAAGGCTTTTATGGACCAGAACGCGGTGATGATCGGTCACGTATCGGGAAACTCGCCGCTGGTTTGGGATTCGACCATGCTGGAAGGGCTCCGCGCTTTCGTCGAGGCGAACCAGGTCGTCCTACTGTCGCCTTTTGTGCTCGGTGCCGCAAACACGCCCGCCGACATCCCGGCCACAATCGCCCAGTTGAACGCCGAGGCGCTCGCAGCGCTCGCCTACACCCAGTTGGTCAGGCCCGGCGCCAAAATGATCTATGGGCAATATTCAGTCTCGGTGTCGATGCGCAGCGGGGCCCCGATGTCCGGCATGCCCGAAGTCACTCTGATCAACGCCGTCATCGGCCAGCTGGCAAGGCGGTATGGTCTGCCGTGGCGAACGACTGCATCCCAGTCGTCCGCCAAGACCTTTGATGCTCAGTCCGGATACGAGTCGGCGATCGCCTACATGTCTGGGGCGAGCGCATGCGCGAACCTGATGATGCATGCAGGCGGCTGGGATGAGGCCGGCCTCGTATGCTGCATGGCGAAGTTTGTCGCCGATGCCGAACAGAACCTGCTGATCGAAAAATATGCGCGGGGGATTTCGTTCGAGCATTTCGACGACGCTCTCGAGGCCGTGCGGCGCATCGGTCCCGGCGGCCACTATCTCGGAGATTCCTTCACGCTCAAGCGCTTCAAGGACGCATTCTTCGCGCCGGAGATCCTCGATTACCTCAGCTACGAGCAGTGGAAGGTCAAAGGCTCCAAGGACATGGCGCAGCGCTGCCGTGAGAAGGCGAAATCGATTATCGCGAGCTACGAGCAACCGCCGATGGACCCTGCCGTGCGCGAGGAGCTCGATGCTTTTGTGGCGAAACGCCAGGAGGAGATTTCGCCAAGCATTGCCTGACGCTCTGCCTCCGACTCGACCAACAAAGTCAATCAAACGGGAACACAACAAGGGAGAACAAAATGGGATTTTTCAAAAGCAATGGGGACCGCATACCCGCTGCGATCGAGGAAATGGCGGGTGAGGTCAAGGCTGGCAGGATGGATAGGCGCGAGTTTCTGGCGCTCGCAAGCACCTTCGGCGCCTCCGCAGCGATGGCTTATGGCCTGATTGGAGTGGCCCTGCCCCAAACCGCGCGTGCAGCCGAACCAAACAAGGGGGGCACCCTACGCGTCTCCATGCCTGTCAAGGCGCAGAAGGATCCCCGCACCTACGACTGGGTGGAAATGGCCAACATTACACGGAGCTGGCTCGAGCCCCTCGTGACCTACACGCATAAGTTCACGTTCGAACCCGTGCTGCTCGAAAGCTGGGAGGTCAACGACGACGCCACCGAGTATACGCTTCACGTCCGCAAGGGCGTCATTTGGAACAATGGCGACACATTCGACGCCGATGACGTGGTCTTCAACATCACTCGTTGGTGCGACAAGGGTGTCTCGGGCAATTCAATGGCATCCCGTGTCGGTGCCCTGATGGACGCCAAGTCCGGCAAGGCGCGCGACGGCGCGATCGTCAAAGTCGACGACCACACGGTCAAGCTGAAGCTCAGCCAACCCGATATCGCAATTATCGCGAATTTTACCGACTACCCTGGACTGATCGTGCATCGCGACTTCGACAAGGACGGCGCCGATCCGATCAAGAAGCCGATCGGCACCGGAGCGTTCGAGCTCGTCTCATACTCGGTCGGCAGCAAGGCTGAGGTGAGGCGCCGGACCAATGGCAAGTGGTGGGGCGGCGAGGCCCTGCTCGACGGCGTACAGTTCATCGACTACGGAACCGACTTCCAGGCGACGGTGTCGGCCTTCGACTCCGGCGAGGTCGACATGAACCTCGAAACGCCGGCGGACTTCATCGACATCCTGAATAAGATGGACGTGGTCAAGTCGGAGGTCGCCACCGCGACGACGCTGGTATGCCGCACCAACACGACGAACAAACCGTATGACGACAAGAAAGTCCGCAACGCTCTTCAAATGGCAGTCGACAACAATGCTGTTCTTCAACTCGGCTACAACGGCCGCGGCATCGTCGGTGAGAACCACCATGTCAGCCCGATCCACCCTGAATACTATGCGTTGCCAAAGAAGGCGCGCGATCTCGACGGCGCCAAGAAACTGATGGCAGACTCGGGACATGCCAACTTCGAGCACGAGCTGATATCCATCGACGAGGAGTGGCAGAAGAATACCGGCGACGCGATTGCGGCCCAGTTGCGCGAGGCTGGCTTCAAGGTGAAGCGCACGGTGCTTCCAGGCTCCACATTCTGGAACGACTGGGCGAAATACCCGTATTCCCTGACCGTCTGGTACATGCGGCCGTTGGGCGTCCAGGTGCTCGCTCTGGCTTATCGGACCGGTGAGGCATGGAATGAGACCGCCTACGCTAATCCTGATTTCGATGCCAAGCTCAAAACGGCGTTCTCGGTCAGCGATCCCGCCAAGCGGAAAGAACTTATGAAGGACCTCGAAACCATCTTGCAGGACTCCGGCGTGATCATCCAGCCGTTCTGGCAGAGCCTCTTTGGTCACATGAGCAAGAAGATCCAGAACTACGCGATCCATCAGACTTTCCAGATGGATCTGCAGAAGGTCTGGATGGCAGCCTGATCAACTCCCAGGGCTGAGCCGGAAGCCTGGTCGGTGCCCCTTCATCACGAAGGGGTACCGATCTTTTGAATTCGCAGATCGGACGATTACCAAATGGCTGACGAAGAGATCATCCTTTCCGAGCTTTCCGACGACGAGTTGGTGCAGCAGATGCACGACGATCTCTATGACGGGCTGAAGGAAGAGATCGAGGAAGGGACGCGGATCCTGCTCGAGCGCGGCTGGTTGCCCTACAAGGTGCTGACCGAAGCACTGGTCGAAGGCATGCGCATCGTCGGCGAGGATTTCCGCGACGGTATCCTGTTCGTTCCCGAAGTGCTTTTGTCGGCCAATGCCATGAAGGCCGGCATGTTCATCCTGCGCCCGCTGCTCGCCGCCACCGGCGCGCCCAAGCAGGGCAAGATGGTGATCGGCACCGTCAAGGGCGACATCCACGACATCGGCAAGAACCTGGTCGGCATGATGATGGAGGGTGCTGGCTTCGACGTCATCGATCTCGGCATCAACAATGCGGTCGAGAAATATATGGCAGCGATTGAGGAGCATAAGCCAGACATCGTCGGCATGTCGGCGCTGCTCACCACCACCATGCCCTACATGAAGGTGGTTATCGACACGATGAAGGAAAAAGGCATCCGCGACGACTATGTCGTGCTGGTCGGCGGTGCGCCTCTCAATGAGGAGTTCGGCAAGGCCGTCGGCGCCGACGCCTATTGCCGCGACGCCGCGGTGGCGGTCGAGACCGCCAAGGACTTCATGAAGCGCAAGCACAACGTCCGCAACTGAGTGCCCGTACTGCCGATACCCGCAGAACAGAGGCACAGGCATTTTTTGGCCGAACCCATGAGACTTCGCCAACATGTCCTCGTTTTCGATCATCAGTCACAAAATCCATCCTACCAGGGGCGAGATCGCGCAAAGGCCTGATGGGAGCATCGACGACAATGATCGTGTCGAAATAGGACCGACGGACATCGCGTTTGCCGAGTGGGCTGCATTGGGTCTCTCGGCTCCCACCCTCGATCGGATGAGAAGCACGCGCCTCCAACGGATCGTGAGCCAGCTACGCAAGCGGGACTACGCCGGACTGCTGTGCTTCGATCCACTGAACATCCGGTACGCAACTGACTCCTCGAACATGCATATTTGGATCACCCACAATCCATCACGTGCTGTTTTTGTTTCAGCCGATGGATACGTTGTTCTTTGGGACTTTCACCGCTGCGGGCACCTTTCGGAGCATCTGCCATTGGTGAAGGAGATTCGTACAGACGGTGCGGGCTTTGATTATTTCGTGGCTGGCGACCAGGAGGAAGCCGTTGCCGAGAGTTTTGCAGGGCAAATTGAATGAGTTGTTGCGAACGCATGGGGGCAAGAACCGCCGCCTTGCCGTCGATAAGATCGAGATCCCCGGCTTGCGCGCCCTGGACGCCGCCGGCATCGAGATCTGCAACGGTATGCAACTCATGGAGCATGCAAGGGCTGTAAAGGGTATCGACGAGATCAATGCCATGCGCTGCTCCCTGGCAACGTGCGAAATCGCGGTTGCGAAAATGCGCCAGCTTTTGCGACCAGGTATTGCAGAAACTGAATTGTGGTCAGTTCTCCATGCAGAAAACATCGCGCGCGGAGGCGAATGGATCGAGACACGCATACTCACTTCTGGCCCGAGGACAAATCCCTGGATGCAGGAAGCAGGACCCCGAAGGAGAGCGGCAGGAGATCTGGTTGCCTTCGATACCGATATGGTGGGACCATATGGTATGTGCGCAGACTTTTCGCGAACCTGGTTTTGCGGTGATGGGCGCCCCAGCGATGAACAACGCAGACTTCACGCCATAGCTCTTGAGCATATAACGACCAACATGGAACTTTTGCGGCCAGGCATCTCCTTCACCGAGATCACCCAGCGCGGCCACAAACTACCTGAAGAATTCGTAGCTCAACGATACGGGGTCATGATGCATGGTATCGGGCTGTGTGACGAATATCCTGCGATCTACTACCCTCAAGATTTCATTCCGGGGGCGTTCGATTACATCGTCGAGCCAGGCATGACATTCTGTATCGAAGCTTACATTGGCGCCGTCGGCGGTCGTGAAGGCGTGAAACTCGAAGAGCAGGTCGTGATAACAGAGGACGGCTATGAGAAGCTTACGAGTTGTCCTTTCGACGCTGCGTTAATGAGTTGAGCCGCTGCCCAAAGCGTGCGACCGTCGAGCTAGACGATCGGCCAAGCAAGGTTAGTGATTTCGATATTGTTATTCCGCACGCGCTCTCCACTCTTTCCAACGGAAATAGAGGTTCGCGCCAATCTCGGCGAACGGCGACGGTACGAGCTTCGGCGGCTCTGGTTCAGCCATGAAATGCGCGGAAATCTTCGAGGGGCGGTTTAGCAAGATATCCGCAGCGGCGATGCCGGTTAGCGTGCTGCGCACCGTTCCCAGACCGTTGCAGCAGCAGGCCGAGAAAAGACCCGGCTCAAGTTCGCGCATCACCGAGACGCCGTTCCAGGTCAGGCATAGGTGCCCGGCCCAACTGTATTCCATCGGAACATCGGCGATGGCAGGAAAGCGGTCGGCGAATTTTCGCCGATGGACTTTTGCCGCTCGGGCGACCGCTGACTCCGACGGCACCATCCCGGGCAGATAGCTGGCGCAGGTCCGGGTAATGATGCGGTTTCCGCCCTGTGCGGTGTCGATACGCCTCATCGTGGTACCCATCGGATCGGAAGGGGTAACGCCCCAACGAGGCTGCCCTCCCAACCTGGAAAGGACTTCAGCGTCGAGTTCCGCAGTCATCGAGGCGTAGAGGAAAACGTGCATGAGGCGCTTGCCCAAGAAGCCGAAGCTCTCAAGGTGCCCGTTGTTGGCAAGAATGACCTTCGCGGCGGTGACATGGCCATTGGGCGTTGTAAGTATCCAATCCTGGTTCGCCTTTGCGAACTTTAAGACAGGGGATCCCTCAAATACGAAGACGCTTTCGCGCCGAAGGCCTGTACCAAGCGACCGGATATAGCCCGCCGGCTGGATCATCACTGTCCCGGGCGTGAAAAGGCCAGACGTGTAGTGGCGACTTCCCGTTACCTCATGCATCGCCGTGGCGTCGAGCATCTCGCTGGCCTCGTCCAATTCAGTAAGGTGTCTGGCATAGCTTGCGTTGAGGTTGCGCGCGGTCTCGCTGGCTGCGCCATTGATCTTGCCCGCCCGATCGAAAAAGGCGGGATCGATCCCGTACTCTTCGACGCACTCCTTCGCGAAGCCAATGGCCGCGCGATTCAGCGCGATCATTTTCTTGTCCTCCTCCACACCTTTTCCGGCGTAATCATCGGACTGCAAATCGTGAGGCAGGTCGATCATGAAGCCGGAGTTGCGGCCGGAAGCGCCATCCGCGAGACCGCCGGCCTCAAGAACCGCTATACGAAGGCTCGCGTCTTGTTGGCGCAGGCGTTTGGCGGCTGAAAGACCGGCAAAGCCGCCGCCGATTATGGCGACATCGATACGGATGTTGCCTTCGAGGGGCGCGGAACAGGGCTGGGCCGGGAGGATGGCGTTCCAGGCTGCCGGCCCCCGTTGGACCGGCAGCCTTTCAGCCTTATGGACAGTCACGCGACCGCCTCGTCTGCGTCATCGGTGAGATCAAGCCAGATGGTCTTGATTCTGGTGTACTGGTCGTGGGCGTGGATGCCGTTGTCGCGGCCGCCGAAGCCGGAAGACTTGAAGCCTCCGAAGGGGGTCGTGATGTCTCCCTCGCCAAAGCTGTTGACGGTCACGGTACCCGCCCGGATCGCCCGGGCTCCCCTTATGGCTCGTTTCGCGTTCGATGTGTAGATCGACGCACACAGTCCGTATTCTGTGTCGTTCGCGAGCGTGATCGCTTCATCGAAGCTCTCGACAGTCAGCACCGTAAGGATCGGTCCGAAGATCTCTTCCCGCGCGACCTTCGCGCTGCGGTCGCTGACATCCAGGATCGTGAGTTCCACGAACGCCCCCTTGGCCTTTCCGCCGAGTAGCACCTTCTGGCCCTTTTCGAAATAGGAGCAGACTTTTTCGAAGTGCGCCTTGGAAACCAGCGCACCCACCCGGTTCTCGGGATTCAGCGGGTCGCCCATCGGCCACTCCCGGGCATGCGCGATAACCCGCTTGAGGAGTTCGTCCTTGATGCCGCGTTGAACGATGAGCCGCGACGAGGCAGAGCAGTTCTGCCCCATGTTCCAGAACGCGCCGTTCACGACGTGGGCGGCGACGCGATCGATATTCTCCGCGTCGTCCAGCACGATGGCCGGGTTCTTGCCGCCCATCTCCAATGTCACTTCCTTGAGGTTCGAGTCCGCCGAATAGCGCGGAAAGCGTCTGCCGGTCTCCGTCGAGCCCGTGAACGACACCATATCCACATCCATGTGCCGCCCAAGCGGCTCCCCGACTTCGGAGCCACCACCCGGCAGCACGTTGAAGACGCCGGAGGGGATGCCCGCTTCCATCGCAAGCTCGGCGACACGCAGCGCGGTCAAGGTCGTTTCCTTGGCCGGCTTGACGATGATCGAGTTGCCCGCGGCGAGTGCCGGTCCGATCTTCCAGGCCAGCATCAGCAGGGGGAAATTCCAGGGCAGGACCAAGCCGACCACGCCGACGGGTTCGCGGACGATCATCGCAATGTGGTTGTCTGAGGCCGGCGCCACCTGATCGTAGATCTTGTCGATCAGTTCCGCATGCCAGGCAAGGCAGTGGATGGTTTCAGGGACATCGACGTTCTCGCAATCGTAGATCGTCTTGCCGCTGTCGAGGCTTTCCAGAACGGCTAGTTCGTGGGCATTGCGCTTCATGAGCTTGGTGAGACGGATGAGGGCGTCCTTACGTGCCGACGGATGAAGGCGCGACCACCGACCGTCCTCGAACGCGTCTCGCGCCTTTTGTACGGCAAAGTCGACGTCCTCGGGACCGCAGAAGGCAACCTTTGCCAGCACCTTGCCCGTGGCCGGGTTGGTCGTTTCGAATGTTTTCCCCGAGATTGCCGGTCTGAAGCTGCCGTCGATGAAGGCCTGTGTCGGAAACTCCAACTTGGCGGCAATCGCCACATATTCGTCGTGTGTCAGAAGATTGCCCATGCTCATGCCTCCGCTTCAATGTCCGCAATCGTGCGCTTCAGAACCCGCACAACCTGTTCCAGTTGGCGCCTATCGTCCTTGTTCAATCCCTTAAGCGGTGGCCGTGGGGGGCCGGCATGGAACCCGCCCATTTCGCAGCCGTGCTTGATGCATTGAATGAATTTCCCCCCCTGCTCCAGCACGCGCATCAAAGGCATCAGGGCGGACATGATGCGACGCCCCTTGGTGAAATTGCCCTCGACCGCACATGCGCGGTAAAGCGCGAGATGTTCCTTCGGCAGGAAGTTCGAGCCCCCGCAGACCCAACTGCCCGCTCCCCAGGCAAAGAACTCCAAGGCCTGGTCGTCCATTCCGCAGGACATCTGGATGTGCGGGTAGTCGCGGGCGAGCAGATGTACCCGGTTGATATCGCCGGAGCTCTCCTTGATGGCGCAGAAATTGCGGCTGCGGGCGACGCGGTCGAGGAAATCCTCGCCCATGTTGATCCCCATGCGGCCCGGGTAGTTGTAGAGCATGATCGGGAGATCCGCTGCCCGGTCGATCGCCAAGGCATTCAGGGCGTTTTCGCGCTCTGTGGGTACAGAATAGGGCGGCGATCCGACGAGAATGGCCGAAGCGCCGATCTTGGCCGCCGTCTCGGCCATCAGGATCGAGTCCGGCAGACGGATAGCGACTGTGCCGATGGTAAGAGACACGCGATCGCCAATGATTTCCTTGGCGAACTTGGCCATTTCGACGCGCTCGTCCATTGACTGCGCATAGTATTCGCCCGTCGACCCGCCGATGATGATGCCGTGCACACCTGACGCTATCAGGTGCTCGACAATTTTGACGAACGCCTCGCGATCAATTGAACCGTCGTCACGATGTGGCGTGATGACGGGTGTATATATCCCTTCGAATTTCATCAAATTCTCCTCAACCTATTCTGTCAGGCACCCGTCCTAGTCGGACGAAAAAACTTGCCGGCGAGACGAAGCTTTCGCTGCAGCTGGGCTTTTCACCCTAGTCCCGGCCCGACCCAAACTGGCACCATTGCCCGGCACTCCTGCGGCGAAAGGCCATTGACGATGCGGAAGCATTTGGCAAAATGTGACGCCGACATAAACCCGCAGGCAACGGCTATGTCTATGATGGGCATTCGCGTGCCTTCGATCAGGCGCTTGGCTTGGTCGATCCTGATCCGGAGGTAGTGACGAGCAGGTGGCTGATTTATGTGAGTTGCGAACAGGCGTTCAAGCTGCCGGCGGGAAATTCCAACCCGATCCGCAATATCACCCATCAAAAGCGGAATTTCGACATTCTCTTCCATGATGCGCATTGCCATCGCCAGCTTGTCGCAGACGCCTGCAAACGCCAGACCTGAAGGACCCGTCTGGCGGTTCGAACCGGATCGCTGGCCCTCTACCGTGGCATGACGGCACACTTCCTGGGCGATGTAGGCGCCCGCGTGACTGGCGATGAGATCCACCGCGAGGTCGAAGGCCGCCAATTCACCGGCGCAGCTTGAATATTGGCCATCCCTGACGAACAGGGAATCACGGATGCGTGGCTTGTGAAAAATCTCGGAGAAAGCCGCGAGGCGTGACCAATGAATGGTACAACGGGTATCCGTGAGCAGGCCCGTCTGGGCGAGCAGCCACGTCGCCGTGCCCACCGCCGATATCGATACCCCGCGCCGCGCCAGAAGCCGGAGGAACGTGTTCAGCTGAGGCGTCATCTGATTGTCGACCGGTTCCCCCGCCACGATGGCGAACTGGTTCAGCCTGCAGCTGTTGGACCCGCCCGCTGTCAATTCCTTGACTGTCACGTCCACCGGTATCGAAAGCCCGTTGGCGCCCAAGACCGCTTGGCCGTCGATCCCAGCAATCCGCCAGCGGAAGAGAGGAAGTCGGGAAACCGTGTTGGCTATGCGGAAGGGCTCGATATAGGCGTGAAGCGCCAGATGGGAAAATCCCTGCAACACGAGCACGGCAATTTCATGCGGCTCCCCCGACTCCTGAAGCGCAGCGTCAAGGTGGACGGGGCTGCTGGTTTCGTGGATGCGGGCCGGAGCGTTCATCAGCAACCATAGCTCGCTACCGGGACGCCAAAGACGCCGGCTTCTGGCTTGACCCCGAGGCCCGATCGCTGCGGCACGGCGATATAACCGTTTTCTATGACTACAGGGTTCGTATTGTCGTAGTGCCCATCGATGTATTCTTGCGCGATCCACGCCCCTTCAAAGCGACGTGGCTCGACCGTGGAAGCAAGATGAACGCAGGCGGCTGCTATAATGTCGCCGCCCCAAGCGTCGTCGCAGCTGTGCGGCAGCGACCGGATCGCACACATGTCGCGAGCGGTCATCATTTTGGTCAGTCCGCCTAGGCGAGTGACTTTGAAGCCAAAACCATCGGCGATGCCGGATGAGATGGCCCGCAATACTGCATTCAGATCTTCGGTGTTCTCGTCCAGATAGATGGGATGGGTAAACCTTCCCCGCAGAGTCGCGACCTCTTCCATGCTGTTGCAGGGCTGCTCGAACACACATGGGATGTTTTGGCAAAGCCGATCCAATTGCAGCGCAGACGCAACGGACATGCCACGATTGCCGTCCACAACGATGCTTGCCTTGAGGCCCACAGCTTCCCAGACCTTATGCGCCGTTGCCGCGTCCTTCTCCAGGTTGCGACCTCCAATCTTGATCTGGATACGCGGGTAGCCCGCTCTGACCTTGTCTGCCGCGATACGCGCAGTTTCGTCTGGAGAGCCCACAATCAGGGAGTAGTAAGACGGCACGCGGTCTGTAAGTGCTCCGCCCAGCAGCGTCGACACCGGCACACCAAGACGCTGGCCAATGAGGTCGAGGAACGCTATGTCGAACGCGGCCTTGGCATAGTTGTGCCCATTCAGTCTCTCATCCATCCGCTTGGCAAGATGTCGCGGCGACTGGGTCGACTCTCCAATCAGGCCCGGCGCGATCTCCGCTATCGCCGCCCGAGCGCCCAGCGCGTGATGGGGTTGATAGACTGGTCCGACGGGGCAGGTTTCGCCCCATCCCGTGATGCCGTCATCCGTCACGACCTCGACAAGGGTGCTGTCCAATGAGTGGACTTCGGTGCTCGCCATCTTATAGGCGCCACCCTTGGTGGGAAGCTGGACCGTGTAGATATTGATTCTGTTGATGCGCATGGTGTCGCTCAATGATCTTCGTTGAGCGCATCGACAGCCGGGATCTCGCGCGAACGTCGATCGATGTAAGCGCGCAGTTCTTCAGCTTTGGCCTGGTCCAGCGTGGGCTCCTGGTACTCTCCCAGGAGGTGCTTCGCGTGGTCGAGCGCCCTTTGCTTGATGTCCTTTGAGCCGTCGACCTTCCATTGCTCGATCGAATTGTTGTCGAACAGTTTTGGTATGAAAAATGCGCGTTCGAAGTTGGCCTGGGTATGCGGATGGCCGAGATAGTGGCCACCGGGTCCAACGTCACGGATGGCGGCCAAGGCCTCGTCGAAATCATCCCAGTGGATACCTTGGGTCATGCGATAGCCCATGGCACAAACCTCGGCATCGACGACGAACTTCGCGATGGAACAATGCATCCCGGCTTCGTTCCAGCCCGCCGAGTGCCAGATGTAGTTGGCGCCGGACATCAGCACCGCCATCATTGTCATGGCGCTTTCGTAGCCGGCCTGCGCATCGAAAATCTTGGCGCCGCCGAGCAGGTTCGATGTGCGCCACGGGACGTTGTAACGTCGCGCCATCTGGCCGATCATGAAGTTCATCAGCGATATCTCGGGCGTTCCAGCCATCGGGGCGCCGGACTGCATGGAGACCGTCGACAGGTAATGCCCGTAGATGGCCGGGCAGCCCTTGCGGATCACTTGGGTGTAGGCGAGTGCCGACAGTGCCTCGGCATTGAGCTGCGCCACCGCAGCCGCCGTCGACGCGGGCGTGTTTGCGCCGCCCAGCACGAATGGCGAGCACAGCACTGGCTGGTTGCGCCGGCAGAACGCCCGCATGGCGCCGAGCATGACCTGGTCCCACACGAGCGGAGAATTGCCGTTGCAGTTTCCGGTCGTGACCGCATGCGTTTCCATGAAGCCTTTGCCAAAGAGAATCTCGCACATGTCGAGCACGTCCTCGGCGTTCTTGGGCGAGGTGGTCATGCCCATGAAAATCTTGTCGGAATGCTTCATCGACGAGTAGGTGATGTGCAGATGTCGGTGCGCTACGACGATATCCATCGGCTCGACGATGTGGTGCGCCGATGAGTGCAGCGCCGGCATCATGTGCGCCAGCTTGTGGAAGGTTCCCAGGTCCGCAATGGTCGGGCCGCGACGCACGTCGTCAAGATCGCGCATGTAAGGCGCGCCGGTCATCGGCACGAAGATCGAATTCGGACCTCCCAGCTGGACGTTTTTCGCCGGGTTGCGAGCGAAATACTCAATGTCGGGCGGGATTGTTTTGATCAGCTCCATCACCAACGCGCGATCCAGATAGACTCGCTCACCGCGAACGTCGGCGCCTGCTCTCTTCCAGTCCTCAAGAGCGATCGGGTCGCGGAACACCACCCCTACCTCTTCCAGGATCGCCAGCGACGCTTCGTGAATACGTTCTACCTGCTCTGCATCCATGGGCTCGACTACGGGTAGCCCGCGCTTGAGCGTCGGCAGCATCTCCACTTTGGGCGCGGTCCGAATAATCCGGCGCGCATCGCGCCCTCCCCTTCGAGAGAGTTGCGCGTCTACGGTCATGCGGGCCTCCAAAAAGATACAACAATGCGGGCCGCAGCCGGACCGCGCGCGACTATTGCTGCAACCCGCCGATTTGACCTACTGCAAAAGTCTCACGCGCGGGTTGACTTATCTGCGGAAGTCCGTGGCTTCGCCACGTCGCTCGCGATGGATCACCATCGTCAGGAGAAACGCAGCTCATCACTGAAAGCTGGCCCGTAACACCCCCTGCAGAACTCTCGCCTTTAATGAGTTGCGACGGTCAGCATGTTCAGCGTGAAAATACCTGCAGTCCCGACGGCGCCAGCTTTCGGAAGGTGCGATCTGGTGTATGCATGGCAAAGATCGCTACGTCGTGTCGACGTCTCGCCTACGTCTTGCCGAAATCGCTGCGCGGCTCGGTTTTGGAATGTTTGGAGCCCAAGATGGTTCGCCGATACTATGACCTGCCTTCCCTGACAGCTCTGGCCGTCTTCGAAGCTTCCGCCAGGCACTTGTCATTCAAACTGGCGGCAGGAGAGCTGAACGTGACTCCCGGAGCGGTCAGCAGGCAGGTCAAGGCGGTCGAGGACGAACTTGGCGTTCAGTTGTTTGTGAGGCTGGGCTCAGGGGTGATGCTGACGAGCGCCGGCGAGGAACTTTATGGCGTTCTGGCGAGCGGCTTTTCGCGCGCAGCCGAAATTGTGCGCACCGTCAAGCGCGGCGATCGCTCCAAGAATGTCACGCTCGCCTGTTCTGACGCCTTTGCTACAATGTGGCTGATACCGCGCATGCCCGATTTCTGGACACGGTACGGCGAGATTGCGGTCGATCATCTGATTTCCGACAATCCGCGCGACTATCGAAGGGCCGAGGTGGAGTTGCGCATCCGATACGGATTCGGCTCGTGGCCTGACGAGAATGCCGAGCTTCTTTTCAGCGAAACCATCTATCCAGTCTGCGGCGCGGAGTTTGCCAAAGTGCATCGGGACGCGACGACAGCATCCTTGCCGGATCTTCCGTTGCTGAATGTTGACTGGGTTGATCCGAACTGGGCGGGCTGGGACGAGGTATTGCGTCGTGCGGCCGTGCCCCACGGTCCGAGCCGCGGCCGCCGTTTCGGCAAATTCTTTGTAGCCATGCAGGCGGCTCAGGCCGACCAGGGCGTTGCCGTGGGCTGGCATCACCTCGTGAAGTCACAGATCGAGGAAGGCAAACTGGTCAGACTGACCGAACTCGAGCTCCCTGCGCCAGGCAGCTACTATCTAACCTGGAACGATAACCGCACGCTTTCGCCCGCTGCAGAAATCCTGCGAAGCTGGATACGAGAAATCGCTGCGCAGGAGCGAGACTGCTAGAGTTCTTGCGCCGCGAAGCGCCCCTCGTGCCGCCGAATTGCTCGCCGAACTTGGCGTCTTCGCCGCGAACTGTGTCGCTATGTGGCGCCAATAGCGAAACGCAAGGTCGCATGATCCGCAATTCGGCTTCCCAAACCGGCCGACATCGCAGCGGGCGGCCTCGCCGATGCACTGAAGTTCTAGTTTGGATATTCCCAGAAATCGTCTGGAACCGAGTTTCCGATAGCAGCCCGCATGGCATCCCGAAAAAGTTTCGCTGCGGGCATTGGACGAAAAGCCACCGTGCGATCGACGATGAGTCCCTCGTCATTTTCTTCGATAATATCGAAACTTTCCAGCTCGTGACCCTGAATTGTTCCCTTCCATCTCAACAGGGTTCGTCGGTCGTCCAGTTTCCACTCACCGATATAGGCACCGTCTCGCAGCGTCGTCGACGCCGCGAAGATCTTTGCAACCACCGAGCGACCTTCTGCGGTCCGTATCAGTACCGGACTGTGAAAAACGACATTTGCAGTTAGAAGTTCTTCATAGTCAGCTACGGTGGCGTGGCCTGACTCACGAAGTTTTCGAATTGCGTGCATGGTGGACGATTCCTTCATTGCGCAACGACGCTGCCTGCTCGCGAGACTGGATCGCCTCGGCAGTCACGAAAATGCAGCCGAGCGCGCCCTCGATCGATTGTCCGATGGTGTTGACGATACCTTGGTATTAGCGAAGTCAGTTAGACATGGCGGTAGCAGTTGTCGCCGGATGTCGAAGTTCCGCGCGGAAGCCCAACGCGTGGATGAGGGCGCAGAAATGCCTGTTGCTCAGGGCGCGAGCAAGTCAGGATTCATACCCCCTATAAGCCGTTTGAGAGTCGTAATCTGTGCACATGCCTTCTAGAGCGAAGGGCCGGCACACGCAGGCTCCTTGGCGGACGACATAGTCGCCTCCTTTCAGGGTCCAGACCGGAATCAGTCCAGGCGCTGGGCGGCTACATGCCAAGCGACGCTTTATACAGCTTAATCTGATCGTCGCGACCGATCTGGTCCGTGATCTTCTCCCAGGCGGCGGCGATCGTGTCGGCCGTCTCCTGAGCGGAAGCGTACTGGCCCGAAATGCCCTTCACCAGCTCGTCCTCGAAGATCGAGTAGTATTGGAAAATGCCGGGGATGCGCGGCTCGATCGCGGCGTTGGGATGATTGTAGCTATCCGCGTTCGAGCCGAGATAATCCTCGATGTAGTCGCGGTCATACCCCGCCGCCACCCATTCGTCATAGTTGAAGTGCGAATTGCGATAGGGCTGGAAGCCGGACGGATAGGCGGCCATCCAGAGCGAAATGTCCTTGCCGCCGAGATGCGCCGCTGCCGACCATGCCGCCTTGCGCTTCATCTCATTGCTCGAGACACGGTTGGTGATGTAGATGCCCCAGCCGAGATAGGCCATATTCGGTGCGAAGTTCGGGCTCGCCGGCTTTTCCCACGCGCCGGCTCTGGAATTGTACACCTCGTCAGCGCCAGGGTTGATCGAGAAGCCGACGACACCGCCGACGACCGACGTCTCCGATGTGCGGGCATACGGGCCGACGTCGCCCCACCAGCACAGCGCTCCGCCAGTGCCTGCAAGGAACTGTTGAGACATTGTGGTGTTCGGATCGGCGTTCACTTGGTCCGGCGGCTGATCCGGCATCATGTCCATCACATCTTGGATCGCCCGCACCCACGCCGGGTTGTTGATGCGCGGCTTCATGGTGTCGGGCTCGAAGAGCCACGCAGGATCACCCGGATGCTTGGCGTAAGCCGCGGCACGGTCGGCCAGGAAGTAGTAGCCGAATCCGCCCCATTGGAACTTCAGCGGATCGAGGAAACCGTAGGCGTCGAGCCCTGTAAGCGGATCCTTCTTCCCCTTGAGGGCCTCGGAGAAGGCCTTCACCTTCGCCCACGTGTTCGGGGGCTCTAACATACCGCTTATCGATCCGTTGCCCAGATAGTCGGTACGGTAAGCGAAGGTGTGGCAATCGCCATCGATGGTGACGCGGTAAGTTTTTCCGTTCCAAGTTCCGACCGGAGGCTTTAAGTAGCCGACAAGGTCATCGGCGTCGATCTGCTTCGCCACCCAGTCGGGCATCTCGTCGAGAAGGCCCTTGCCGGCAGTGTCTCCCTCCAGTGGCGCACCCATCTCGAGGATGTCGAAGTCGATTGTGCCGGTAGCGATGGACTGCTGCAGACGTGGATTGTAATCGGCCTGCGCGAGGTCGATCCATTTGATCCTCGCGCCAGTATACGTCTCCCAGGGCGCGAGGAAGCCGCGAAAAAGGAAGTTGTGTTTCTGTTCATTGTTAAGACCCATAAAGGTCAACTCGATGCCGGCGAACTCGCCTTCGGCGACGGTAGCCTTTGTGCCTTCGAGGCATAACTCGCCGACCTTTTGCCAATCGGCGTCGGTCGGCTCGCCGTGTCCCACTCCAGGAATCTTCAGGATCTGCGCACGCAGGTTTTCATTCGCGAACAAGCGCGAAACCGTTCCGGGCACTCCCGACGACGATCCGGCGGCAAGAGCGGCGGCCCCTGCGGCACCCTTCAAGACGCGGCGGCGGCTCGCCTGAATTCTCATCAACCGTTCATAGACGTCGACCCTCATCGCTTTCCTCCTCCTCCCGGTCGTGATAAAGTTTGACAGCCACAAGCCTCTTCTGCACCTCGCCTGCTCAGGGTCGTTGGCTGCTGTGGCCGACCCTTGAATATCATGGACCCTCGCGGTAATCTCAAAGCTGGCGGAGTCTGGCAACTAGTGGCTTATTCGCAGACCACAGGCTATTCCAGCGCCACCTCTCAGGTCTTGTGGGAGGACGGTGAACGGGTTGTCTGCCGTGATTGGCGACTGGATGAGCAGGGCGAACGGCGTGCCGTTCTGATCGTCGTACCTGCCGTCGAACACCCGTCTCGATCAATCCTCGAACGGTTCAGCCACGAATACGAACTCAAAGACCAACTCGATGAATCTTGGGCGCTGCGGCCGTTGGACCTCGTCCATGGCGCAGGGCAGACCATCTTGGTGCTTGAAAATGTTGACGGCGAACCACTCGACATGCTGCTCAGCACACCAATGGAGGTTAGACGCTTCCTCAACCTCGCCACCGCAATTACGGTGGCTGTCGGCAAACTACACCAGCGCACTCTGATCCACAAGGACATCAAACCAGCAAACATTTTCGTCAATGTTGCCACGGACGATGTGTGGCTGACCGGTTTCGGTATCGCCTCACGTTTGGTGCGCGAGCGCAGGCCTCCCGAAACAATCGACGGCACGCTTGCCTACATGGCGCCTGAGCAAACGGGGTGGATGAACCGCTCAATCGACTCCCGTAGCGACCTCTACGCACTCGGTGTCACGTTTTACCGAATGCTCACAGGAATTTTGCCGTTTGTGGCCGTGGATTCCATGGAGTGGGTTCACTGCCATTTAGCAAGGCGGCCGATTGCACCTGCCGAGCGGCTGAAGGAAATTCCCGGCGTCCTTTCAGCGATCGTCATGAAGCTGCTCGCAAAGGAGGCCGAAGATCGCTATCAGACCGCCGCCGGCCTCGAAAACGACCTTCGCCGATGCTGGACTGAATGGATCGCGCACGGTCGAATCGACGACTTTCCACTTGGCGGGCACGACACATCCGCCCGCCTCGTAGTTCGCGAGAAACTCTACGGACGGCGAAAGGAGGTCGAGACGCTGCTCACTTCTTTCGATCGCGTGGTCAAAGGCGGCGCTCCGGAATTGGTGCTTGTTTCCGGCTATTCCGGCGTGGGGAAATCCTCGGTCGTCAACGAACTGCGACCGGTTCTAGCACAGTCGCGCGGCTTTTTCGCTTCCGGCAAGTTCGATCAGTACAAACGCAATATTCCCTACTCCACGCTGGCGCAGGCCTTTCAAAGCCTGGTTCGGCCCCTGCTCGGCAAGAGCGAAGCCGAGCTTGCGCCTTGGCGCAACGCGCTTCAGAAGGCACTGGGGGCGGACGCCGCGTTGATTGTCAACCTCGTACCCGAAGTAAAGCTCATTATCGGGGAGACGCCGCCCCTTCCCGAGCTTCCGCCACAGGACAAGCAACAGCGTTTCCAATTGGTCCTTCGCCAGTTTGTCCGGGTCTTCGCCCAGCCGGGCCGCCCTCTGGCGCTTTTCCTTGATGATCTGCAATGGCTGGACGCGGCGACGCTCGACCTGCTGGAAGAGCTGTTGATCCGGTCCGACCTGCGAAATCTCCTCGTCATTGGTGCCTACCGCGACAACGAAGTCACGGCAGCACACCCGCTCATGCATAGGCTCGAGGCAATTCGGAAAACCGGGAGTGTGCACGACATCAAGTTGGATCCACTGACAGTCGAGGACTTGGGAAGACTCGTCGCGGACTCGCTGCATTGTGAACAGGAGGAGTCCGCTGCCCTGACCGATATGGTGTACACGAAGACCAACGGCAATCCGTTCTTCGCGATCCAGTTTCTTCAAGTCCTGGCCGACGAGGGTCTCTTGGCATTTGACTATGCGCGGGCACGATGGTCATGGGACGTCGCCGGCATCTACGCCAAACAGTACACGGACAACGTTGTTGACCTCCTCGTCCCGAAGCTGAAGCGGCTGCCGCCCGATACGCAACATGCGTTACGGAGCCTCGCTTGCCTCGGCAACGTTGCCGACGTCGCGACACTCTCGATGGTCTTGAAGAAGTCTGAAGACCGGGTTCACGCCGCTCTCCTGGAGGCGCTCTGCCAACAATTGATCGAGCGCCTCGATGATACCTACAAGTTTGCGCACGACCGGGTGCAGGAGGCCGCCTACGCGCTGATACCGAAGAAGTCACGCGCCAAGATCCATTTGACAATCGGCCGGCTGCTGACAACGCAAATGCCGCCAGGAAAGCGCGACGAAGCAATCTTCGACATTGTCAACCAGTTCGATCAGGCGGCCGCGCTGATCGCCGAAGACGAGGAGCGTGAGCAGGTCGCTGGACTCAACCTGGTTGCGGGCAAGCGGGCAAAGGCGGCAAGTGCTTTCGCCGCGGCTCTGCGGTATCTCGAAGTCGGCCGCGCCCTGCTGGGCAAAAACGGATGGCAGCGCAATCACAGGCTCACCTTCGACCTCGATCTCCACCTTGCCGAATGCGAGCATTTGAGTGGGCGATCCGTAGAAGCGGAGCAGCGTCTTTTGGCGCTATCAGGTCAAGCTCAAACTTCGATCGACTCTGCTGCGGTCGCCTACTTGCTGGTCAATCTCTACATAATCTTGGATCGAAGCGACGATGCCGTCGCTGTCGGCCTCGCCTACCTGCGTCGGCATCAACCGCAATTGGCGCTCGGTCCAACGGCCGAGGACATCAGGCAGGAATGCAATCGATTGTGGAGCAAGATCGAGGGCTCTTCCGTCGAGGCGCTGCTCTACTTGCCATTGATGAGCGATCCAGAGCAGCGGGCGACAATGATTGTGCTCACATCTATGCTTTCAGCTGCCCAGTTTACTGATCTCAACCTCTTCCACCTCATTATCATTCATATGGTGGGCCTCAGCCTTGACCACGGCAACACGGAAGGCTCGTGCATTGCCTACGCTTTGCTTGGTTGCGTGCCGAGTCTCGATGCCGAGAAATCTCTAGCCGGCTTTCGTGTCGGCCAGATTGCCTTGGACTTGGTCGAGAAGCACAGATTTGATCGTATAAGAGGAGCTATCTCCTACTTATTTGCGCTTTTCACTGCGCACTGGACGCAGCCTTTGGAAACCTGCCAGAGGTTGTTTCGGAGCGCTTTCGAGGCCGCTGTGGAGGTTGGAGATCTCAAAAATGCGTCCTTTGCCCGCGTCGATCTGGTCACAAATCTTCTGGCAACCGGACAATCGCTCGACGAGGTGGAGCGCGAGGCGAAAAGTGCGCTTGCCTTCGTGCAAGGCGTCAGGTTCGGTCTGATCAGCGACGTCATCCTGGCGCAACTCGGGGTGATCCGAGCGCTCCGGGGACAGACGGCACAGCTGGGCTCGTTTAACGATGACGAATTTGATGAGAACATCTTCGAGCAGCATCTGGAAGGTGACCCCCGCCTCGCCGTGGCAGCGTCGCGGTATTGGATCCGCAAGCTGCAGCTCAAGGTCTATGCTGGCGACTACGCAGACGCCGAAATGGCTGCATCGAAAGCGGAATTGCTTCTTTGGACGCTACCCGCTCAACAGGAGCTGCCTGAGTATCACTTCTATGCCGGTCTCGCCTGGGCGGGGAATTGCGATACCACGGCGGCGACAGGTGCGGATGACGCCTTGAACCGGCTGAGAGCTCACCAGGGAAAATTCGCGTACTGGTCACTCGGCGGGCCGAGGAATTTCGCATATGGCGCAGCCTTGCTCGGCGCAGAATTGGCTCGGCTCGAACGGCGCGAAAGCGACGCGATGCAGCTTTATGAGGAGGCCATACGTTCGGCGCGAGAGCAGGGCTTCGTTCAACACGAAGGGCTCGCTAACGAACTGGCGGCCCGCTCCTATGCTGCGCGCGGCTTTTCGACGATCGCGAACGCATATCTACGGGAGGCGCGCTCATGTTATCTGCGCTGGGGAGCCGACGGCAAGGTGCGGCAACTCGATCAAATACATCCTCACTTGAGAACGGCGTCGATCTCTCAGCCTTCACTCGGCAGCATTGGCGCCCCTCTGGAACAACTCGATCTGGCGACCGTGATGAAGGTTTCGCAATCCATCTCCGCCGAGATCGTCCTCGAAAGGCTGCTCGACACTCTGATGCGCACCGCCATCGAGCACGCCGGCGCCGAGCGTGGACTGTTGATCCTTGCCCACGGCGGAGGATTTCGGATTGAGGCTGAAGCAACAACTAATCAGAACACTGTTCTGGTGAGCGTCAAGCCCGCTGGGGTGTCGGCAACCCTCCTGCCCGAGTCAATCTTTCATTATGTCGTCAGAACAAAAGAAAGCTTACTTCTGAACGATGCGTCCGCCGATGAGCGGTTTCTTAGCGACGAATATATACGGCGGTGTCAGGCTCGATCCGTCTTCTGCCTGCCGTTGCTCAAGCAGACCCGGCTTATCGGCGTTCTCTACCTCGAGAACAATCTCAGCACCGACGTCTTCACGCCTGATCGGATCAGTGTTCTGAAACTGGTCGCCTCCGGGGCAGCCGTTTCGCTTGAGAACGGCCGGCTTTACGATGACCTGAGGGAACGCGAAGCTCGGATGAGACGCCTCGTCGATTCGAACATAGTCGGCATCGCAATCGGCGTGCTGGCAGAGCAAATCATTGATGCCAACGACGCCTTTCTTGGGATTGTCGGCTATGACCGGGAGGATCTCGCGGAAGCACATGTCAATTGGACGGACCTGATACCTGTCGAATGGCGAGAGATTGACGCTCAGCGCATTTCGGAGATCAGATCGACGGGCCTTGTCGAACCTTATGAAACCGAGCTGACCAGGAAGGATGGAACCCGAATTCCGGTGTTGGTGGGCACTGCGCTCTTTGATGGACCGGAGAACCAGGGGGTCTCATTCGTTCTCGATCTAAGTGATCGCAAGCGCGCGGAAAAAGAGGCCCGCGAAAGCGAGCGGCGATACCACGAAATAGAGATTGAATTGGCACACGCAAACCGCGTCACCATGCTCGGGCAACTCTCAGCCTCGATTGCTCATGAAATCAGCCAGCCTCTGTCAGGCGTAATCATGAATGCAGGCACCGGCTTGCGGATGCTTGCCGCCGCTCCCCCAAACGTGGACGGCGCGCGTGAAACGACACGACGCACTATCCGCGACGCCAATCGCGCTTCCGAAATTATCCAGCGATTGCGAGGGCTTTTTTCTAAACACGAGGGCACTCGCGAGTTACTTGACCTCAACGAGGCCATCCGGGAAGTCATCGCCCTATCGAAGCCTGAGCTGCAGCAAATGCACGTCACTTTGCGCTGGGACTTGGCCGATGATCTACCAGCGGTAAAAGGCGACCGCATTCAGCTTCAGCAAGTGATGCTAAACCTCGTCAGGAATGCCATGGACGCGATGTCTGCGGTTGAAGATGATCAAAGACTGCTGCTTGTCAGAACGGCTACAACCGGCTCGGACTTGTTGGTCGCCGTCGAGGATAGGGGTCCTGGTCTGGACCCCGCCAGCCAGGATCGGATCTTTGGTGCTTTCTACACCACCAAGTCCGATGGGCTGGGGATGGGTCTATCCATTTGCCGCACGATCATCACAGCTCATGATGGCAAGCTCTGGGTCAGTGCCGCCATACCTCGGGGTGCAATCTTTCAGTTCACGTTGCCAGCGAGTGCGATCGGCGCCGTGTAGCTTTTGCTCAACCTGGGCAAGTTTCGCGAAGCCCGATCGCGCGGCTTCATTCCAAAATAGATGCACTTGGAACCGTCGATGGCACGGTGCATTGAGGCGAGATCCGTCAGGTTGCCTTGCATGATCTCGGCGCCGAGCTGCCGAAGCGCTTCGGCGCGTTTGTCCTCTCGTCGGATGAAGGGCTCTGGAGAGCCATCTGCACGGCTGAGATTGGCCAAGCTTGCTGATATAGCTTCCACCGACGATTGTTAAAGTGGATGCCATAAAGCCAGCCGCGCAGCAGCCTCAGATCGGGCGTGCGACTAGCATTTGCCGGTTCCCGAAATCGGACATAATCAGGCGGCCACGAGGTCAATCCTTGCGAGGTGCCGCCTGTATGCTGGAAGCCAGGCCGGGATTGATCTGGTCCGGCTCAAGCGTCGCCTGTGCTTCCCATTCCGGCACCGATTGCGCCAACTCACCGTCGGCCGTCTCCGTTGGGATACAGTCGGGCCGCGCCGAGGGGCCGTCGAACACGTTGGACAGACTCGCACTTGCGCTGTCGAGCCAGGTAGAATGTTCGGCGGCGGAGTGGTCCAGGACCGACACGGTTGCCGTCATGCCGGAGACAAGCGGTACGCCGGGCGGCACTTCGTCTATCGCGATGCGAACCGGAACGCGTTGAGCCAACCGCACCCAGGTATAGATCGGATCCACGTTCGGTAGCCCCTGAGCGCCAGTGGCTGCGTTGGAAACGCTGAGACCACGTGTGATCGTGCTGACGTGTCCGATGATCGGCGCCGAGTAGCCAATCAGCTTCGCCTCGACCTGGGCGCCCGTGCAGACGCGCGCCATCTTGGTCTCTTCGAAATATCCGTCGATCCAGAAACTGTCGGTATCTATGACGGACACATTGGCGATGCCCTGGCGGGCATAATCGCCGGCGCGCAGCAGGAGGTTCGTCACATATCCATTGACCGGACTGCGAATCTCGGTGCGCTTCAGGTTCACCTCGGCCAGGGCGACCTGGGACTGCGCGGCTTCGAATGCGGCCTCAGCCTGGATTGCGTTGCCGGCGTAGAGCTGCTGCTGTTCGGGGGTGGTCGCCAGGCTCGACAATTTCCCCTGTCGTTCGGATTGCCGCTGCTTTACCTGCACATCCGCCGCCCTTTGCTGCAGCGCAGCTTTGCTCGTCTGCAGGGCCACATCGAAATCGAACTGATCGAGCACGTACAGAACATCGCCCTTGCGCACGAACTGGTTGTCGGCAACGCGCAATTCCTTGATCCGGCCGGTAACTTCAGGAGCGACGCTTGCCACCTGAACGCGGACGCGCCCGTCGCGTGTCCATGGAGCGGCCAGGTAGTGGTCCCAGGCGATGAGGGAAACAAGCACTGCGATAAACGCCAGCGCCAGAGTGGCCAGCCGTTTCGCCACCGCTGCCAGCGCCGGGAGCATCGAGGCCCGTTGGCGGGTCACTTGGTCCGTGAGTATGAAACCTGTCTGAGCACCATCCTGCCGGGCAGCCGGTGCAACCAGCTTCAGGTTGGCTGCTTTTAATTCCTCATTGTCCGTTTGCGAAGGCGGCGCAGCGGGAGGCTCCGGGGCTAGCAGCGCCTCGCCAACAAACTTTTCCTTGAGTTGCGCGTCCATAACAGTCTCCTTCAAGCGAGAAGCACAAGGCCGCCAAGCACGACCACATAAAGGCTGAATTCGGCGATCGACACATGGCTGAAGATGCTGGCGAACCCGACTAGGTGCAGGATCGGCCGCAGCCCGAGAATGATGACGAGCGCGGCGACCGCGTAGATGATGAATGGCGCGAACATGACCCCGCCGATCACAAGCTCATGAAAATCATGCGTCATAACCTGGCTCCTTGAGTATCGATGGTGCCTGCGGGCGCCTGCTCGACAATTGCACTGGCAGTGACGAGCGCTGCACGCGCGGCGGCGATGGCATGATCGGTCTCGGCGCGGGCACGCAGATCGTCGGCGGCTACGCGGATAAGCTGGGGATCGAGCTCGGCCAAAGCTGCGCGCGCGTTCACGACCAATACGGCCATGGCGCGATCCGTCAGCTGGGCAAGCCTGGCTGCAGAACAGCGGATTGCGGCGGCTTGATCGAAATACGCCAGCGCGTGCTCGACCGACCTGCGGTACTCCGCCTCGTTCGGGCCGGCCGCGGCGATCTGCCCGACCCGCACGGCATCTCTGAATGCAGCCTCCTCGGGTGCGTAGCGCCGATCGGGACGATCCAGCAGCTGACGAAGATCATGCCTCGCCGACGCGAGCAGCCACCGCCTGCGCTGACGGTCCGATACCGGCGGGATGAGATACTGAGTTGCGAGCAGCACGCTTATCGCCGCACAGGTGAACAGCGAGGTGAAAAGGAATGCCTGCGGATTGTAGGTCTGCGGATTGCTTGCGGCGAATATCGCCGAGATGAAAATCAGGTTCACTTTTCCAAGACCCGACCAGACCGGGTTCGGCGAGGTTGCCATGAGCGCGGCTCCGATCAGGAATGGGGCAAGGCCGAGCGCCAGCAGCGGAAAATCGGAAACGCCGTTGAGGACGACGAACTCCAGGACGAAAGTCAGAGCGACCGCGATCGGCACGCCGATGAACCCGAGCGTTGTAAACATGCGCGGCGAAGGCGTAGTTGCACCCAGTCCGAGGGCGACTGCAACCAGGGAAAGCGCCGAGCTCGCGCTTGGCCAGCCGGCCAACACGAAAAAGACGGAAGCTGCTGCAACACATGCTGCCGCCCGGACTCCATTTTCTATCGCAATCCGCTGCGACCGGTAGAGGGGCGCGCGCCATGACCATGGTGGACGGACGACGGACTTCAGCGCCATAAGGTGAATCTGAACCTCTGCATCCCGCCGCATAAGTTCGCCGAACGCCCACCGAAGTGGCGTTTGATCGGCGTCGAGCGAGTCGGTTTGCTGATCGTGGGATGACACTCCCGAAAGGTCTCCGGAGCTGAAATCAAACGAGGAGGCCCACCGTTCGCGCAATGCCGTACCCGAGTTTGCCGGAAGGGCGGCCAAGGCGCGCGCCGCCTGCAGTTCCGCCACGAGCGCTACCATAGCGCTGCGGGCCGCGGCGCTTCTCACCGGACCGCTGCTCGATTCAGCTGCCAGGCTCGATATGTCTGGGCGCAGCGTGACGATCTCTCTGATCAGGGCAGCGACTGCCACCGCGTCGGTAACCTCACGACGAACGACTGCCCGCGCGTAGTTTCGAACACGCTGGTGCAGGGCAGCCAGCTGCGCCCCAAGCTGCGGATGACGATCAGGAGCCAACAGCAGATCATTCACCAGGGTGATCGACAGCACGCCAACTGCAATGGCAGCACCGCGCTCCGTTGCTACCTCAAAGACCCCCTGCGGGTTGTCGATCTGCTGTATGGCGATGAACGCGACGGTATATCCCGACAGCACCGCGGCGTAGGCGCGGTAGCCGTCGAGCAGGCCGCATGCATAGATGCAAAGGCCCATCCACAGCGCGAAGGCCACCAGGAGCAGATCGCGCGTCTGCGACAACGAGCCGACGATTGCAATCGAGGCAACCACGCCCACGAGGGTAGCGATCAGGCGAAATCCGGCCTTCTCCAGCGCCTGCCCACGCGTGGGTTCGGCCAATATCATGACGGTGAGCATGGCTGAGGCCGGCGCCTCGAGTTGAAGCCAGAAGCTCGCCAGCAAAGCAACGACCGAGGCCACCCAGATGCGGACGGCGAAAGCCCACGACCGGAGAGGAAATCCGGCGATAGCGAAGGGCAATTGTGTCGTCGTTGCGCTCACGGCCGGGTCCATTTCCTCACTGGAGGATCACGCTTGCGGCGGAAACCAGGATCCACAATCCGAACAACGGAATGAGTATCCACCGCGCCTGGGTGACGCTGATGTCGTTCGTCGTCCTGATGATTGCAGCGACGCGTGAGTTGCTAGACCGGGGATCGCTCATGACACATCTCCTCAATTGGATGCGCTAGAGATCGACTGGCGGCGGCCGCAAATCCATTGCACGATGGTGTCGGCGATACTTTTGGATTGGTCTGTGAAGCAGTGTAGCTCGACTTGATGCCGAGGCACGACAGATTGTCCCAAGGATCGGGTGCCGTCGCTTTGGAGGGTCGCCTGAGGTCGATGACCCGCTGCGGCTTGGGATCCGCAGCGCTTAGGTTGCAGCCCTTCGCGGAACCACGAGCTTGGCCGTGAGATTCTGAACCACCTCGCCACGCTGGTTGATCGTTCGGCTGACTATGGTGGCGATGCCGCGATCTGGCTTTGACCGGGAAGGCGCGATCTCGATGACTTCGCTCTCCACGTGCAGGACGTCGCCTGGCCGTGTCGGTGCCGGCCAACCTATCTCGCCCCCTGCCCCTATGATCCCGCCAGCCAGCGGCAGACCGCCCTCGACATTCAGCCGCATTGTGATGGCGGCGGTCTGCCAGCCGCTTGCCGCCAGCCCCTTGAACAAGGTGCCCGCGGCTGCATTCGCATCCATATGAAACGGCTGCGGATCGAATTGCGCGGCGAAAGCCTTGATCTGCGTTTCATCGATCGTATGGCAGGCGCTTACAAAGCGCTGCCCGACGTGGAGATCGTCCAGATAGAGACGGTCTGCCGGGATCCGGTCACTCATGATGCAGTTCCTCCCTGTATTCGGGACATATATATCTGCCAATCCCGCTCTAAAAGCGGTCCCCCGTCGTGTTTACCCCTGCTATGGTAATTGTGGTGGATTAGTTCGGAGTTCGAGGCATGGAGGCACGAGAATTGAAGGCGATTGCCGACACGTTGATGCGTGTTGTCACACCAGAGATGACGCCAAAGCAGCTAATGAAGGCGACTTGGAAAGAGCATCCGAAAGCCTCGAAAAAGGATATCGCCCGTGCGGCATTCTTCTCTATCATCGCCAACGCCGAAGAAGACCAAGGCAAGACCAAGAACCTACAGGCGTTTGCTATCGCGGAACGCTTGGCCGACGACAGTTAGTGGCTTCATGCAGCCGTCATGATGGTGATACAAATTTGGCTGACCGAAGGGGCGCGATACTCCTAAGTTCGGTGTTCCCAAAAATTACCTCCAAAGCCCGGTGTCAAACCGGGCTCTCTTGTCTAGGTCAAGGGGCCAACTTCGACCGAATTTCATCGACGGCGTTTGCAACGGCATCTGCCGTGGTGCGATCAAGGGCCAAGTCTAGAATGCCCTCCGTTGTCTGGATCGTAAGGACGCCTATAAGGCCATTATCATCCTCGACCGTACTGACATGAATCTCTGTCGGCACAAAAGGCTGAGCCTTTGCAGTACGGCGCATTGATGACCTATCTCCCCAAGCGGCGACAATCGCGCACCCGGGCTGCGATTTCAAGCCGGCACCAAGCTCCACAGCGGCAGGAAACGGATAGGCTCAATTTCAAAGGCACTACCCCATGTTGCCATAGGTCGCTCTGAGTTGCTTCTTGTCGAACTTTCCGACGCTGGTCCGGGGAAGTGTATCGACAAACAATATCTTGTCGGGAATGCCGACCTTCGAGATCGCACCTGAATCGGCAAACGACTTCAGATGCGCCTTTATCCGCTTGTCGTTGAGGTCGCTACCGGTCTTGGCATTCCTGATGACCAGAGCCAGGGGACGCTCACCCCATTTCTCGTCCCTGATGCCGATCACCGCAGCTTCAGATACACCCTCGCACTGGGAAATGAGGTCCTCGATTTGCAACGATGAGACCCATTCTCCGCCGGACTTGATGACATCCTTGATCCGGTCGACGACACGGAGATAGCCGCCGGCGTCGATGACGCCGATGTCGCCGGTATGCAGATAGCCACCGGACCACAATTGCTCGGACGCTTGCGGATCATCGACGTAGCCCTGCGTGAGCCACGGTGCGCGCACCACGATTTCGCCGGTGGTTTTGCCGTTGCGCGCCACCTCATCCCGGTTCCTGTCGACCAAGCGCAGGTCGACAAGCGGTGCCGAGATGCCGGCCATGGTTCGGATATCCAGCTGTTTGTCCACATCCGCAGTGAGGTCTTCGGTTCTGACCTGCGCAAGAGAAAGCAGCGGAGCAGTTTCGGACATGCCATAGCCGGCATAGACGTCAACGCCGAGAGCGAGGGCTTGCCTGGCGAGCGCCTTCGGCAGCTCCGAACCCCCGACAGCCATCTTCAATCCGGCAAGGTCGGTGTTTGCCGCCGTGGCGGCGCCGAGAAGCATTTGCAGGATCGTCGGCACGCCGTGCGTGACCGTAACGCCTTCAGTCTTGATCAGCTTGAGAAGCAAATGGGGATCGTACCGACCCGGGTAGACTTGCTTCACCCCGCTGAGCGTTGCCATCCATGGCAATCCCCACGAGTGCGCATGAAACATCGGGGTCATCGGCATATAGACGTCGTCGCGGCAGAAGCGTCCCTGTTTCGTGGCGGTGCCCAGGAAAGCCATTTGAGCGAGCGTGTGGAGCACCAGCTGTCGATGGCTGAAATATACGCCTTTTGGCTTGCCCGTCGTCCCTGACGTATAAAAGGTCGTGGCGAGGGTGTTTTCGTCGAAGTCCGGGAAGTCGTAGTCGTCCGAGGCGCCGGCCAGCAGGCCCTCATATTCGCCAGCAAAGGCGAGGCCGCCTGTCTGGGGGACAGCTCGGTCCGACATCAGGATCAGCGTCTTCACCTTGGGCAGTTGCTGGATGATACTTTCCAGGACCGGCACGAAGTCATCGTTGACGAGAAGCACCGACGAGCCTGCGTGATCGATCGTGTAGGCGATCTGCTCCGGCGACAGCCGCACATTCACGGTTTGCAGGACAGCGCCCATCATTGGAACCGCAAAATAGGCTTCCAGAAACCGATTGCTGTCCCAGTCGAGCACGCCGACAGTGTCGCCGGCTGCAACACCCAACCCGGCGAGGCTGGACGCGAGCCGCCCGATGCGTTCACGCAACTGGCGATAGGTGAAGCGCCTCACGTCGCGATAGACGATCTCCTGATCCGGCGCCTGCACGAGCGGTGTATGCCACAGCTGCTTTATGAGCAGCGGATACCGATATGCGGAGTTGGCGCCTGCTATGAGCCTGCCCGTCATGGCGGCATCCTCTGTAGTTTAGCGAAGCAAAATTGCAGGAGCGGCCGCGATCGGTGATCGCGGCCGCTGCCGATACTGAGCCTAAGCCGCGCGCGCGACAGCTGTTCCCGCGGCGTTGGTCCGCAATTCGAGCAGACCGAGCAGCAGCTCGTCGCGTTCCGCCTCCAACTCCGCCACTGTGCGCGATCCGATCTCGGCATGGACGCTGTCGATCAGCTTCTGCTGCACCTCCTTCGTCAGCACCGGCGCGCCGAGAGACTTCCACGAAGCGGTCATCGGGCCTGCGAACTGCTCGAAGAAGTGGTCGATGCCGCCCTGGCCGCCGCCGAGATGGTTGAGCATCATGTTGCCCATGATGCCCCAGCGCAGACCTGGCCCGTAGGACAGAGCCGTATCGACGTCGGCTGCGCTCAGCACGCCTTCGGCAACAAGGTAATAGACCTCGCGCGCCAACGCGCCCTGGAGACGGTTGGCGACGTGCCCCGGCAATTCCTTGTTGATGCGCACGGTTTTCTTGCCTATCGAAGTGTAGAATTCTTCTGCCCGCCGGATCGTCTCTTCCGAGGTCTTTGCCCCGCCGACGATCTCGACCAGCGGCATCAGGTGCGGCGGATTGAACGGATGGCCGATGACGCAGCGCTCGGGATGCGCCGGAGCGCCCAGTTGGATCTGACTCATCGGCAGTCCCGACGAGCTTGAAGCGATGATAACGTGGGACGGTAGCAATTCGTCGAGCTGGCCGTAGAGTTTCTGCTTGAAATCGAGCCGCTCAGGCCCGTTCTCCTGCACGAGGTCGGCGCTCTTCACTGCCTCTGCCAGATCGGCGGTAAAGACGAGCCGCAGAGGCGAGGCGCCGGGAACGAGCCCCAGCCTCTCGAGCGCCGGCCACGCAGTGTCGACAAACCGTCTCAAAGCGGCTTCAGCATTGGGTGCGACGTCGGTTGCGACGACGTCGAGACCTTTGGCCAGGAATAGCGCCGTCCAGCTCGCGCCGATAACGCCTGTTCCGATGACTGCGACTTGACGAATGGATTTGATGTCGGACATGGTTTGATCTCCTTGGGAATGGTCAGACGTAGGCAATGCCACTGAGGTTGCCCTGGGCATAGCGAAGCGTCCGCCTCTCAGTGCCGTCGAGCCTGGCGGAATAGACCGATCCGCCAAGATCGGTGATGAACATGCGGTCGCCGGCAACATCGAGGGCGATGCCGATGCCTTCCATCAGCCCGGCGAACAGGATCTCTGGCGCGCGACCGCGACCAGCCGGCGGCTCGATCGGCGCCCGGTTGACGGTGTTGCCGAAGGGAGGATCGCCGCGATCGGTCCAATAGAGGAAGCCGTTTTCGAGATCGAGTTCGAGGTCGATTGGCTCGGGTAGGTCGTCGAACAGCACCTGGATGTCTGAGCGGTTAAATCCGTCCTCACCTTTCGGAAAATCCAGGCCTGCCCGGAAAATTCTGCCGAGGCCCGCATTATCCGGACCCTTTTGCGTCCAGTAGACGTGGCGCCGGATCGGGTCCACGGCAATGCCGACGCACCATCTTGTCGCGTCGCCTCGATCGTCTTCGCCCTGCCCGGTCTGAACCAGTGTCTCGACGTCGGTGCCGTCGAGGTTGGCACGCATCACCCGCATCCCTTCGCGGTCGGACCAATAGAGCTTGCCGCTGCGCTGCTCGAGTTGAAGCTGTTTTGGCGTATGGGTGACGCCGTTCGGTATGATGATTCGACGATTGCTCCCGTCGAGATCGGCACGCTCGATGGAGCCGTCGTTGAGTTTGAGCGTCCCCATGTTGGTCCAGTAGATATGGCCGGCTTCAGCATCGACCACGATGCCGTCGGGAAACCGGCAGCCGGTGACGATGACGCTTTGGTCGGAGCCGTCCGAATTCATCGCGTGAATGCGACCGCCGCTGAGTTCCAGCACGAACAGCCGGCCCATGCGGGCCGCGCCCGAAATGGTCTTTGCCTCGGTAGCTTCTAATATGCTCATGACCTGTTCCTTTCATGTCGCGGATGGCGGCAACGCCTATTCAGCCGCCACCGCCGATGTCTTCGTGAAATTGGGTGGACGCTTCTCAAGGAAGGCAGACAGCGCTTCCTTGGCTTCGGCTGAGCGCAGTCGCTCGCTGAACTCCTGTCCTTCCGCGTCGATGGCCGCCTTGATCTGGTCGATGAAACCCCGTTTGAGGAGCCGCTTGCTGGCCTGCAATGCGCCACCTGGTTTGGCTGCAAGCTTCTGTGCCGTCTCCATCGCCGTGGCGAACAAGCCATCGTCAGGCACAACGCGGGTCACCAGACCCAGCTCCGCCGCCCGCACAGCGCTGAACCGCTCTCCCAGCAGGAACAGTTCCGCGGCGCGGAGATGCCCAATGCGCGCCGGCAGCGAGTAGCTAGATCCGAACTCCGGCGTCAGCGCCAGATTGATGAAGGGCAGCTGGAACCGCGCGCCTTCGCCGGCGTAGACCACGTCACAATGGGTCAGCATTGTGGTTCCGCCGCCGACCGCCGCGCCTTGTACCGCCGCGACGATTGGCTTTTCGAACCCTACAAAGGCGCGCATCAGTTGCGTCTGCGGAGCTTCGCCCGGCCCAGGCGGTGCGTTGAGGAACTCGCCTGCATCGTTGCCGGCGCAGAAGTCATCGCCCGCGCCATGCCAGAGGATGACACGGGTTTCCCTGTCCCCCGCGGCACCGATCAGGATATTCGCCAACTGCATGTACATGGCGCCGGTCATCGCATTCTTCTTCTCCGGGCGATTGAGCTCGACCCGCAGGATGCCGCCGGAACGTTCGGTGAGGATGTCGGTCATTGCTTGTCTCCGTACTGTCGTTTTCGATCCGCTATGCAGCGCGTTCCTGTGCCTTCGGCACGGCGCCGCTGGCCCGCAGGCTGTCGATGCCCTTGGCATCGAATCCGACCTGTCGCAGGATCTCCTCGGTGTGTTCACCAAGGCCGGGAGCACCCCTGGCGGGAACCTTGGTTACGCCGTGCACCTGAATTGGACTGCTGATCGTTTCGGTCAGCCTGCCTCCCGCGCCTTCGAGCGGAACGACGATGTCGTTCAGCCGCAGCTGCGGATCCTGGATTACCTCTTGCGGGCCGCGAATGGCGCCGAACGTGACGTGGACACCGTTGAAGACATCGTACCAATGCGCCATCGGCTGCTCGCCAAAGACTTCGTCGAGGATAGCCGTCAGTTGCGGTCGGTTTGCCGCGAGCTTTGCGTGGTCGGAAAAGCGTGGGTCTGCGAGGAGGTCTTCGCGCCCGATCGCCTTTGCCACATCCGCGACCTTGTCGGGGGTAATGATCAGGGCGAACCAGGTTCCGTCGGAGGCCTTGTAGATGTTAAGCCCCGCATTGGCGGGGTTCCCGCGGTCGTGCGGGGCGGCAAACTTGGCGCCGGCCAACGCACCCTGGATCGAGACGCTTGCCGACCAGACGCCCTCGGCAAGCAGCGAGGTCGTAACGTAGGCGCCCTTGCCCGTGCGCTCACGCCGATAAAGCGCCGTTACGATCGCCGAATAAAGCCCCATGGCCGTCGCGTTGTCGCCGCTGCCGCCCACCGGCCAGGTTGGCGGCGCACCGGCATCGCGCGTCATCGACAGCAGCCCGCTGCGGGCCCAATAGGAGGTGATATCGAAGCCGGGCAGGTTCGCGTCCGGCCCGTTTTCGCCGAAACCGGTTAGGTCGGCGTAGATCAGCCTCGGATTCCATTCCACGACATCGCTGTATTCAAGCTTGAGCTTGGCGCGGGCGTGGTGTGGCGTGTTGACGACGAGGACGTCGGCCCAGGCGACGAGCTTCTGCAGCACCTGCTGCGCGCTGAGTGATTTCAGATCGAGCGCGATGCTGCGCTTGTTACGGTTGGCGAGATGCCATTGATAGGGATCATCTGCCAGTGGCTGCGGTGCGACCTGGTGCCCGTGTCTCCAGGGGTCGCCTGTCGGCGGCTCGACCTTGATGACGTCGGCGCCGAAGTCCGACAGGATTACTGCGGCACTGGGACCGGCGACGAAGCTTGAGAAGTCCACCACCTTCAGCCCGGAAAAGATGTTGTCGGTCGTCATTTTCGTTCTCCTGAAATCTTGCGGTTCAGTGCCCGTGGAATTGGGGCGCACGTTTCTCGAGGAAGGCGGACGTGCCCTCCTTCTTGTCTTCTGTTCCGGCGCAGAGGCCGAAATAGGCGGCTTCGAGGGCCAGGCCTTCGCTCTGGCTCGTGTCCGTGCCCTTATGGGTGGCTTCGAGCGCGTAGCGCACGGCTATCGGTCCGTTGGCGGCGATCTGCTGGAGGATCGCTTCCGCGCGCGCCATCAGTTCGGCTGCCGGCACGATCTCGTTGACAAGGCCGATGCGATAAGCCTCCTCGGCGTCGATCAGGCCGCCAGTCAAAATGAGCTGAAGCGCGCGGCCCTTGCCGATCAGGCGGGGCAACCTTTGGGTGCCGCCGCCACCGGGGAGCAATCCCAGCTTCACCTCAGGCTGGCCGAATTTGGCTTGCGGCACGGCGATGCGGATGGTGCAGGCCATTGCCGTCTCGCAGCCGCCGCCCAGCGCAAAGCCGTTGATTGCAGCAATGACTGGCTTGCCAAGATTTTCCACCAGATCGAGCACTGCCTGTCCAAGACGGCTCGATGCCTCCGCCTCGACCGCGCTTACATGCGCCAGCTCGCTGATGTCGGCACCGGCGACAAACGCCTTGTCGCCGGAGCCGGTAAGAATGACGCCGCGCACCGCGGTATCGTCACGCGCGTCCTCGAACGCCGATCGAATATCCAGCCAAGTGGCCCGATTGAGCGCGTTCAGCACTTTCGGACGATTGATCGTCACATAGGCGATGGTGCCTCTTTTCTCGTAAAGCACATTGTCGAGAACCGGTCCGGTGCTCGGTTCGTTGACCGGCAAGCTCATGGCTTGCTCAAGTGTCTGCGCAATAGCGGGCGAGCTCATGGATCGTCTCCTGAGTTTGGAAGTGAATGACGGGATGTTTGACCGCTCCGGCAGTCAGCGCCTCAAACGAAGGCGCTGAAGCCGGTGGCGGCTTTGCCGACAATAAGGTTCTGCATCTGGAAGGTGCCCTCATAGGAGTAGAGCGCCTCGGCGTCGGCAAACAGGCGTCCGACATTGTTGTCGACGATGATGCCATTGGCGCCATGCACCTCACGCGCCCAGGCGACCGTCTCGCGCATCCGCTGCGTTGTGAATGCTTTTGCGAGCGACGCATGCTGGTCGAGAAGCTTGCCCTCGCCGTGGAGTTCCTCGAGGCGGAACATCAGCGCCTGGCACGCCGTTACATTGGCGAGCATTTTGGCGATGAGATCCTGGATCATCTGGAACGAGGCAATCGGCTTGCCGAACTGAATGCGCTGCTGGGTGTATTTCACCGCGGCTTCGTAAGCGCCCATCTGCACGCCGGTCGACATCCAGCCGACGCCGGAGCGAGTCTCGCGCAGCACGTGGGCGGTATCGCGGAACGAATTGGCGTTCTGCAGGCGGTTGGCTTCCGGAACACGACAGTTCTTCATGGTGATCAGACCGTTCTGGACCACCTTGAGCGCCATCTTGTTCTCGATCTTCGCCACGCTGAAACCGGACGTTGTCTTGTTCTCGACGATGAACCCCTTGACCTGGTTGTCATCCAGGTCGCGCGCCCAGATGATCGACACGTCGCACCAGGGTGCGTTGCCAATCCACTTTTTTTCACCGTTGAGGACCCAGCTATCGCCTTCGCGTTTCGCGGTCGTCAGAAGTCCGCCACCCGTCCCCGAGCCAACCAGCGGCTCGGTCAGGCCGAAGCAGCCGATGATCTCCAGCCGCGCCATGGGCGGCAGCCATTTCTGCCGCTGCTCCTCGGAACCCAGCAGGGCGATCGTCCCCATGGCAAGGCCGGTGTGAACACCAAAGAAAGTCGTGAACGAAGGGTCGACGCGCGACATCTCCATCGCCACCAAGCCCTTCAGCCTGGAGCTGTAGTCGCCAACGTTGAGGCCGCCAATATCGAGTGCCTTCAGCGGTTCGATCAACTCGAACGGAAAAGCATCTCTGACCCAGTAATCGTTGATGATTGGCGCGACCCTGGTCTCCATGAAATCGTGCACCTTGGTGAGGATTGCACGTTCCTCGGCACTCAACGTGTCCTCGATCTGATAGAAATCGGCGTTGGGCGCCGGCAGCGGCTTTGGCTCACGAGCCTGCTTCAAGGCAGTTGCAGAAGGCATATCGATCTCTCCATCGATGCACCGCCACCATGGCAGTAAATCCTTGCCTGGCAAGTCGGTGCGTTGAATTATTACCAATATGCAAAGCTAATACGCTCGAATAAATAGTACGATTGTATCGTAGATACTTTGGTATGGGGGTCAGAATTCAATCAAAGATGGAACAGATGCCGGATACGGGCGGTCAGACGGGGATCTAATTTCGGCAGTACAGAGCCGCCACGATCATCAAGCCTGGACTGCTCCGCTGCGGTCCGCCTGGACAGGAGCGAACCGAGCTCATCCGCAATAGTCGGCCGGTCCCGCATGAGCGGCGCCAACCCTTCCTGGGTGATCTCATAAACCACGACAGGGGTCAGCGCCGTGATGGAACCGGGTTCCCCCGCACCGGTCAGCAGACCGCCCTCTCCAAAGAAATCACCCGGCGCCAGCCTGGCCAGTTCGGCCGCCTCGTCGGTGACACCCTCGCGCCGTCGCGTGACCACGGCCACGCCGCTGCGAAGGATCATAAGGGATTTCAGCACGCTACCCTGCTCAACGAATACCTCGCCTTTGCGAAAGGTGCGGCGCGTCATCGTCGAAGCAAGGGCTTCCTTTTCATCCTCTGTCAGAGGCGCAAACAGTGGAACGGCGTCGAGCAGCCGCATCTGCGTGGCGCGAAGCCCGGCGGACAAAGCGCCCGAAGCCGATGCGGCAACGGCGATGCCGCCGTCGGGAGGTTGGGCGAGAACCAGCCCTGCGGCTTTCGCGTGGCGATAGGTCAGATCAAATATCTCGGTTTTTGCAACACCCACCAGGGACACGTCGGCAACTCTGAACGCTACCTCCAGTTCGACTGCGTTCGCATCGAGCGAGGTTACGTGAACACTAGGCTCTGGGGTTCTCAAGATGGACGTGCTGCTGAGCAGGACAGAATGCATCAAGTCGATCATGGCAGACGGCGCTGTTGTCGGCCGCAAACGTATTGTGAGTGTCACGCCGTGGCTGCGCTCGGGAGTGCTCAGATTTGTGAGTCGCGCTTTCGCGAGATCACTGTTGGGAACAATGACCAGATCATTCGCGCCGGTCAGCAAGTGTGTTGCGCGCCAATTGGTCTCGACAACCTTACCCTCCATCGCGTTGCCGAGTACGAGCCAGTCACCGATCCCGTACGGCCTGGCCAGATTGAGCGCGATGCCCGAGAACACGTCACTCAATGTGCTTTGCAAAGCTAGGCCAAGGATCACCGCGATGGCGCCGGAGGTGGCAATGAGGGTACCGATCGGAGCATTGAAGACATAGGTGACCACTGACAGCACTGCACCGATGTAGATGATGCCGACAACGAGATCCTGTAGAAAGCGACCTTCGCGAACACGTCCCTCGAAAATCACGAACACACGCACGAGGCTGATCAGCGACCAGGCTGCGCTGGTCCACCACGCGATCTTGGCGAGTCCTACGAAAAAGCGCAGCAGACCGGAGGCGTCCTGTGGCCCTGGCGCGTACGGAACGATGCCTTGGGATATCAGCAGAGCAGTGAGCGCGGCAAACAGAGCCAGTTGTCCGACCAGCTGGCGGTCGGACCGCTTGCGAAGCGCCAGCCGCGTAGACACCGTTCCCAGCGCGGCGAGCGTACCCGTCTGCACAATAGGGTCAGCAGCCAACTGAGCGACGTCGCCATAACTCGACATTGATCTGGTTCCTTCGGCGACTTACCTCTCCTCCCGCCGGTCGGACCGTCGGTCAGGCCTTGAAGCCACGATGGTTCCGGTAGGATCGAGCCGAAAGCGAGCGCCTGATGCTCCCGTGTCCAAACGCATATTTGGGCAGTGTGCCTGGATATCTATTGTACGTTGGTATCGACAACACTTTGGACTCGGGTTTGTCCGGTCCCCGAAAGCTGGCGACATCGCGACAGGTTTGTCCCCCTCCGTCGGCAGTTGATGTGAGACACCGCCTGGTTACGGGCCCCAGGCGCCAAAAATTTGGTGGGTGGTGGTGCTGAACAAACCGACCGTGTTCGGCGTGACGTTAGCGGCCGATGTGCAGCCTGCCGGCCATATTGACGAGATCGGCGAAGGATGCGGCCTGCATTTTTTCCATCACTCTGCCGCGGTGTGCCTTGACGGTGATCTCGCTGATGCCGAGCTCATACGCGACCTGCTTGTTCAGCAATCCCGTAATGACCAAGGCCATCACTTCCTGTTCGCGGCGGCTGAGCGATGCGTGGCGCTCGCGCAATGCCCGCATCTCGATTTCGAGGGCGAGCGCTGTCCTGCTCCGGTCGAGAGCCTGTTCAAGGGCCGCCAACATCTCGTCTTCGCTGAAAGGCTTGGTCAGGAACTCGACGGCGCCCGCCTTCATCGCCTTTACCGTCATCGGCACGTCGCCGTAGCCGGTGACGAAGATGATCGGCATCTCGGTCCGTTCCACGGAAACCAGCTTCTGCAGATCCAGGCCGTTCAAATCGGGAAGGTTGACGTCGAGGACCAGGCAGTTCGGAACCTGTGCCCTCGGGCGGGACAGGAAGTGCTGTGCCGACTCGAACATCTCAGCTTGCCAACCCGCTGATTGTATCAGCAGTTCGAGCGATTCTCGGACCGAAATATCATCGTCGACGACGAATACGAGAGGTTTTTCCTGCGGCATAGGCGTCAGCTCGGGTGAATTCGCCAGCTTCGTATGCACAACCATTTACCCTCCTTGCCACTTATCTATCAAGCGACGCGCATCAGTCCGGTCGTAGCGCCGAATTCAAAGCCTCCTGCAGAGCGTCCTCTGTGAACGGCTTGAACAGGCAATCTACAGCACCTTGCTCGATGAGACGCGGCCGCACGGTGTCATCCTTGAGAGCCGTGATGAAAATGGTTGGAATCTTCTGCCCGCGGCGCAGCAGCTCAAGATGCAACTCCGGGCCGGTCATCCCGGGCATAGCGACGTCGAGGATCAGGCATCTGGTTTGGCCGAGGTGGTCAGATGCCAGGAAGTCTTGCGCCGAGGAAAATGCCTTGGCGGTGAAGCCCAGCTCCTTGAGCAGATCGGGGAGAGATTCGCGTACGGATTCGTCATCATCAACGATCGACACGAGGGGCTGCGCAGATTTCATGAAAACTCCGATGGGATTTGGGCACTGCCGCGCGCCACCTTGGTCATGGCAACGTCGTCAACGGATGTTGCATCCGTTGAACAATGTGGAATCGAAAACGCGAATGTCGCTCCTGGGCCATCATTGGCTTGCGCCCAAAGACGTCCATTGTGTCTTTCTATGATGGAGCGGCTGACGGAGAGGCCAATACCCATGCGATCGCTCTTCGTCGTGTAGAACGCGTCGAACAGCTTTTCTGTTCCTTCAGACCCGAAACCCACACCGGCATCCTGCACGGACAGGCGAACCTGCCCGTCCTCATCACGGCTGGTCCTTATCAACAACAGCCGCCGGCGGTCGTTAATGGCGTCCATCGCATCTGTGGCATTGCGCAGGAGGTTCATGATCACCTGCTGGAGCTGGACACGATCACCGGCAACCAGCGGCAATTTGTCGGCCAGTTCGGTGCGCAAGACGACTCGACTGCGTTGCAGGTCTGCCGAAAACAAGGCGATGACCTCTTTCGCGGCGTCGTTGAGGTCGAGCGGCTCGATGGTTACCGCACGCTTGGTGAACAGCGCGCGCAATCGCGCGATCACGTCCGCAGCACGCTTGCCGTCGCGTATTGTGCGGCGCGCCGTTTCCTTCGCACCGTCGACATTGGGCGGGTCTGCCGCGAGCATGCGCAGGCACGTGCTGGCATTTGTGATGATGCCCGCCAGCGGTTGGTTGACCTCGTGGGCGATCGATGCCGTCAAGGTGCCGAGGCTCATGATGCGGGTGACCTGCGCAAGCTCCGATCTGAGCTTCTCGAGCGCCTCTTCCGAAAGCCGGCGTTGTGTGATGTCAAGAACGGCGCCGATATATTCGATCTGGCCATCGCCGTGGCATCCAGCCCGGTGCGCGATCAGGTGCAGATATTTGACCGACTGGTCGGGGAGCACGATCCGGGGCTGGTATTCGAATTCGCGGTCGCCTCGTTGCGCCCGCTCAATCATATTGACAATCATCGGCATGTCTTCGGGGTGGACCAGGCCAGCGATCCGATCGAGCGTCACGACCGTATCCGGCTCAAACTCGAAGATGCGGTAGAGTTGCTCAGACCAGATGATTTCTCCGCTGCTGACGTGCCACGAAAGATTGCCCATACGAGCGAGATGCTGGCCTTCCGCCAGGAATGCCTCGCTGCGTCTGAGGGCGTCTTCCGCTCGCTTGCGCGCCGTCATGTCGCGCGTGATACCAAGCTGTGCGATTGAACCATCGCTGTTGCGCAGCGGAGCGGCGTGCGTCTCCATGTGCCGGCGAATGCCCTGCGCATTGATGAGGTCGAACTCCAGAAAGCCTTTTTCGCCGGCGCAGATCTTCTCGTGGAACTGGTGATATTTTTCTCGGTGCTCGGGAGCTACGAAGTCGAAGAACCGCTGCCCGATGACATTATCGATGGATGGCACACCTGCCATTATCGCGCCGGCCGCATTTGTGCGCAGAACCGTGCCGTCGCGGGCGACCACTTTGACGCATTCGGGCGTCGTTTCCACGATGGCGCGGAAACCCTCTTCACTGCGCTTGCGGTCTTCGATGTCGGTGTTGACGCCATACCATCGGACGATGTTGCCGTAATCATCGTGCAGCGGATTGGCCCGGAACAGGAACCAGCGATATTCGCCATCATGGCGGCGCAGCCGCGCTTCGGTCTCCCCTGGTTTTCCCGAAGCCATGATGGTTTGCCAAGTATCAGCCAAACCAGCCATATCCTCGGGATGGACCGCGACCGCCCAGCCCCAATCCTGCGCGCCTTCGGCGGTAAGGCCGATATAGTCGAGGTAGTGCTTGTTAAGGAACTCGGCGGTGCCGTCCACACGCGCCGCCCAGGCAAGCGTTGGGATCGTGTCGATGGTGAGCTGCAGGCTGCGCTCGCTCGCCGTCAGTGCCTGCTCGGCGCGCTTTAGATCCTCGATGTCCGAGGTGACGCCGTACCAACGGATGACCTTTCCTGTCTCATCGCGCATTGGCCGGCGTCGGCCTACGTGCCAGCGATACGTCCCGTCGGCCATGATGGCGCGATATTCGCATTCGAACGGCTCCTCGGTGACCAGGCATTCTTGCCAGCGACTGTCGACGAGCGGCAGATCGTCGGGATGGAAAAGGCTCCGAAAATCGACGCCGCTGGGCTGGCCACTCAGCTCGAGCGTACGCTTGTTGACGTACACGTTTGTGCCGTCCGCGTTGTAAATGCCGACCCTTACCGGAATGCTGTCGATGGTTGCCTGCAGATTGCGCTCGCTCGCCACCAGGGCCTGCTCGGCTCGTTTTCGGTCCTCAATGTCGGAGCTGACACCGTACCAGTGGATCACCTTTCCTGTCTCGTCACGCATCGGCACACGGCGCCCCAGATGCCAACGATAGGTGCCATCCGCCATCCGTGCGCGATACTCAGCCTCGAAGGGCTCTTCCTTGGCGAGACTCTCGCGCCATAGCTTCTCCGCGAGCCCGACATCATCCGGATGGAACAGCTCCCTCCAATCGGCATCCCCCGGCAGACCACTGAGCTCGATTGACTGCCTGTTGGCGGAAACACGGATGCCATTGGTGTCGTGCACGCTGACCCTTGCAGGAATACAGTCCAGGATTAGACGTAATTCGCGTTCGCTCGCCGCTAGCGCCTGCTCGGCGCGCTTTCGATCCTCGATGTCGGTGCTGACACCATACCAGCGGATCACCTTTCCGGTCTCGTCGCGCATCGGCACTCGTCGCCCTATGTGCCAGCGATATGTGCCATCCGCCATCCGCGCGCGGTATTCGCATTCGAACGGCTCGCCGCTGGCCAAAGACGCACGCCAGAGTTCTTCGGCGCGTTCGCGATTGTCTGGATGGAAAACGTCCCTCCAATCAGACCCAATGGAGTAGCCGCTCAGTTCGAGTGCCCGCTTGTTAGCGGAAATGCGATTGCCCGACGTATCGTAAACGCCGACCCTTGCCGGGATCGTGTCGATTGTTGCTTGCAGGTTGCGTTCACTGGCCGCCAGAGCCTGCTCGGCAATCTTTCGATCTTCAATGTCATGTGCGATGCCGTACCATCTGACCACCTTTCCAGTGTCATCGCGCAACGGCACGCGACGCCCCAGATGCCAGCGATACGTGCCGTCAGCCATGCGGGCGCGGTATTCGCATTCGAAGGGTTCCCCAGTGGCCAGGCAGTGCTGCCATAGGCTCTCCGCGTTCGGAAGATCGTCGGGATGGAAAACCAGCCGCCAATCGGCAAAACTGGGAATGCCGCTGAGTTCGACGGTACGCTTGTTGACAGAGACGTGCGTGCCATCATCGCTGAAAACGCCGACCCGTGCCGGGATGGTGTCGAGGGTCGCTTGAAGGTTGCGCTCGCTGGCCGCCAATGCTTCCTGTGCCCGCTTCATGTCGTCGATATCGGTGGTAACCCCGTACCATTTGATGACGTTTCCTTTGTCGTCGTGCAGCGGGTTGGCGCGGAACACGAACCATCGGTAGACGCCGTCGTGACGGCGAAGCCGCGCTTCGCCTTCCCCTGGCATTCCGGAAGCCACGATCTTGCGCCAGGTCGCTACCATGCAGTCAAAGTCATCCGGATGCAGCGCGTCGAGGGAGTCCCAGGCCGGTATCTGATCAGGCGTGAGACCGACATAGTCGACATACTGCTTGCTAAGGAGCTCGTTCCTTCCGTCAGCGCGCGCCGACCAGGCCATTGCTGGCATCGTGTCGATCGTCAGCTGCAGATTGCGTTCACTGACCGCGAGAGCCTCCAGCGCCCGCTTGCGGTCGTCGATATCGATCATGAAGTGGAACCAGCGCAGGATTTGACCACGCGCATTGCGCAGAGGCATGCCGAGCACGTTAAACCAGCGGTAGACACCGTCGGCACGGCGGTGGCGACTCTCGACGTTGTAAGAGCCGCCGGTCTGATGCGCAGCAACCTGGGCCGCGATCGTGTGCTCGAGGTCATCGGGGTGGACGACTTCGGATTCCTTCCAGCCTTTCAACTCGTCGAACGTCTTGCCGAAATAGTTGAGCATCAGCTGGTTGAGACCTTCGACCTCGCCTGTTGGCGTGGTCACAGCGACTGGAATCGGAATGCTATCGACGGTCGCCTGAAAATCGAACTCTCTCTGCTTGAATGTCTCCTCAACACGCTGCGCATCCTCGACGTCGGTTGCGATCCCACACCACTTGTTGAGCTTTCCGGTGTTGTCGTGCACCGGGCTGCATTGGATGACAAACCTGCGATATTCTCCGTCCGCGCGGCGTACGCGTGCATCCATCTCGCTGGGCCGGCCGGAAGCGATGATCGATCGCCAGTCCTCGAGTAGGCCTGGCAGGTCGTCCGGATGAACCACGGCCTGCCACTCCCGCGCGCGCTTCTCGTTCGTTCGGAGGCCGCAGTAGTCGCACAAGCGTCGATTTAAAAGGTCAATGCTTCCGTCAGGCTGCGCAGTCCACGCCATGGCCGGCAGCGCATCCAGTACGCCACCCTGATCAGTCTTCATGCGCTATCCTTTCCAGCCTATCGGCTAAACTGCGCCAGCGTCCGGCAAACGTCTATTATGCCTTGGTGTTGGTTCCTCGGTTTCCACCCATGGACAGTCCAAAAGTATTGCCGACACTTTCGTGCAATCGATTCTTCTGCTGCGACGGGCCAGTTCTATGAGGGTTCAGTGGGAACCAGAGGATACGACAATGGCCACGATCAAGACAAACTACCTGATGCCGAAGGGGCGGAACGACGATCTCGAACAGACCTGCGACTCGGCTTTCTCAGTCACGTCCCGGATGGCCTGGCTGGAGCGGCAGGTGAAGAAGCGGCGCTCACGCAAGGCGCTGCTCGAACTGAGCGACGACCTGCTGAAGGACATCGGTCGATCGCGCTTTGAAGCCAACAGCGAGGCACGCCGCCGGTTCGTTGATTGAGGAACCGTGTTGGGCCCTGACGCAGCGGTGCCGTTGCTCGGTGCGCGTGCCGCCGGCAGCTCGGCTGAATCTCCAATACATAGTCAACGAGAAGCTGGAGTTTCCGCATGGAGCTGACGGCCGCCACGATAATTGTCGCTTTTGCCGGCGTCTTCCTGATCTCTTTCATGAGGGGCGCATTCGGCGGCGGATTCGCCATTATTGGCATTCCGCTGTTGTCGATCGTCATGGATCCGGTGACGGCGGGTGGTCTTCTCGCTCCGCTTTTCGTTGCCTCGGACCTGGTCGCTTTACGTTACTGGAAGTCCTCGACATGGTCGAAACCCGACCTTTTGCTGCTGTTACCGGGCCTCGTTGTCGGGATCGGATTTGGTTATCTGCTCTTCCGCGTTCTGGATCACCGTGCCATATCGATCGTAATGGCGGTGACCACCCTGGTCTTCGTCGGCCTCTGGTTTGCCGCGGGAGCGAACGTCACGATCCGTCCGCGCTCACCGCCGAAGGCAGTTGCAGCGGGTCTTACGTCGGGTATCACCACCATGGTGGCGCATTCGGGCGGACCGCCGGTTGCCATGTATCTGCTGCCGCTCGGCCTCAGCAAGGAAGTCTATGCAGGCACGACGAGCCTGTTCTTCACTGTCGGCAACATGATCAAGGCGGGGCCATGGCTGCTGCTGTCGAGGCCGGAAGGCAATACCTGGATCGTGATGGCCATATGTCTGCTCGCCATTCCCGCCGGCGTCTGGCTTGGTTGGCGGCTTCACGGAAGGCTGGACCAGCGCCAGCTTTATAGAGCCTGCTATGGATTGCTTATCGTGACGGCGTTCAAGTTGTTGTGGGACGGCGTGTCCGGCTATCTGATGTAGCCGGCGGGCACTTCCGACCCTAAGCCCAGAGCCATCTCCATGCCGTCCGTCGTGATCTGGAACCAATCCAAAAGTATCACCGATACCAACGTGCAATGGCACTGCGTTCTTCGAACGGGCATCTGTCCGGGCATCATAAGCAAATGATGTAGCCCACCAAGGAGAGAAGTCATGACAAGGATTGCGATCTCAAAATCTGGCATTCGGCGAGCAGGCATCGCGATGTTTGCAGGAGCTATGCTCCTCGCCGCCGCCGGCGGTTCGACAATAGCATCGGCGGAGACAGCCACAACGACAGTCGTTCTCGTCCATGGCGCATTCGCCGACGGCTCGTCCTGGGACAAGGTCATTCCACTGCTTCAGGCAAAAGGCCTGAACGTGGTCGCGGTTCAAAATCCGCTGACCTCGCTTGCCGACGACGTGGCCGCTACGCAGCGTGCCATCGCGCAGCAAAAGGGCTCTGTCGTTCTGGTCGGCCATTCCTGGGCAGGGACCGTCATTACCCAGGCCGGCAATGACGACCACGTCAAGGCGTTGGTCTATGTCGCCGCTTTCTCTCCTGGCGATGGGCAGTCGACGTCCGATCTCAACAAAAACTACCCCACCCCGCCCGGATTGACGCACCCGCAGGTTGACGCCGCGGGCTTTCTGACACTGTCGCACGACGATATCGCCAAATACTTCGCCCCCGACGTTCCCAAGGCGGAGTCCAACCTGATCGCGATCACACAAGGCCCTGTGCGCGGCGCGAACTTCGACGAGAAGGTGACAAGGGCCGCATGGAAGTCGAAGCCCAGCTGGGCGGTCGTCACCAAGAATGACCAGATGATCGATCCCAAGCTGCTTGCGGACAGCGCGAAGGTGATGAACGCCCATGTCAAAACCATCGCGTCCAGTCATGTTGCGATGCTGTCGCACCCGAAGGAAGTGGCTGCGGTCATTCTGGAAGCGGTTAAAGCCGTAAAATGACGTCAGGAGGCCGAGCATGGAACGGCGGCCTCGCCGCGTCCATGCGGCCTCGGGCTGGATAGTCCCAGCAGTCCATTATTGCCGATCTGAGCGCGGCGGGCGCCTTGGCGCCCGCGCGAGTCATGCATTGCTCCGTAGCTTCATCTCCAAATTGCACAATCATCAGACCAATCCAAAAGTATCGCCGATACCTTCGTGTAATAGATTAGGCGCCACTGAAAACAGAACTATGCAGAAGTCAAAAGAATTTTTCTTCTCATAGGAGCACGTTATGCCAAAAGATCTACTTTCCCCCACGAGGCGTGAGCTTCTCGCCGCTACGGCTGCGGTCGGCGTCATCAGCATGGTGCCGAAAGCATTGGGCGCGGCATCTGCGGAAGCGATCCGTCCCTTCAAGATCAATATCCCCCAGGAACAGCTCGACGATCTGCGCCGGCGAGTGGCAGCGACCCGGTGGCCTGACAAGGAAACCGTCCAGGACCACTCCCAGGGCGTGCAGTTGGCGACGACGCAGAAGCTCGCGCAATACTGGGCGACCGATCACGACTGGCGCAAGGTGGAGGCAAGGCTCAACGCCCTCCCGCAGTTCGTCACCGAGATCAATGGACTGGACATTCACTTCATTCATGTCCGCTCGAAGCATGAAAATGCCTTGCCCGTGATCGTGACACATGGATGGCCGGGCTCGATCATCGAACAGTTGAAGATCATCGGCCCGCTCACCGATCCGACGGCGCATGGCGGCAGCGAAGCTGACGCGTTTCACGTCGTGATCCCCTCGCTGCCCGGTCACGGATTCTCCGGCAAGCCGACAGCGCCTGGCTGGACCCCTGTCACCATCGGCCAGGCCTGGGCAATCTTGATGCAGCGCCTTGGCTACACGAAATACGTGGCCCAGGGCGGTGACTGGGGCAATGCCGTTTCCGAGGTCATGGCCGTGCAGCAGCCGAAGGGATTGCTCGGCATCCATACCAACATGGCGGCCACGGTCCCGGCCAACATCTCGAAGGCACTCGCGTTCCATGAGGCGCCTCCCGCCGATCTGACCACGGAAGAACGCAATGCGTGGGACCAGCTGGTCGAATTCTACGGCAAGGGTCTGGGCTATGCGCTGGAAATGTCGAACCGGCCGCAAAGCCTATACGGCATCGCCGACTCGCCAGTCGGTCTGGCTTCATGGATGCTCGATCACGACATCCGCAGCTACGACCTTATCGCTCGCGTCTTCGACGGGGCAACCGAAGGTCTGACGCGGGACGACATTCTCGACAACGTCACGCTTTACTGGCTGACGAACACGGCGGTCTCCTCGGCCCGGCTTTACTGGGATACGACGCAGATCTCGAATGGAGCAGGTTTCTTCGACGTTCGCGGCGTCAAGCTGCCGGTTGCCGTGAGCGCTTTCCCCGATGAGATCTACGCAGCGCCGAAGAGCTGGGCCGAAAAGGCTTACCCCAAGCTCATTCACTACAACAAGCTCGCCAAAGGCGGCCACTTCGCTGCCTGGGAACAGCCGAAAGTATTTTCGGAAGAGCTGCGTGTCGCGTTCCGGCCGCTGCGCCAGCAGATCTAAAGCGACAGAGCGGCTCCCCCCACCGCTCACTGCCGCAAGCGCGGCCGGGTCCCCCCCGGCCGCGCATCCCACAATCCATCGCCCCAGCCGGCGCAAACCTGATCGGAGAATGAAATGTCTACCACTTCCAAAGGGATCGCAGTTGTCACAGGCGCTTCTTCAGGGATCGGCGCGATCTACGCCGACAGGCTCGCACGCCGCGGCTACGACCTCATCCTCGTTGCACGCAGCCAGAAAAAGCTCCACGAGGCGGCGGGACGCATTTCTCGCGCCACAGGCCGCGCTGTCAACTTCATTGCCGCGGATCTCAACGACAGAGCAGACTTGAAGCGGATCGAGACGCTGCTCGCAACCGAGCCGGGCATCACCATGCTGGTTAACAACGCCGGCATTGGTTCGGTCGCGCCATTGCTGGAAGCCGATGTCGATGCAATGGAGCGAATGATTTCGCTGAACGTGACCGCGCTCACCCGTCTGACCTATGCCGCAGCTCCATCCTTTGCAGCGCGCGGCGGAGGGGCGATCGTCAACGTAGCGTCGATCGTTGCCGTCCGGCCCGAATCCCTGAATGGCGTCTATGGCGGCACGAAAGCTTTCGTTCTGGCGCTCAGCCTGTCGCTGTTCAAGGAGCTGGCCGCCAGCAACGTGCGCATCCAGGCCGTTCTGCCAGGCGCCACCGCCACGGATTTCTGGGACCTGTCCGGCAGGCCGCTCGAAAATCTTCCTAGCGAGATCCTGATGTCCGCCGAGGACATGGTCGATGCAGCTCTTTCCGGCTTCGACCAGGGTGAGCTGGTCACCATCCCCGCACTGCCCGACGCTGCCGACTGGGACGCTTACGAAGCGGCCCGTCAAAAACTCATCCCCAATCTGTCAAATCGCCTTCCTGCAGCACGCTACGGCGTAGCCGCAGCGGCCTGACGCAGGCTCCGCAATTTTTTCCCGACCATCTTCAGAAACCGAAGGAACGAACATGTCACAAGCAGCAACGGCCCCGCAGGGCGAGAAGCTCCTCTACACCGGCAAGGTTCACACGCAGGGTGGCCGCGATCACGGCATCGCCCACAGCGACGATGGCCAACTCGAAGTCAAGTTCTCGCCGCCCGGCTCCGGACGGCCGGGGACCAACCCCGAGCAGATGCTGGCGGCCGGCTGGTCGGCCTGTTTCGAAGGTGCGCTCGACATCGTGGCGCGCAAGCGCAGGGTGACGCTCGCCTCGGACCCGACCATCGACGCCGAAGTGGACCTGAACTATGGCGGCGAGGGCTTTTTCCTGCGCGCGCGCCTCAACGTCAGCCTGCCAGGCGTCGAGCGCGATGTCGCGCAAGCCCTCGTCGAGGAAGCGCACCAGATCTGCCCCTATTCCAAGGCGTTGAGCAAAAGCATCGATGTGACCGTCAGCCTCATCTGACGCGGCCGTTGGCACCGGCGACCGGCGCGCATGAAGCGTCGGTTGCCCGCAATTCAAAATGTGAGAGGCATTCGACATGAACACCGAAAAGGCTCCCGCAACCGTCGATGTCCGTCGTCGCCAACTGATTGGCGCTACGGCGATGACTTTGGCCGCCGCCGAACTGGGGCTGATCGTGCCGGCCAAGGCCGCCACCGCCCCGACGGATCAGGCAAAGGCAATGTGCAATAGTTTCCCCCCGTTAAAGCAGATCGATGCCGGGGCGCTTAACGTGAGCTATGCCGAAATGGGTCCGGCCAACGGCAAGCCGGTTATCCTGCTTCATGGCTGGCCCTATGACATCCACACCTATGCCGATGCCACGCATGTGCTGGCTTCGAAAGGCTATCGCGTCATCGTTCCCTACCTGCGTGGCTATGGTCCGACCCGCTTCCTGTCCGATACGACGGTGCGCAACGGACAGCAGTCCGTCATCGCCTCCGATGTCATCGCCCTGATGGATGCCCTTGCTATCGACAAGGCGGTCATCGGCGGTTGTGACTGGGGCGCCCGCACCGCGGGCATCGTCGCCGCACTGTGGCCGGAACGCTGCAAGGCGCTGGTCTCGGTGAGCGGCTATTTGATCGGCAACCAGGAGGTCGGCAAGCAGCCGCTGCCGCCGAAAGCCGAGTTGCAGTGGTGGTACCAGTACTATTTCAGCACCGAGCGCGGACGCGCCGGCTACGAGAAATACCGGCGCGACTTCGCCAAGCTCATCTGGCAGATCGCCTCGCCGCAGTGGAACTTCGACGATGCCACTTTCGAACGCAGCGCCGCCGCCTTCGACAATCCCGACCACGTCGACATCGTCATTCACAACTACCGTTGGCGGCTCGGCATCGCCGAAGGCGAAGCACAGTACGACGCCCTTGAAAGGCAGCTTGCCCAGGCGCCGGTGATCACCGTTCCTGCAATCACGCTGGAAGGCGACGCCAACGGCGCGCCGCATCCTGATGCTGCTGCCTATGCGAAAAAGTTCTCAGGTAAATACACACACCGCATCGTCAGCGGCGGCATCGGCCACAACCTTCCCCAGGAAGCACCTGAGGCCTTTGCCCAGGCCGTCATGGATGCAGACGCCATGAGCTAGGGAGGTCAGGCCCGGCTCTCGAGGTCGGGCCAGGCAACAAGGAGGAAGCGCCGGGAAGACCGAGGTGTCTGATGGCCCCCATGGGTCACAAGTTCCAGACTGCATATTAAGGGCTCAACGCGCACAGGCGTGCAGATACGCGTTCTCTTCGGCCGAGCAGTTTCTGGGGTCAGGCGTGGTCAATGAGACCAACTGTCTGCTTCTTGACGTCCCATGCCTGGTATGACGGGGCCTGATCTTGAGCGAGAGCTGGCGCGCAGAGGTCAGTCCATCCCAATCGTGTTCATTACGGCACCAAGAGATGAAACGGTTCGACCGATTCTCCTTAAGAATGGGTCGGCACGATGCCTGTTCAAGCCATTTAGCGACACCGCACTGCAGAAGGCACTCGACCTAGCCCTCGAGGCTGATTAAGCGCTGCGGACTTGGCGGCGTCCGACCAAAAGAAACCGGCGTGCCAGCCTCGCCACTGCCGTCCATGCGCGAAACCGCTGGCTCGATGATTACGGCCGTTGCCGTAAGCATTGCGATCTTCACTTGGTAGTCCAAAGGTATTGCCGACACCATCGTGCAATTGTTTTCCGCCCCGTGTCGGCAAAAATTTGGTCCGGGCATCTGAATTGTCACGGATGCAGCCACGCAACAAAGGAGATCAAGATGAACGCCATGCTGGCGAGCGGCGAAGCCGCGACCAAAATCCCGAAAGCGCGAGCCGTCGACATGAAGCTTGAGGTCGCCGTCATCCCGGTTGCCGATATCGATCGCGCCAAAAACTTTTACAGCGGCTTGGGTTGGCGGGTGGATGCTGACTTTGTCCGGGGTGACGGCTCTCGGGCCGTTCAGCTCACACCCCCAGGTTCGCCGTCTTCGATACACCTCGGTGAAAAGCCGGTGCTTTTTCTGGTCGTATCCGACATCGAGGCTGCTCGCGCCGAGCTTGCCGGACGTGGGGTCGAGATCACCGATGTTTTCCATCGAGGCAACTCGGGCCAGATCGATGGCCCAGCTCCGAACCGGGCAAGCTACGGTTCGCTGGCGTCGTTCAGCGATCCCGACGGCAACCGGTGGCTACTCCAGGAGGTCACCACTCGACTGCCAGGGCGCGTCGATACGAATGTAACGACGTTCACGTCGCCGGCCGAGCTTGCGGCTGCCATGCATCGTGCTGCAGTAGCGCATGGCGAGCACGAGAAGCGAAACGGCGGCGAGCGCGACGAGAACTGGCCCGCCTGGTACAGCGAATACATGGTCGCCGAGCAAGCCGGCAAACCGCTCCCTCTATGAGCACCGGCATGACGTCGGTCGCCCAAGATTGCCACCGACGTCCTGTTTCGCGCGATGTCGCCGGTGCTAAAGGCCGTGGACGCAGCGGTCGCGGTCTCTAATTTTTCCGCTGGCCATCGCACAAGGCCAGCGTCACCGATGCCGGTCGGCGGCCCCGCCGGTTCCCTCCCCCGCGCGAGATGATCTCGATTGGCATCGGTTCTCTTTCGCTCACAGCACGTTCTCGACGGCCTTTCCAGAAAACCTAACGACACCAGAGGATTGGACAATGGACAAGAGACAACCTTCAGAAGGTATCAACCAGGATCGGCGTCGACTTCTAGCCGCAGTCACGACGGGCGTCGTGGCTGCTGGTACGGCAAACCTTCTGCCATCGCCGCTACGTGCTGCGGCGTCCAACGACGCCATCCATCCCTTCCACATTCATATCCGAGAAGAGGAACTGGTCGATCTTCGCCGGCGACTTGCTGCCACGCGGTGGCCCGACAAGGAGACCGTGACCGACCAGTCGCAGGGTGCTCAGTTGGCCAAGCTGCGGGGACTGGTTCAGTACTGGGGCACCGATTACGACTGGCGCAAGGTCGAGGCGAAGCTGAATGCACTGCCGCAGTTCATCACCAATATCGATGGAATCGATATTCCTTCAGGCAGGCCTGACTATCTCACCACATCTCACCCGGCCGAACATTTGGCCGGATCGCCCATGACAAATTTGTAGGAGGCCGACATGAAGGCAAGGCAGATTGGTGCGATCATATTGATCGCTGGAAGCGGTACCGTATTCAACACAACCTGGGCGCAACAGACGGAACAGATGCCAGGGATAAAGCGTACGGACCTGCAGAGGCATGATCTCAGCATCCCGGGTCAGGAGGCCGTCCAGACACGCGTGGACTTCGCGCCTGGAGCGGCTTTTCCCATGCACAGGCATCCCGGTGAAGAGATCGTCTATGTCCTCGAAGGATCGATAGAATACGAGCTCGAGGGTAAGCCACCGCAAATCATCAATGCCGGCGGCGTGCTGTTTGTACCCGCCATGGTGCCCCATGCCGCGAAGAATGTCGGCACGGTCGACGCGGCTGAGGTCGGAACCTATGTCGTCGAGAAAGGCAAGCCGCTCGTCGAATTGGTGAAATGAGATTCGGAGGTCACAGTCAGACCACGGAAGGAGTTTCCGCATGACGACGAACCAATTGTTGGCCTCGTTCCTGTTCATCACCGCGATCGGCCTTCCGAGCATCAGCTTTGGAGCAGAAGCCAAGGAGCTATCGATGACATACAAAGGATCGCAAGGTTCATCTGTCCATGCCTCGATTCTCGGCTGGATTGCCGACCAATCGGAGTTGTCGTCTATTAAGGGAGCCAACGAGTGGCTCAATTCGGCGCCACTGACGCCGGAAGCGCTTCGCGGGAAAGTCGTCCTTGTCAGTTTCTGGACCTACACCTGCATCAACTGGATGCGCGTGCAGCCCTACCTTCGCGCCTGGGCGGAAAAGTACAAGGGCCAAGGCCTGGTCGTGATAGGCGTCCACTCGCCGGAATTCCGATTTGAGAAGAACATCGATAACGTCCGCCGCGAAGTGAAAGCGCTTGGCGTCGACTATCCTGTCGCCGTTGACAGCGAGGGAGCGATCTGGAGCGGGTTCAACAACAATTATTGGCCGGCGTTCTATTTCATCGATGCGCAAGGAAACGTTCGCGATCAACATTTCGGCGAGGGCTCCTATGAGCAATCGGAAATGATCATCAAGCGGCTGCTGGCAGAGGCTGGCGCCGAAGGCATCGGCCCCGATTTGGTATCGGTCGACGCGCGCGGCCTCGAAGCGGCTGCCGACAAAGCCAATCTCAAGTCTCGGGAAAACTACGTCGGCTACAAACGCACCCAGGGCTTTGCATCGCCGGGCGGTGCGGTGCGCAACAAGCCACACCTCTATGACGCGCCCGCACAACTGCGCCTGAACGAGTGGGCGCTGTCCGGCGACTGGACAATAGGAAGCGACGGCGCTTCTCCGACAGAGCCCAATGCCAACATCACGTACCGATTCCACGCCCGCGATCTTCATCTTGTAATGGGGCCGGCATCGCCGGGAACATCCGTGAAATTCCGCGTCCTGATCGATGGTCAGCCACCAGGCGGATCTCACGGCCTGGACGTTGACGAACAGGGCAACGGCACGGTGAGCCAGCAGCGTCTGTTCCAGTTGATCCGGCAACAGGGACCGATCACAGATCGCCAATTCGAAATCACGTTTCTCGCCCCGGGCGTCGAGGTTTTCTGCTTCACGTTCGGCTGATTGCCTATGTCGGTCTGCCTGGTCCCGATCGCCATCGATCGAGGAAGCCGAGCAAACCGGCACCCGCTCGAAAGGCCATCGCGCGGCAATATCGACCTTGGCTTCAACCCCGGTCTTTGCCGGAAGGGAAATACAATGAACGCTATCGTCAAAGCTGCCTCCGTTCAGATAAGCCCGGTACTTTACAGCCGGGACGGCACCATCGAGAAGGTCGTTAGGCACCGGTACAGAACATCATGGGATCCGAGCAGCAGAAATTGCTCGATCAAGCCGTGACGGTGCCGTCTCCGGCTGTCGATGCCATACGCGAAGCTGCCCGAGCGGCAGGAAGCACAGCGGGTTGTTCGCAGGTGCTGTGTCCGGAAACTATGTGCGGATTTCTATTGTTCGGAATACGCGATTTGCGCCGCCACCCGGCCATATTCCAGACTGCATATTATGCGACTTTGGGGCTAGAAGTACGAACTGGACGGACCGGCGCTGTTGCTAGAAAGAAGGCACGAGTTGCTCATTCGACCTCAGCGCTCAGCGGACATCCATTCTTGCAAGGAATTTCAACCGTTGAGGAGCTCCGCGATGAACGTTCTATGATCCGACGCGTACGAAGAGGTGTCGTTCGGCAAAGAATGGAAGGCGCAAGATAGCCTGTCCCCGTCACCCTCTCGTGCAAGTATTTTTCCATAGAGAAAAGGCTTATTCCGAATTCCAAAAGTATATTTCAATGGGGCGATCATCAGTTTTCGAAACGGCGACGCCTGTTGCTCCGCCCAGACAATTCTACTGTATTCAATGAAAAATTCGGAACGTTCGTCTTCTAGCAGCCTGAAGATTAGATACCATAATCCTTCCTTTGACCAGCGTGTGAAACGGCGATGGATGCTGTTCCATCTACCGTATTCTGTTGGAAGCCGTCGCCAATGGCTTCCCTCGCGGACCTTCCACAACACCGCATCGACAAATAGCCGATTGTTCACAGCAGTTCGCCCGGGGTCTGTCGGAATACCGCTCAGATAGGGGGCTATCCGTGCCCATTGTCGATCGCTCAGGATTTCGCGTCCTTCCACGTGCCTTCGCTCCGAAGCCTCGCTGCAGAATAGCGCCGCGTCGTTCCGATCTGAATGTCCACAGGTCTCACGATAATTGATACCCCTCAAGGGGGAGCGGTTCTGCACGTCCCGGATCCGCCGCGCTTCAGGACGCCAAGAGGATACCCCCATGCTCATTAGACCCAGAGTCTACCTTTCCCCTCTCCCGCATCAGAACAGCTCAGTGCCGAAAAGTATCTGTCTCACTCCAACTCAGCGTAAACGGCTAACTTCCGGAGTTCGAAAACTTCGTCTGGTTCCGATCTTGGTCGAGACCGACCTGGACACCGTAGGATCTGAATCCTCTCTACAATTGGCCCGCGATGCCAGCATCACTCACGTAATAGTCGCGACCTATCCTCTGCATCAGTCAAAGAGAGTCAAGTTCGAGTTCGGGCTCGCCCCAATCTCTGAACTGGCGAGCCTCGTCCCGCTTGGCCGGCGATCGCGGGCGAACCAACATAAGCTCCGCTTAGATGGCTCTGCATTGGTGGTTCTAGATGCACGGAGGCCATTTCCAATCGACGAAGATACCATGTGGGCTCTTCACCAACGGCAAGACGCATGGTGGCGCTGTCGTCAGGACCTGACCTTTTTCGAAGCCAGCCGGCCTCTCTGGCAAACTTTCGGTCACAAACAGTACGACGACGATGAAGGCGATTGCCTGCTCGATTTTTTCGATATCGACCTCACGACCGTGGGTGGCTCATACCAAGGTCACTGGGGGCCTCTACATGGGTATAAGGGTCCCTTCCCCTTTACTGCCTGTTTTCAAATCCAAAGAGGGCGCCAAATCCGATGGGTCCTATCTGTCATCGACCAGGTGGAGGATTGGTACGTCGGCATCGCGGAGGACATTACTCCACAGCTGGCGGCTCTGGAACGTCAGATCAGGTTTTACCTGCCCGAACCTCAGCGAGCCCGCTTGGTGGGTAATAGACCGCACTCTCAAGCCGGAGTTTTCCTGCACGTCCCTAGTCCTCGCGACACGAGCCCTACCCAGTTGGGAGCGGCCGAATGAAAAATCATCTCGAGATGAAACTCACTCCCATTTCGGAAGTGAGGGTGTCGCCCCACGCGGTTCGAAACCATGCAGGGGGAAAAATTCGCAAACTGGTTAAGCTTATTGAAAAATATGGGCAGATCAGTCCTATCATCACCGAAGGCGGCGGTTATGTCGTTGACGGTCATGCAAGGTTTGCAGCAGCACAAAAGGCCGGTCTGACCCATATGCTGACCATCGACATATCGCATCTGCCCGAGGCAGACAGGCGAGCCCTAAGGCTCGCGCTGAACCGGCTCGGCGAAGAGGGAATATGGGACAAGAAAGCACTGGCCAAAGAGCTTCGGTACCTGATGGAGGTAGGGTACGAACTTGACCTGACGGGCTTCGATACCCTCGAAATCGAAAACACGATCGAGGTAGATGTCGATGCTCCAGGCGATGTTGAAGAACTCGACGCACGTTTGCTTGTTGAGATGCCTGTCTCAAAGCTCGGCGATATCTGGGTGCTGACCAACGGTGCTTCGACCCATCGCCTGGCTTGCGGCGACTGCCGTGACGAGGGTTTGCTGCAACTTCTATTCGACGACTTGACTGCATCCGTATGCTTCACCGACCCCCCGTATAATGTCCCGATAGAAGGGTTCGTATCGGGTCTAGGCAAGGCAAGTCATCAAGAGTTTGCGATGGCCTCCGGAGAAATGTCACCGGAACAGTTCGGGGCATTTCTTGGGGCGGTTTTGACTGCAATCTTTGGTCGGCTAGCAGCGGGCGGGCTGGCCTATGTTTGCATGGACTGGCGCCACATTGCCGCTCTGGTGATAGCCGCAGAGGCATGTGGTCTCGAACTCGTGAACCTCGCTGTCTGGGTCAAGACCAATCCTGGCATGGGATCATTTCTGCGATCCCAGCACGAGCTTGTCGCGATATTCAAACGGGCTGGCGAAAAACACCGCAACAACGTGGAGCTCGGCAAGCACGGCAGGTCGCGCTCGAACGTTTGGCAGTACCGCGGTGTCAATGTCTTAGGTCCCGAACGCCACCTGCTGAACGAGCACCCAACGGTCAAACCGTCGGCAATGGTGGCCGATGCGCTGCGCGATTCCAGTAAAGCTGGCGACATCGTTTTCGACCCATTTTTGGGGTCCGGAACGACGCTGCTCGCGGCCGAACGATCCAGGCGGATTTGCTTCGGAGTGGAGATCGAGCCGCGTTTCGTCGATCTGGCCATTCGCCGATGGCAGACAGAGACCGGCCTTTCAGCCGTTCGGCTGTCTGACGGTCTAACGTTCGAGAAAGCCCAAGCTGCTCTGGCAGCCGTGCCATCCGACCTGTCGCCGGAGGCCTCACTATGAGCACCGAGGACGAAGACGAAAAGGTCGGTTACCGCAAGCCTCCGAAAAAGTCCCGGTTCAAACCGGGACAATCGGGCAATCCGCGAGGGCGACGCAAGCGTATTGAGAACATCGGACTTGCGGTCCTCACGGAGCTTAGTCAGCCCATCACGGTGCGTGAAAACGGACAGGAGCACGTTCTCACGAAAAGGGATGCGATAGCCAAGACGATTGTCGCCGGCGCCTTGGCGAAAAACGTCAAGATGATCCAGATCTTGATAAGTCTGGTCCCTGACCAGTTTCGGATCCCCGAAAGCTCAAAACCTGCTGTGTCAGACCTTTCTGCCGAAGAGGCCGAGATCTTGGAGCGCTTTGTTGCCGGAAGGCTGGGAAGCATGGTCGGCGGGCAAAGCCGAAGCGAACCAGCAATGACCCAGCCCGGGCATACGGGGCCTGCAGATGAGGGGGACAACCATGACTGAACGCTCTCGAGAAGCCTTTCTTGCGCTCTGCCGGACACATCTATGGGCGTTCAACGACCGGATGCTGCGCCTTTCCGTGCCGGGCTATGAGCGCTTCCCCTACATCGATCTCATGGCGCAGCATATCGAAGAGACAGTGCTGCGGCGAACGGATGGCAACCTCGTCATCAACCTGCCCCCGCGCCACCTCAAATCCTATACGGCGATTGCAACGATGGCCTGGTATCTGGGAAGATTTCCGAACCGAGAAGTCATGCTGGTCACCCACTCTCAAAGCCTTTCGAGAGACCTGGCAGCAAAGTGCGTGGCGATGATGCGGACCAAGGCATACGCAGAAATCTTTCCCGGATTGCAGATCAGCGACGAGAGGCAAGCCACCATGGACTTCCGCACCAAAGCTGGCGGCGCTCTGTTAGCCGGCAGCTTTGAGACGAGAATGACAGGACGAGGCGCCGACCTTCTTTTGATCGACGACGCCTTGTCGGCGCAGGAGGCCGAGTCCCAGGCTTCTCGTGACACGGTCATCAATGCGTTCGAGGCCGTCTTCTCGACCCGCGGGAACAATCCCGCTTGGAAATCGGTGGTCTCAATCGGGCACCGGGTCCATACCGGTGACTTGCCCGGCTATTTGCTGACACGCGATTTCGAGCATCTCAAGTTGCCGTTCAAGGCGGAGGATGACGAGTTCATTGACCGCGGCGAAATTGAGTTTCGTCGGAAGAAAGGCGAGGTCCTGCAGCCGAGCCGATATACGCCCGCCATCATCGCCAGAGAAATCGATACGCTGGCCCCCTATGTGTACGCGACCCAGTATCAACAACGCCCGACGGCCCGCGAGTCTGGCGTTCTGAAAGCCGCATACTTCCCCGTGGACGCAAGCGTACCCAGCGGAGGCGAGACGATTTTTTCCTGGGATTGCGCATCGAGCATAAGTCCCGGCTCATCCTATTCCGTCTGTCTGGTGTTCCAGAAACACGGTGCCGTGAGTTACCTGAAACACGTCAGTCGAACTCGCTTGGACTATCTCTCGCTCAAGGCTCAAGCCCTGGCGCTGAACGAACGATATCAGCCAACGCGTCATCTCGTTGAGATGACATCGAGTGGCATCGCTCTGGCGGGGGAACTCAGGGCGCGGGGTGCGAACGTCATCGAGATCGCCCCCGGCGGCCTCTCGAAAACCCAACGCCTTGATGCCGTCATGGGCAAGATCACGACGCAATACGTCCACATTGTCGCGGGTATCCCAGGCATCGATGCCTTTCTGGATGAATTGACTGCCTTCCCCTATGGATCGAACGATGACCAGGTCGACGCCCTGACGCAATATCTGCAATGGCTGTCCAGTTCAGAGCCCGCGGGTGTGCCTGACCCGGTCTTTCGGAGGATCGCGCCCAGACTCAGTCGAATCGAGCGCTACCGGCCAAGGACGTAATCGAAAACCGGTAAGCTGGGAAGGAGCGCGGCGCGCCCTCGACCGAGCCTTCAATTCAACAGCGTGTGTTCTATTGGCCTGTTGGACATTGCGAGCCTCCACCGGAAAACTTCTCTGATTAAAATTTTGTGACTGTCTTGGCTAGCATTACAAAGCCGGATTTCGCCAGTTCATTCCAGAACAGATACCGCTTCGGCAGCTTGTAGCGGGCAGTCTTGCAACCAGGCGTATCAATGTAGAGCGTTGTGGCGTCGATGCCTGGCGCAACCACACAACCGCAACACCGACCTCCCCCAGATTGCGTCTGGCACCCCCAACACGACGACTTCGCTGACTGGCAGCTTTCGACCCAACTGCGGTCATTCGAGAACTGGCGCAGATGGCTTCTGGGCAAAGCCGACACAGGTTCCAAACAGATTTCAGTGTAAGCCGAGAGTAGCGTCGCACCTGACGAACGACCGCTTCTGTTGCTCAATTATTCGTCCAGCAACTCCCCCGGACGCACCGCCAGGAAAACCGCCAGCCTTTCGACGATTGTAATGGTGGGGTTCCGAGCACCCCGCTCCAAATCACTGACATAAGTGCGATGAATACCGACTTTGTCGGCGAACGCCTCTTGCGACAATTCCGTCGCCTTGCGAAGGCGCTTAAGATTTTTACCGAGGCGTTTGCGAATGTCCACGGACGAGACATTCGTGAACGCCGACTATCAGTCTACAGACGATGAGTGACATTTTGCTTGACTTGCCCTGAAAAGCAAGGGCTTTGCTATGGCCGCCGAAATCGCGGTGGCGCTTCGCCGCGCTTTCTCTCGCGTGGCGTTTGCAATGTGCGGCAAGAGCACTGCTTGGAGGAGAACTATGATCCAGAGATCAAAAGCCCGGAGGTTTCTGTTTGCGGTCGCGGCGCTCTTTGGTGCCCAATCAGAAGCATCCACTGCTGCTGAGAACTGTACACCTCAGGTCCAATTTTTCGTCACCGGAAAATGGCGGCTAGTGCTCGACACAGACATATGGGCAGCCACTAAACCTACCCTCGATTTTGGCAACCTGTTGCTGAAGTTGAATGGCGATGGCTCGGCCACCTACCAATACAAGGCAGACGGTCGCCAGGTAAAATCGACGTGGCGGATCGAACAGGACAAAAATCCGATCACTCTCTGCCTGCCCAACAATCCGTTTGATCCAGACCAGGAGTGTCCATCTATTTATGAGTCTACTGCGGAGAATGACCGGACCAAGATTATCGGCTTTGCCAAGCAGTGCGCCGGAGGCCAGCAAGGGATCGAGGCATTCTTTGGTGTCGAACAGCCCCAAGCCGGTAGCACTGGTGCGGCGGACAGCGATCAGTCCGAAACAGGCCAGTCGGATAGTTCAGACGATCAAGCAGGCCGAGATGACGATCAGGCAAACGGGACCCAAGACTCGCAGACAGATAGTCAAGTTCCAAGATGCAGCGCTCCAGAGATAAAGGACACCGTTTCGAAGCTCTTGGCATCGGCGCCGTTAAGCGGCGAGCAAATACTGGCCCTCGGAACGGTTGGAAAAGGAACCGTGTCCTACGTTGTGAAGTCGGTTCGCACCGAAGGCGAGCTGCTGAATGGTTATGAATGCTCGGCTGTAGTGACAACCGGCACCTCCGGAAACCCGGATGTGATGGGTCAGCTTATGCTATCTCAGGAAGGCCTGCTCGGCGACAGGAACATCAACTATAGCGTAAAGCTGATGGACGATGGCCAAGTGATGGTGAACATCGAACCTTACTAGTCGGATTTTGTGCTGTCGCACCTTCGAAGGCGATGTCCAAGAGCGGATGCGGTCCTGAATTTACGAACATTTTTTGAGCCAGGGGTCAGGCGGGTAACTGGATCCTGGCCGGGGTGGCGATCGAAAGAGCAGGCCTCCACTTGGCGAGGACATCACAACACCATTCTTGAGAACCCTATGAACGCGACCGACGAGACGACCAATTCCCAGAAAGCGATCCATCGGGGAAAGGTTGGGTTCTTCTGGATTGTTCCCGACCGGCTTTGGCAAGACGCGATCCTTGGGGAGGCTATCGATCTGTCCCAGGCAGAAGCTTACGGCGAAGCCCTCACCCATCCAGGCGGACATTACGATTTCTGGCAGCAAATGAAAGCACGGGGCCCAGCCTGGCTACGCGCGCGGAACATCAGCGGCAGACTGCTGGCCACTGAGTACGAGGATTGGCCGCGGGGCAGGTTGGTCTTCTTTCCCGCTGAAAATGCCTTCACGCTCTCTGCTGATCGAAGGATCGTGACACCATCGCGGCTGAACAAGGTTCGGTCCATGTTTGAAGTGCCCGAGTTGAACCTCAACATGAGAGGCGATAGCCACTACGTGCAGATTCCCTAGAGCGGCCGCGGTTGGGCGGGCTAGCCGTTGCAGGCTTTCCTGCAGATCTCCGGTTCCCTACGCCAGGGGCCTTGAATCCAAATCAAGTGCGTTGGGAAGCGGGACATTTTGTGGGCGTCACAACGGCGTCGTGCGTTGAGATCACGACCCCGAAGAGCTTGTCACTGGGCGGCTTGGCGTCACGGTTTTTGACGCAACCGATTCTGTTGAATGATGATGGAGTGCCGCCAGGTGTTGGGTGCCGAATGATCTGACTAGTAGTCTGAAATGGAGCCAAGTGCGGACCGGCAGCTAAACGGCAGTGATTTCCATAGCCGGGCCCTAAGCCCCAGCAAGTGTCGAGACGACCGTGCGGACGATCGCGACGCCCCCCAAACGGGCTGCTAGACCCGATCTAGTCGGCGTCTTATCTCGGCCGCAATTATCGACGCATCCCGAAGCAACTCAAGGCGCTGAGCGGCCGCGAGCCCGCGTTGCCAGGCAGAGACAGCGAGTTCATTGCGTCCATCCAGCCAATGCGCTACGCCGACCCACAGCTCATGCTGCGGGGCGCCGACAGAAAATACACGACGATAGCGCTTGAGCTCGTGCAGCGCTTGCTGCTCCCAATGGCGCCATTGGTCATATTCTCGCGACAAGCCTGCCTCGCGGCCGCGCAGGAGTACTTCTGTCACACCAGTGATGCCGGGCAGCGTGCTGTGTACGGTCGGTCGACCCATATCGCGAAGTAGGCGTAGCGTCTCCACCACCGTCCGAATGCTCTCTGCATGTTGCCCAATCCGCGCGAGCGCGAGCGCGAGAGAGCCTTTCGCCGAAACCATGTCGGCGAGATCGGCGGATCCGACCATAGCGGACGTAGTCAGCCGCAGAATGTCGACCGCCTCACGAGGACTATCCGCCAGAAGGACGCACAGGGATTTGCATCGCAGCGCCCAGATTTCCTGCTGGAGGTTTCCGCTGTTCTGCGCCCGTGAAAGCAATGCCTGGGCTGTTTGCTCCAACTCGCCCGAGTGACCCCGGTAGTACAATGACCAGAAGCGTATAGCCTGCGCGTTACACCAACTCAGTTGATCTCCCGCCTGGAGACAAAGTTCCTGGGACTGATCAAGACGGCGATCCACCATCATCCAATCGCAATGTCCGATACGCCATAACGCATCGAGGTTGCAGAGGTGCGAATGGATTGATGGGTCTGCCAGGGTGATCGCGACTCGTTCCGCCCGCGCCATGAAATAGTGGCAGGCGCGCCACCACCCTAGAATCCCCAAACCACACGCGAGTTGTGCTGACGCCACCGCCATCTCGGTTGTGACCCCAGTTCGCTCTGCATAGGTGACAGCTGCGACAGTGTGTGAGAATGCGCGCGAGAAACGAAGTTCGAAAAAGTCGACGACAGCAGCCTGGTTCAGGCAGCGAGTGAGTTCCTGCTCCCAAGAGCCTGAGGCATCATCCTGATCTGATCGCGCCGACGGAGGAAATATCTGTTGGAATGCGAGGCGCAATCCACTTCCGAGCAGCCGAGTCAGAAGGGCCACTGATGAGCGTGGAACTGGCTCGCCTGCCAATATTAGCGCGCGTCTCACGGAAATGCCCTGACCATGAAGGTCGCCACGGCTATAGTGAGCCTCGCCAAGCTGCCTGCGCCAACGCACGGCCTGGAGCCTTTGAACGGCACTCCAAGGCTGCTCGGACTCGTAGCTCAGACAGATTCCCAGAAATGACTCGACCTCACGAAATGCCCCGATCTGCAGTGCCTTTGTCGCGGCGAGATTTGCGTATCTCACTACTTTTAAGCTGTCCCCCGCAGCCTCAAAGTGCTGGACAAGTGCCGCACTGTCAGCGCCCGTAGCAGCCGACTGGCTTGACTCTATCCATGCAGCCAATGCTCCATGAAGCCTCTGGCGCACTTCACCGGGGATTGCGCCATAGACGACGTCCCGGATCTGATCATGACGGAATTCATAATTCCCTGAACTGACGACCTGACGCACGAGGTGCGCGGCCGCCAGCGAGTCGACGGCCGCGGCAACCGCGTCGCCATGCAACACGCCCTTGAGCAACGTCATAAGCGCCTCGCGGCTGAAGGTACGGCCAATCACGGCCGCCGCCTTAATCGCGTCTTGCGCGGCGGCTTCAAGCCGATCGACGCGCTCGCGAATGACCCGTTCGACACCGTCGAAGTATCTAAGGCCATCCAGCGGCCGAATTGGGCGCCAGAAGCCATCGCGCACAGCGATGAGGCCCTGACTCTTGAGAGTGAGGGCTATCTCCTCCGCGAAGAACGGATTGCCGCCCGCCAATGCACAAACCCGGAGCAAGAGTTCGTCATGTGGCGGCGCAACCCCGAGCGTACGGGCGACCAATTCACAGATCAATGCGTCGCTGAGTTCCTCGAGATCCAAGATTCGACAAAAGCGCGCCGGATCGTCGGCCTCGGTTCCTCCCGTGTTCATGCCAGGTGCTTCGACCCGCTTGCGCAGGTTTTTTAGCTCCTCCGGTACCTCGTTTGAGCGCACGCACACGATCAAAAGCAGCGACGTTAAGGAGGAGAGGACCCACTCGACGAGACGCCAAGATGCCGAATCCAGCCACTGGCTATCCTCCAGTACCAATACCAGCGGGCGCGGTGACAGCGTATCCATAAGATCGCCCAGAAGTCGCATGGTCGCATCAGCGCGATTGGCTCCCTCCAAGTGCCTTGTAGCGTCGTTCTGCGGGATTTCGACGCCTAGCACATCAGCGAGCAACGGCAGTCGCGCAGCGACCGGCGGGTGGCCTTGAATACGCTCGGTTACACGTTGAAGAATTGTGACGCCATCGCTTTCGGAGGAGAGCTCAAGAACAGCCGCAAGCAGCCGTCGCCAAGGCAAGAGCGATGTACGGCGATCGTCACGTTCGGCGCCAGCCACAAAGACGGCGGTCGCTGTCAGCCGCAGTTCCTCCGTGAAAGCTTTGATTAACGCAGTCTTGCCGATGCCTGACTCGCCCAGGATCAGTACTAAACGCCTGCTTCCTTCCCGGGTTTCGTGAAATGCGCGTGCCAAGGCCCCCAGTTCGCTTTCCCGACCGAGGAGCGAGGTGGTGTTGTATTCGGGGGCGCGTTGGTCCGCCGGACAAAAGACGGTCGCCATTTCCCCTAGTCCTTCGAGTTGCAGGGTGCCGCGTTCCTCGAAGCGAAATGATCTCCGGCTAGCTCTCTCTGTCGGTGCATCGCATAAAATGTTTGTCGATGCGGTCATCAGCCGAGCCGCTCGATTCACCGGGGCTCCAAACACCGTGAGCTGCCGCCTGCGGGAGCTGCCGACGACACTAAAATACGCGTCGCCGGTAGCCACTCCCACGGACGCCGAAAGTCCCAAATGTTGAGCTGTCAGACTAATCGCGCGGGCAGCATCGACCGCTAGGCTGGGATCATCTCGGTGAAAGCTACCCCGCGCTCCGAACGTCGCAAAGAAAACCAAGCCCTTGTCACCCAAGAGCAGTTCGCCGGCCGGCCCGCCTCGCGAACGCAAATCTTCCTGCAAGGCTGTGTATAGCGATTGATAGCGAGCAAGGTCCTGAGGTTGGCGAGAGTCGAGTCCGACTATTCGCGCGAACAGAGCAGTGATCGGTCTTATTTCGGCAAGTGTGTCCAGGTGGAAGGCCGTCCGGCGATGTTCTGCGAAGCGGACCGGGCTGGCACTGCCTTCGGCTGCCTGGCCCGATCCAACGTCAGTGATCAGGTCCCTGAGTTGCAAAGGCAGAAACCTCGCCAGCCAGTCGGCTGGCGGATGGATCGTGGCTCGGGCATCCAAATGGGGTCGCGGCCCGTACAGCCCCGCGAGAGCCAGACTAGCCTTTTCCGAAACCACATACTCCCATCTGCGTGCAGCAGCTTGGGAGCGGGCTGCTTCCACAACCGCGCTGCCTCCGGCGAAGAGAGTCCAGATGCGCTGACTACCCAACGCCGCGGCCCAGAGGGGCCCTGCACCGACACCAACATGCAGTGCTGGTGCGACGTCGCCTTCGCCGTTGTCCGAGCGGTCGTTCTGGTTACCGCAGATAGCCTCGGCACAAGCGGTCGCCGCTCGGACAGCGCTTGCTAGTCCGTCGGCGTCCGCCGCCCAATAGGCCAACAACTCGTCGCCTGCGAGGTATAGAACCTCTCCTCCACGTTCGTGGACTTGCTCCACACAGCGCGAATACGACCGGCTGAGCAGGTTTGGAATTCGTTCAAGTCCTTCCTGTCCCCGGCGCGCCAGCTGCTCGACCAGGGCAGTATACCTCGACACGTCGACAAACATCACGGCAGCCGGAAACTCGACGGCCACCGGGCCGTCGGAGCGAACCGCGTGAATTCTCCCGAGTAACTTAAGGGGAAGGAAACTCCCCAGTAGCTCGTGAGTTTCCATCATGGCCCTCCGCCGCAGTCGCGGCCAACAGCGTCCAAGAATAGGAGGTCGCAGACATCTTGAAGAAAACCAGCACAATATGACGGGTGCGACTTCCTGACGTTACATCAAATTTCGCGTATAGTTCAGGCCCAATTAGGGAGGGACAATGTCCATCAATCTCGAGGGAGCAGCCGAATCGCCACGTGCAACAGTTTGGCTTTCGCGGGGGCTCGAAGCATTGGTCAACGATCTGCCTCAGATCGCCAATCCGCGGAGGAGACGGGCCAAAGACGAGTATGATTTTGACATCGTCATAGTTGGCAGCGGCTATGGCGGCTCCGTGGCCGCCGCCGAACTTAGCAATTGCAAGGATGCTCAGGGGAAATCGTTGCGTATCTGCGTGCTCGAACGCGGCAAGGAGTACCTAGCAGGAATGTTCCCGACCCGCATGGCCGATCTGGCGGGTCATGTCCGCTTCACGACACCCTTCGCGGAGCGGCAGCGTGGGGCGTTCGACGGTCTGTACGACATGCGCTGGAGCGACGACGCGGCTGCGCTTGTCGCATCTGGATTGGGCGGGGGCTCATTGATCAACGCCGGTGTCATGGAGATGCCGCACCCGCAGATTTTCCAGGAGGCGCGCTGGCCTGCCGAGATTCGTAACGAAACCAAGCTTGCAGAGATGGCTGAACGACTGCGCGCTTGGTTAGGAGCCAAGGCAATGGATGCCGCCGACGCCCCTTCCAAAACCGAGGCACTTGGCAGGCTGGCTGGCGGGATGGCACGACCCGTTAGTGTAACGGTTGCATCCGATTGCCGTACAAATTCGGCCGGGGTTGCCATGAGTCCGTGCCGCCGCTGCGGCGACTGCGCCACAGGCTGCAACTACAACGCCAAAGAATCGCTTGATCTAAACTTATTGCGCCTTGCCCAAGAAAGCGAAGTTCGCATCGTCACCGGCGCAACCGTCCTCCGCGTTTGGCCATTGAAAGATGGATGGCGGGTGGACGTCAACCACACCGACGGACAGTTGAGAGATCGCCAAGGTAAACCGTTTGCGCTGCGGGCAAGGCGCGTGATTCTCGCTGCCGGGACGTTCGGCTCCACGGAAATTTTGATGCGCTCGCAGGATGACCGCACGAGGTTCTCCGACCAATTGGGTCGCAAGTTTTCCGCCAACGGGGATATGCTTGTGGTGGCCCACGCCCTAGCGACACGGGTCAATGGTGTGGCGGATGAAACGCAGTTTCCGGCTCCTGGCTCTGCACATAACGGTGGCCGCGCGATCGGCCCGACAATAACCGCGATGATCGACCTGCGCGAAGGCAATGCAGACACTGACCTGGTGATTCAGGATCTGGCTGTGCCGGGACCGTTGCGCCGCCTTTTTGAGGAGAGCACCACCACATTCGATGTGCTGAATCGCGTTGCTGATGGCGATTGGGAGAAGCATGAGCCAAATCCCTTATGGTCCGACGACGCTGCCGTCGACCCCAAGGCCATTGCGAACTCCCTTGTGCTGGCGATGATCGGCCGCGACGACGCCGAGGGCGAACTGACCCCGGGCGGCGCCATAAATGACAACAGCGATGGAATGCTCACGGTGCGATGGCCGGAGTTGCGATTGGATCCCCGGTTCGAGAACCATCACAGGCGTCTTGGCGATTTGCTTCAAAAGTCGGGCTTGGGAGGGCGCTTGGTGAACAACCTGCTTTGGCGGCCATTGTCAGATCGATTGGAAGCCGTATTCGGCCGCCAGCGGGGTCCCCTGGTTACGGTACATCCGCTTGGGGGGTGCGCTATGGGGGATGACGTCCGACAGGGCGTTACGGACCATTGCGGCCGGGTGTTCGACGCAGCCGGGGCTGCCTCTAATAGTCTTCACAAGGGGCTGATTGTGCTCGATGGCTCGATTGTTCCCACATCGTTGGGCATCAACCCCGCTCTGACTATCGCTGTTCTTGCGTTGCGCGCAGTCAGTGCACTCAAGGAGGAATGGCAACTCATTGGCGGCCGCTTGATCAATAATCCTGTGCCTGGGAATTCCGCGAGCATCGCTAGACCAACTTATTCCACGCCGCGGACCAACCCCAAGCCCACTCCAACCAGGATCGAACTGACTGAACAGGTGCGAGGTCAGATACCCTTGGCCGCTCGCGGCAGCGGCAAGGCAAAACCACATTGGGTCGAAGTAACCCTCACCACCAGGCCGGTGGTGCTATCCGATCTTTTTTCCTTACAGATGCCAGGAGGCCGCGGTTTGCCGATCGCCGAAGGTCGATTGCGCATTCTGCGAGCAGGAAAGCGGTTCGACCCTGTCGCCGACAAGGCCTATGAAAGCGATGTCGCCCTCGAAGCCGAGATTTCGGGAACACTGCGTCTTTTCAATCGCGAAAGGTCTGGTCCTGTAATTCGCACCTGGCGTGCTTTGCTGGCTTGGGCGGTCAACCGTGGCTTTCGCGACGTCGCTTACACCTTGATCCAAAACGGCCAGAGATGGTTACGTCTCAAGCCTCGGGACAGCGGAGGGCCGTCCAGTGTCCGGTTGTTCGATATTCTGCACCTGTGCTCGCGTGCTGGTGGTGTACGGTTGATTGAATACGATCTGCGCATCGACAAAATCGTCAAAGCGGATGACCTTAAGTCGGCGGAGGCCGCTGCTGACGCAGGGTTTGACAGCTCGATGTTCCAACATGGGAAGATCAGAGCGGTCAAGAGGCTCACTTATGGGCGCGGCGCCAGTCCGTGGACGCAGCTGATAGAGATGTCGGTCGCGGCTTTTCCACGGATGCGTAAGACCGTGTTCGGCACGACACTACCGGTGCTGGAACTTAACAAGCGCTACTTGGCTCGGCAGTCGGTGCCGCTGCTGCGAATTGTCGGCCAAGAAAACCGCGTCGCCGCACTGGCGGATTTGATCTCATTCTTGCTCTACTGCCTACGCGTCGTCCTTCAGATACATGCGCTGAGTTTTCGCCGCCCCGACGCTGCATCGGAGCGGGTGCCACAAAGGCTGCCCGGGGCAATAGCGGGCTTACCGACTCCTCAAATCGAATGGCTGACCTTGGGCAGGGCGATGCCGTCTGTTCGCATCCGCCTTGCGCGCTACAACGGAACTTCCGCCGGATTGAACGAGAGTGATGTTCCGAAACGCCCGGTACTGCTCATCCATGGCTACAGCGCGAGCGGCACCACCTTTGCCCACGCTGCTGTACCGGGTAATCTTACCGAGACGCTATGCGATGCTGGTCGCGACGTATGGGTGCTTGACATGCGCTCTAGCTCGGGCCTGACCACGGCCACTGGCAACTGGCCATTCGAGACGATGGCGGAGCAGGATATCCCGATCGCCATCCGTCACGTGCTGGCTGTCACCGAGCAGGAAAAGCTTGATATCGTTTGCCATTGCATGGGTGCAGCGATGTTTAGCATGGCAATACTTGGCGGGACTGATGAAGAAAATCTGCATCAGAAAATTGGACGGGTGGTTTTCTCACAGGTTGGGCCGGCGATGCTTTTAAGTCCGTCTAACGTGCTCGCCGCCTATATAATGCGATATATCCAGTATTTTCTTCAAATTCAGGATTATGTGTTTAGCCCCCGAAGCGACGTTTCTTTGACCGGTCAATTGCTCGACCGTGCCCTTGCGGCGATGAGAATGCCGCCTGACGAGTTTCGGCGCGAAAATCCCCTTTGGCCTCCAGGTAAGGTGACGCCCTGGGTCGGGACGCGGCATCGGATGGACGCGCTGTATTCGCGCACCTTTTCACTCAGAAACCTCTCCGACGTCGTGCTCGACCAGATCGACGACTTCTTCGGCCCGCTTAGCGTCGAGACGGTCTCGCAGGTTATCCATTTCGCAGGTTTCAACACGGTCACCGACCGGGCTGGCATAAATCGCTATGTGCTACCCAACCGAGTAAGGGATCGACTGCTGTTCCCCATGATGTCGATCCATGGAGCGGAGAACGGTTTGGTTGACCCTTCGACCCTAAGGCTGATGCGAAACATGCTCAGCGGGGCCGGCGTGCCGCACTTGAATTCATCCTCGAAAGCCGTCGAGGAGCCACAATCGGAGGAAGCAATCAGGCAGGTTATCGATGAAAACCAATCACGTCTGGGTCTCGGCGCGTCCTCCTACCTGACCTGGTGCATACCTGGCCACGGTCATCAGGATTGTTTGATCGGCAAAGACGCCGCGTCCATCTGCGGCGTCATCGCGAAATACCTTGGAATTCCAGACACCCGGTCCAACCAGGAATCCGTTACGCAAGCGGTGGAGTGAGCTATGACGCGTTCTCTTCCGTTCGAGGCTAGGGCGCCAGCATATGGCGTGCGCATTCGGGTCGAAGGTGGCACGATCCGAGTGCAGGCAGCAGATAGCGGCGGGCGCGGGTTCCCTCATGCCGCCCTGCTTGTCCCTGTTCGCAGAGCCGGAAATCGGTTTTGCTTGATCGAGACAACGCCTGCACTTGGTCCTGACAAGATCGAACAAAAAGGCATGGGTTTCGGTGAATTCTACCTGCAACCAGGCGCATCCCCGTACATGTTCGAAGTTCCGCTTTACGAGTGGCCTGTCGCCGAGCAGGTCCTGGTTCTGTTGCTTTACGTACAGGCCGAGGGTATCGGCGGCCTTGCTCGATTACCGAAACTACCCGATTTGACGGATCAAACGCCTGATATCTTGGATACCGTTCCACACGCGCTGAAGGCAACGCAAGAGGCCGCCCAGGCTATTTGTGATGCGCTGGAGGCTGACACATTTGACGATTTGCGTTGTGGGCTGATTGTAGGCAATTCCGAAAAATTGCGCCGAAGCCAAGCCCGCAAAAGGGTCAACTGGCCAACAAATATTCGTTTCGCCCTCGCCAGTTGCCAATATCCCAGTGACTTCCTCGACCATATGCCCGACGGCGAGCATGCCACGCGAGGACCTGCCGATGCCTCTCTGCTTGCTCTTGCCGATCTGCTGGGGGAAAGCGGCGCCCCGACCTTGCTTCTTCTGGCCGGTGATCAGGTATACATCGACGCAACCGCGGGGCTTTTCGACCCCAAGGTGACCGATGATCGCTTCCGAATGACATATGAACGTCGCGGCCAGAGCCGCGGTGTCATGGCGGTAACGCAGCGCTTGGATCTGGTGGTCGAAACTATGTTGGACGATCATGAGATTCGGGACAACTGGGCCAATGACCCAGATCCTAAAATGCGTAGCAAAGACACCGACATCAAGTCAGGGAAGCAGGCTTATCTCAGATATCAACGTGGGAAAACCGGGCGCCTTCCAGCTCGCCTTTGGCGCAATTTCACACACGATGGCATACCGTTTTTTCTCAGTGATACCCGCACCGAGCGCGAGGGGCGGACAGCTTTGAATTGCCACCAAGCTAGGATCATGGGGCCGGAACAGTTCGACAAGCTATGCGAATGGCTGACAAAGCCCGAGTACGCCGAGCTGCCTAAATTTGTTCTTACACCTTCAGCCATCCTGCCACGTCGGCGGGACGTGGCCGAAGACCCCAGTTGTGCCTTGCATTCTGACGCATGGGACGGATACCCGCGCTCCATGCATGCGTTACTCAAGTTTGTTTGCGACAAGGAAGTCGGGCGCCTGGTCTTCCTGTCTGGTGATGAGCATCTCAGCAGCCTTGTTACCGCCCGCATAACAAACTGCATTACCGACAAGCACTGCATCTTGCATTCGGTCCATAGTTCGGGCTTGTACGCGCCCTACCCGTTCGCGAATGGCGTTCCTGACAATTTCCAAGCTAACGAGACCTTTCTCTTCCCCAGTTTGACGAGCGGGCCTTATCGCTGCGAAGTCCAGACAAGTTTTGCACCGGGCGACGGCTTCGCGCTAGTAGCGGCCGACCGCAGCCGATCGGGTTGGCGCCTAGATGTCGATTTCCATCATGCCGGCGGACTCAAAGCGAACGGATCCTTCACTCGGGAGTTGGGCTGACGCCAACATCATGATGTTGGGTTGAAAACTGGTCCTCGAATTCTTCTATCATGCCTGGACTCGCCCGCAGCGTTAGTCAGTCCTACGTTCGGCATCCATCCTTCCGTAGCTATCTTTGTCCGCTTCCAGGCGGGGCAGAGCTGACTTCAACGGTCGACAAGAGGCGCAAAGCTGCCCGTCGCTGAAGCTTGATCAGACTGAAGGTCTGGACATCGTCTCACGCCTCCTTCCGCAAATTCCTTGTCACTCATCTATATCTACTTTGCCGTAGCCAAGGTACCAAAATCGCTAGACCCATCCTTTCAACATGACGATCTCTCACTATAAAATTCCATTGCCATTCCATTGAAACTGAAGAAACCTCGTTGAATTGTAGGAGATTCTATGCCTTGATCTCTTCCAATTGCTCTTGGGGGGGTACACGGGATGTTCAAGCAGTCAATTTTACTGGCTTCCATTCTTGGTATGGCCGGTTGCAGCAACGTCCCTGCGTTCGACCTCACCGCGATCGGACCGTCGTATGCGCCCTCGGGACCAAAGATTGCAGCCCTTATGGCGAATTTGAAATGCGAGCTCTATCAAGCCGCTAACGACGATACGCATGTCCTGCCTCGCTATTTTGATGATCCCGGCTTGGCACGACGCGACGGCAGCAATGGTCAGACTGACATCACTGATAGAAGCTTTACTTTGAAAAATCTGTTCCAAGAAATTGAGTACGTTGGAGAGGCACAATTTCAACTCGATGCAACTTCGACCGTGGGATCTAGCCCATCAGCAAAATTTGCCAGTTTGGGTGCTATTTCCACCCCCCTCACTTTATCTGTAGACGGTTCGTTATCCGAAGGCGCTCATCGCTTGCTCACGTTATTTTCTTCGATTGACTTTGAGCGCCTGGTCCCGTCCCCGCCTCACAAGGATTTGAAACCGACAGAAGGGCAAATAGCCCACTTCGCTTACGGCCAATCGGAGCCTTCCGTGCCTTGCGGTCAGGGTAGAGAACTCGGCGGCTCGCTTGGAATACAGGAAATGCTAAACTATTATTTTATTTCCGCGGACATGAATGACATTTCAGTGTGGCCTACAAAAACCCCCGGCGGCACGGCGAAAATTACACAAGCAGATCTAAAGTATTCTGTCGGCCAAATTCAAACCACGATCGACTTCACGGTAACTTCGGGAGTCAAAGGCGGACCGAGCTGGGTTATTCAAAAATTTACCGGACCCAACGGCGGCGACGGCCTACTTAACTATAAGCGGGTTTCAAAAGATCAGATCACACTTACTTTCATCCCAATTTGCATAAGGCAAAAGTACAAGCCAATCAGTAAGGGTCCCAGTTTTGAATATGAGCCGAGGTTGGTCGAGGGAACACCGCGCTGGGCCAACTATCTTCCATCATGTACTAATTCCCAGGCTGCCAAGGTCGGCGCCGTCGCTGCCGCCCACACGCTTAACATTCTTCGAACGAACCCTTCTTCCACGTTGCTCCAGTAACCTTGATTTTTGACTGACTTCGGAACATCGCGAAATCACATTTGTTTTGACTTGATCGTTGTGATCGATCACTATCGCAATTTGGCTGGGGATGCCCGACGCAGGGCGCTATTTCTGTCGACAGTCGAGGGGCGCATTACTTCTTCAGGACCTTGCCAATGTCCTCTAACGTTAGGGACGGCACGAACTTCTTGTCGATGTAGTACTTGCGAACCTCGTCCGGATCGAGCGTATCAAGCGGCGCCCTGTTCGTTGCGGTCTTGCCGGCCGCCGTCCACGCCGAATCCCAGAGCATAGCTAGACCGCGCGCACCTTCGGCCATGACGTCGGCTGTCTGATCGCCGAACTTGTCCCACAGCCTTGTATACGTAGTCTGGTTGGATTTGCCACCGGCCTCGACGAAGGCCTCGACGATCTTCATTGGCTCAAGAACGCCGGCACAACGTTTCATGACCTCAAGGGTCGCCATGGCGACATCGCGGCCGGTCTTGGCAAGCGGCAATGGGTCCAATGCAGTAACACGTTTCTCTACCATCGGCAGCAGCTCCTTGGCCTTGAAGGCAATCATCGCCGTTTCGTACGCAGAATGGACGCCGGCACCGTAGTTTACGACCTCAACCTTGCCGGACACTGGGTGATGGAGCTCGACCGGACGCGCCGGGTCGCCATCTGCGAGAACCGAGCCATGAAGGGGCTGAGAGGCGTCGCCCATATAGTGAGAGGCGGTACCGGCGGCGGTAACGAAGCCAACGATGTCGATGGGATCGGACTTAAGGCAGGTGACCATGGCGTCGAAGAATTGCCAGAGCCGGAAGGGGAGGAGTCCGCGTTTGTAGGGATTTCGGAAGCCCTTGGCGGTCTTCTCGTCGCCCCTCGCATCGAAGACTTCGGCCGCGCCCTTATAGGCTTTGAGCCATTCTTCCGGGGTCATTCGATCGGGGTCACCGAGGAAGTAATCTCGGAAGAGCGGCGCGCCGTCAGCCTTGCTGATCGGTACGTCAATGTCGGCGTAGTGGTTGGGATGCTCGGGACCGCCATCGCCGAAATTGATATCCCGGCCGCCTTCGCGCGGGTTCTTGCCGAAATCGACCTGCTTCCAAATCTCGTCCGGCACGTCGGCGAGGGGCACGAATTTGTTTGCTGCAGCGAGTTGGCCGATCGACTTGTCGAAGTCCTTCTGGGCGATATCGTTGGCATCGAAGCTGATGAGCTTGAGATTGTTGGTGAGGAGCGTCCTCAGCCGGTCGTTGCTGATGGCAGAAATGGCGATGGAGGCAATTCCGTAGTGGCCGGTGCGGCCCCAATAGCCCGAGACGCCGCGGTCGACGTCAGTCAAAAGTTCGACATCGAGCAGGCGGCAGATGTTGGTGAGGCTAGTGGCGAGGGCAAAGGAGGCCTTGGACTTGCCATCGACAAAGACCTGGCCGCCCCATTCGATGGCCAGCGGGCGAAGGTCGCGGCGCTCGAGCGGAATCTCCTTGGCTTTGTGACTGGCCGGTGGCGGGGTCACGTCGAGATGCCAGACCATGCCGGAGTCGCCAGGCCGGGTCTGCACTTCACCAACGGGAGCGATGAGGTAGTCGGCAATGTAGTCGTAGCCGCCGACCGAGGCATAGCGGTAGAACAGCGCTTTGATCTTTCCGCGCAGCATGCCGGAGGCGCCGCCGATTGCGACGAGAGGCTGGTCGATGAGGCGCAGTGAGAGGTTCTGCACGCTGAGGTCGGCCATGGGGCCGAGCGGCGGCAGGCCATAGGTGTTGCTGGTCCAGCTCTTGACGCTGTCGATCTCGATGAGGCCGACATCGAGGGCGACGTAGGAGAGGCGGCCAGCAAAGCCGGGGTAGATCGTAGTGAAAGGTAGGCGGGTTAGCTGCTTGCCGGAGCTTACGCCGATCTGGCGCAGCCCGTCGCGAGCGCGGGCCTTGATTATCGTGCCGAACGGACCGGCGGCGTGGCGGGCGGTGAGGACGTAGGTGGTGTGGCCGTCACTGACGAGCGCACCGGCCGTCGCCACATGGTCCTCGCCCTGCACCGAGACCTCGATTGGCACGCCGCCACCGAACTTTTCGCCGGGCACGAGCACGGGGTCGATGGTCGGCGCATCGGCAGGGACATCGGGCGCCCAGACGATGCAGACGGGGACAGCCCGGCCGTCAGGCAGGAAGAGCGTCTTGGGCACCATGTCGGTGGCCTTGTATTTGCTGCCCTTGGCGCCGAACTCGGATTCCTCGATCCAATCGCGTACGAAGACCAGGACGCAGGGCCAGGAATAGTCGCGCACGCTTGAGTTGAACAGTGTTCTCGCGAAGGTCAGCTTGGGCGCCTTGCCTTTCTCGTCGGGCCAGCGCTCCTTGTCGCGGATCAGATAGAGGCCGAGCGCCGTGCCGATGACGTTGGGCTTGTGTAGTAGGTGGAAGTGGTAAGCGTCGCGGGCATCCAGCAGGTCGTGCAGCGACAACGAAGAGAAGCGATAGTCCAAATCGAGAACTGACATTGCCACCCCCAAATATTTCACAATAGATAATTGATAGGTATCATGCCGATTGTGCATGACGAAAACAAGACATCCCACATCAATTGCCAGGAAGCAGGCGAGGGCTCGGTGCTAGCAAGCAGGCGAAAGAACAGTAACTCGAAGTTCCAGCGACGAGATGATGCACCCTCGACCGAGGCCGAGTGGATCAGATAGTGTCGATCGGCGTCCTATCCTTCGGGATAGATCGTGATCATGACGGGATTTCCATCATGTCGATGTCGCTGGCGCTCGTGACGAGGGTGAAAACACGGCTATGCTTTCTGGGACGCCGCTTGGTCACTCGCCGTTCGATACGTTCGATATGGAACAGAAGTGTTCCGTACAGACTGAATGTCTGAAACACAGCGGTTCAGACATCCAAGACCATCTCCTCTAACAAGCTGTCAGGCCGCCTCCGGCTCCACGATGGCAAATCCATGTGCCTTAAGTTCTGCGCTGATCCACTTACGAGCCGTAGTCATGCTCTGGCGATAGTCATCCGCAGCAAGGGACAGGGATTCGGGAGAGGTTGCCCGATCGAGATCTTCGAGCGACCACCCGTCGACCAAGCGCTTGCTGATCGCGTAGCAAGTGGCTTTACCCACGCGGAAGGCCATCGACCGCTGTGCCGCTCTTAAGATGATACTGCGAAGCGTCTCCCCTTCTGCCTGCCCCGCGAAGTGCAGCTCGAGTTCTCCAGTCATCCTCTCGACGGCGGAGTACAGGCCGTTGATGAAAAGCGTTTGCGCATCTTTATAGTAACGACCAGCACGCCCTTTCATTTGCTTCTCGTCGATCTCTGCGGGATCGTCCAATATCTCGATCGTTGGAGCGCGCTCAAGTGACTGCGCCTCCTTGGAGAGCTTGGCACCCTCTGGTGCCTTGCGGATCTTCTTGTCCGTCGCCCGCAGTCCGTAGTTCCGCTCTCCACGAAGGAAGCGATCTTCTTCGTCGTCGATGCCATCGACGTCGGCCGAGCGGGCTTCGTCAAGGCCGATATCACTGTCGTGGGTGCGCTCGGGCCGCTCAAGTGACTTCACATAGGTTGAGGTTGGCAAGCGAAATTCGTCGAGTACCTTTTGCAAGTCTTTCTGTAGATCGTCCAAGTTTTCATCCCTTGGCGGATGCGCCTCTCTGATCACGTCTTTCACCCACTCGGGCATCAGCTCGCGGACCTTCGACGCGTAATCATCAGTCGTAATCGGATTGCGCTCCTCGACAGTCGTGAGGGCGTCACGATATTGGTTCGGAAAAGCTAGGCTTTCAGGGACGTATATCTCGACCGTGAGGGCGGTGGAACCGAAAGGTATCCCGTAGTTTGGGGCGACGGCCGACCATTTCTTCCCGGTGCGGAAGTCGTATCGCTCGCCCTTATGGATCAGTGCGCAGAACGATGTCGACGATGTCGCAGGGTTGCTAAGTGCGCTGATTGTGTGACTGTAGTTGGCGTGCTTCGGGTCATGCACGTACTGGATTTTCACGCCAGTCTCGCGACAGGTTACGATCTCAGCGTTTGGGAGCTGCGGGATTACGTCTTGCAGCGTTTTGAGCGTTCGAGTCCTTCCCATCTCATCGCGCCCTCCGCCTTTTGTCACTGAGACATCCAAAATCACTTTGACGCCCGGACGAAATTCCGCGAAACGCCGAAAGATCTGTGTTGCGACATAGCTGCGGTCGACGCGGATTCCCCTGCCGATCGGCTCCGATACCGTGTCATGGAGCTCGTCCTCGCCCATGAGAACGACCTCCGTCCAGTCGTGGGAAACGTCGGCAGTCTTCCGCACCGCCTCGGTGACATCGAACACGGAGTCCTGCCGTCCTTCAACCTCGTAGGCGAAACGAACAAACGTGTCCGCTTCATCGTCGAAGCCTATCGTCACTTCGTGGACCAAGCCGCCCTTGCAAGAACGATAGCGAATGCCCGCAGGCGAGACGGTCAGCCCAGATACCTTGGCGCCAATACCAAAGTTTCCGTTGAGCGACATTTCCTTGTTGATTGAGGCAGAGATGTTCGTCGCCGTCCGAAGCTCCCTCGAACCCATTCCCGGTCCCGTGTTCCAGAACGTCAACTTCCGAACGCCTCCGATCAGCGTGGGGTAGATACGTACGGTTCGATGGCCTTCGGGTGCCAGTTCCGCACTTTCTTGAGCATTCATAAAGAACTCTCGGACAAGGGTATGTCGCGGGGCCTGTCCGATAAGGCGATTGATTAGAAACCGGTCGTCCTGGATTGTCAGGCGTTCGAAGCTCATCGCAGAGACCCTAGAGTTTGAAGACGTCCTTCTCGGCTGAGGCCGTGGATCCGAACTTCCGTTCGAGATCGGACACAGCATCACGCAGCGCCTTGATGATTTTCCTCACGTCCCCCTCATCGAAGTCGTAGGCTCTCCGGTTCGAGAGATTCCCGATCTTTCGGATAGCTTCCAAAGCCGACCGGGTCCTTCCCTCGGCAAGTTTCACGAATTTCTCTCTTTTTTGAGACATGCTTCTCTCTCAATTTCCGCAAAACCATGAAACATCAGCGAACATTATATGTCAATATGTTCCAACAATCTCCAGAATTTCACCGAGAAATTCGCAAAAAAAGTTGGAAAGAAACGCCATGCTGCTGTGGAACGCCCATCGATAGGGCGTCGCAGAGTGGGCTAGGGAGGATCTCAGCGTGGCATCGGCATAGGTGCAGTGCGCATGAGAAGACCGGTCCATTTGCTCGTGCTCGACATGGGCGAGCATGGCACCAGTCCACTTGTTCAACTTGTATGGTATTAGGTTGTCCGCTCCACTAGAGGTCCTGAGGGAGACAGCAGCCCACGCTGAAACAATTTTGACACCTGATTATTAATGTCCGACCGACTAGTCCGTCAAATTGACCCGCGCCCGAACGACGAAATCGTGGCAGCCAAGCGCATGTCCGACTATGACAGAGCGCCGAATATCATTTTGATAGGAGACCCCGGTGCCGGCAAGTCTCATTTGTTCGATGAGCTAGCGCTGGCGGCAAAAACCACTGTCCAACGCGCTCGCGCCTTTTTGAATACGCCGACGGAATTTATGGGCACGACACTATTTATTGATGCTCTTGACGAACGTCGAGCAGGACGAACTGATCAGGATACTGTCGACCTTATTGTCAAAAAGCTATTTGAGATCAGACCTGAGCGTGTGCGACTTGCGTGCCGGGAACACGATTGGTTAGGGGAAACGGACGTGGCTTCGTTTCATTCCTACTTCGCCACGTCTGGTGGATACTTTGTCTTGGCGCTGGAACCTCTTACGGTAACAGAACAGCGCCACGTGTTACGCAAGGTTGGCGTAACGGATCCTGATCAATTTATTAAAGACGCCAATGGTCGGGCGTTGTCCGAATTTCTTACCAATCCACAAAATCTCATAATGCTTGCCGAAGTCGTGCTAAAGAAGGGTTCTTGGCCCACTAACAGGCAGGAGTTACTTGAAGAAGCGACCGACATCCTTCTCAAGGAGCACAACCGTGACCGAGTAAGAAGCGGTGGGGGGCAGTTTTCAGCTAAGGAGTTACGAGCCCCCGCAGGCGCCGTTTCAGCGGTGCGCCTGATTAGCGATGTCGACGGGATTAGCTTGGCAGAATCTGAACTTGATCCCTTGTATCCAAGCTATCGAACGATCCCTTTTGCCGAACCTGATCGCATATTAGCATCGTTAGGGCGTCGCGCATTCCGGGGCCTTGGCAACGAAGCGGTCGACTACTCACATCGAGTTACCGCCGAGTACCTAGCGGCTAACTGGATCGCACAGAAAGTTCGAAGCGGCTTACCCTTGAGCCGAGTGCAAGCTCTTGTGGGAATCGACGGAGTTCCTGCGCCCGAGTTGCGTGGTTTGCATGCCTGGCTTGCAGCGCTACTCCCGGAACGAGCCGATGAAATAATCGACGCAGACCCACTTGGAATTCTCATCCACAGCAGTCCCGACAGCTTCGACTTGTCGCTGCGCATTCGCTTGCTAGATGCACTTTCGAACCTTGCAAGTGAAGACCCCTATTTCAGGCCAGAAGATCGGTCACTGTCGGCGATCAGCGCGTTGTGTAGTTCTGACATGGCGCCGCATCTACGCAGTATTTTGAAAAGTCCCAAGGCACCATTCGGAATCAAAAAGCTTGTTCTCGAAGCGTTGGGCTCGGCTCGGCCGCTGCCCAGTCTCCAAGAGGATATTGCCGAAGTCCTAATCGATTCGGGTGCTCCTTTTGGATTGAAGACGCCCGCATTGGCCGCATTGGTCCGTCTGGGGCCAGCCGCAACCGATGGGATCGTGCAAATCTACCGCACCCTCGGTTCATCGGCCGACGACATTCGACTGCGCGCCAACATACTCGCTGCGGTTTACGTCGGTCATTTTACCGGTACTGATGTTTCCAATCTCTACAACGCAGCCGTCCACTGCGACGAAGAACTGGTGGGCGGGGCGCTCTGGCCAGTCTCACAGTCCATCCCCACTCACGACGTTCCGTTGGTCTTGGACGAAATTATCAAGGGCATTGAACCCACTAGAGAGCCCGGGATTCGTAACCGAATAGAGATCGAGCATTTCATCCAGCGCCTGGTCATACGAACCCTTGAGGAAGCTGCTGAAGGCATATCAGGCGCGCGTTTGTGGACATGGCTCCAATCGCGGAATGCAATCCGCGGCGAGTACTACAATCGGGAGTTTGAAGGCATAAAGCCACTGTTCGCAGAGCGGCCTTTAATGGCTCGCGAGGTCTTCGACGCGGCCGTCGACACTTTAGGGACTGATAGTGTCAGTTGGCGTTTCAGCCGGGCGCTTCTGGATTTTCTTCCGTATCCGCTAAGTGGTGAGCCTGTCCGCTGGTTGACTGATCGTCTTACTATAGGATTTGCGAACTCCGAGATTCGGAATGCCCTGTATGAGCTTGCTTTCCAATGGGCCTATGGGAATCCGGAAGACAACATTGAGGTCTTTGAATCGTTGTTTGCCCTTGCGGACTCGACGTCCAGCCTCCGACCTACCCGGGATAGGATGGTTGCTCAGGAAATTGAATCTTGGCGGGCCAAGGACCATCGGCGCGAATTCAAGGAGGTCGAAAAGCGCAAAGCAGGACGCCTGAAGAATCTGGAACAGTTCACAACGGACATTCAGATGATAGCCGAGGGCACGCATCGAGGCTGGATGACCTGGACTGCGGAGGTGTACTTCGGCCATTTCAGGGATGTTGATGAGACTCTATCTCCACGCGCGCGCCTGGAAGAAGAACTTGGTTCGGAATATACCGCTGTTGCCCTTGCTGGACTCAAAGCATTTGTGCGGACAGAACGGTTCCCTTCGCTGCAAGAGCTCGCGGAGGCCGAGTCGAAGAACAGCTACCCAAGGGTTTGGAATGCCCTGCTCGCCGGTATGGATGAGTTATGGCTCGAGAGACCGAGCGTAGCCGATTTTTCAGATGAAGCGCTGAAAGTGCTCGTTGGAATCGACCTGCTATTGCCAACGATGTCTCAGCGCAGGGATGGGGTATGGGCGCGCGACGAACACACTTGGAAAGACCATATAGTTTCGACAAGATCAGACTTTGTTAAAGATGTGTACCTGTTTCTTATCGAAGAAAGTTTGAAATGTGGCGGGGATCATAGATCTGGACTCTATGAAATATTGAACGTCGATCTATTCGAACAGTTTCGAGATGACGTTGCCGCCCACCTTCTAACTTCTTATCCAAATCAGCCTCCTCAACGCCTCGAGGAACTTCTTCAAATCGCCTTACCTGCAAACAGAAAGTCTTTCTTGAAGGATTTGGCGAGTAGGACAATCGCCGATACGACCTTAGTCGGCGACGAACAACGCCAAATTTGGATGGTGGCGGCCTATCTCTTGTCGCCGGAAGTCTATCAAGATACACTTGAGGAATATGTGAGGAGAGCGCCATCTATAGTGTGGCGTATGCGTGCTCTTACGAGTTATGACCGTGACACTCGGAAGAAGCCAGTTTTCGAGCTAGAGCCACCGCAACGCGAGTTCCTCGCTCGGATGGTTGCGAGTCACTTTCCAAACGCGCCATACCCCACCGGCGGATGGTCTGGAGATGAAAACCCGTGGGATGCTGCGGACTATGTCCGGAGCCTACTTAGTGCACTTTCTGCCGACAAGAGTGCAGAAGCCACCGACACGCTCGAGCGACTGCTTCGCGACCCGACGATGACAACCTATGCGGACAGCATCAGGCACGCCTTGGCCAACCAGCGGACCCGCTACCGCGAGTTGAGTTACAATGTGCCACAGTGGTCAAATACCATTAGGACGCTTTCGGGTGGAGCTCCAGCAAACGTCGCCGATCTGCAAGCTCTTATGATCGATCACCTTAAAGAGATTAGCAGTCGCATCGGCACTCAAAACATTGATGTTTATAAGCAATTCTGGAACGAAGACCATTACGGACGCCCGACTAATCCCAAGATCGAGGAAAGCGCAAGGGACGTGTTGCTCGGACTCCTCAAAACGCGTCTCGACCCCCTTGGGATCATAACGGAGCCCGAAGGGCATATGGTCACAGACAAGCGTGCCGACATCACAGCAATGATACCGGGGATCAAGCTCATCATTGAACTCAAAAGGGACGTTCACCCGGAACTTTGGAGTGCGCCGGCGACACAGCTAGACCGCTTTTACACTCGCGATCCGGAAGCGAGCGGATACGGAGTATTCGGTGTCTTCTGGTATGGAAACCACGGGGCTGTCCCACAGCATCCTACGTGCCAGGTTTCTCCAAAGACTGCGCTTGAGCTGGAACAGATGATCAACGATACCATCCTTGGGGAACAACGCAGCAAGCTCCGTGCAGTCGTCATCGACGTTTCAATTCCTGATGGACAGCGAGTCTCGCCTGCTGTGCAGAGAGCGAAAGGCACCGCATGACGCCGGAATGGCATGTATAAGCCACTCACGCCCGCGAAAGCGCAGCGAATAGATCCGCCTGCCTGGAAGCGAACGTTCGAAGCAATTGCCCGCTAGAACGGCAAGTTTTCCACTATGCCGGGTATTGTGGAAAAGATCATGGCGTTACGCACCCAAGGATCGCCTCGCTCTCCATGGGATAGCAGGGCGGTGGTTCCAGTCAGTATCCAGCTAGGCGGCTTGGGCTGACCAATTTGCTGCTTGAGCTTGCGACGGCAGAGCCCGATGAATTGGGTTATACGCTGCTGGATGGTTTCGTCAGCAATAAGAATCTTCGTCCGTCCGAAATCTTCTACGACACGATACCGCAGAAACGGCGGCAGTTGCTGGGATATATCCCACGCGATCAGCGGCACCGGCACAGCTGGAAAGCTCGACTCGCGCGGCAAGTAGTATGGCCCGATGTCTATCAGTCGGTTTTCCGCAACTGTCCAGTAATGGGCGTATCCGTCGCTGGCATTTGCAAAGCCTTGCAATCCAGCTTGGTTTCCCGACCTCGCAACCATAAACGCGAGCACGTCGCCACCTTGTATCGAGGCCGGGTAGCCCAATTCAGTCAACAATGATTGAATACCAAAAGCGGCATACATGCAGCGCTTGTAATAATCATCAGGAAAAGACTGCCGCAAGGCGCGATCAACAATCGCAAAAGAACGACCTAGAGCGCTTTCGAATCGCATGCCAGCTCCAAACATTTGCGACATTATATATTACTTATCAAAGGGGAGAAATTAAACTCGGCCCCGTACCGAGTTGAAGCTGGGGTAGGTGTCACACCACCGGCAGATGACGGTTTTCTGCCGGTTCACTAGCATGTACGTGAAGCAACCTCGTCATTGAGACTTTCAGCTTTATGCAGGCGCAAAACACCCTTTCGTGCTTTTAGGTTGGACTTCGTCGCCAAGCGAAGCATTGGTAGTACGTCACAGAAGAACGCGCGGATAGGCAAGTGTAGCAGAATTTCCAGCCCGCTAGGACAGCGGGCTTCAGTCAGTACAAGCGCCGGAATCGTCCGGTCTTGAACTGAAGGATATTTTAAATGTCTATCCTCAACAACACCACTATGACGACCGACAATGCTGAAGCCGCCCGTACTGCGTCCAGCGTCGACAACAGCACCCCAACACGGAAAGCGCGCGCTAAGTCGGGGGTGACCATCTCGGAGATGCCCAAGAAAACCAAGGACGAAGCGCCGGCGCCTTCGACCAAAACCGACATCGTTCTCAAGAAGCTGAAGTCGGCCAAAGGCATTACGGTCCAAGCCTTGATGGAGGCGACCGGATGGCAGGCCCACTCGGTTCGGGGCTTCCTCTCCGGCACCGTCAAGAAGAAGCTTGGACATAAGGTGGTGAGCGAAATCGGCAAAGACGGACAGCGGCGATACCGCATTGTCGAGGCGAAGACCGCCGGTTGACCTTGATGCGCAAGAGACAGGATTTGGATAGTGAGATCGCCGACGTCGGCGATCTCACGCGTGATGAACTCACAGCAGCCTGGACAAAGGCCTATGGCTGCCCGCCGCCCAAAGGGGTTAAACGTGGGTTGCTTGAGCGGTCGGCTGCCTGGCATCTTCAAGCTAAGCGATTGGGTGGTTTGCCTTCGACCGTCAAGAAAACACTCGGGACGAACAACACGCGTCGGACCAACGTGAATGCTATCCAACCGAGCAATAAAGGGCCGGATCGCCAGGACGGAGTTCCATCACTCCGGCCAGCGTCCTCGGATAAGGCATTGACGTCGCCCCCACGATCCCTTCCGCCAAAAGTCGGCTCCCGGCTGATGCGAGAGTGGAATGGCCGGATGCACATTGTCGAAGTGGTCAACGACGGCTTCGTGCTTGACGGCAAGACATACGGATCGCTGTCGGCTGTTGCTCGTCGCATTACCGGCGCCCATTGGTCTGGCCCGAGGTTCTTTGGGCTATGACGATGACCCCTCGCCTCAACTGCGCCATCTACACTCGCAAGTCCACCGAAGAGGGCCTGGAGCAGGAGTTCAATTCGCTCGATGCCCAGCGCGAAGCTTGCGCGGCCTTCATTGCATCGCAGATAGGTCTTGGCTGGAAGCTGGTGCCAGACCACTTCGACGATGGTGGCATCTCGGGTGGCACGATGGAGCGCCCTGCCCTGAAGCGACTGCTTCAGGATATCCGGGAAAAGAAAGTCGATGTGGTGGTCGTCTACAAGATCGATCGCCTCACCCGGTCGCTGATGGATTTTTCCAAGATCGTCGAGATCTTCGACGCCAGCTCCGTTTCCTTCGTGTCGGTCACGCAGCAGTTCAACACCACGACCTCAATGGGCAGGCTCACGCTCAACGTGCTTTTGTCCTTCGCTCAGTTCGAGCGAGAGGTCACAGCCGAGCGTATCCGCGACAAGATCGCCGCGTCGAAGAAGAAAGGTATGTGGATGGGCGGCGTGGTGCCCCTGGGCTATCGCGTCGAGTACCGCAAGCTGGTGATTGATGAAACCGAAGCACAAACAGTCAGACACCTGTTCGCCCGCTATCTCGCCCTGAAGTCCGTCCGGGATCTTGTCGACGAAGTTGCGAGTGACGGGCTCTCCACACGATCGCGACAACGCAAAGACGGATCCGTTGCCGTCACCATGCCGTTTGGTCGCGGCAATCTTTATCACCTTCTTTCGAACCCGATCTACATCGGCAAGATCAGCCACAAGGATCAGGTCTACGATGGAGAGCACGAGCCGATCGTCACGTCCGCCACGTTCGAGGAGGTCCAGACGCTCCTCGCCTCGCAGGCGCCGCGGCGGCGAAGCGATTCCAATGTAACGCAACCTCATCTGCTCACCGGTCTGCTCTTTGATGAAGCGGGCGAGAAATTGCGATCGGTTCATGCGAACAAGCAGGGTGTTCGTTACCGCTACTATGTCTCAAAGCACTTCGTCGACCAGCGCCGAAACGGTTCCGAGGGCTGGCGTCTTCCAGCGCCAGCACTTGAATCAGTTGTTGAGCATCGCCTGAATCGGATTCTCAGTGATCAAGCCCAACTGTCTGATTGGATTCGGCAATGGGCCAAGGCTGGCGAAATCCAGTCAGTGATGCGGCGAGCCGAAGAGTTGCGAGCGTGCTGGGCGTCGAGCACGGCGGACGCGAAGCGATCGCTGCTTCGAAAGGTCGTTCGCAATGTTAGGCTCAAGCCGGGGGCATTGATCATGGAACTTGATCGCCGCTCGCTTTCGGAATTGCTTCTCGACCGGATTCTGCCACCCAGCGATGGCGCGCAAGTAACTTCCATCGAATGTCCAATTGGTATGAAGCGGCGCGGCGTCGAAACACATATCGTGCTTACGGACGGGTCCAACAGCAACCGAGAACCCGATAGTGCTTTGATCGACCTTCTGCGTCGAGCCCACTTGTACCTAGCCCAATTGACGGACGGAACCAACCGCAGCCTCACCGAGGTTGCCATGCTCAACGGCACCGATACATCTGAGGTAAGCCGCCTCCTGCCTTTCGCTTTCCTCGCCCCCAAAATCAGCTCCAGCATCGTTGCCGGTGATCAACCAGTCGAACTAACGACGCACCGACTCTCACGGGTCTCGGAGCTGCCGCACACCTGGGGTAGCCAGGTCACTCTTCTCGGCTTCTGACAGCATCAACAGTGCATCTAACCCACATCACCGACCATCGCTTTGGCAAACACTTGGCTGCGGAATTCGCTCGACAGAGACGGACGACTAAAAGTCAGGCGTTTTGGGCGTTCACTGCGGCGTCTCAGCCAAGTGCTGCCCCCTACTCGACGCTAACCCACGGAAATTTCGGAGCTATTCTGAGACGGTCCAAAACCCCGCAGAACGGCGGGACTGGATGGTGGGCCCGGAGGGACTCGAACCCCCAACCAAGCGGTTATGAGCCGCCGGCTCTAACCATTGAGCTACAGGCCCCACGCGCGCTGGATTAGAGTTTTTCCTTGCGCCGCACAAGGCTTTCCGGACGGGCTGGCCGAGATCGCCCAAATCAGCCCATATTCGCATCCTAGTCGACAGGCGCGACTGGATCGCAGACCGAGGAGATTTTCATGACCAGACATCTTTTGCCGCTCGCACTTGCCGCCGCGATGGCTTTTCCGGCGATGGCAAGCGCCGCCGATTCGCCGCCCCCGCCCCGCATCATCGTGTCGGGTGAAGGCCAGTCCACCGTGGCGCCCGACCTGGCGCTTTTGACGCTCAGCGTCATGCGCGAGGCCAAGACCGCACGCGCCGCCCTCGACGCCAACAATGACGCCATGGCCGCCGTGATCGCCGCAATGAAATCGGCAGGGATCAAGGACCGCGACCTGCAGACCGCCGGCATCCAGATCAACCCGCGTTACAACTACACCAACAAGCCCGATGGCAGCCAGGAAGCCGAGCTTGTCGCCTACCAGGTGACCAACACGCTCTCCGTGCGCATCCGCGACATCGACAAGACCGGCGAGATTCTCGACAAGGCGGTCTCGCTCGGCGTCAACCAGGGCGGCGGCATCTCGTTCTCCAACGAGGATCCGAAGGCAGCCGTCACCGAGGCCCGCAAGAAGGCGGTCGCCGATGCCTTGGCCAAGGCCAAGACGCTGGCCGCGGCTGCCGGCGTCAGCATCGGCCAGGTGCTGGAAATCACCGAGCAGAACATCGCGCCGGCGCCGATGCCGATCAATGCCAAGGCCTTCGATGCGGCAGGCGCCGCGGTTCCGGTACAGGCCGGCGAGAATGCCTATGCCGTGCAGGTCACTGTCACCTTTGAGCTCAAGTAGGCTTATCCAAATCAGCAAAGGCCCGCGGCAGCATGCTGCGGGCCGAACTGGCCGGTATTTTAATTGGCACCAAATAAAAAACCCCGGAGGACATGGTCCTTCGGGGTTTTCTTCGAGCCGCACCGTTCCGCGCTATGGGAAAGGGGCTCCTGGCCGACCCTCGCAGAGGATCATGCCGCTATCACAGGCTGATCCTCGCAGAGGATCATGCCTCCAGACTGATCTTCATCAGCAGATCAGTCTCCTGCCTTAGCGATAAATAACCGGGCAGCCGCGCTCATTGGCGAACACGACCACCACGCGATCACCATACTGGCGGCCGGCGACCTTCACGACGCGGCGATTGACGTCGATGAGGCGGACGCGGTGCAGGCCCATGCGCTCGGCCTTGTCGAGGGCGCGCTCCGGCGAACAGCGGCGCCAATTACGCTCGCGGCGAAAGCCGTCATCGTCGTCGCCGGTATAGACGCCGACGCGGCGGTCGTGGTTGTTGCCGAAGCCGAGATAGATCGAGTCCGCATGGGCGGGCACGGCGGTAAGCGTGCCTAGGGCTACGAGACCCGAAAGGGCTGCCGTTTTGATCGTGTTGAACATTGTCTTCTCTCCTTGTTGAGGGCTGGCGCCCGTCTTCGTCGAACCGATGGGGGGAGAATGCTCCTTGCAATCTGAACTCTTTGCGAACCGGCCGTTCATTTTCGGTTAATCTGCCGAATAGGTCGAAAGCAACCGCCCCTTCCACCGCTGCAAACGACTTGGAGTGTCAAAAACGTCCGGTCATCCCAGAACGGGCGGCGGCTACTTCCGTTCCAGACGCTTGCGCATGATGCCGAAAAGTGTGAAGCGGTTTTCTCGGACAAACAGTGTTTGTCCAGACATCATGCTCTATCACTTCGAATCTAGGGCTCGTCGTCGAGCATATAGTCGAAATAGTCGTCCGGCTCGGCAAGATCGGTCTCGCTGGCGCGGACGCGGCCGCGCATGGAAATACCGGCCTCATGCACGGTCTCGGCACTTCCCGACACCAGCCTGTGCCACCAGTAGAGATCGTGTCCCTCGGCAACCAGCCGGTAGGCGCAGGTTTTTGGCAGCCAGCTGATGGTGCGCACATTCTGCGGCGTCAGCCCGACGCAGTCCGGCACGCGCGCCAGCCGGTTGGCATAGTCCGAACAGCGGCAGGTTTGCCCGTCGAACAGACGGCAGCCGACTGATGTCCAGTAGATTTCGCCGGTATCTTCGTCCTCGAGTTTCGACAGGCAGCATTTGCCGCAGCCGTCGCAGAGCGATTCCCACTCGGCCGGCGTCATCGCTTCCAGCGTCTTGGTTTTCCAGAACGGGGTTTCCATCATGGGCTGAGATGTGGCCCTCGCAGGCGGTGAGGTCAAGCTGTACCGCCGCCGCAAATGCCGCCCGCACCATACGAAAAACATGAAGTTGCCTTCAAAAGGCCGGTCAATCGTCCTTCGTTGTCGGTAATGTCCACGAACCGGAACCAATCCGGCTGATGAAAGTTTGGGCAGGGATGGGACCTCACAAGGAGAATTCGTGATGAAACGCCAACCACGGGTACTGGCAGGTACGGCACTTGGCCTGCTGATGGCATCCGCGCCGTTGGGCGCATCCCCGCTGCAGGGCAACGCCGTTTTCGGCCCCTTGCAGCACACGGCCGCGCCACTGATATTGGCTCAGGCCGCTTGCGCCGAGGGTGAATCGGCCGAGGCTTGCGCACAGAAACAGCAGGGGGAGCCGGAACAGCCCAAGAGAAAGAAGCGCGACCAGCAGCAGCAAACAGAATCCGCGCCGGCGGAGCAGGCCGCGCCAGCGCAGGGCGAGCAGCAACAGCAGCCGCGCAGGAAGAGGCGCGACCAGCAACAGCAGACCGAACAGGCTCCGGCCGAACAGGCCGCGCCTGCCGTCGAAGAGCAGCTACCGCGCAGGAAGAAACGCGATCAGCAGCAGCAGATCGAGGCCGCACCTGCCGAACAGCCCGCCGAGCAGGCGGCTCCGGCAAACGAAGAGCAGCCGATCAAGCCGCGCAGGAAGAAGCGCGACCAGCAGCAGCAGATCGAGGCCGCACCTGCCGAGCAGCCCGCCGAACAGGCAGCGCCGGCAAACGACGAGCAGCCGATCAAGCCGCGCAGGAAGAAGCGCGATCAGCAGCAGCAGATCGAGGCCGCACCTGCCGAACAGCCCGCCGAACAGGCAGCGCCGGCAAACGACAACAACTCGCAGTCCCTGCGCAAGAAGCGTAAGCAGGATCAGCAAATCGAAGCCGCACCCGCCGAACAGGCGCCAGCCAAGAAGCAAGCGCCCGCCGGCGAGCCGGTTCCGCGGGCCGAACCGCTTCAGCCTGAGCAGCAGGCAGCACCCGCCCAGGGCGAACAGCCTCAGGGCAAGAAGAAGCGCGGCAACAAGCCTGTCGGCGAACAGCCGGTGACAGGAGAGCAGCCGGCCACCGAAGAACAACCGTCGAAGGCAGAACAACCCGCCAATGGCCAGCAGCCGGTGACCGGCGAACAGCCAGCTCAAGGCGAACAGCCAGCCCAGGGCGAACAGCCAGCCCAGGGCGAAAATGCGGCCCAAGGTGAAGCCCCGGCCGACAAGAACGCAGCCCCCATCCTCGACAGCCAGAAGGACGTCCTGCGCAAGCGCAAGGGCAAGAACGGCCAGCAGGGAGGCGAGAATGCCAATGGCGAGCTGGCCAATCAGCCCGCCCAGGAGAATGGCGAGCAGGCGCAGAACCCGAAGCCGGCTCCGGTCGACCAGGGACCGCCGCCCACCGACGACAAGTCGGCCCAACAGGCAATCCAGCTTGAAAAGATCGCGCCGGTGACGGAGGAAAAGGGCACGCGCGTAGAGCGTGCACCCGATGAGAACGTTCGCGACCGCCGGCGTCCGAAAGGCGTCGACGTCGTCAGGGAACTGGGCGACCGCGTCATCCTGCAGTTCAACAACCAGACATTCGTCCAGAGCAATGACGCCCCGCGCATGACCCGCGGCGCCAGGAACGTCTACTATGAGGATCTGTCAGGCGATCGCACCCGGGAAATCGTCGAGCGTGACAACGGTGTCCGGATCGTCACCATCCGCAACCGCTATGGCGACGTCATCCAGCGTTCGCGCATTGCGCCGGATGGACGCGAATATGTGCTGAGCTATGTCGACGAGCGGCACTATGAGGATGACAGCGACTGGCGCGATCCCGGCGACGACCTGCCGCCGATGCGGCTCGACATCTCGCGTCGGGACTACATTCTGGATTCGGAGGATGTGGAGGATCCGGACGACTACTACACCTTCCTCGAACAGCCGCCGGTGGAGAGGGTCCAGCGCCTCTATTCGATCGACGAGGTCAAGCGCTCGGCGCGTGTGCGTGACATCGCGCGGCGCGTCGACCTCGACACGCTGAACTTCGAATTTGGCTCGGCCTCGATCTCCGACACCGAAGTGCAGAAACTGGAAGGCGTCGCCAGCGCCATGGAGAAGCTGTTGAAGAAGAACCCGGCCGAAACCTTCCTCATCGAAGGCCACACCGACGCGGTCGGAACGCCGGAGGCGAACCTTGCTCTGTCCGACCGCCGCGCCGAGTCGGTCGCCGAAGCGTTGACCAATGCCTTCGGCATCCCGCCGGAGAACCTGACCACGCAGGGCTATGGCGAGGAGTATTTGAAGGTGAACACGACGGCGCCCAACCGCGAGAACCGCCGCGTCGCCATCCGCCGCATCACCTCGTTGGTGGCGCCCGTGGCGAGCAACAATTGATCTGCTTTTCCAATAGCTTGAGTGGCTTTCTGGAATAGATCAACAAAAAGGACCCATCCCGGTAGACCGGGATGGGGTGGATGTACGAACCGCCAGCCCAGTCAACAAGAATTGTGCAAGCATTAGAGCCGGCTCATTGAATCGCGAGGCCGCTCACCCCAGATTCACGACTGGGCGTTCCCTGCCCCGTCCCGACTCCAGCGGGATGCACTGAGCCCCGCCGGCCCTCCCGGCGGGGTTTTTTTGCACTACAATTAGCCTTGCAAATCGGGGCGGGCTGGCCGAAATACCCATTCGACCTCAGAAAGCTGACCGGAACCGCTGCATGAAACGTCTCGAACTTGCCATCGAATCGATCATTCTCGCTTCGCGCTGGCTGCTGGTCGTTTTCTACATCGGGCTGGCCCTGGCATTGGCCGTCTACGCACTATCCTTCGGCAAGAAGCTCTATGAATTTATCACCCTGGCCTTTACACTCGGCGACACCGACACCATCCTGAAAATGCTCGGCCTCATCGATGCGGCACTTGTCGCCTCGCTGGTGGTCATGGTCATTATCTCCGGCTACGAGAATTTCGTCAGCCGCTTCGACGAAAATGACGGCGAGGTCCATTGGCTGGGCACGATCGATGTCGGCTCGCTCAAGGTCAAGGTTGCCTCGACCATCGTCGCCATTTCCTCGATCCACCTGTTGCAGGTGTTCCTCAACTCTGCCTCCTACACGACCGACCAGCTGATGTGGCTGACCATTATCCATCTCGCCTTCGTCGTTTCGGCGTTCATGCTCGCCTATATCGACCGGCTGATGGGCCTGGCCAAAGGCAAGAAGACTGAGGCCGTTTCCCCGTGAACGGAGAAGGTGCGGCAGACAGACGGGAGCCAGCGCAGACGCGCGTGAAACCGGCTAGTAAATGCTTTTGACGTTCGTTGGCGAATTCGCAAACACCTCGTCCGGCACGAAGAAGTCGCCGGCCAGCGATCCTGTCGCACCGGGCGAATAGATCGAAAAGTCTGTCACACCCTCGGCGCGCAGCACCTCTTCGTCGATGTAGAAATTGCCTGACGTCTCGCGCGATGGCCGCAGGAAGATGGCATGCGCGGCATCGGCCATGATATCGGGCAAACGGCTCATCGCCGCCACCGTCGCGCCGCCGAGCAGATTGCGCACCGCCGCCGTGTCGATGGTCGAGATCGGCCACAGCGAATTGACCGCGATGCCGTCCTTGGCAAACTCGGCGCTCATGCCCAGCGTGCACATCGACATGCCGAACTTGGCCATCGTGTAGGCGACGTGATTCTTGAACCACTTGGCCTTCATGTCGAGCGGCGGCGCCAGATTCAGAATGTGAGGATTGCTTGCCAACTTCAGGTGCGGAATGCACATTTTCGAGACCAGGAAAGTGCCGCGCGTGTTGATCTGGTGCATCAGATCGTAACGCTTCATGTCTGTTTCCAGCGTCCCGGTGAGCTGGATGGCGCTGGCATTATTGACGCAGATGTCGATGCCGCCGAATTTTTCCACGGTTCTAGCGACTGCCTCCGCAACCTGCGCCTCCTCGCGGATGTCGCACAAAACCGGTAGCGCCTTGCCGCCGGCCTGCTCGATTTCTTCGGCAGCCGTGTAGATCGTGCCTGGCAGCTTCGGATGCGGCTCGGCGGTCTTGGCCGCGATCGTCACATTGGCGCCATCGCGCGCCGCCCTGAGCGCAATCGCCAGCCCAATGCCGCGCGACCCGCCGGAGATGAACAGCGTCTTTCCCTTCAGCGACATTTTTCCTCCAGTGGCTTTGGTTCTTTGCGCGATCCTTGCCCGCGCGGTTGCGGGATACAAGGGCCTGCGGCGGGAAGCGATGGGTGACGCTGCGGAGGCTGACATCGATCTGCGCCCGAAAGCTGTAGGATTTGTCAGGCGCTTGGTATATATTCTATACAAAAAGGTGGAATATAGATGGCGCTGTCCATCAAGAACATGGAAGTCGAGCAACTGGCGCGCGAACTCGCCCGCCGCCGGCGCGTGACCGTTACAGAGGCTATCCGTCAGAGCCTCGAGCGCGAGGTCGCGCGCGAGCGGCTGGTGCCACGCGACGAAGCCAGCGACCTGTTTCAGCGGTTGATGGCGATTGCGGACAGTGCTGGAAACGTCCCGGAACGTGAAAACGCACTGACCGACGACGAAATCCTTGGTTACGATGAGTTCGGAATCCCGACAAAATGATCATCGACTCCTCGGTTCTGGTTGCCATTCTGCGCCTTGAGCCGGGCTACGACCGTTTCGTGCTGGCGATCACTCAGGCCAGGAGACGGCTGCTGGCAGCGCCAACTTTGCTTGAAACGACGATGGTGCTCGCTGGCCGCCGGGAAGATGAAATCTTGGATCGCCTCGACCAGTTCCTGCGTACCGCCTCGATCGAAACCGTCGCATTCACCGCCGACCACGCTGCCGTCGCCCGCCAGACCTTCCTGCGCTATGGCAAGGGCCGGCATCCGGCGGCGCTGAATTTCGGCGACTGCATCGCCTACGCCACGGCACGGCTCGAAGCCATGCCGTTGCTGTTCAAGGGCGATGATTTCCGGCTGACCGATATCGAAGCAGCGGTTTGAGCAACATCAGACCAGCACCAGGCCCTGCCGCATGGCAATCGCGATCGCATCGGTGCGGTTCGCCGCGCCGAGCTTGATCAGGATCGCGGCGACGTGGAACTTTGCCGTGTGCACCGAGATGTTCAGCCGTCGCGCGATCACCTTGTTGGGCGCGCCCTCGGCAAGCAGTGCCAGCACTTCGGCCTCGCGCGGTGACAGTGCCGGTCGGGGGGCATGTTCATCGGAGAGGTCTTCCTCGAAAGGCTCGCCATCGCCAGCATGAAAATCCCCATGGCGCCCGCCACCGCCGTCGCCCGAGACGCGATAGCCAGCCGCCGCCAGCCGCACCGCCGCGGCGATCAGCAGATCGTCGGCGCCGGCAGGCATGACCGCCATCACCTCGCCGGCAGGCCGTTCGCCGCCCGCACGCCCAGACAGCAGCACCCGCGGCGTGGCGGCCGGCACGGCATCAGCGCCGCTGCCGTCGATGATGGCGACGTCGGCCGCACCGCTGCCGGCCGCGACCGGCAACAGATCGTCGCTCGCGGCAAGCGCAGCAGCCAAGCGCTCAGCGCGAACAACGTCGCCAAGCGCGATCAGCACCACCAGCCGCCGCGAGGCGGGGCCGTCGGACATGATCCGATCGTTGGCGAGCGTGTCCATCACCCCTCTCAGCTCAGCGGCTTCTCGCCGATGGTTACAGCCACATCGCGCTGTTCGCCGCCGCGCACCACGCCGAGCGTCACCGCGGCACCTGCGCTATCGGGCCCAAGCTTGCGGATCAGCTCGCGCGGCCCATGTACGGCCTCGCCGTTCCACGCCACGATGATGTCACCGAGAGCAAGACCGGCGGCCTTGGCCGGGCCATTGTCGTCGAGGCTCATCACCATGGCACCGCGCGCCGCGCCGTCACGGATCGGGTGCAGGCCGGCGCCGAGATAGCCGCGCGCGACATGGCCCTTTTCACGCAGCGTCTCCACCGCCCGCTCGATCGTCTCATAGGGCATGACCAGGGCCCGGCCGCGCGGGCCGAACAGCAGCATGCCGATCAGCGCGCCCTTGGCGTCGAGCACCGGCCCGCCCTCGAAACGGCCGCCGGCATTGACGGCAAGATTGATGCGCCGGTCGATGGTGCCGCCGCGCATCGAGCGCCAGGCCGGACCGACCTCACCGACCGAGCCTGACACGGCCAGAGCCGAGCCCTGGCTGCTGCCGATGGCAATGGCCAGATTGCCGGGCCGCACCGCATCCGCTTTGGCAAGCGGCGCGGCGCTGACAGCAGCTGCCGGTTTCAAAAGTGCAACGCCGGTCGAGGGGTCGCGGCCGACCAGTTCGGCCTTGACCGTCTCGCCCGATGCCAATGCCAGTTCGATCTCCTCGCCGGCCTCCACGGCTTCCTCGGCGGTGACGAAATAGCCGTCACGCCAGTGGAAGGCGCTGGCGGTGCGATGGTGATGGGTGGCGAAACTTGCCGTAGCGGGTGCTGCCGCAGCCGCGACATCGGCGATGGCTGCGGAAAAGGCGCTGAGATTGAAGTCGCTCATTTTGGTCTCCTGGGTTTCTTGCATGCCCCAGATATCGCTCGGCAGCCGGCTCGCAGATACTCGCCTGACGGCTAGTTCATGGTTTCACTGGCCATCTGGTCAGGTCGCGGCGCTTCCAGCCGCTTCGCACATATAGTGCGTGTCGCCCAAAAGTGCTCAGCGGTTTTGGGATGACGACACGCACAGGAAAAAATCACGAACACGCCTGAAAACACGGAGCCCACCAATGGCCGTCGCCGCCGCCAAATTCCAACCGGACGACACACTGCTCGACGCCTATTCGACGACGGTGGCAGACGCGGTGGATCGCATCGGCCCCGCCGTCTGCCGCATCGAGCGCATTGGCGGCCAGGGCGGCCACGGCTCCGGCTTCGTCATCGCACAGGACGGCTTGGTCGTCACCAATTTCCATGTGGTCGGCGACGCCAGGACGGTGCGAGTCTCGCTGCCGGACGGCGCCTCCAGCGAAGGCCGCGTGCTTGGCCGCGACCCCGACACCGACATCGCGCTGGTGCGCGCTGACGGCAGCTTTGCCGACGTGGCGCCGCTCGGCGATTCCAAGCGGCTGCGGCGCGGCCAGATCGCCATCGCCATCGGCAATCCGCTCGGCTTCGAATGGACCGTCACCTCCGGCGTCGTCTCGGCGCTCGGCCGGTCGATGCGCGCCTCGACCGGGCGGCTGATCGACGACGTCATCCAGACCGATGCGGCGCTCAATCCTGGCAATTCCGGCGGGCCGCTGGTCTCGTCGGCCGGCGAGGTTATCGGCGTCAACACCGCCATGATCCATGGCGCGCAAGGCATCGCCTTCGCGGTTGCCTCCAACACCGCGAACTTCGTCATTTCGGAGATCATCCGCTTCGGCCGGGTGCGGCGCGCCTTCATCGGCATCTCCGCCGACACCACCAATTTGCCGCGCCGCGCAGCGCTTCTGTCACAGGTGTCGACCAACACCGCGGTACGGCTGCGCAGCGTCGAGAAGAACGGCCCGGCGGCAAAGGCCGGCCTGAAGGAGGGCGACATCATCGCCGCAATAGACGGCCGCCCCGTCACCGGCGTCGACGACCTCGTGCGCATGCTCGATGCCGAACGCATCGGCCGCGAGACGCTGTGCACCGTGGTGCGCCGCACCGGCGTCAGCCAGGTCACGGTGACGCCGGTGGCAAGGGCGAGCTAACCCTATCGCTGCTTGAGCACGCGCCCGAGCAGCGACACCAGCAACGCTGCGAGGTCGCCGTCCGGGTCGAGATCGGGATCGTAGATGGTCATGTCCATGCCGATGCAGCGCCGGTCCCCTGCCAGCGCCGACAGGATCGCAACGAGATCGTCGGGATCGATGCCGGGACAGCCGGGCGAATCCACTGCCGCCATGATTGTCTGGTCGAGCACATCAACATCGAGATGCAACCAGTAGGGACAATCGGCGCGCGTCAGCGTGGCTCGGGTCTTTTCCAACACTCCAGCCGCGCCGAGTTCCTGCGCGGCAAAGACATCGATACGCGTGATGGCGGTCGCATTGATGTCGGGCCAGGCAAAATCGGCATCGCGGCTCTCGCGTTCACCGATCTGCACCACCGTCTCGTCGGCAACAAGCGGACCGGCAATGCCGGGCCACTCCGTCAACAAAGGCTCGCCACGTCCGGTGGCAAGCGCCAGGTCCATGCCGGCGGCCGAGCCGAGCGCGGCATCGACGTCGTAATTGCCGGGATGGCGGAAATCGCTGTGGCCATCGACATGCACCAGCGCGACCGCGCCGGACTGTCGCGCGGCCGCCAGCGCGCCAAGCAGGATCGAACAATCGCCGCCGATGACCAGCGGGAATTCGCTTTGCCCGAGCGCACTTGCGACGATCTCGGCAAGGTCGAGATTGAAGCGGCGGATCGCCGGACCATTGCGTAGGCGGGTGCCCGGTTGCTGTTCGATGCTGTAAGCGGGCCTTTGGAGATCGACCACCCGCGCCGGCACCAGCACCTCGATCAGACCGGCTTCGCTCAGCGCCTGCGGCGCGCGCCAGGTGCCGGGCACATGGCCGGCGTGCAGCGGCCGAAGGCCGAGATTGGATGGCGCACGAACAAGGCAGATGTCACGCATGCAACAGGACCAGCTTCAGCATCATCCAGCATAGACTGCATCGCGTGACCCCGGCCACAGAGGCCGGAGCCGCTGCCGACACTTGCTGCCATCGCTTAGGTGCCCGCCGCGCCCTCCGCGAACTGCGCCAGAAACTCCTCGCTGGGTGGAATCGGCTTGATGACGTCGATCAGCACGCCATTGGGATCCCTGGTGATGAAATGTCGCTGGCCGAAGGGTTCGTCGCGCAGCGAGCGCAGGATCGGCAGGCCGGCCGCAACGATCCGCTCATAAACCGCGTCCGGATCCCTGACCTCGAAATTGATCAGCAGCCCCGACGTGCGGCCGCGCCCCTCTTCCGGGATCGTTTCGTGGTCGCCGTGGACGATGCCGAGATTGACCCGGCGATCCTCGGCCGACTGCAGATGTGCATACCAGTCGCTCGCAAACAGCGGCTTGAAGCGGAAGTGGTTGATATAGAAGGCTTTCGTGCCGGCTACGTCGCCCGTCATCAACACCGGATAATAGCTCGTCGTCTTCATCTTTCTTTCTCCCGTCAGCTAACATACAGTCTGCATGTAAATTGAAATAACATACAGGCTGCATGTATGCAACGAGAAACCGCGCGCCGCTCCAATCGCGATCGCACCGAGGCAACGCGTGCCGACCTGATCGCCGCCGCGCGCAAACTGTTCATTGAAAAATCCTATGCCGAGACCGGCACGCCGGAGATCGTAGCGGCCGCCGGCGTCACCCGCGGCGCGCTCTACCACCATTTCGCCGACAAGCAGGCGCTGTTTGCCGCCGTGGTCGAGCAGGAGGCAGAAGCTGTCGCCGCCGAGATCGATCGTGCCTCGCCGCCGTCGCTGTTTGCCCGCGACGCGCTGATCGCCGGATCGGACGCCTATCTCGCTGCCATGCGTCTCCCCGGCCGCACTCGGCTGCTGCTACTCGATGGTCCGGCCGTGCTCGGCCGTGCCGCCATGGACATGATCGACAACCGCCATGGTAACCGTTCGCTGCGTGAGGGTCTGGTCGCGGCGATGCGGGCCAACACAATGACGAGACTGCCGGCCGATGCGCTGACCGCTTTGCTCGCCGCCGCCTTCGATCGCGCGGCACTTGCCGTCGAGGCCGGCGCCTCAGCCGAAGACTATCGCGCCGTGCTCATGGCGCTGATCGATGGGCTGTCCCCGCCTCTTCCTCAGGCAGGTCGTCCGGTTCGGACTCGTTGAAGCAGCCGAGCTGGCGCTTGAACTGCTCGATCAGCCAGGCCGCCGCCGGCTTCGGGCTGCTGTCGTTGCGATGCATGGCAAACATCGGCGAGCGCACCTCGCTAAAGGGTTCGAGGTCGAGCTCCACCAGCCTGCCGCTGGCCAGATCGTCGGCGATCAGCCAGCGCGGCAGCCCACCCCAGCCCAGCCCCTCGCGCATCAACGTATGCTTGATGCGCACGTCCGTCAGGCGCCAGGTGCGATAAGCGAAGACACCGAAGTCGCGTCCCTTGGTGCGTTCAGACTGGTCGGTGACAACCAGCTGGGTGTGCTCTCGCGCATCCTCGATCGCCACCGGTTTCGGCAGCAGTGCCAGAGGATGGGTGGGGGCGGCAGCCAGCACGATCGACATGAAGCCGATGCGCACGAGATGCACGTCGACCTCGCCCAGCAGGCCACCGATACCAAGGTCGGCCTGGCCGCTGACAACATGATCGGGGATCACGCCGAGCGTGCCGATGTGCACGCGCAGCATCACGGTCGGAAAATGCGCCTCGAATGCTTTCAGCACCCGCACCAGCACTGGCGAAGGCAGCGCCGCGTCGACCGACAGCGCCACTTCGGCCTCCAGCCCCTGATGATGGCCATCGGCACGCGAACGGATGCGCTGCAGCATGCCGACCATGCGCCGCGCATCCTCCAGCATCGCCCGGCCGATCTCGGTCAGCTGTGGCTCGCGCGTGCCCTCGCGCTCGAACAGTTTTAGTCCAAGCTGTGCCTCGAGATTGGCGATGCCGTAGCTGATGACGGACTGTGCCCGGTTGAGCTTACGGCCGGCGGCCGAAAAGCTGCCGGTTTCTGCAACCGTCACAAAGATCTGAAGTTGGTCGAGTGTCGGATTAGGCTGCATAGACTTATCCGGATTATGGATCGATCATATAGAAAATATACCAGTTTTTCGAATGGGTCGGTAGCCCCATATCTGGCGGGACAATTCATTCCAACCTTGGAGAGCCCCATGTCGATCCTTCTCGTTACGTCCAGCCCGCGCGGCGCTGCCTCGCATTCGACCCGCATCGCCACCGAATTCGCTGAAAAGCTCCTCGCCGCCGATCCGTCGAACACGCTTGTCGTGCGCGACCTCGTCGCCAACCCGCTGCCGCATATCGACGCCGATTATTCGACCGGCATCTACACGCCCGTCGAAGCCCGCAGCCCGCGCCAGGCTGAAGTCGTCGGCGTCTCCGACGTCGCGCTCGACGAGCTGTTCGCCGCCGACACCGTGATCCTGGCCACCGGCTTCATCAACTTCAACATCTCCTCGACGCTGAAGTCGTGGGTCGACCACATCGCCCGTTCCGGCAGGAGCTTCTCTTACGGCGAGGGCGGCCCCAAGGGCCTCGTCACCGGCAAGAAGGTCTACATCGTGCTCGCTTCCGGCGGTATCTATTCCGAAGGCGCGGCCGTCCAGATGGACCACGCTGTCCCCTATCTGCGCTCGGTGCTCGGGTTCCTCGGCATGACCGATGTCGAAGTCATCCGTATCGAAGGCGTCGGCATGGGCGCCGATGCCGTTACCGCCGCGCTCGCCAAGGCGACAGCCAAGGTCGACGCCGTGGTGGCCGCGGGTGCTGCCGAGCGTGTTGCGGCGGCGGCGTAAAACGCAAGCCAGTCACTCACTTGAATTGAAAAAGGCAGGCGCCCATCGCCTGCCTTTTTTGTTGTCAACGCACCAGGCGCTAACAAGGGTGTGTTGAGATTCAGGTCAGGCCGAGCCGAGAATGGCTGTACCGAGAACCGGAGTGGAGCGTACTTTTCGTACGTGAGCATCGGAAGCGCAGGAAGCCGGCATTCGCAGGACGGCATCACCTGAATATCGACATACCTAGCCGAAAATCTTCTCGCCTTGCTCGTCGACGAGTTGGATGCCCTTCTTGATCGAGATGTCGACAGCGTCGTCAAGACCGGCGAAACGGTCGGCGCGGATGAAGCGGTGTTCCTTCATCACGCCGCCGATTTCCTTCGAAACCACGCCGCAAGTCTGGTACTGGCCATCAGCCTTGTAAGGTGTGGCGCTGATCAGAAAACCCTTGTGTTCGATCTGCTTTGCCGGAGCGGCGCTCTTGGGCTCGCCGGTGTCACTGCCGCCACCGCCGCCGAAAAGACGTTTCAGAAAAGACATGAGCAGCCTCCAACCGCAATCATCCCGCATCACATGGTGATGCGAGATGATTTTCACTAGCGGTCATCGGCTCAATCGGCAAGGGCCGCGGCTGCGCGGCCCGCTAATGCATGTCGCGCAAAAGTGCCCTGCGGTTTTGGGATAGCGACATGCACACAAACCAGCTCAGCCGCGCGACAGCGCCTCAAGAGCTTCGGCGGCGCCTTCCAGTATGGCGATCGCTTCGGCCTGCTTTTCGGCCGGCGCGTCGACGATTTCGCCGAGAGCGGCACGCAGCCGGTGGCGGACAGTGCGGAACTCGTCGCGGGCTTCCGAACGGGCGCCGCGGCCACGCCGTCCGCCTTCCTCGCCGTCGTCGTTCCAGCCGAACCACTCGCGCGCCTTGGCCATCTTGCGGCCGAAGCGCTCGAGATGCTCGAGCACGCCGTCGATCATTTCGCGATTTTCGGTGAGATGCACCTGGCCCGCCTCGGTGATCGAAAACACCTTCTTGTTGCCGTCGGCCGCAGAGGCGGCATAGCCGGCCTCTTCGAGGAAGGTCAGCGTCGGATAAACGACGCCCGGGCTTGGGCTGTAGATGCCGCTGGTGCGCTCTTCCAGCGCCTTGATGATGTCGTAGCCGTGGCGCGGCGCCTCGGCCAGCAGCGACAGCGTGATCAGCTTGAGATCGCCGTCGGCCAGCATGCGTCCGGCGCGAAACATGTCGCCCGGGCCGCCGCGTCCGCCGCCACGTCCGCCGTGACCGAATGGGCCGAAGCCGCCGCCGCGCCCGCCGAACTTGCCGGCCATATGGAGGAAAGCGCGCTCGGCGCGCTCGCCAAAGGGATGATGTCTGTGCATGGATTGCTCCTTGAGTTCTATCGTACGATATATCTTAAGTAGGCGTGCAGCATCGACGAGTCAAGATATATCTTACGATGTATCTAAGAGCGGCGCCAGAGCGGTTGATTTCACCGACGCTGACAGCTAGAAGGCGCGTGAGGGCTTTGCGCCTCTCCGTAAGCGTCTGACGTCAAGCAACGCATCCAACCCCGGTCCTTCCGGGCAATTCCGCCGGAATCCCGGCAGGAGTGGATGCCATGCGACGGACCGGATACTTCAGGGAAAATCCCAATGACCACGACCCGTAAGCGCGGCAAGCTGCCGGCCCGCTATGCTGCCATCGTCAGCCCACTGGTGCTGTCGCTGCTGATGACCTTCATCGTCTCGTTCATCTCGACGCTGAAAAGCCTTGGCCCTCAGCCCAACCTGCCCTCTGTCTGGCTCACCGCCTGGGGCTTGTCCTGGCTGGTGGCGTTTCCGACGCTGCTGCTTGTGTTGCCGGCCGTGCGACGCATCGTCGGCTGGGTATGCGAGCTGCCGGCCCGATAAGGCTCACGACGGCAGGCCCGAAGACAATTTCGGGCTTGCCCCCTTACCAACGTCCGTTGCGTCGATTCCAGGCATAGAGAAGGTCAGCAAAGCGATCATAGGCGAACCGCGTCAGCGGCAGCGCGACCGGATTGCCGAACAGCGCAGCCAGCCACCCCTCGCCCGGCGTCACCCTCCAGACGGCAAGCGCGACATCGGCGCCGACCAGCAGCTTGCCCTGATCATCCGTGGCATGCAGCCGGCGGCGGATGTCCTCCAGCGAGGCGCCGTAGCCGGCTAGAGCCGCCGGTTCGAGATTGATGTCACGAAACGCGATTCGGCCGGCCTTGATCGCCTCGATCAGCCGCCTTTTCTGCCTGGTGATGCCGCCATCGCAGACCGGGCAGCGCGTGTTGTACCAGACAGTCAGCAGAGCGCCCGCCATTAGCCGTGGTCGTGCCGGTGGTGCAGATCGGGATAGTGCGCGTGCGCATGACGCATCGGCACATGCCGATGCCGGTGCGAGTGCGGTTCTGTCACCATCCCATCATGATCGTGCTGGTGGTGCTCGTCATGCACATGACTATGCTCATGCTCAAGAGCCTGGTGATCATGCTCATGATCGTGGCGCTCGGACAGATGCAGCCACAGGCCTACGCCCATCAAAAGTCCGGCAATCACCAGCTTCAACGTCAGGGGCTCACCGAGGACAGACACGGCAAGCAGAGCGCCTATGAACGGCGCCAGCGAATAGTAGGCCCCTGTGCGTGCCGTGCCGAGATGGCGCAGCGCCAGGATGAACATAACCAGGCTGATGCCGATGGCGAAGAAACCGGCTGTCGCTGCCGCGGCGACGATGGACATAGCGGGCAATGATGCGCCGGCAATCAAGCCGAGCCCGACATTGACGATACCTGCCACCAGCCCCTTCAGCATGGCGATCACCACCGGGTCGGTAGCGGAGATTTTCCGGGTGAAATTGTTGTCCAGGCCCCATGCCAGGCAAGCTCCGGCAACCAGCAACGCGCCAAGGTTGAAGGCAACACCCTGGCCTTGCCATGACAACAGAACCGCACCGGCAAGGATGGCGAAGGCACCAAAAAGCAGTCGACGGTCGACATTCTCGCGGTAGATCAGCCAGGCTATCGCCATGGTAGCCAGCGCTTCGAGGTTGAGCAACAAAGCGGAGCTGGATGCGGTATTCAGTGTAAGGCCGAACATCAGAAGCACGGGGGCGACGATGCCACCCATACCGATCGCCAGCGCCAGCCATGGCATGTCCTTGCGGGCCAGTTGCGCTTCGCCGGCGGCTGCCTGCACGCCTCGAAGCAGGCGAAACACCGCCAGCCCTACACCCGCGCCGAGATAGAGCAGGCCCGCCAGCAGGAAGGGATTGACAGTATCAAGGAGCAGCTTGGATAGCGGCGGCGCCGCGCCAAACAAGGCGGCAGAGCCAAGCGCAAGCGGCACGCCGGGCCATAGATGCGAATGTGAGAGCGGTTCAGACATGACCCTCATTCTACCACGGCGCCGCGTCCCGTCTTCCCCTTGCGCGCCGCAAATCAGAAATCGTAGCCGAAGCGTTCGAAGTCTCTGACATAGAGCCGCCGCACGATCGCTTTCGCCTCCTCATCGTAGAGGGCGCGATAGTCGACCGGCGCCCCGACATTCGATCGCGGAAGCTCGCCGGGAAGGCCGAGCCGCTCGGCCAGGACATTGAACTGCTCGCCCAGCGTTTCGAAGCGCAGGACCTCGTCGATGATCAGCTTTCCATCCCTGTCCGAAATCCAGCTCGTCTGATCCACCCGCGCCAGCCGGTTCTTGCGTTCGAGGTAGCGCAGGAACGCCTTGAAGTCCCAGCGCTGCGCCTGGCGATGCCGGCGCCGCGAGGTTTTCCGGCGCAAATGCTGGTAGTTGGAAACGACCAGCTCGAAAGGGTTGCGCACCACGGCGAATTTGTAGGCGCCGTCATAGAGCCGGGAGGGCAATTTGCGCCGCAGCCAGGCGGCTCTGTCATGCTGCTTGAAATTGACCTTCTCCGGCGCTTCCGGCACCGGCAGACGCGACAGCAGACGCCGCCACGGCGTCGGCTTCGGCCTCAGGCACCATGGCCGCAGCGCACGGGTGATCGAGGTCCCCGCCGTCTTCGGGATATGGATGAAAATAAAGTTCTTCTCAAGCGAGAGGAGCATTTCCCCTCAATATCGGCAGATCAGGCGCCGTCAAGCGGCACCCCCATTGATCGCCCGGAAATGCTTCTGGCCTCGTTATTTCAAGCTACCTTCGCCTTATCCAAGCGAAGTGACGATCTCGCGATAGGCAAATTCCGGGAAAGCCTTGAGCGTTCGCGTCTTGACGCTGCCGCCAGTCGCCAGCATCAGCGCAAAGCGCGCCAGCACCGCATCGTCGGGCGCTTCGACTACGGCCACCATGTCGCATTCGCCCATCGTGAGATAAAACGCCTTGAACGATCCACCCATGTCAGCCAGTTGCTTCTTGGCGGCATCGAGCCGCTTCGGCGACTCGCGCACATTCCTCGCGCCCTGTTCGGTCCAGTTCATCAAAAGGATGTAGGTTGTCATCGCATACCTCCCTCCGGCGCCACGGAGCACGGCTCAGGTCGTGGACCTGCGCCGGGGCGAACATCCGGCTTGTCACCCAGAACACGCATCCGACGGGGAAGTATCCGCCCGCAGCGAGCTTCGTGCAAGGACCGTCGCGCCAGCCCCATTGATGCGTGAAGGCGATTTCTCCAAGCGCCAAGGCGGCGGCATGGTGACGACCGCAAACTGTCAGCGCCGACCAGGGAAAGCCGGTTTAATAATCCGCCTGACTACGGCAATCTCCGTTCGTGGCCATCGACCTGGCGGAAATCCCCGCCGATCCAGCCATTGGAGAGTTTCATGCGCGAGAGCATCGACCTGCCGCCCGGACAGATCGAAATTCCTGCCGCATGGACTGGCGAGGAAATAGCGAAGCATCCTGAAAATTGGCTGGTCGAATTGGACAAGCAGGATGTCGCGGAACTGGAATTGGCGGCAACCGGCTTTCTCGCCCGCTCGCAAGATATCGGCAGCCTGAGCAAGGCCGATTTCCCCTTGCCCCGGCTTGCCGGCCATCTCGCCGCCCTTCGTGAAAAACTCATCGCAGGCATAGGGTTCGAGGTGCTTCGCGGCCTTCCGGTCGAGACATATTCCGCGCAAATGGCGGCAACGATCTTCTGCGGGATTGGCGCGCATCTGGGAAGCGCACGGTCGCAGAATGCCCAGGGCCATATACTCGGCCATGTCCGCGACACAGGCGCCGACGCCAGGGACGCCACGACACGCATCTACCAGACGGCGGAGCGCCAGACATTTCACACCGACTCCGCCGACGTCGTCGGTCTGCTCTGCCTTAGAGATGCCATGCAAGGTGGCGAGTCCCTGCTGGTCAGCACGGTGACGATCTACAACGAGATGCGCAAACGACGGCCTGATCTGGTCCGCCTGCTGTTTGATCCGATTGCTACAGACCGGCGCGGCGAGGTACCCGAAGGCGAAAAGCCCTACTTCGAAATCCCAGTCCTCAACTGGCACGCGAGACTGCTGACCGGCATTTATCAACGCCAGTACATCGACAGCGCGCAGCGCTTCCCGGATGCCATGCGGCTGAGCCCCGCGCATGTCGAGGCGCTGGATCTCTTCGACAGCCTTGCCAATGACCCGAAGCTAAACCTGTCGATGCGGCTGCGGCCCGGCGACATGCAGTTTGTCTACAACCATTCATTGCTTCACGACCGCATGGGTTTTCGCGATTGGCCAGACTCCGACAAGCGGCGCCATATGCTGCGCCTGTGGCTGTCGATTCCCGGCGACCGCCCGCTGCCCGAGTGCTTCAGGCAGCGTTACGGCTCAATAGAAGTTGGCGACCGAGGCGGCATCATCGTCAAGGGGACGCGGCTGAACGTGCCGTTGTAGAGCAATTCGATGAACCACTTGAAACGAAAAGGGCGCCTCGATGGGCGCCCTTAATTTCCTTGCAATCGGCGAGTGTCAGCTGTCGAGGAAGCTGCGCAGCTTGCGCGACCTGCTCGGGTGCTTGAGCTTGCGCAGCGCCTTGGCTTCGATCTGGCGGATACGCTCGCGGGTGACCGAGAACTGCTGGCCGACTTCTTCCAACGTGTGGTCGGTGTTCATGCCGATGCCGAAACGCATGCGCAGCACGCGCTCTTCGCGCGGCGTCAGCGAGGCCAGCACGCGCGTGGTCGTTTCGCGCAGATTGGCCTGGATCGCCGCGTCGATCGGCAGGATCGCCATCTTGTCCTCGATGAAATCGCCGAGATGCGAATCCTCCTCGTCGCCGACCGGCGTTTCGAGCGAGATCGGCTCCTTGGCGATCTTCAGCACCTTGCGCACTTTTTCGAGCGGCATTGCGAGCTTTTCGGCCAGTTCCTCAGGCGTCGGCTCGCGGCCGATCTCGTGCAGCATCTGGCGCGAGGTCCGCACGATCTTGTTGATCGTTTCGATCATGTGCACCGGAATGCGGATGGTGCGCGCCTGGTCGGCGATCGAACGCGTGATCGCCTGCCGGATCCACCATGTCGCGTAGGTCGAGAACTTATAACCGCGGCGGTATTCGAATTTGTCGACCGCCTTCATCAGGCCGATATTGCCTTCCTGGATCAGGTCGAGGAACTGCAGGCCGCGATTGGTGTACTTCTTGGCGATCGAGATGACGAGACGCAGATTGGCCTCGACCATTTCCTTCTTGGCGATCGCGGCTTCGCGCTCACCTTTCTGCACCTGATTGACGATCTTGCGGAATTCCAGGATCGAGATCGCCGTTTCGGTGGCGAGGTTCTGGATCTCCGAACGCAGCTCCTTGATCGCGTCCTTCTCGTTCTTGGTGAATTCCTTCCAGCCGCGCGAGGTAAGATTGCCGATCGAGCGCGTCCAGTTCGGATCGAGCTCGGAACCCTGATATTCCTTCAGGAACTCCTCGCGGCGCACGCCATAGCTTTCGGCCAGGCGCAGCAGCTTGCCTTCGTTCTGCACCAGGCGCTTGTTGATGTCGTAGAGCTGCTCGACCAGCGCCTCGATGCGCGCGGTGTTGAGCGACAGCGACTTCACCGCCTTGATCAGCTGATCCTTCAGCTCCTTCAGGCGGCGGTCCTGGCTGGGCGACAACGTGCCGGCGGCGGCCAGACGGTTCTCGACCTGCTGGTCCTGCAGCTTGCGCAGCTTCTTGTAGGTGTCGGCGATGACGTCGAGCGTCTCCATCACCTGCGGACGCAATTCCGCTTCCATCGCGGCCAGCGACAGGCTGGCCTCGTCCTCGTCTTCCTCGTCGTCATCGACCAGGCCGCGCGTATCGGTGCCGACATTGGTGATGTCGTCTTCGTCTTCACGGCTGCCGCGGCGTGGCTTTTCCTCGGGCTTCGGGGCCTCCTCGATGCGCTCCACCACCGGCGCCTGCTTGGCTTCGGGGCCGGCATAGGTGGCTTCGAGGTCGATGATCTCGCGCAGCAGGATCTTGGATTCGTTGAGCTCGTCGCGCCAGATGATGATGGCCTGGAAGGTCAGCGGGCTTTCGCAGAGGCCCGCGATCATCGTCTCGCGGCCGGCCTCGATGCGCTTGGCGATCGCGATTTCGCCCTCGCGCGACAGGAGCTCGACCGAGCCCATTTCGCGCAGATACATGCGCACCGGATCATCGGTGCGGTCGGTCGGCTCTTTCTTGGTGGTCGTGGCGGCGACGGCGGTGCCGGTCTGCTCGGCCAGTTCGTTGGCGTCTTCCTCGGCATCGGCATTGCTGTCGGCGGCCTCGGGCTCCTCGCCCTGGTCGTCGTCCTCGACCACGTTGATGCCCATGTCGGACAGCATTGCATTGATGTCTTCGATGCGATCCGGATCGGTCTCTTCCGACGGCAGCACCGCATTCAGCTCGTCAAGGGTCACATAGCCGCGCTTCTTGGCGGCCTTGATCATCTTCTTGACAGCATCATCGGAAAGGTCGAGCAGCGGGCCATCGGTGGCGCCTTCACGTTCGGTCTCGACCTCTTCCTTTTCCTTTGTCGCCATAGTCTTTATCTTCTCCTAGCGGCCGAACATCGAAGCCGCGTAAGCTGCCGCACCGGTCAAATTATGCGCTCGTGACGAAACGCGCTTCACCGGGCCGGTAACCGCATCAACTCTTTTGTTTGGTTCATATCGTGCCCCAAAACCGGTTTTCACTTTTGGGCGACATGCATTAAGTCCAGATTAACCCTGATATCTGTGGCAGGCTAACAGCCTGTCCAGTGATCAGCACCTCACATCGCTGCATTTCCCATCGACGCCGGCACGGGTTAAGGTTTCGAATCGTCCTGATTCCGTCATTCTGCCAGAAGGTCAAGCGCCTCTCGCATGATTCGCATCAAAAAAGCGAATCAATTACCCGACTTAGAGGCGTCGATTCGACGCGCAGCACGTTTCAACTTCACTCTTGCGCAGGTTTCAACCTACACGCGTCCAGCCTTGCCCGAGGACACGCCGAACCCTTCGATCAGCGCTTCCGTTGCCTGCACATCACGAAATTGCGCCTGAATCTCGACGAGATGCCGGTAGTTTTCGTCTGTGGGATCGCTGGCGAGCGCTGCTTCCGCCTGCTTGAGCTCCTTATGTAAGGTGCGCGCGCTGCGCTGCAAGTGCAGCGCCTGGTTGAAGGCGTCACGGGCATCGTCAAGGGCGGCGGTTTCCAGCGCCGGCCATTGCCGGGCGCGTTTGATCAGCATCACCGCCCGCTCCCAGATATCGCTGCAGCCGGCGCGCTCGATCGTGGCGATCACCGCGTCGCGGTCATTGGCCATGTCATGCGCCATGGCATCGAGGATGGCGGCGTGCAGCCGCTGCAGATCGGTGTTGGCGAGATCGAGGAACTCGACATGGGCGAAATTCTCGTCGATCAGCGCGGGATGGTTGACCAGCGCCACGATGATCGTCGCCTCCCGCACCGACATCATCTCGCCGCCGCGCTTGACCATGGCGGAGCGGCCGAGGCTTTCGGTGATCGCGGCGCGCGCGCCAACGCCGCTGCCTTTCGCGAACTGGCCGCCGGGTGCCGGTGTTTTGCCCTGCCCCGGTTTCCAGTCCTGACGACCCTGGCGGGCACTGCGCTGCGAGCCGAAGAAGTTCAGCACGCGCTCGCGCATCTCCTGCTGGTAGTGGTAGCGCAGGCTCTCGTCGCGGATGCGGCCGGTCAGTTCGCGCAGCGTCTTTTCCAGCTCCGCCCGCCGCTCCGGCGTGTCGAAGACGCCGCCTGCCGTCTCGCGCATCCAGAGCAGGTCGGCCAGCGGCCGCGCTTCGGCAAGCACGGCGCGAAAGGCGTCCGGCCCTTCGGCCTTGACCAGATCGTCGGGGTCCTTGCCCTCGGGCAGCAGGGCAAAGCGCGCCGAGCGTCCCGGCTGGATCGACGGCAGCGCCATGTCGGCGGCGCGCCACGCCGCCTTCAGCCCGGCCTGGTCGCCGTCGAAGCAAAGCATCGGCTCGGGCGCCATGCGCCACAGAAGTTCAAGCTGGTTTTCGGTGAGCGCGGTGCCGAGCGGCGCCACGGCATTTTCGAAGCCGGCCTGCGCCAGCGCAATGACGTCCATATAGCCTTCAACGGCAATCACCGTACCGCCCTTTGCGAGCGCTTTGCGGGCGCGGGCGAAATTGTAGAGCACATTGCCCTTGTGGAAGAGCTCGGTGTCGGGCGAGTTCATGTATTTGGCCAGCGCATCGGCGGCCAGCGCGCGGCCGCCGAAGGCGATGATCTTGCCGCGCGAATCCGGGATCGGGAACATGATCCTGTCGCGGAACCAGTCATAGGAGACCGGGATGTCGTCGCCATGGCGCACCAGCCCGCAGGCCTCAATATCGGCCTTGGGCACGCCCTTGGCGGCAAGATGCTCCTTCAGCGCGTTGCGGCTGTCCGGCGCAAAGCCCAGCCGGAACGATTGCTGCGTCGCCGGCGTCAGCCCGCGGTCCCTGAGATAGGCGCGCGCCTTGGCGCCTTCCGGTCCCTGCAGCCGCTCCTGGAAGAAAGCGGTCGCCATCTCCATGACGTCGGTCAGGCTGGCGCGTTCCTTCTCGCGCTGTTCCTCCCGTTCGTCGCGCACCGGCATCGGCACGCCGGCCATCTCGGCGATCTTCTCGACCGCTTCGGGAAAACTCATGCCGTCGAGTTCGGTCAGGAATTTGAAATGATCGCCCGACACCGAGCAGCCGAAGCAGTGGTAGCGGCCCTTCTTGTCCTCGCAGTGAAAGGATGGGCTCTTCTCGCCATGGAACGGGCAGCACGCCCAATAGTCGCCGCGCGACGCGTTGGTCTTCTTCCTGTCCCACGCGACGCGCTGGCCGATAACCGATGAAATCGGCACACGGTCGCGTATCTCGTCGAGAAAGGCGGGTGGAAAGCGCATCGGGGAACTCGTTTCCCCAACATATAATCATGCCGGCGAAATCCGACGACCCCGAATACCGGCCATACCCGGTTTCCACAGGCAAAAAGAAAGGCGGCCGTTGCCGGCCGCCTGCCTCCTTTCAAGCTCCAGCAGTGCGCTGGTAGGCTCACTGCGCGGCAATGGCGCCGAAGATGATGCCGGACAGGATGCTCACCAGCACATAGTCGTTGCCGACGCGGATCCATTCCTGGCCGCGGCCGGGACGATGCAGGCCATATCGTCCATAGTCGCGGATCGGCTGGTGCTGCCTCCAGCTGGAATATTTCTGGCCATTGCGCCAATGGTTCCGCTTCACGACCACTTTCTTTTCGAAACGCTTATGGATCACGCGCTTCTGGCTGGTGGGCTTCTGCCAGTCGACGTTGGTGTAGTTCGACTGCGGTGCAGCCGGCGTGTTCGTCGGTGCGGCCTGGCCGGTAAGCGAAGTCGCGGCCAGCATCGAGAAAGCGAGGGCGGAAAGAACAATGCGTTTCATAACGGGGCTCCTTGGTTGTTGATGCCCAGGGAATAGCCCCCGAAGGATGAACTGAAACTGAACGTCAGCATTACAATTATGTAATGAAATCATTCGCTTATATCAGATATTTGAAGATCATCACAAAGGTTGTCGCCAAAGGCGCGGCAAACTTCGCCAGTCCACTGCCGTGCCATGAACCCGCCGTGCAGTCGTCTGCGCGTCCGTCTATTTTCCGACACGGCCTGTCGCGTCGCGACCGCCCTTGGAATCGACAAATTTTATTATCCGGCTAAAATATTCCAGCTAATATTAAGCGACTGTCATGACCATGATTCGCATCCTCGTTGTCCCCTCCAGGCGTCGCGCTGTCAGCATCGCGCGTCCTGTCCGCATGCAGGCGTTGACATGAGCGGTTCGGTCGTTCTCCTGCATCTGGCCGGCGCCGTGGCGTTGATGCTGTTCGCCACCCGGATGGTCAAGACCGGCGTCGAGCGCGCCTATGGCGACGTGCTGCGCCACCGGCTGCGCGCCACCATGCGCAATCCGATCATGGCGGTGCTGGCCGGCTGCGGCCTGTCGGTCGCGCTGCAGAGCTCGACCGCGGTCACGCTTCTCGTCGGCTCCTTCGCCGGCGCAGGCATCGTGTCGGGCATGTCGGGCCAGTTGGCGGTGCGCGGCGCCGAGATCGGCTCGGCGCTGGTGGTCAAGCTCTTGACCTTCGATCTGACGCTGCTGGTGCCGATCTGCCTTGTCGCCGGCACCGTCATGTTCATGGCGACCGAGCGGCGCGACTGGCGCCAGTCCGGCCGCATTCTGGTCGGCATCGGCCTTTTGCTTCTGTCGCTGGAGATGATCGGCCAGGCGTCCGAGCCGCTGCGCCAGAGCACGCTGATGCCGCTCATCGTCAACTACTTCTCCGGCGATTTCGTCACCGCCTACCTGCTTGCAGCCCTCATCACCTGGCTGTTCCACTCCTCGATCGCCGCGGTGCTGCTTTTGGTGACACTGGCCGGCCGCGGTTTCATCCCGCCGGAACTCGGCATCGTGCTGGTGCTCGGCGTCAATCTCGGCTCGTCGATCATCGCGCCGCTGCTCACCCGCAACGCCGAGCCTGGCGTGCGCGTCGTGCCAATCGGCAATCTGTTGATGCGCGGCATGGGCTCGCTGGTGATGCTGATCCTGTTCATGACGCTGAAGCCGCCGGTCGCCTTCCTCGGCGCCACCGTGCCCGACCAGATCGTCAACGCCCACATCCTCTTCAATGTGCTGATCCTGCTCGCCGGCCTGCCGCTGGCCAGTCTGGTCTATCGCGTTTCGGAGAAGATCGTGGCGATGGGCACCAAGTCCGAACCGGCCGCAGCTCTCGACGTCATCGAGCTTTCCGCGCTCAACGACAGCGCGCTGGACGTGCCGAGCCAGGCGCTGGCCAATGCCACCCGCGAGGTGGTGCGGGTCTGCGAAACGGTCGAGATCATGCTGAAGCGCATCATCGAACTCTACGAGAGCGCCGACGCCGACAAGATCAAGGCGCTGGCCGCACTTGACGACCGTGTCGACAGGAAGCACGCGGCGATCAAGCTTTATCTGGCCAAACTGACCAGGAACTCGCTCACAGAGGACGAGGCCCTCCGCTGCCAGGAATTGATCGGTGCCTGCGTCAAGCTCGAGCAGGTCGGCGACATCATCGTGCGCAACATGCTGGTGCATGTGAAGAAGAAGCTTGAGCGCGGGCTGGAGTTCACGCCCGAAGGCTGGCGCGAACTCAGCGCCTTCCATGCCTCGGTGCTGGCCAATGCCAGGCTCGCCTTCAATGTGCTGGTGTCCCGCGACCCCGAGGCCGCGCGCCAACTGGTGCTGGAAAAGGACCGACTGCGCGACCGCGAGAAGGAAACCAGCGCCAGCCATTTCGTGCGCCTGCGCGACGGCACCGCCAAGAGCGTCGAGACCAGCTCCATCCACCTCGACACCATCCGCGACCTCAAGCAGATCAACTCGCTGCTGGCCTCGATGGCCTATCCGGTGCTGGAAGAGCGCGGCCTGCTTGGTGGGTCGCGGCTGAAGGCCAGCTGAGCCCAAACAAGCGCCTGCTGCGGCGAAATTAGTCTTTGCGCGCCCAGCCCTCCCTCGGCTAAGCATCGGGTCAGTCCACCGGAGGATAGTCTTTGGATACCCATTCGCGCAGCTTTGCCAAGGCGCTTTCTTGGCGCGCCACCGGCACCATCGACACGATGATCATCTCGCTCGTCATCACCGGCAGCATCAAGCTTGCCGCGGCCATCGGCGCCACCGAGGTCGTCACCAAATCCTTGCTGTATTACCTTCATGAGCGGGCGTGGCTGAAAATCCCCTACGGCAGGAAGAACGCCGCTTAGACTTGGCGGGTGCCGCCAGCTGGGATGGGCCAGATCAAGAAAACCTAAAGCGGCGTCGACAATTTCTGCATTGCCGGCAGGCGCCATCCATGATTTGAGGCGGCCTCGTCTCAGGATCGCTTCCGCGCCATGCTTCCGCTCATTGCCCTGTTCATCGCCGCCTTCGCTTTCGGCACCACCGAATTCGTCATCGCCGGTGTATTGCCGCAAGTGGCCGACGGCCTCGGCGTTTCGATCCCGACCTCCGGCTATCTCGTCTCCGGCTATGCAGGCGGCATCGCGGTTGGCGGGCCGTTGCTGGCGCTCGCCACCAAAGGCATTTCCCGCAAAACCCTGCTGCTTTGCCTGACCGTCGCCTTCACCATCGGCCAGGCCGCCTGCGCGCTGGCGCCCGATTTTGCCTCGATGCTGCTCCTGCGCATAGCGGTCGCCGTCGCGCACGGAGCCTATTTCGGCGTCGCCATGGTGGTGGCCGTCGGCCTTGTGCCCGAGGACAAGCGCGGCATGGCTGTCGCCGTCATCCTCTCCGGCCTCACCGTTTCCAACGTCATCGGCGTGCCGGCCGGCACCGCGATCGGCAATCTCTGGGGCTGGCGCGCCACCTTCTGGGTGATGTGCGCGCTTGGCGTGGTGGCGTTTGCCGCCATGGCCGCCCTCCTGCCGCGCAAAACAGGCGCATCGCGTCCGTCCGCCAGTCTTGGCAGCGAGGTGCGGGTGCTGGCGCGCCAGCAGGTCTGGACTTCGCTCATCCTGATGCTGATGCTGATGATCGGGCAGTTCGGCCTGTTCACCTACATCACCCCGACGCTGCTTGAAGTGACCCATCTCGACGAAAACCTGATCCCCTGGGTGCTGCTGCTCAACGGCGTCGGCGCCACCATCGGCGTCTTCCTCGGCGGCAAGCTTTCCGACTGGAAGCTGATGCCGTCGCTGATCACCATGCTTGCCCTGCAGGCGGTGATGCTTGGCGTGATCTATGCCGTCAGCCCCTACCCGCTGCCGATGGTCATCGCCATCGTCATTTGGGGTGGCCTCAACTTCGCCATCGGCACGCCGATCCAGACCCGCATCCTGACCTGGACGGCGGACGCCTCCAACCTCGCCTCATCGCTCATCCCCTCGGGCTTCAACGTCGGCATCGCGCTTGCGGCATCGCTGGGTGCGGCCATGCTTAATGCCGGCTATGGCTATCGCAGCCTGCCGGTTGTGGGCGCCGCGGCCATGCTGGTCGCGGTGGCGGCGGCGCTGGCCTCCTACATCTGGGAGGGACGCAGCCGGGCAGCCCCGCCGCTGCCGGCCGCAGCCGAATAGCAGCACCGATCGCCATTGGCTCCATCAGACCGGAGCGGGCGCGTGTCCTGGGCTGCCCGCAAGGATCGACACGAGGCTGCGCAGGCCCTGTTCGAGTCTTTCGCGGCTAGCCGCCGCGCCGAGCGCCAGGCGCACGCCGTTGGCGCCATCGGGTATAACGGAAAACTCCTCTGCCGGACTAAGCGCCAATCCTCGCCGCCGTGCGAGATCGGCGAGTTCCAAAGAACCCAACCGCCCGTCGAGCGGATACCAAAGATGCAGGCTGGATGGCGCCGAGGCAAACCCTCGGGGCAGGATCATGTGCGCCACCTCCAGTCTCGCTTGCGCTTCGACGCGCACCGCGGTGGTGATCTCGACGGCAAGGCCATTGCGTATCCATTCGCAGGCAAGGCCAGTCATCAGCGGCGGGGCCATAATCGTGGTCCCGCGGATTGCTTCGGCTATCGGCTCGATGGTCTCGGCGCCCGGCCCCACCAAAAACGCGGTGCGCAGGAACGGGGAGACGCATTTCGCCATCGTCGCGATATGGATGGTGCGCTCGGGCGCTAGGCTTAGGAAGGACGGCGGATACGCTGCAACCAGGGGGCTGTACGGATCGTCCTCGATGATGGTCAGACCCAGCCTGCCTGCCACCCGCGCCAGATCGCGGCGTCGACCCTCAGGCATGACCAGCGCCGACGGATTGTGCATCGTCGGATTGAGATAGAGGACGCGGGCGCCGTGCCGCCGCACCGCGTCCTCGAGATAGTCCGGCCGCATGCCTTGATCGTCACGTCCCACACCGGCCAGTTCGCGCTTCGTCGTCCTGGCAAGCGCTTTCAGGCCCGGATAGGTCAGCGCATCGGTGACGACGGTGTCGCCCTCGCGGGTTTGCGACAGAAGAACGGCTGCCAGCAAAGCCTGCGCGCCTGAACCGACAACCACACGATCGACCGGCAGCCTGTCGCCGGATGCAGAGAGCCACGCGGAACCGGCGGCACGCTCGGCGGGCGAGCCTGGCCCGGGATGGTAGGCCAGAAGCGCCTCCGCGCTCGAACGGCGCAGCAGTCCGTCTATGCCGCTGCGGATCAATGCCGGCAGGCTGAGGCCCGCAGGCGCAGGCGGGATGTTCATGCTCAGATCCAGGATCGGTTCCTCGGCCTCGCCGGGCGTGACGAACGTGCCGCGCCCCGCGGCAGCGTCGATGAGATTGCGGCGGCGCGCCTCGGTGAACGCTCTCGTGACGGTGGTCAGATCGACCCCCAGCAACCGGGCCAGCTCACGCTGCGGCGGCAATCTGTCCCCTGGCTGCAGGCGACCGGTCGAGCGGGCGTCGGCAAGCGCGTCGACGATCCTGAGATAGATCGGCCCGGAGCCATCTCCCAACGCGGAAAACCATCCGAACTCGCCGTCACCAGTCATCCTGCTACCGCCTTCATTTCTCGTCTCCATACATTTTGTCGCATTGTATGCATACAATCATGATACTAGTATGTATCACGGACCTCAAGGCCGGATGAGAGTGCCCTTTGATGAGGTCGGTTGGAGTGACCATCATGCACGATCACGCGCACTATCCCCCGCTTGTGCCATGGCAAGTCGGAATTCGCGGCCGTTGCCCCCGCTGCGGAGAAGGCAGGCTGTTCAACGGGTTTCTGACGCTTGCGCCAAAATGCGAGGTTTGCGGTCTCGACTACTCTTTTGCAGATCCGGCCGACGGACCTGCCTTCTTCGTGATCTGCTTCGCCTGCGTGCCTTCCGTGCTGTTCGCCGTCTGGGCGCAAGTGACCTTTGAACCCTCCATGTGGTTCCATGTCTTCGTATCGTTGCCCGTAGTCCTTGCGACCTGCATTCCGCCGCTGAGGCCGCTCAAGGGTTGGCTCGTGGCAAGTCAGTTTTACCACAAGGCGGAAGAGGGTAGGCTGGCCAAGCCCGGCGAATAGCGCCTGACCCGCGCGCTACAAATCGATCCGGAATAACAAGCTCTCGGCGCCGCCATACACGGCGTCCTTGGTGAACGGCCCAACCAACCGGCCGCCATTGGCCAGCACCACCTTCTGCGAGGCCGGATTGTCGAGGTCGGTGGTGAGCTCTACATAGGCGAGGCCGACCGCCCTCGCCTCGGGAAGCATCAGCCGCAGCGCCTCGGTGGCATAGCCGCGTCCTCGCTTCCAGGGCACCACGGCATAGCCGATATGGCCGAGCACATGCGACGGCAGCGCAGCCGTACCGGGCTGCCAGCGAAAGCCGATCGAGCCGGCGGCCTCGCCGTCCCAGATCCAGCGCCGGAACCCGGGCAGCCGCGGCACCGTCGTGCCGTCGGGCAAGACGATTGGCGGCCCCTTGCCCTCGGGATCGTCGAGGCTTGCGAGGAACGCCATCGGATCCTCTTCGATCGCCACAAGCTGCTCGCGCGTTGCCTCTTCGAGCCGCACATTATCCGGCGACCAGCCGCGCTCGAGCGCGGCCTTGTAGGATGGCAGGTGTTCGAGCGCGGGTTTGACGATTTCGATCATGACGACAGACGGCTTGGAGTCCGGCCCGCAAGCCGGACGTAGCGAGAGACAATACCTACTGCAGGAGGCCTTTGACGATGCCGCTCGCCTTGCCGAAATCCATCTGGCCGGCATATTTCTGCTTCAGCGCGGCGATCACCTTGCCCATGTCCTTCTGGCTCGCCGCACTCGTGGCTGCGATCGCCTCGCGGGCCGCCGTCGTCACTGCGGCGTCGTCCAGTTGCGTCGGCAGGAAGCCGCGGATGATCTCCATCTCGCCGCGCTCCTGCGCGGCCAGTTCCGGCCGCTTGCCGTCTTCGAACGCCTTGGCCGATTCCTCGCGCTGCTTCACCATCTTGGCCAGTATCTGCAGGATCTCCTCGTCGCTGGCGGGCTCCTTGCCCGAGCCGCGATTGGCTATGTCGCGGTCGTGGATGGCGGCCTGAATGAGCCGCAATGTCGGCAGCCGATGCTTGTCCTGCGCCTTCATCGCGCTCTTCAGGGATTCGGCGATTTTTGCGCGCATGATGCTTTCTCCTTCGAACGGCGCGGACAATAACCATGGCGAACTCGTAAAGCAAACGCGCCAAGCCTCTGATATCGTTCGACGAAACAAATGCCCGCCGATTTGGCCCGGCATCATTGACCGCTCTGGCGCCTTCCCCTATGTACTCAGCCTTGCATAAGACAATGAATTGATGCGCGCAGGCTCGAGAGATCGGCCGCGCCGTTTGCTGCGCAGAACCGTCGAAACGCGCAACCTGACAGGAGCGCCGCCATGGCCGAGATGACGCCCGCGTTGACCCCCGCCTGGGCAACCGAAAAGCCGACCGCCCTTTTGGTGCTGGCCGACGGCACCGTCATCGAGGGTCGCGGTCTCGGCGCCGCCGGCTCCGCCGTTGCCGAAGTCTGCTTCAACACCGCGCTCACCGGCTACCAGGAAATCCTCACCGACCCGTCCTATGCCGGCCAGATCGTCACCTTCACCTTCCCGCATATCGGCAATATCGGCACCAATGACGAAGACATCGAGGACTTGAACCCGGTCGCCCGCGCCGGCGCCGTCGGCGCCGTGTTCAAGGCCGATGTCACCAACCCGTCCAACTACCGTGCGGCCGGCCATCTTGACCAGTGGTTGAAGAAGCGCGGCATCGTCGCGCTGTCCGGCATCGACACCCGCGCGCTGACCGCGCTGATCCGCGAGAAGGGCATGCCCAACGCCGTCATCGCCCATGCACCCAACGGCGTCTTCGACGTCGACCACCTCAAGCGCCGCGCCGCCGCCTGGTCGGGCCTCATCGGGCTCGACCTCGCCAAGGAGGTCACCTCCGGCCAGTCCTCGGTCTGGCGCGAAACGACCTGGGTGTGGAACGAAGGTTTTGGCGAACAGGCCGAACCGTCCATGCACGTCGTCGCCATCGACTACGGCGTCAAGCGCAACATATTGCGCCTGCTTTCCGGCCTCGGCGCCAAGGTTACCGTGGTTCCGGCGAGCACCGGTTCGGAAGAGATCCTGGCCATGCAGCCCGACGGCATCTTCCTCTCCAACGGTCCCGGCGATCCGGAAGCAACCGGCGACTACGCCGTGCCGGTGATCCAGGATCTGCTCAAGACCGACATTCCGGTGTTCGGCATCTGCCTCGGCCACCAGATGCTGGCGCTGGCGCTGGGCGGTAAGACCGCCAAGATGCACCAGGGCCACCACGGCGCCAACCATCCGGTCAAGGATCATACCACCGGCAAGGTCGAGATCGTCTCGATGAACCACGGCTTTGCCGTCGATGCCGACTCGCTGCCGGAAGGCGTCGAGGAAACCCATGTCTCGCTGTTCGACGGCTCGAATTGCGGCATCGCGTTGACGGGACGCCCGGTGTTCTCGGTCCAGCATCATCCCGAGGCTTCGCCAGGCCCACAGGACTCACACTACCTGTTCCGCCGCTTCGTCAATTTGATCCGCGAAAAGCGTGGCGAGGAATTGCTAGCCGAGCGGGCCTGAGCCTCTACGCCACCGGCCGGCCTTCGCTTGCCTCCAGAATGGCGAACCATTGCTGGCGGTCGAGATTGATCTCCACCATGGCTGACAGCCGCTCCGGCTTCATCGTTCCGGAGGCGCGCAGCGCCGTCGAGCAGGCGCCAGGCGCCGAAGACCATGCGCCACAGCGATACTCCCGTCCCTGGTCAGCGCAATGCGGCTGACGTGCCTCATACCTGTGCTCCATCTTCCGCAACACCGGTGGTGACATTTGCCCGGGCCGCCGGCCTCGCCACCTTTGTGACAAAGACGATGACTGCAAGCGTGAGGAAGCATGCGCCAACCAGATAAGGCGCGCCGCCAAAGGTCACCGGCGCATTCGGCCCGGTGAACCAGGAAAAGATTGCGGTGTAGAGCAGCGGCGTGACGATCGAGGTGATCGAGAAGATCGAGGTCATCGCGCCCTGCAATTCGCCCTGCGCCGAGGGCGGCACCTTGGCGGCGGCGAGGCTCCTCAGCGGCGGATCGGCCAGTGCTTCCAGGCAGCCGACGACGATCACCGCATAGATCATCCAGCCTTGCGAGGCGAAGGCGTAGCCGAAGGCGCTGGCGGCCGTGAATGTGAGACCAATGACCGCCGTCTTCCATTCGCCAAGTTTTGGGATCACGCGCGGCAGCACTGTCGCCATGACGATCGCGCCGCACAGGCCGAAGGCGCCGAGCGAGAAGCCGATCTGCTGCTCGCTCCAGCCATAGCGATAACTGGAGACGAACGACCACACCGCCGGATACATCATATGGCCGAGCGTCATCAGGAAGAAGGTGAGCCCGATCCAGCCGATGCCCTGGTATTGACGCATCTGCATGAGCGTGCCGACCGGGTTGGCGCGCTTCCATTCGAAGCGGCGGCGGTGCTTCTGCTCCAGCGTTTCCGGCAGGAAGAACAGCGCAATCAAAAAATTCACGAAGGCAAGCCCGGCGGCGAAATAGAACGGGACGCGCGGCCCGAACGTGCCGAGCAGCCCGCCCAGCACCGGACCGATGACGAATCCGACGCCGAAGGCGATGCCGAGCAGGCCGAAATTCTTCGCCCGGTTCTCGTCGTTCGAAATGTCGGCAATGAAGGCCGATGTCGTGGAATAGCTGGCGCCCGAAATACCAGCCAGCACGCGGCCGATGAACAGCATCGGATAGGACCAGGCGATGGCGCAGATCAGATTGTCGATGGAGAAGGTAAGCACCGAGGCAAGCAGGATCGGCCGCCGCCCGAAGCGGTCGCTCAAGCCGCCCATGATCGGCGCGAAGAAGAACTGCATCGCCGCATAGACGAAGAACAGCCAGCCGCCCTCGATCGCCGCTTCGCTGATGCCGACGCCGCTCAACTCCCTCAAGAAAGCCGGCAACACCGGCATGATCATGCCGAAACCGATAATATCGAGCAGCAGCGTGGTGAAGACGAGCGCAAGGCCCCGCCTGGCGGTTTTGGGGTCGATCATGATGGTGCCTGCTCCCTGGGCCGCCTTTGGGCGAAGGCGGGCGCCCCTTATAGGCGAGGCGTCATTCCGGAACAATAAGGGAACGCGCAGGAATCGTTGATCCTGACATTCCCTGACGGCAAGTTGGCGGTTGGTTTACGCTGGGAACTGCGGGCCTGAGACAGTCTCGTCAGATTGGACCCGTCAGCGTGTTGCAATCCGACAGCTTGCCGCTCTTGTAGCCACGCGCCAACCAGGTCTGCCGCTGCTGCGAGGTGCCATGGTTGAAGCTTTCCGGCACGACATAGCCCTGCATCTTCTTCTGCAGCGTGTCGTCGCCGATCTGCTTGGCGGCGTTCAGCGCCTCTTCGATGTCGCCCTGTTCCAGAATGCCTTTCTGCCCGGTGAAGTGTGCCCACACGCCGGCGAAGCAGTCTGCCTGCAACTCGATCCGCACCGACATCTGGTTGGCTTCCGCCTCGCCCATGGACTGACGCATCTGGTTGAACTTGGGCAGGATGCCGGTGAGGTTCTGCACATGGTGACCGACCTCATGGGCGATCACATAGGCCTGAGCGAAATCGCCCGAGGCGCCGAACTGCTGGTCGAGCTGCTGGAAGAAGGTGGTGTCGAGGTAGACCTTATGGTCGCCGGGACAATAGAAGGGGCCGGCTGCCGTCGAGGCGGAGCCGCAGGCCGAGCGGATCTGGCCGCTGAACAGCACCAGCTTCGGGTCCTCGTACTTCAAGCCCTGTGACTGGAAGATGCCGGTCCAGGTCTCTTCGGTCTCGGCCAGCACCGTCGCCACGAACTGCTTCATCTCGTCGGAAGCAGGCGTGCCGGCACCCTCGTCCTGGCCGCCGCTGTTGTCGGTGATCTGGCCGCCGCCCCCCGGCAGCACACCGCCGCTGTCGCCGCTGCCCAGGATCTGCGACGGATCGAAGCCGAAATACCATCCGGCCAGCACCACAAGGATGACGAGCAGGATGCTGCCGCCGCCACCGGTGCGGCCGCCGATCGGGACGCGGAACTGGCCAGGGCTGCCGCCGCCGAAACCACCGCCGCCGCTGTCGCTGCGCTCGTCCTCGACATTGTCACTCTGACGGCGGCCCTTCCAGAGCATGGCAACTCCCCGTGATGCAAAATTCCCGACAGACCCGGCCGATGGTATGGCCCTGTCCGACCCAACAAACGAATATCCCAATGGTTGCACCAAGTCACAGTATTTTTCGCGCCGCCGGCATCGCGGCTTCGCGCTCTGGTCGAGGCGGCCTGCGCGCTGTAGCATCCGGTTCGAATGGGGGTATCAGGGGCTTGCGGACGATCGGCCGATTTCTGTTGCTGGCGGCGCTGCTGTGCCTCGGCCCGTGGCCGGCGTGCGCCGTGACGCTCGATTCCAGCGTCGCCGTCACCGACCCCGACACATTGCAGGCGCTCGAGCGTGATGGTCTTTCCATCAGCCGCCGCTCGGCCCGGCGCTGGGTCTCACGCGTGAGGTCGACAATCGCGGCCTGTTTTCGGTGCGTGCGCTGACCCCGGTGCGCAACGCCGTCAAGCAGGAGATCGCCGACGAGCCCGCCGGCAGTCCCGACCCCTATGTCGCCGCTATGGCGAAGACGAAGGACCCCAGCCAGAAATTCAACCCCAACTACATCGATGACGATGGCTCGACGCTGGACCTGACTGGCGTCGTCAACCGCATGGACCGCGGCAATCTCGGCCACACCGAATGCGGCGAGATCAGGCTGATCTACCGTTTCCATTATTCGGTGGCGAAGAAGCCGGCGAAAGGGAAGACGGCACAACGCATTTCGTCGCGCCTGCCGCTGACCATGAGCCTGGTCTTCAACGCCAAGCCCGGCGAGGTTCGCGCCCGCGCTTCGAGAGACCGTCCAAGCGTCACCGCCGTGTCGTGTGCCGATGTCGCCAAGCGCTGGCTGGTCGCGGGGCAAAAAGACCTTCCACCCGATCAGCTGGCGGCCTGGCTGCGCTCCGATGAAGGTCCGCTGTCCACGCCATGCTGAATTCATCGCAGATCATGCGGCTCGAACTCAACATGCAGGTTCTCCGGCTGTCGGCCTCGAGCCGGCGCGATTTCGGCGGCCACGCCGAATATCTCCTCAAGATTTTCAAATGGGACCCGGCGACTTCCACCTTCCACGAATCGAAGATGGAGAACCAGATCGACAGGAAGATCGTGCTGGCCAACCGGCCGGGTTTCGCCAAATGGCTGCTGACCGATCGCAACATCTACGATCTCGATCGCGGCCGGCTGGTTATCGACGACAAATTCCTGGCGACCAGCGCCGTCTCGGTCGCGCCCGGCGGCATGAGCCGGTCGCAAAACAACATCGCCTATGGGCTGCTCGACGATGCCGATATCGACAAGGCGCTGCAGGACTATGTCGCCAGAGGCAACGCACTGCACAGCGTGAAATTGGTGGCCGGCTTAATCTTCGCCTCAATGAGATGACCTGCACCGGCTGCCATCAGACGCACGGCATTGCCGGCTTTCATTACACCGGCGCCGATCCGGCCAGCGAGCCGCGCCGCAACGCTGTCTTCGTACCGGGCTCGGCTGTGTTCTTCGCCGACCTGCCGCGCCGGCGCGCCATCGTCGAGGACTTCGCCGCCGGCAGCCATCCGGATTTCTCCCGCGGCTTCGCCGCCCGTCCCGATGCCAAATATGCCGAGGCGCTGAAAGGCACCGACCTCTACAATGGCTGGGGCTCGATCTGCTACAGCGGCGAGGACGCAAGCTTCAAGGACTGGAGCTGTGGTGAAGGCCTGCACTGCGCTAGCGTCCATGAAAGCGCCATCCATCCGGGCTTCGGCACCTGCGTCAGCAAAGGCGGCACCCAGATCGGAGATCCCGGCGAGTTCGGCGAGATCAAGATGTCAAAATGGGCCAGCGACCAGTATTGCCGCCTTTCGCCGGCCACCACAAAGGCCTGTGCCATCGATCCGGCGCGCGACAAGAAACCGCCGATAAAACTCGCCGGTTATGGCGCGGCGCGCCAGCGCTACGACAATCCCGAACAGAAGACCGGCGGCTTTCCCGGCGGCATGCTGCGCAAGGCAAGCTGCGACAAGCTTCCCGACGAGGCAAGTTGCGGGCGGCTGGCCAAGACCGGCTTCAACGACTGCATTGCGTCGGGCAAGGACCACAAATTCTGCACCAAGGAATTTGCCAAGACTGCCGCCCTGCGCGCCTGCGACAAGGCGCATCCCTGCCGCGAGGACTATATCTGCACCGCCGGCTACGACGATCTGGCCGAGGCCAAGCCCGGCAAGGGCCCTGCATCCCGCCCTATTTCATCTTCCAGTTCCGCGTCGACGGCCATCCGCGCAGCTGGGTGCAGGATGTGAGCGAAGAATAAGCCGCGCGTTGGCGCATGCGAGCGAGAACTCAGATCTTCTGCTTGGCGCCCGCGCTTTTGCCATCCGAGCTTTTGGAGCGTTCCTCGAAACGCGCGGCGCCCTTCTTCAGCGGCCGGCCGGTCTCGGCCTCGGTCTTGCGCTCGTCCTTTGCAGCTGCCTGCTTCAATCCCCTGGCGGCCTGCTTGCCTTTCGCGGTCGGTGCCTGTTCGACGCCCATGGTTTTCCTCCCTTGGCGCGCAACAATCGCGCGCGACGTCAGGAGCAACGAGCCTGAGGTGCAGAGGTTCCCGTGGACTTTGGTTCGAGGCTGGCAAGGCTCAGCGCGGCGCGATCATCGCCTTGCGGAAAGCTTCCAGCGTCTCGGCGCTGACATGATGCTCGATGCCTTCGGCATCGATCCGCGCCGTCTCGGCGCTGACGCCTAGCGAGCGCAAAAAAGCCTCCACCGTCTGGTGGCGGATGCGGCTTTCCTCCGCCACCTTGCGGCCGGCATCGGTCAGGAACACGCCGCGATACGGTTTTCTGGAGACCAGCCCGTCGGCGCACAGCCTGGTCAGCATCTTGGCCACCGTCGGCTGGGCGACGCCGAGCCGTGCTGCAATATCGACCTGGCGCGCCTCATTGCCGTCCTCGATTAGGTCGGCGATCAGCTCGACATAGTCCTCGACCAGCGCGCTGCGGCGCGCTTCGCGCGTATGCCGGAAGCCTTCGGAATGGACATCGGCGTCCGGAAGCGGCTCCTCGCGTCGAACCGGTTTATGCTTCAGCGCCAATACGTGTTCCCTCTTGGCTTTCGACAAATCAATCGCCCTTTGCCATTCATAGCACGGGCTTAACTGTTCCAGCCGTTTATTTGCATTCCATGGCAGGCGCAACCGGCGTTTGCGATCACCCCCTGCGCATCCATCGCCTGCCTCAACAAGAAGCACATACAATGAAATATAGCCTATTGCATAATGTTGAGCCCTGGCATAGATAGGATGACATCAACCAATCCATCCAGTGGAAAGCCGTACATGTCCGAAGCCGACGCAACCGTGGGATCAGCCTGGCGATTTGACAGGCCGGAGGACAATCCGCCGAGCCTGCGCGAGGTCAATTCCACGATCGCGGTGCCGCAGACCGGCGTCTGGTTCCGCCGCCTGTTCGCCTTCATGGGACCGGGCTACATGGTTTCGGTCGGCTATATGGATCCGGGCAACTGGGCGACCGACCTCGCAGGCGGCGCCCAGTTCGGCTACACGCTTTTGTTCATCATCATGCTGTCCAACCTGATGGCGATCCTGCTGCAGGCGCTCGCCGCCCGGCTTGGCATCGCCACCGGCCGTGACCTCGCCCAGGCCTGCCGCGCCTACTATCCCCGCCCGGTCAGTTTCGTGCTGTGGATCGCCTGCGAGCTCGCCATCATCGCCTGCGACCTCGCCGAAGTCATCGGCACGGCCATTGCGCTGCAGCTTCTGTTCGGCATTCCGCTGATCGGCGGCGCCATGCTGACGGCGCTCGACGCCTTCATAGTGCTTTTGTTGATGAACAAGGGTTTCCGCTATCTCGAAGCCTTCGTCATCGCGCTTTTGATCATCATCTTCGGCTGCTTCGCCATCCAGATCTTCGCCGCCGCCCCGCCGGTCGGCTCGATCCTGCATTCGATGTTCGTGCCGTCGACGGAGATCGTCACCAACCCGGCGATGCTCTACATCGCCATCGGCATCATTGGCGCTACGGTCATGCCGCACAATCTCTATCTGCACTCCTCGATCGTGCAGACACGCGCTTATGAGCGGACCGAAAAGGGCAAGCGCGACGCCATCAAATGGGCGACGACCGACTCGACCATCGCGCTCGTCCTGGCGCTGTTCGTCAACGCTTCGATCCTGATCGTCTCGGCTGTCGCCTTCCACGGCACCGGCCATCAGGACGTCGCCGAAATCGGCCAAGCCTTCGAACTCCTGTCGCCGCTGCTTGGCCTCGGCATCGCCTCGATCCTGTTTGCGGTGGCGCTGCTGGCCTCGGGCCTCAACTCGACGGTTACGGCAACGCTTGCCGGTCAGATCGTCATGGAAGGCTTCCTGCGCCTGCGCATCCCGCAATGGGCGCGCCGGCTGCTGACGCGCGGCATCGCCATCGTTCCAGTGGTGGTCGTCACCGCGTTCTATGGCGAAAAGGGCACCGGCCAGTTGCTTGTCTTCAGCCAGGTGATCCTGTCGATGCAGCTTCCCTTCGCGGTCATCCCGCTGGTGCAGTTTGTCTCCGACAAGAAGAAGATGGGCAACCTTGCCATTCCGCGCGGCGTGGCGGCCCTCGCGTGGGTGGTCGCCGCGATCATCCTGGTGCTCAATTTCAAGCTGCTCTACGACACCGTCTTCGGCGTCGGCTGAGTTTCTTCTCGAGTAGTTCGCCGTTTCGCGGAAGCGGCGACCTGCTCTATCTCTTTGTTTTAACGCAATTCCCAAGGGAAAGCGCTACGCGCTTTTCCCGGTAAAACCGTTTCACACTTTTCCTGGAATTGCTCCAGACCGCGACAAACTGGCGGCTTGCGCTATCTTGTTCGCCATCATGACAAGTGTCGAAGACGCCAGGAAATTCTATGCGCAGTTGATGGCGGCCAGTGCCGGCTCGGCCGATCCGCGTCTCGAACAGGCTTTCGCCACGGTGCCGCGCGAGGCCTTTCTCGGCCCCGGACCGTGGACGGTGGTTGCTGGCAGGGCGCTGATCACCGGCAACGGCAAGATCATGACGCCGAGCGCCGATCCGGTTCACATCTATCAGGACGTGCTGGTGGCGCTCGATGCCGACAAGGGCATCAACAATGGCGAGCCCTCCCTGCACGCCATGTGGATCGGCCGGATCGCCCCCAGACCGGGTGAGGCCGTCACCCATGTCGGCGCCGGCACCGGCTACTACACCGCCTTGCTGGCACGGCTGGTTTCGCCTGGCGCGGTCACCGCCTTCGAACTGGAGGCCGACCTTGCCGCCAAAGCGACAAAGAACCTCGAAACCTATGACAATGTCAGCGTCATTCACGGTGATGCCGTCACGAGCGATCTGCCGCCTTCCGACATCATCTATGTCAACGCTGGCGTCATCGCCCCGCCGGTCGCCTGGCTGCGAGCGCTAAAGCCCGGCGGCCGCATGATCTTTCCCTGGCGCCCGTCCCAGAGCGTCGGCCTTGCCGTGACGGTGACCCGCACCGACAAGGGCTTTGCCTGCGACCCGTTCATGCGCTCATGGTTCATCCCTTGCGTCGGCGCCTCGGTCGCCAACTCGGCGGCGAAAATCCCCGACCTCCAGCAAGCGGCGCGAAGCCGCTCCATCTGGCTGACATCAGACAGGGCCCCGGACCGCACCGCCACCGCTGTCATCGGCGACGTCTGGTTTTCGTCGCAGGCGCTTGGCGGCAGGCGACAGCGGCAATAGGTATCCTTTTTTGCCGTTACCTGTCGGAAGGCCGCCTGCCGGTCCGTCCTTGGATCGAAGTCCGGCCCGACGGCGCGGACCAAAGAGAAGGAAAAATCCAATGAGGAAGATCATCGCCGCCGCCTTCGTCAGCCTAGACGGCGTCATGCAAGCGCCAGGCGGTCCGGAAGAGGATCCGGTCGGCGGCTTCAAGTTCGGCGGCTGGACCTTCCATTACTTTGACGAGGTGGCGGGCGTGGCAATGGAGGAACTGTTCTCCAAACCCTTCGCTTTGCTGCTCGGCCGGAGAACCTACGACATTTTCGCGGCGTATTGGCCTTACCAGAAAGATCCGATCGGAGATGCCTTCAACCCTGCGACCAAATATGTGGCGACACATCGACCGGACAGCCTGACCTGGGAGAACACGCAATGGCTTGGGGAAGATATCGTCGCGGCGTTGCGCCGCCTCAAGCAGGAAGATGGGCCTGATCTGCTCATCCAGGGTTCGGGCGAGCTGATCCAGACTTTGCTGGCCAACGGGCTGATCGATGAAATCCGGCTGATGATCTTCCCGTTATTGCTGGGCAAGGGAAAGCGGCTGTTCGGCGACGATGCGATGCCGGCCGCCTTCAAGCTTGTCAAGTCGCAGGCGACAACCACCGGCGTCATCATGGCAACCTACGAACGATCAGATGAGATCAAGGTCGGGTCGTTTGCCACGCAGGAGCCGTCCGACGCCGAGCTCGAGCGGCGCAAAACCTGGAAGTAGCTGGGCCTATTTCCTCTCCCCCACGTCGTGAGGGAGAGGAGGTTCAAGCCGCCACAGCTCGCCGTGCCAGCCCATCCCTGATATACCGCGCAAACTCCTGCGCGGCCGGCGCTGCGCCGTACTTGGGCAGGTGCAAATTGATCGAGAAATTCGGCAGCGGCGGCAGCCCTGAATCGGAAGGCAGAATGTCGAGATCGGCCGGCACGGTGGAGGCGAGCCATGTGGTGACTGCGAGGTCGGAGCGCACCGTCGCGGTCGTGGCGTCGATGTTACCGTTTTCGAACACGGTGCGCCATTCCAGCCCGTGTTCGTTCAGCGCCGACAGCACCACCGGGCGGAAGGCGCAGGTGTCGGCGACGATCGACACCGGCAGCGGCCGCTTGGCGCGGGCGACGCCGCCCTTGGCTCCGACCCAGACCAGCCGGTCGATGACCAGGCACTCGCCCGCCGACGGACCCACCCGTTCCTCGATGACGGCAAGATCGATGGTGCCGGCCGCAAGGGCAGCGGCAAGGTCCGGCGAGGCAGCGCAGAGCAGCGAAATCTCGACCCGCGGATAGGTCTCCGCATAGGCCTTCAGCACCGGCGCCAGCAAGGTGCCGACGAGATCGTAGGGCACGCCGAGCCGCACCTGGCCGGCCACGTCCGTGCCCGCCATCTCGGCCCAGATTTCGTCATTGAGGCCAAGCAGCCGCTTTGCCTTGCCGAACAGCCGCTCGCCGGGCCGTGTCAGCCGCAAGCCGCGCCGGTCGCGCTCGAACAGGCAGCAGCCGAGTGCCTCCTCCAGCCGCTTCACCTGCTGGCTGACGGCGCCTTGCGTCAAATGCAGCGCGTTTGCCGCCGCCGTCATGCTGGCCTTGTCGGCGACGGTGACGAAGGTGCGGATCAGCGCGGTGTCGAGATTACGGATCATGACTAGCATTATATCTGCTAATGCCAGGCATCGCAAACATTGCATTTACTGAAGCAGGCGGCGGTCTACCATGGGGCCTTCGATGAAGGACGCCTCATGCTCCAGCCCATCCTGCCGCTTATCCTGTTTGCCTTCGTGGCCACCGCCACGCCAGGCATCGCGACCACCTTGTCCACCGCTTCGGGAGCGCAGTTCGGCTTTCGCCGTTCTGTGCCGCTGATGGCCGGCAGCGCTGCCGGCCTTGCCACGGTGACTGGTGCCGCCGCCGCCGGGCTCGCCGGCCTGCTGCTCGCCATGCCGTCGCTGCAGCTGGCGATGAAGATCATCGGCTCGCTCTATCTCGTCTGGCTGGCAATCAAGATCGGCCGAGCCGGGCCGCCCAATCTCGATGTGACGATGGCCAAGCCCAACAGCTTCTTCGGCGGCGCCGGCATTCAGTGGATGAACCCGAAGGGCTGGGCGATGGGACTGGGTGCCGCCGCCTCGTTCGCGGCGCTGGCCGACGGACCGGGACAACTGGCTTTGCTGCTCGGCTCGACCTTCGGCCTCACCGCCGCCATTTCGTTGTCGATCTGGTGCGTTGCGGGCATGGTGCTGGCACGGCTGCTCAAGACCGAATGGCAATGGCGCGCGCTCAACATCGTGCTGGCGCTGGTGCTGGCGGCGTCAATCATTCCGATGTGGCGGACTGCTTAATCTGTAAAGCTTGCGCCAGTACCCCCACCCGGAGCTTCGGTCCGACCTCCCCCAAGGGGGAGGTAGGGAGCGCGCCTGCTACCCTCCCCCTTGTGGGGGTCCGAAGGACGGGCGAGACCCGTGGCTCGCCTCGGCAAGTCGCGAACGAAGTGAGCGTGGGTGGGGGTTCGCGAAAGCGAACCAGCCTCCTCAAGCCGCGTAGCGCGCCGCCGGCTTGTCGGCGTGCAGGCTGCCGTAGAAGGCTTGCCGGGCGCCGAGGAAGGTGTCGAGCTTGGCCGCATCGGCAAGCGCCGGCACGGTGACGGCTTCACCCCTGGCGAGACCCACAAGTGCCGCATCGACCATATCGTCGGCGCTCATGATGATTTCCTTCGGCAGGTTGTCGATATCGCTGCCGGCAAGCTCCCAGAAATCGGTGCGGGTCGCGCCCGGCAGCACCGCCTGGACCTTCACATTGGTGCCGGCGACCTCGCGGTGCAGCCCTTCGGTGAAGTTGACGACATAGGCCTTGGTGCCGCTGTAGATGCCGCCGAACGAGGTCTCATAGGCGAGCACCGAAGCGATGTTGACGATGGCGCCGCGGTTGCGCGCCAAAAGCCCCGGCAGCACGGCGCGGGTCAGGCGGGTCAAGGCAATGACATTGACCTTGATCATGCGCTCGGCCTCGTCGGCGTCGGCGGTCGCCACGACCTGCTGGCCGCCAATGCCGGCATTGTTGACCAGCAGCGTCACGCTGTCGTCGGCGGCGATCGCCTGCTCGACGCGGCGCACATCATTGTCGTCGGCGAGATCTGCGGCAATCACGCTGACCTTGCGTTTGTAGGCATAACGCAGCTTTTCAGCCAGTTCCTCGAGCCGGTCGGCGCGCCTCGCCACCAGCACCAGATCGTAGCCCTGCCCGGCCAGCCTGTCGGCGTAGACCGCTCCGATGCCGGCCGACGCGCCGGTGATGACTGCGGTGCCCTTATTGTCCTGTCCACTCATTGTCCTGTTCCTTTTTAGCTGCCCGGCGAGATGGGATGTCCCCCGCTCGCCGCCTGATTTCCAATTAGTGGCATATACCACTATCTGGGAAGTAGGTATATGCCACCATCTTGTCAACGGAGGCGGCAGAAACTATTTCTGCGGCAGGCCGACAGACGCTTTTCGCCGGTGAGGAGTCGTGATGACCAAGACTGCGATGCCGGGATTTAGCCCTTGCAACAATGCCACGCTGCGGCGCGCCGCGCGCAAGCTCAGCCGCTTCTATGACGATGTGATCGCGCCTTCTGGCCTGAAGGGCACGCAATACGGCCTGCTCTACCAGATCTATGTCGGCAGCGAGCCGGCGATGGGCACCATAGCCGAAGAGATGGTCATGGATCTGTCGGCGCTCGGCCACACGCTGAAGCCGCTGATCCGCGACGGCTATATCGAGACCTTCGCCGACAAGGACGATCGCCGCATCAAGCGGGTGCGGCTGACAACCCAAGGCCTCGCCAAGCTCGAAGAGGCGACGAAACTGTGGAGCACTGCCCAGCAGCGCTTCGAGGACATGGTCGGCAGGCAACGGGCGGCCGATCTGCGCACCATGCTGGATGAAGTCGCGGAGCTGGATTACGAAGTACCACCGCCCGCCCCTTCAAGCTGAAGAAGCGGCCGGCGATCATATCTGGAAACGGCATTACTCCGCCGGCATGGCGACTGGTCGTGCCGCCCAGCGGCCGGCCACCACGACGCCGAGCCCGATAACCGGGAACACCGCCGCCACCACGCCGAGATCGGCCGGCACGCCGTAGCGCAGCACGGCACCGCCGACCACCGCGCCCAGCGCCACGCCGAGATAGAGCGCCGAGGCATTGAGCGACAGCACGATCGGAGCGGCGTCGGGCGCCAGCTTGATGATGCGGCTGGCTTGCGCCGGCGGGAACGCCCAGCCGACGATGCCCCACGGCACCATCATGGCCATCAATGCCGGCCCTGCGAGATGCTGCGGCAGGAAGGCGGGGATAACCGAGAGCATGACCAGCATGGCCGCGCTCAGCGCCAGCGACCAGCCGACGGTGCGCGTCGCGCCGAAACGGTCGGCCGCCTGGCCACCGGCAATGTTGCCGATGACGGCGCCGACGCCAAAGGCGAGCAGCATGCCGGGCAACGCAATCGGGCTGAGGCCCCCGCTTTCGATGGCCAGCGGTGCGACATAGGCAAAGACGGTGAAGGCACCGATCAGCGCCAGAGTCGTCGTCAACAGGATTGGCATGACGCCGGGGCGCACTGCTGCCGAAAGCCGTGCCCGTAGCGGCAGTCTGGTGCCGATGATGCCACGCGGCAGCCGATACCACAGGATGGCGCCGACCAGCGCGCCAAGCCCGGCAATGGCAAAGAAGGTGCCGCGCCAGCCGGCAAAGGCGGCGACCAGCGCGCCGAGCGGTGCGCCGAGCGCAACCGCCACGGTGGTGCCGCCGACGACCACGGCGATGGCGCGCGCCCGGTGATGGTCATCGACCAGCGCCACCGCCGTGCCTTGCGCGGTTGCGGCAAACAGGCCCGAGGACAGCGCCATGATGATGCGGGCAATGAGCAGCAGTTCGAAGGACGAGCTCAGTGCTGCCACCAGATTGCCGATGACGAAGAACGTCAGCGTCCACAGGATGACGCGGCGCCGGTCCCATTCACCGGTCAGCGTCGCCAGGATCGGCGTGCCGATCGCATAGGCGAGCGCAAAAGCGGTGATCAGCGTGCCGGCGAGCGGGATGGAAATGCCGGCGTCGGTGGCGATGTCGGGCAAAAGGCTGGAAATGACGAAGCCTTCGGTCGAGATCGTGAACGATCCGAGCGCAAGCCAGAAGAGGCGCTTGTCCATTGGGGGTGTCCTTAGTTCAAAGCTTATTGAACAATTGGACATAACAGGGCATGATGTCAATGAAGATGACCAAAAATAGCTGAACCCTGCTGACAGCCCTGTGTCAGGACAGCCGGCGGGCCTGATCGCGAAACGGAGAAACACTGTGCATGCGCGGGACAAGATGGACGCGTTGAAATCGCCACCGACTGTGCTTAGTTTCGGGCCATGACCTTGCCGCACCCCAATACAGACCAGATCAGCTTGCCGATCGTGCTCGGCGTGCTTGGCGACCCGACCAGGCTAGCCATTGTGCGCTATCTCGCCAGCAAGGAGGGCGTGGCGTTGAACTGCAGCCAGTTCCTCGACCTCGGCTCCAAGACCAATCTCAGCTATCACCTCGCCAAACTGCGCGAGGCCGGCGTCACCCGCGCCGAAGTGGTCGGCACCAACCGCATGATCACGCTGCGCCGCGCCGATCTCGACGCCCGCTTCCCCGGCCTGCTCGACAGCGTCATTGCGGCGGCTGGTGACGACCCTGCCCTTCCGGCGGTCGGAGGCCACGACATCGAACTGCCGGTTTGAGGCTGCAGGTTCGCAAGTAAGGTTTCTGTCGCTCCTAGCGCTGCCAAAAACCGATATGCGGGGCGAGAAGTTCCTCATCCATCTCGGGGAATGGGCCGTGGACCTCGACCGGCTTCTGCCCGGAGGCGAGGACTGTGCGCGACGAGAGGTTCATCGTCGGATTCTCGGCGTGATCGCCAGTCAGTGCGAGAAGCTTGGTCTCCTCGTACCCGGAGACCAGCCGGCCGATATTGGCCCAGTAGAGCGTTCCGGTGCACATCGCACAGGGCTCGCCGGTTGTGACCAGCGTGCAGGACCAGAGGAATTCCGGCGGATAGGCGTCCGCCGCACGCCGGGAGAGTTCGGTTTCGGCGTGGCGCACGGTGTTGATGTTGCCTTGCCGCATCAGGATGCGATCGTCGGGGCCGACGAGCACACAGCCGAAAGGATGATGCCCGTGCGCGGCAGTCTCGCGCGCGACGTCATTGGCGGCGCGGAGGTGGGCAACCATCTGGTCGCGGGTCATCGCCTGGTCCCTCCAAGGCTGTCTTGAGCAGATCTCCCCCCAGATGAACTCTGGAATGGCGTGGACGGTAGCAGATGGAGTGCTTCCGCAAAAGCCACGGGTGGGGCTACCGGCTGTCCCGAACGATCTCAAGGGCTTGATACCCAAGGCACGAGCTTGATAACGAAGACGGGCCGCAAAGCCTCCAACGCGGCTGCACCAGGGAGCCCGCCGCATGCGCATCGCCGTCCTCGCCGACATCCACGGCAACGTCCTGGCGCTGGATGCCGTGCTCGACGACCTCAAGCGGCGCGGTGGCGCCGATCTTACCATCAATCTCGGCGATTGCGTCTCCGGTCCGCTCTGGCCGCGCGAGACGTTCGAGCGGCTCGAAGCGCTCGACCTGCCGACCGTGCGCGGCAACCATGACCGCCGCGTCGCCGTCGATCCCGCCGACGACACGATGTGGGCTTCCGACCGCTACGCCCAGGAGCGGCTGACGGAGGCGCAGCGCGAAGCCCTGTTCGCCCTGCCCTTCACGCTGGAGATCATTCCCGGCGTGGTCGCCTTTCATGCCCGGCCCGACCATGACGAGAAATATCTGCTCGACGCGATCGTCGATGGCCAACTGGTGCGCGCACCGCTTGCCGCTATTCAGCGGCGGCTGAAGGGGCTCGCCTGCCGCATCGTGCTGTGCGGCCACAGCCACCGCCCAGAGCTGATCCGCATCCCCGACGGCCCCGTGATCTTCAACCCCGGCAGCGTCGGCGCCCCCGCCTATGACGACGACACCCCGCCGGCGCATGTTTCGGAGCAAGGCAGCCCGCATGCGCGCTACGGCATCGTCACCTTGGATGGTGAAGGACCCGACCGTTTCGAGACCATCGCCGTCGACTACGACCACGAAGCGGCAGCCAGGCAGGCTGAACAGGCGGGGCGGCCGGAATGGGCGCATGCGCTCAGAACCGGCTTCATGCCCAAATCCTCTGGGCAAGGCTCCGTTTGACGCCACAGCCGTGCCCTGCGCCGCCCTCCCGGCACCAAACATCGGACGCATTTTCGGACTTACATGACGCCGTATCGTCCCTTATAAAACCGCCTCGGCATGCGGCAGGACCTGCCGCGGCAAAGGTACCGAGTATCAGTGCACGGCCAATGATGAGGCGCATCGTTACGCTCCGAACAAGTTTGCATGCGCTGATTGCCGCTCCGCTGCTGACGGCGGCGTGGATGGCTGTTGTCCCGGCTCACGCCGAAGAGGTGCCCTTCATCTCCATCGTCACCGGGCTTGCCCCCGACGATCTGCTCAATATCCGCGCCAAGCCATCGCCGATGGGCAAGACCGAGGCGCGGGTGGCTGCCGGCGCGAGCGTACGCAACCTCGGCTGCAACGACATTGACGGACATCCCTGGTGCAAGATTGTTTCAGACAATCCCAAAGTCACCGGCTGGGCGCCGGCGCGCTATCTCATTCCGGTCAATCCGGCGACCGTGCCCGAATCTGACCAGCCAACAGATGCGTCCACTGTCGCCACGGCCACTGATGCCGGCCCGGACGCCACGACGCCTTCCCCACCGCCCGCACCTGCGCCGCCGCCTGACCTGACGCGGCGTCTTGGCGGCACGGATCCAGGCGCGCCGAAATCCGCCGCCGAGATCGGCAGGACCGCGATGGACGATGCCTATGGCATGGCGTTCGCGGCGATCGAGCCCTCCCCTGCTCCACCCGCGCCCGGCATCCCCTGCGCGCGCCATGTCGGCGAGCCGATGACCCAGTGCCAAATAAGCGTCGCCCATACCGGCGGCGACAGCGCCGTGACCGTAACCTGGCCGGACGGCGGCGCGCGCATCATCAGCTTCCATGGCGGCTTGCCAGTCGGCTCCGACTCTTCCGACGAATTCCGCTTCACCCGCGAAGGCAGCTTGAACATGATCCGCATCGGCACCTCCGAGCGCTTCGAGATCACCGACGCCGTGGCGGCCGGGGATTAGGGTTCGGCGCCGTCGCAAACTGGATTCTGCCACGACTGACCATTTGTCGACGCCGGCGCCCGGCAAGATGCGATTTCAAACTTGAACCGATTGCCGCGGTTGTGAAGCCGCGTGCAATCCCTCATTTTCGGGGTTACATCCGCCAAAACTCTTCCCTATAAGGCCCTCCTAGCCTGATACCAGAATCGCAAGCACAACCGGCCGGGTCTTCCCGTCCCGGTTTTTCGTGCAAGCCGCTCGCCGAACGGAACTCATAACGATGCCAAGACGCACCGACATCAAGTCGATCCTGATCATCGGGGCCGGCCCCATCGTCATCGGCCAGGCCTGCGAGTTCGACTATTCCGGCACCCAGGCCTGCAAGGCGCTGAAGGAAGAAGGCTTCCGGGTCATCCTGGTCAATTCCAACCCGGCCACCATCATGACCGACCCGGAACTGGCCGACGCCACCTATATCGAGCCGATCACGCCCGAGGTGGTCGCCAAGATCATCGCCAAGGAGCGCCCCGACGCGCTGCTGCCGACTATGGGCGGCCAGACCGCGCTCAACACCGCTTTGTCGCTGCGCCGCATGGGCGTGCTCGACCGCTACAATGTCGAGATGATCGGCGCCGATGCCACGGCAATCGACAAGGCAGAGGACCGCGCGCTGTTTCGCGAGGCGATGCAGAAGATCGGGCTCGAAACGCCGAAGTCGATGCTGGCCAACGCCACCGACGTCAAGAACACCGACCGCAAGACGCATGAGGCCGAGCGCGCCGCGCTGAAGGCCGAGGCGCCTGCCGATCTCGACGCAGCGCTCGACGCGCTGGAAACCCGCTGGAACCTCGGCGAAGGCGACCGCAAGCAGCGCTACATCAGCCATGGCATGGCGATCGCCGCCCAGGCGCTCGACCATGTCGGCCTGCCCGCCATCATCCGCCCGTCCTTCACCATGGGCGGCACCGGCGGCGGCATCGCCTACAACCGCGCCGAATTCTACGACATCGTCCAGTCCGGCCTCGACGCCTCGCCGACCACCGAAGTGCTCATCGAGGAAAGCGTGCTCGGCTGGAAGGAGTATGAGATGGAGGTCGTCCGCGACAAGGCGGACAATTGCATCATCGTCTGCTCGATCGAGAACATCGACCCGATGGGCGTGCATACGGGGGACTCCATCACGGTCGCCCCGGCGCTGACCCTCACGGACAAAGAATACCAGATGATGCGCAACGCCTCGATCGCGGTGCTGCGCGAGATCGGCGTCGAGACCGGCGGCTCCAACGTCCAGTTCGCCGTCAACCCGGCCGATGGCAGGCTGGTGGTTATCGAGATGAACCCGCGCGTCTCGCGCTCGTCCGCCCTCGCCTCCAAGGCGACCGGTTTCCCCATCGCCAAGATCGCCGCCAAGCTTGCTGTCGGCTATACGTTGGACGAGCTGGAAAACGACATCACGGGCGGCGCCACGCCCGCTTCGTTCGAGCCGAGCATCGACTACGTCGTCACCAAGATCCCGCGCTTTGCCTTCGAAAAGTTCCCCGGCGCCGAGCCGGTGCTGACCACCGCCATGAAGTCGGTCGGCGAAGTCATGGCCATCGGCCGCACCTTCCAGGAATCGCTGCAGAAGGCTTTGCGTGGACTGGAGACCGGCCTGACGGGTCTCGACGAGATCGAGATCCCCGGCCTCGGTCATGGCACTGCGCCCGCCAGCCACGTCGACGACCGCAACGCCATCCGCGCCGCTTTGGGCACGCCAACACCTGACCGGCTGCGCATGGTAGCGCAGGCGATCCGCATGGGCACCTCGCTGGAAGACGTGCACGCCATGTGCAAGATCGACCCGTGGTTCCTCGAACAGATCGCCGGCATTCTCGCCATGGAAGACCGCATCCGCGAGCACGGCATTCCGCAGGACGCCGTCAATCTGCGCATGCTGAAGGCGATGGGCTTCTCCGACGCCCGCCTCGCGTCGCTGACGAAGACCGACGCCGAAGTGATTGCGAAGATTCGCGAAAAGCTCGACGTTCATCCGGTTTATAAGCGCATCGACACCTGCGCCGCCGAGTTCGCCTCGCCCACCGCCTACATGTACTCGACCTACGAAGTGCCCTTCGCCGGCGCGCTCGCCAACGAGGCGCAGGTGTCATCGCGCAAGAAGGTCGTCATCCTCGGCGGCGGTCCCAACCGCATCGGCCAGGGCATCGAGTTCGACTATTGCTGCTGCCACGCCGCCTTCGCGCTTCGCGACGCCGGCTATGAGGCGATCATGATCAACTGCAACCCCGAGACCGTGTCGACCGACTACGACACCTCGGACCGGCTCTATTTCGAGCCGCTGACGGCGGAAGACGTGCTGGAGATCCTGCGCGCCGAACAGGCCTCGGGCGAACTGGTCGGCGTCATCGTCCAGTTCGGCGGCCAGACGCCGCTCAAGCTGGCGGACGCGCTGGAGAAGGCCGGCATCCCGATCCTTGGCACTTCGCCCGACATGATCGATCTCGCCGAAGACCGCGACCGCTTCCAGAAGCTGCTGCACAAGCTCAACCTGACCCAGCCGAAGAACGGCATCGCCTATTCGGTCGAGCAGGCCCGCCTCGTCGCCGGCGAGCTCGGCTTCCCGCTGGTGGTGCGCCCCTCCTATGTGCTCGGCGGCCGCGCCATGCAGATCATCCATGACGAAGGCATGCTGCAGTCCTATCTGCTCGACACCGTGCCCGGCCTGGTGCCGGAGGACATCAAGCAGAAATATCCCAACGACAAGACCGGCCAGATCAACACGCTGCTGGGCAAGAACCCGCTGCTGTTCGACACCTATCTCTCCGGCGCCATCGAGGTCGATGTCGACTGCCTCTGCGACGGTAAGGACACGTTCGTGTCAGGTATCCTGGAACACATCGAAGAGGCCGGCATCCATTCGGGCGACTCGGCCTGCTCGCTGCCGGTTCACTCGCTGCCTTCCGAGCTGGTGGACGAGCTGGAGCGCCAGACGGCGGCGCTTGCCCGCGCGCTCAATGTCGGCGGGTTGATGAACGTGCAATACGCGATCAAGGACGGCACGGTCTATGTGCTGGAGGTCAATCCGCGGGCATCGCGCACCGTGCCCTTCGTCGCCAAGACCATCGGCCGGCCCATCGCCAAGATCGCCGCCCGCATCATGGCCGGCGAAAAGCTGGAAGACGCCTTCGCCCACTACGGCGCCATGCCCGATCCGAGGAACCCCGGCCACATCGCGGTCAAGGAAGCCGTCTTCCCCTTTGCCCGCTTCCCCGGCGTCGACATATTGCTCGGCCCGGAAATGCGCTCGACCGGCGAGGTCATGGGCCTCGACCGCGACTTTGCGCTGGCCTTCGCCAAGAGCCAGCTGGGCGCCGGCGTCGACCTGCCGCGCTCCGGCACGCTGTTCGTCTCGGTGCGTGACGAGGACAAGAAAGGCATATTGCCGGCGGTCAAGCGCCTCGCCGGCCAGGGTTTCAAGGTGCTCGCGACATCCGGCACTCAGCGCTTCCTCGCCGAGAACGGTGTCGTAGCGGAGAAAATCAACAAGGTGCTCGAGGGCCGCCCCCACATCGAAGACGCCATCCGCAACCGCCAGGTCCAGATCGTCTTCAACACGACGGATGGCCAGAAGGCGGTGTCGGATTCGAAGTCACTGCGGAGAGCCACGCTGATGCAGAAGGTGCCGTATTACACGACGCTGTCAGGGGCAGCCGCGGTCGCCGAGGCGATTGCGGCGCTCAAGGCAGGGAGCCTGGAGGTCAGGCCGCTGCAGGAGTATTTTGCGTGAGGTCAAAACATTTTGGGAATTATCCCTTGAGACAAGTTGGCTTGACGTTGCGCCAGTTGGGCGTATAAGCCGCGCCACTTCTAAACACCAAAAGCCGGTAAGCCCTTCTGGACGTACCGGCTCTATGTGTGGTGGTAGCTCAACTGGATGAGCGCCCTTTTCGCAAAGGGGAGGATGGGGGTTCGAGTCCCCCGCACCCTTTCTCACCGGCCCCTTATGACGTAATGCGCATTCGGATCACGAGTTTTGGTCGTGACGAAGTCCAAGATATTGCGTTTGGTGAGACGGTCGAGGCGGCCCTTTGCGGTGTGCCAATCTGTAGTGCTTAGAATCCGAAGCGCTTGACTGACATTGATCCTCTTGTTCTCGGCCAGATAGTTGACGATCTTTCGCTCTTCTGCGTCGAGGGAGAAGGAAATCACCTCGCCCAAAATCTTGTAAGCCTCGCTGTCGAGGGTGTTGGTTCGGTTCGCAACGTCGTTTTGCAGGGTCGCGCTGATGCTTCGTGACGTCTCGAGGTACTGGGTTTGAGGCAGCTTGGCATTCTGCAATTCCCTACGAATGCGTTTGGTTCCCTCACTGATGCAGCGCACTTCGCCGAACTCGCGCAGAACGAACATCAGGAATGGATTGCGAGGCTTATGGATGAAGTTGTCTGGCGAGATCGACGGCATGAATGAGCCGGGGTTTTCAATCGTCAGCCTGTCATCGAATAGCTTCACAAAAATGGGCTGGGTTTTGGCGTGGTAGGAGCGATGGACACAAGCGTTTACGAGCAACTCATACCAAGCGTCGTGCGGGTATTCCGGGACTGTGAAGAATTTTCCATTTCGAAACTCGGTAAATTCCCTGAGGCTGGCGTCAATCGTTGCAGCAGCATCTTTGATGATATCGAGGATAGATCCCTCAATCATCCGGTCTTTTATGACGTTATATTCCTTGCCAGATTTTTCCTCTATGCCGGCGTAGCGGAGGAAGTGAACGTAGGAACCAGGGAACACCTCGCGCGGGTCTTTCGCAAAAATCAGAGCGCAGACATTGTTGGGAACGAACTTTCCTTCCCGAATTTTGCCAAGGCGCATCGCTTCCAAGACCGCGATATCGGGGAGCTCGATAGACCCGTCTCTCTCTCGCCTGATTTGCTGCGCGAACTTCTCAAGAAGATTGACGCGAAAGTCATCCGGCCACACCAGCGGACATGGCTCTAACTCGAAAGCACGCTCGCCCTTGTTGATCCGGATTTCCTGCTTTTCGGCATCTGTAAGTTTGCGGCTTCTGTCCGATTCCCGGCAGTAGGCATCGCCGTTGGTGAGTTCTACCAACTTGTCGTCAACAAAATGGATGCGTGCAAGAATGATGAAATCAGGCTCTCCCTTTCGGTTCTCCACCTCAAGCCGTCGAGTGGTGAAACGACCCGCGTGACAATGATCACGCCCCATAAACTCGAGGTCTTGGATCTTCTCGACTGAAAACTGCTGACACCCGCTTACAGTGCCGTCTTTCTCAATTCCAATAGCGACAACGCCACCTTCCACGGCAGGGCCGTTTCCAAAAGCAGACAGGCAGATGGCTAAACCTTCTGGTCTTATCTTCCCTGATTTCCGTTCAAAACGAGTGTTCTCAGGCTGGGAGACGACAAACCGCCAATCCTCGCTCTCGAATATCTGATCTGGCTTTATGAGCGCTTCGACAGTCGGGCGCTCGAGAATTTCGAGAAAGCTCAGTTGCTTCATTTTGCGCAATTTTCGTAAAGCTCGAGTACCCTCGAGTGATAATAAAGTTGCGCGACATGGCCTTTCCGGCTTCGCCCCGCGCGTCGTGGTAAGATCAAATCGCAACCACGCCGTGAATCTAGGAGCATCTTTTGCTAACGCTGAGTCAAGCGGTTAAGGAAGGCCAATTGGAGGATTTCATCCGCCATCGAGGCCGGCGTCAGCCCTTTCAATCTGCCAGCGCCACGCACTCAATCTCGATATCGAACTCCATCGGCCATGACGCCACCGGCACGAAGGTGCGCGATGGCGGGTTTTCAGGGAAATGCCTGGCGTAGACGCGGTTGATGGCGTTGTAGAAGCCGGCATTGGCGGCATAGATGCGCACCATCAGCACATTGTCGAGCGAGCTGCCGGCTGCTTCCAGGCAATGCTTCAGCGCTTTCAGCGACGCCTCGGTCTGCACCTCAATGTCGCCCTTGACGAGTTTGCCAGTCGTGAGATCGAGCGGCGGCGTACCGGAGACGAAGACCAGCCCGGCCCCCTTGGTCACCAGCGACAGCGGCACGCCCAGCGCCCGCACCGCCGCCGACAGCACCGGCACTTCGATGATTTCCCTGGTCATGAGGATCCTCCTTCGTGGGTTTGCGGCGAGCTTATCGCGGCGCCGGCGGAACGTCAGCGCGGTTCTTCCTTCTCCCCTTGTGGGGTCCGAAGGACGGGGCGAGACCCGCGGCTCGCCCCAGGGCGGTGGGTCGGCGCGATAGCGCCGAGACGGATGAGGGGTGTTCCAGGAAACACCGACGCCTCACTCCGCTGGAACACCCCTCATCCGTCGCCTTCGGCGACACCTTCTCCCACAGGGGGAGAAGGAGGAACCTAGCTCACCCCTGCCCCGGATACGGAGTCCCATCCTTGTGCAGGAACCTGCCGTCCGAACTCGGGCTCATCATGTCGATGTCGGAGCAGGTGATGACATCGTCTAGAGAGCGCGAACCGACTTCGAGGTAGCGCGCGCTGGCCGACGAGCGGTTGATCATGTGATGGCCGTTGCCGCTGTTCTTGGCAAAGGTCGCGCAGTCGCCTGCCCTGAGCAGCGTCTCGCCGCCATCCTCGACCAGCACCAGCTCGCCTTCCAGCACATAGACGAGCTCGTCCTCATGGCTGTGCCAGTGGCGCTGGCTCGACCAGCCACCGGGCGGGAGGGTCATCAGGTTGACGCCGAAATCTGTCAGGTCGCCGGCATCGCCGAGGCGCTTGCGCGTGCGGTCGGCGCAAGGGGCGTCGAAGGGCGCGGGGTAGCCGGAGCCCTTGCGGACAGGCACGGTGGACAGGTCGATCCTGGGCATGGGATGTTCCTCAATTCCACGTCGAAATTTACGTCAATCGCGCCCAGAGGACAGGGCGGCTAACCACAGATGTCAGCGCTGCCCCTCATTGCCCTGCCGGACATTTCTCCCCGTATAGTGACGGGGAGAAAGAGGCTTGCGCCCATAGTTTCGCCAACTGCCAGCGTTGCAGGAAGGGTGCCGGCGTTGCGGCCAGCCCCCTTCTCCCCGTCACTATACGGGGAGAAGATGCCGGCAGGCAGATGAGGGGCGGCGCCGGCGCCTGGTGAGCTGAAACGATGCCGGGGCAGGAGCGCCTCACCCTGTCCTCAATGGCAGCACGCCTCGCCATACTGCAGCTGTTCATGCCAATCCGGCCGCCCCTCCGGCGTAAAATCCATCAAATTCCACAGCGTCTCGCAGGTGCCGAGGCCGCGCGGATCCTGGCCGGGCTCCGTCGGCGCGAAATCCAGTTCCGAACTCCAGAAATGGCGGATGCCGTCCGCGTCACGATGAAACACCGACAGCAGCGGGATCTGCGCGCCGTCGGCACCCTCGGCATTGTAGTCGCGCTTGAAGCTATTGCCGGCGGAAGACACCAATCGCATGTTGCGCCAGCCCCTGTCGCGGCCAAGCGTGAGCAGGTTTTCGAGCGCGGTCTTGCCCACCACCGCGAAATTGAAGCCGGCCGCCTGAAGATGCCCGACCGCGCCGTCGAACTGGTCGAGCAGCGCCGTGCAGGACGGGCATGGCTGATCCTGCCGCGCAAGCTTGGCCGTGCCGCCGCTGGTGGCCACCTCGCGCTTCTCCTGCGGATGGCGCGGAAACATCATGTTGTAAAGGATGAGCGAGCCCTTGCCGGGCGCGAACAGCTCGGACAGTTTTATCTTCGCGGGCCTTCCTTCGGCATCCAGCCCGTCGAACTCATAGTCCTGGCGGATCAGCCCGCCCGGCGGCAGCGCGCGCCGTGCCTCGGCGACCTCCTCCATCACACGGCGTAGCTCGATTTCCTTGCGCAGCAGTTTTTCGCGGGCGGTGCGGTATTTCGCGGATTCGTTGGGGAAGGTGATCATGATCGTCTCCTTGGCCATTGCGCCGGCGTCCCGGTGCGGATTGCTCTACGACCCAAGGACGAGCCAACTCGACTGGTTCCGACATTCTTGATCCGGGAAACGAGCCCACCTTGCCGTATTCTTCCCGTCAGCTAGATCTCTGGGGGTCAGGGAGCACACATGCGCGAGCAAAACACCGAAGAGATCGACCTGCGTTGTCCGCAGATCGTTGCCGACAACGCAGCCAAGGGCCTGCGCCTGCGTAGAGAATTCGGGCGCGGCGGCACCGAGATCGGCGTCGCGCGCGCCACCGAACTGAAGAACCGCGAAAAGCTGGCGCCATCCACCATCCGCCGCATGGTCAGCTATTTCGCCCGCCACGAGGTCGACAAGCGCGGCGAGAACTATGGCAATGAAGACAATCCGTCCGCCGGCCATATCGCCTGGCTGTTGTGGGGCGGCGATGAGGGCCGCGCCTGGGCGCTCGATCTCAAAAAGAAGATCGGCAACGCTCCTGATATTTGAAGGCTGGCTGTAAACGACTGGCGGGCCCCAAACCCCCGCCTGGGACCCGCCAAGGAGTGGCTGAACACATGCCGGTGCAGCCCCTCCACATCAGCCAGTCGTCGATCCGCCATCGGCCGAAAGGCATGGATGGTTAGGTAGCATCCGGTTGCAGCGGCCTATGTGAAGCAGTTCACAATCCGGAGGTTTTCAACAGCCGCTTTAGCCTTCCCAAGGGACTTGAATCATGCCCAGCCGCTCGTAAAGCCTGAGCGCGGCGGCGTTCTCGACGGTGTTGGTCTTCAGGTCGACATGGGCAGCACCTCGATCGCGGAACGCGTTGAAAGCCTGCCACATCAGCGCTTCGCCAATGCCTTTGCCGCGCGCTTCGGGGTGAACGGCGAGGTCCTTGACGAAGGCCCTTGTCCAGCACAAAGCTGCCGCCGCCAGCCGTCCCTTGCCGTCGATGACCAGGAAGCACAGGGACGGGTCGAATTCGGCATCGCCTGAGATACGCGGCCACCATTCGTCGAATGGGCCATCGGTGCCGTCGTCGAACACCTCGCTCAGCAGAGCATGCAGGGGTTGCGCGTCGCCATGTTCGAAGCAGCGCATGGCAAAGCTGTCCGGCCAGTGCGGTGCAACGAGTGTCTCGTCGAGGATCTTGCGCAGCCGGATGTCGTTTGGAGCCGGCGGCCGCGGTTCAGGCATGGCGCTCAGGCGTCGGGCTGCAGCCGGCGGCGCCTGCGGTCAACACCGAGGCCGGTCGCCTCGAGCAGGCCTTTGCGCTTGGCGTCGAAATAATAGCCGGTCTGGTAGAGCCAGTCGGCCTTCTTGGCGTTGCCGTCGGCACACAGCCAGGCGCCGCGCAGATATTTGACCGCGTATTTCAGATTGGTCTCGGCGTCGAACAGGCCCTTGGCCGGCCCGTCATAGCCCATGCCGCGCGCCGTCGCGTGCTTGATCTGCATCAGGCCCCAATGGCCGTTATTGTAGGCCTTGGGATTGTAGGTGCTTTCGCGGTTGACGACATGGCGCACCAGATCGACCGGCACCTCGTAGAGTGCGGCGTATTTCTGGATCAGCTGGTCGATGTCGCCGCGCATGCCGGTGGCGTGCTCTTCTGCCGGCGCGGGGTTGAGCGGCGCGGCGGGGAACTGCACCAGGGCAGCCGGATTCTGCGGCCCGACATAGGCCACCTGCTGCACACCGGGCAAGGTTTTCTGGCCGCCCTTGGCGGTGGCCGGCATGACCAGCCCGGCGGTCGTGTATGTCTCAGCCGTGACTGGCTGCCCGGCTTTGGCAGGCGCCGGCGCCTGCCAGGCATTGGCGGTCATGACGGCGGGCATGGCTGCCACTGTCGGCGTCGCGCCGGCGAAGGCCGCGGTTGCAACAACCGGCTGCGCAGCGGCATCGAGTGCTGGTGTGGCAGGTGTCACTTCGGCCGCCTGGACGGGTGTAACCCCTGAGGATTGCGGCAGCACCGAAACCGTGTCGGGCAGCGGCACGGTGAAGCCGGCATCGCTGCCGGCGGCAGTCGCGGTTTCAGTCAGCGCAGGCGTAGCCTTCATCTGCGAAGTCGATTGGCAGCCGCTGAGTGCAGCCGCACCGACGATCACGCAGATCGCAATAAGGTTGAATTTTGCTGGCAAGCCGCGCGGGTCCGGTTTGTCGGGTTGTTAAGAAGTCCTTACACCAGCGATTCCTGGTGAGCAATCGGGGCTATCCGGTGGTTTTCGGGTGGCAAGAGCTGGGCCCAGATGCCATATTGTTCTGCATATGTACCGGTCGTTATGCCGGTTTTCGCCACTTTGCGGAAAGGAGTGCATCATGGAAACGACATCTTCGATCACAGCCGGCCACGCAGTGTTAGAAACAGTGATCGGCTTCATGGGCATCGCCTGGAGCGAAAAGGGCCTGATCCGGCTCTGCCTGCCCGAAAAGAGCCGCGAAGCGGTGGAGCGCCGGCTGATGCGCCATGCCGGTGTTGCCGCCAATACCGAGCAGCCGCAATGGGTCGTCGAGCTCATCGCCTCGATCAAGGCTTATGCCTCAGGCGAGGACGTCGATTTCTCCGGCGTACCGGTCGATTTGGACGGCGTCGACGACTTCCGCCTCGCCATCTACGACGCGGCGCGAAAGCTTAGTTATGGCGAAACCACCACCTATGGCGAACTGGCCAAGCGCGCCGGCCAGGCCGGCCTGCCGCGCGAAACCGGCGCCGCGCTCGGCGCCAACCCGGTGCCGCTCGTCATTCCCTGTCACCGCATCCTGGCCGCGGGCGGCAAGATCGGCGGCTTCTCCGCGCCCGGCGGCTCGGCCACCAAGGAAAAGATGCTGGCCATGGAAGGCGTGCGCGTCGGCCCGCCACCTCCGGCGCAGGTCTCGTTCGGGTTCTGAGAATTCAGATCCCGAACGGACTAACGCCGGCGCAGGAACCGCCGATGGAAATGGTCGTTCTCGATCCGCTTGCAGAGATAGACCGGGCACGATTCGGTATCGGCGCTCGGCACATAGGCGCGTTTCCTGACCTCGCCGATGTTGCAGAATTGCTGGCTCTGCACATAGCGGTCGAAGAGCGGCAGCCCCGGCACGCGCCTGGACTGATAGCGCAGGATCACCGCGCCCTGGCGGGCGATCGTGCCCTGCACCCTGTCGCAGCTCATACGAGTGGGGTCGTAGCGCGAAATCGCCTGCGCTTCGGCGGCCGCCAGCGTCAGGCAGACAGCCAGCAGAATGGTTTTCACGACGGTTTTCATGGTTGTCTCCCAAAACCGGACTAACGCCGTGGGGCGCCCCGATCTTCCCGATTGCTCAACGCTTTCATGCGATTGGGGCGGCCTTTGGGCGACGCCACGGTGGTGCCTTTTCTCGAGCCGTCTTGTTTTTGGTGCAAAACCTGCCTATATCAGGTCCATTGATATTTCGGCCGATCGATCCGGGCCTCGCGATCTTCGCGTTTGCTGACGTCTATCTCCAAAATCTCGATACACACCGGCTGAACCTCGGTTCGGTCAAACCAAAGCAAATGCGAGGACTATTCATATGGCAACTGGTACGGTCAAGTGGTTCAATGCCACCAAGGGCTTCGGCTTCATTCAGCCTGATTCGGGCGGCGCGGACGTTTTCGTCCACATCTCCGCTGTCGAGCGCGCTGGACTGTCGACCCTGGTCGAAGGCCAGAAAATCAACTTCGAGATCGAGCAGGACCGCCGCACTGGCAAGTCGTCCGCTGGTTCTCTGAGCAAGGCAGCCTGATTTTGCAAACAGCGCGCGCCGGACGAGAGTTCGGGGCGCGCGGCAAGTCACGGATGTACTGACAGTCGCGCGAGAAGCGCGCTGGAGTGGAAAGACCCGACCAGCTGGATCAGCAGATAGCTGCCAGCCCGGACTTAAAGCTCCCGATCAGGCTAGCGAAAATGGGAAGGCGGGATTTATCCCGCCTTTTTGTTTGTCTGGGGTTCAGACAATACAGCGTCCTTCTCCCCGTTCACGGGGAGAAGTGCCCGGCAGGGCGATGAGGGGCAGCGCCGACGCGAAGGACTGCCCCGTCACCAGACCAATTATGAAAGCCGGCGCCGCCCCTCATCTGGCTGCCGCCATCTTCTCCCCGTGAACGGGGAGAAGGACGCTCCTCATTAACGCCGCAGATGCAACGGCACCACTTTGTTGTCCGTGCCCAGCAGCGCTTCGATCGACAGCGGCTGCTGGTTGAAGATCGTGCCGGCCAGCGCCGGGCGGCCAAGGTGATACCCCTGCAGCAGGTCGACACCGCCATCCAGTGCGACGCGCAGATGCACGGATTGCTCGATGCCTTCGACCAGCACCTTGGCGCCGCGATCGTGCAGCGACGAGACAAGCGGCCGGAAGAAGCGCTCGGCAGCAGTGTGGCGGCAGAATTCGGCGAACCAGCCGCCGTCGATCTTGACGATATCCGGTTGAAGCAGGTTCATCCGCTCCGCCGTCGAATGGCCGGTGCCGAAATCGTCGATGGCGATGCGAACGCCGTGGCGTCGCATCTCGCGCACCAGCGAGGCGAGCACATGATCGTCGGCGGCCTGCTCGGTGATTTCGCAGACAAGCATGCCGGTGTGCAGGTCGAGATCGCCGAGATGCCGGGTCATCAGCCGGATCTCGGCCAGCGCACGTCCGAGATGATCGTTGATCATCGGGTTATAGTTGAAGAACAGGTCGAGCCCATCGACGCCGATGTTGCGGAAGTTTCTCAGATGCAGCATCCGGCACATCGTCTCGACAAACAGCCGGTCGCCTGCCGCGATGCTGTCGAAGAACACGGCGGGCGCAACCGGCCTGGCGGCGCGCTGCGGTTCGATCAGCGCCTCGACGGCGACCGCGGCCAGCGCGCCGCCGCGTGGCGCGAAGATCGGCTGGTAGGCGCTTTTCAGCCGGAATTCGCGATAGATGCCGTATTCGATGCCGATCTCATCGGCGAAGATCGCTTCGCCGACATCGCGCCGCCGCTCGCGCCCGGTCATGGCCCGGTCCTGCGCCCGAACACCCTGCCCGGCCGTGCTGAAGCGGTTCGGCCGGCAGGCGCCTTGACTGGCACGGCCGCCGCGGCAGGTGCCTGTGCATCCTTGCCGAAAACGCGAAAGCTGGTCGGCGCCAGTTCCGGCTTCGCCAGCACGAAACCCTGCACCATCGAGGCGCCCGATTTCTCGGCGAGTTCAAGTTGCCAGCCCTCCTCGATGCCCTCGAACACGGTGCGGATGCCTTGCTGTTCGAAGTTCGTCACCATGGTGGTCAACAGGGCGAAGCCGGCGCCTGACTCCATCAGCTGCGTGATCCAGTGCGCATCGAATTTGACGATGTCCGGCTTGAGTTCCTTGATGCGGTTGATGTCGGATTCATCGGCGCCGTAGTCGTCGACAGCGATGCGGAAGCCATTGGCCCGCAGCGCCTCGACGAAGCTGTAAAGCGTTTCCTGCGACGCCGACCTCTGCTCGGTCACCTCGCACACGATGCGGCGCGGATCGATCCCGGCCTCGTGCAGCACCAGGCGCATGTCGCGCAGCGCGTTGTCGACGACGGAGCGTTCGGTGAACACCGACGGGTCGAAATTGACGAAGATCGAGGCCTCTTGTGGCAGGCAGGCGCCGGCGTTGAGCAAATGCAGCGTGCGCGTCAGCGCCTCGATATGCAGGCGGTCGCCGGCCGGACAGGTCGAGAAGAAATTCATCGGCGATTGCGGCTCGCCGTCGCGGAACGGCCGGATCAACCCTTCGAACGCCACCACCGACAATTTGCCCTCTTTGAAGGCGAAGATCGGCTGGAAGGCACTCTGCAGGGTGTAGAGGCCCCAGACACCTGACGAGGTGCCGTCATCGTTACGGATGGTGTGGGCAAGCCCGATGCTGCGCGACAAGGGTCCCTCGCTCCGCGAGACAGGCGAAATGGCTGGCGATCCTGCCGTCAAAGGTTTTAGCGGCCGTTGATGAATTTATTCTTGCCGCGGATGCGCTCTGTGGATTGCTTCACACGAACGAGGAGAAATCCCGGCGCAGGCGCTGTCCCAAAGCCGATCTTCACACCTCCTTGACCCCTGGCTCATCCGACAATGCTTGCACTTGGCGGGTTGATGCGACATGAGAAGCGCCGCAGCTGTTCCCGCTGCGCCGACCCCTCTGGAGATATCTGGTCATGGCCTTTCTTGCCGACGCCCTTTCCCGCGTGAAGCCTTCCGCCACCATCGCGGTGACGCAGAAAGCCCGCGAGCTGAAAAATGCCGGCCGTGACATTATCGGCCTCGGCGCCGGCGAACCGGATTTCGATACGCCCGACAACATCAAGAATGCGGCGATCGAGGCGATACGCCGTGGCGAGACCAAGTACCCGCCGGTATCGGGCATCGTGCCGCTGCGCGAAGCGATCGCCAAAAAGTTCAAGCGCGAGAACAATCTCGACTACAAGCCCGAGCAGACCATTGTCGGCACCGGCGGCAAGCAGATCCTGTTCAACGCTTTCATGGCGACGCTGAACCCGGGCGACGAGGTCATCATCCCCCGCCCCTACTGGGTCAGCTATCCCGAAATGGTGGCGATCTGCGGCGGCACCTCGGTGTTTGCCGACACCTCGATCGACAATGGTTTCAAGCTGACGCCGGCCGTGCTGGAAGAGGCGATCACGCCGAAGACCAAATGGCTCTTGATGAACTCACCGTCGAACCCGTCCGGCGCCGCCTATACGGAGGCCGAGCTGCGCGCGCTGGCCGATGTCCTGCTGAAGCATCCGCATGTTTGGACGCTGACCGACGACATGTACGAGCACCTGACCTATGGCGATTTCGTCTTCAAGACCATCGCCGAGGTCGAGCCGAAGCTCTATGAGCGCACGCTGACCATGAACGGCGTCTCGAAAGCCTATGCCATGACGGGCTGGCGCATCGGCTATGCCGCGGGTCCGGTGCAGCTGATCAAGGCAATGGACATGATCCAGGGCCAGCAGACCTCCGGCGCCTGCACCATCGCACAGTGGGCCTCGGTCGAGGCACTCAACGGTCCGCAGGATTTCGTCGCCAAGAACAAGGCGATTTTTCAAGGGAGGCGCGATCTCGTCGTGTCGATGCTCAACCAGGCGCGCGGCATAAGCTGCCCCTCGCCCGAAGGCGCCTTCTACGTCTATCCGTCCTGCGCCCAGCTGATCGGCAAGAAGACCAAGGCCGGCAAGGTGATCGACACCGACGAGGCCTTCTGCTCCGAACTGCTCGAAGCCGAGGGTGTCGCGGTGGTGTTCGGCTCGGCCTTCGGTCTCGGCCCCAACTTCCGCATCTCCTACGCCACGTCGGAGACGCTGCTGGAGGAAGCCTGCACGCGCATCCAGCGCTTTACGGCATCGCTGACCTGATCAGGCCAGCCTGAAACAGAAAACCCGGCGTCACGCCGGGCTTTTTGTTGGCGCCTCATGCCTCTTGCTCCGGCATAGGCGGTGGCGAAGCGTTCGTGCATGCCGTTTCGCCCACCATGCGCTCAGCCGCCATATTGTTCAGGGGTTACCGCTTCCATCCAATCGGCATGGACGCCGTCCAGCGCCTCCTGCATGGCGACATGGGTCATCGTCGTCTTCGGACCTGCACCGTGCCAGTGCTTCTCACCGGGCTCGAACGAGATGACGTCGCCGGCCCTGATCTCCTGGATCGGCCCGCCCCATGTCTGCGCAAGGCCGGCGCCCGCGGTGACATAGAGCGTCTGTCCCAGCGGATGCGTGTGCCAGTGGGTGCGCGCGCCGGGCTCGAAGCTGACCAGCGTGGCGCGCAGCCGCGCCGGCGCTTGCCTCTCGATGATCGGTGTCTGCAGCACGCGGCCGGTGAAATACTTCTCCGGCGCGATGATGGTCGGCACGCTGCCACAGGCAATGATCTTCATCTGGCGATCCTCAATCCGGCAAACCCTACCCCCCCTTGCCTATCACCCCAGCCGCGGCCAGAACAGGCCGGCTCGGCCGCGATAGGCCTGATAGTCGCCGGCAAGCGGTGTACGCGAAAATTTCTTCTCTTCGTCGAGCGCGGCAAACACATAAAGGATGGCGATCCCGGCGACCGGCACCACCGCCCAGATCGACCACGTCGCGATCCCCCATCCGATCCAGAAGATGATGTAGGACGTATAGAAAGGATGGCGGACATAGCCGTAGGGGCCGTCGGTCAGCAGGCTGTGTGGATTGTCAGCTGCGAAGATGAAGCGTAGCCGCGCCTTGCGCGACGTGGCAATCGCCCACCAGAACAGGGCGGAGCTTGCCAGTTCGACGGCAAGTCCGATGAGCTTTGCCGAAACCGGCTGCGATTGGATCCACAGCATGGCGAGAAAGAACAGCGCAGTGGCGATGACCGCCGCCGATATCACCATGGCGCCTGGTGACATCGCCTGCAATTGGAAATGCGCCCGCATCGACCAAACATACTGGCCAAGCGTCGCGATGCTGCAGATCGAGACAAGGAGATCGAGAACTGGTTCCATTTTCGGGATTCCGCAGTGGTTGCCATGGAGCCGGTGGGCACGCCGATGGTTGATTTCTAGAAATCCTTTCTTAACCACATGTTTAAAGAACATATAGAGCCCGCGATGCGATGTTGGCCTTCAGGCAAATCTGAAGGTCTAATCCAGCATGAGCATCATTGACCGCACCATCCGCACGCCGCAGGCCGATTTGCGTCTCAGCCAGTCGTCGGGATCCGGCATGCCCATCGTCATGATCCATGGCTCAGGCAGTTCGCGCGCCGTGTTTGCCCGTCAGTTCGACAGTCCGCTCGCCGATGCCCATCGGCTGATCGCCTTCGATCTTCCCGGCCATGGCGAGTCATCGGATGCCCGCGACCCGGCAACCGCCTACACGATTACCGGTCTCGCCCAGACCACAGCCCGCCTTCTCGATTCGCTGGGCATCGACCGCGCCATCATCTTCGGCTGGTCGCTCGGCGGCCATGTGGCGATCGAACTCGCCAGCTTTCACCACGCGGTGAACGGCCTGGTTCTGACCGGGGCGCCGCCGGTGTCGAGAGGACCGCTCGGCATGCTGCGCGGCTTTCACGCCAATTGGGACATATTGCTCACCTCCAAGAAGGTCTACTCCGAACGCGACATCGAGCGCTTTGAGGCGCTTTGCTTCGGCGACACCGCCAGTCCGTCGTTCCGTGAAGCCATAAGGCGCACCGACGGCAGGCTGCGCGCCGGCGTGGCGCGCAGCATGTTTGCCGGCAGGGGCGCCGACCAGAAACAGGTGGTCGAACACGCCCCGTTCCCGGTCGCGGTGATCAATGGAGAGCATGATCCGCTGGTGCGGCTGAGCTACTTCGAGACGGTGGCCTATGCCTCGCTGTGGGAACAGTGCCATGTCATCCCGGACGCCGGCCATGCACCTTTCTGGGAACGCCCAAACCTGTTCAACCCGCTGTTGTCGCGCTACGCCGAAACGGTGGTGAAGCAGAGTGCAGCCACGCCGGCGCGGCGAAGCCAGGGCCGCTGAAAACTTCCCGACAAGTTTTCTAATCCCGCTTCCCGCCCTCTCCGCCTGACGGCGGCGCACGCCGATTTCTATTTTCCTTGCCCTACCGCCTAACCCGTGGGACGATGGGTTTGGGCAGGTGGCTAAATGAAAACAACCCCGCCCGCGACGGTCGAACAGGCCGGCCGCCGCTCAAAACAGGGTGCGATCGGCGCAAAACCGTTTCCACTTTTGCTGATCGTACTCCAAGGCCAACGCCTGAGTGGAGGTCAGCCATGGGTACTCGCGCCGGAGGACGACGCACGGGACCGAAATGCATTGCCATAGTCGGTCCCTTTGCAAGCGGTAAGACGACACTTCTCGAAGCCATCCTCGCCCGCACGGGCGCCATCCCCCGCCAAAATCCCGTTTCATCGGGAAGCACCGTTTCCGATCATTCGCCCGAGGCGCGGGCGCACGCCATGAGCGTCGAGGCGACCTTTGCCACAACCGAATTCATGGGCGAGCAGCTCACCTTCGTCGACTGTCCCGGATCGATCGAATTCTCCTTCGAGGCCGAGCCGGTGCTGGCCGCCTGCGACATCGCCGTGGTCGTCGCCGAGGCCGACGAGAAGAAGATCCCCGCCTTGCAGCTCATCATGCGCAAGCTCGATGATCTCGGCGTGCCGCGCATCCTGTTCCTCAACAAGGTCGACAAGTCCATCGCCGGCGTACGCGACACGCTGAAGATGCTGCAGCCGACAAGCGCGGCGCCGCTGCTGCTGCGCCAGATTCCGTTGCGCAAGGACAATGTGGTGATCGGTTCGATCGACCTGGCGCTGGAGCGCGCCTACATCTACCGCGAATATGCCGAAAGCCAGGTCGCCGAGATTCCGGGAGACGAAAAGGCGCGCGAGCTGGAAGCCCGCTTCTCCATGCTGGAGACGCTCGCCGATCACGACGACCAGCTGATGGAACAGTTGCTGGAGGAGATCGAACCGCCGAAAGACGCGGTCTTCGACGATCTGTCCGCCGACCTGCGCGCCGGCGTCATAACGCCGGTGCTGATCGGCACCGCCGAAAAGGGCAATGGCGTGCTGCGTCTGTTGAAGGCGATCCGCCATGACGCGCCGGATGTCGAGGCGACCCGCAAGCGCCTCGGCGTCCCGGACGGCAACCAGACTGTCGTCCAGGTGATGAAGACCATCCACACCGCGCATGGCGGCAAGCTGTCTGTGTCACGCATCCTGTCGGGCCAGCTCGCCGACGCCACAGAGCTTTTCCTGTCGAACGGCGAGACGGCGAAGGTCTCCGGCATCTACAAGATGCTCGGCAAGGACCAGTCCAAGCTCACCGCCGCCAAGGCTGGCGACACGGTGGCGCTGGGCAAGCTGGACGAGGTCAAGACCGGCCAGACGTTGAGCTCCACCAAGGGCGGCATCAAGCCGCTGCTTACGCTGACGCCGCCGCAGCCGGTCTTTGCTTTTGCGCTACGGCCCAAGGAGCGCAAGGACGAGGTCAAGATGTCGGCGGCCATCCAGCGCCTGGCCGAGGAAGATCCCTCGCTCACCCTGCGCCACAATCAGGACTCGGCCGAAACCGTGCTGTCCGGCCATGGCGAGATGCATCTGCGGGTCGTGCGCGAGCGGCTGGAAGGCAAGAACCAGATCCCGGTCGAAGGCCACGCGCCTGCCGTCCCCTATCGCGAGACGATCCGCAAGACGGTGCAGCAGCGCGGCCGCCACAAGAAGCAGTCCGGCGGCCATGGCCAGTTCGGCGATGTGGTGATCGAGATCAAGCCGCTGCCGCGCGGTTCCGGCTTCCAGTTCTCGGACACCATCACCGGCGGCGTCGTGCCCAAGACCTACATCCAGTCGGTCGAAACCGGCGTGCGCGATTATCTGAAATCCGGCCCGCTCGGCTTCCCTGTGGTCGATGTTGCCGTCAACCTCTCCGACGGCTCCTACCATGCCGTCGATTCATCCGACATGGCCTTCCAGATGGCAGCCAAACTCGCGATGAAGGAAGGTATGGCGGCGTGCTCACCGGTGCTGCTCGAGCCGGTAATGAAAGTCGAGATCGTCACCCCGTCCGAAGCCACCTCGAAGATCATCGCGCTGATCCCGCAGCGGCGCGGCCAGATCCTCGGCTACGACGCGCGGCCCGACTGGCCGGGATGGGATGTCGTCGAGGCGACCATGCCGCAGGCCGAGATCGGCGATCTGATCATCGAACTGCGCTCGGCAACCGCCGGCGTCGCCAGCTATCGCTGTGCCTTCGATCATATGGCTGAGCTTACGGGGCGTTTGGCCGACGAGGCGATGAACGCCAACGGCAAGGCTGCCTGACAGGTGGTGGCTGATCCGCAAAAAAACGGCGCCCGGATGATCCGGACGCCGCTACTAATGCGGACCGTCTTCTTGGGAGGAAAACGGCAGGTCCGCCGCATGTATCCGCCGCGCCTGGCGGCACTGGCAGACGAATAGGTTCGGACGCGGTAGCCGCCTGAGCCCGGGTCTTCCGAGTGATGCCCCCATCTCCCGGACGAACCACACCGCGTCCTATGATCTGCTTAAACGATGAATCGCGCCTGCGACATGTTACCTGATGTTACATGTCACTGTTACGCGGCAATTCCGGTCGGTTTTTCGCCGGTTGCGGCAGGCCTGAAAACAAAAAAGCCGGATCAACGAAGATCCGGCTGAGTTTGATTGGAAGTGCCTGTTAAGGCTAACCTCCAGAGGGGAACACTCGAGGGCGCTAATGGGAGGAGAACGCGCCCAGGAGATGGTCTATATATGTGCTCATCATGCCCAAGAAACAAGCATCTATTTTGCAACACACGCATGCAAAAAGGCGCAGGCTGTGGTCTAACCCATTTTTGGGCACGGTAGGACCAGAAAAAGACTTCAAATGGCCTGCGCGACCGGCCCATAGCTGTCACAGAACCGTAACCGGACCCGATTTATGCGCCAAAGCGCAAAAACGCCAAATGACATAGAATCAGGCAGAGCGCGTTTATTTTTGCGGCAGCGGCCAGAATCGGAGGGCCAGGCGCCGGCAAGGAAGACCTGAAATGCGGACATCCCAGGCGATCGCCGGCAGCGCGGTCTTCTTCATCGCAGCGCCTTGCGTCGTCGCCGGTGTGGTGCCCTGGCTGCTGACGGACCACTACCATCTGCCGCCATCGACTGTGCCCGGTTTCGTTCCCCTCGGCTGGCTTCTGATCGTCGCGGCCATCACCCTGCTCGTTCATTCCTTCGCCCGCTTTGCGCTCGAAGGTCTCGGCACGCCGGCGCCTGTCGCGCCCACCGAGAGGCTGGTGATCGGCGGCATCTACCGCCATGTCCGCAACCCGATGTATGTCGCGGTGCTGTCGATCATCCTCGGCCAGGCGCTGCTGTTTTCGAGCTGGACCGTCGTCGCCTATGCCGTCATCGGCGCGATCGTCATGGGCTCCTTCGTGAAGCTCTACGAAGAGCCGACGCTGGCCCGCCGCTATGGCGCCGAATACGAGACCTACCGCCGCAACGTCCCCGGCTGGTTGCCGCGGCTGACGCCGTGGCGGGAATAGCTACAGAGCATAGTGGGGATCAAAACGACCAGCTACGTGCTTTCGCGATGATGAAATCGCGGAACACGTGCAGCTTGGCCTGGTTCTTCATCGCGTCGGGATAGGCGAAATAGGTGTCGAAGGACGGCACCTCGGTCTCTGGCAAAAGCTGCACCAGATCCGACTCCTTGGAGATCACATAGTCTGGCAGCATGGCGATGCCAGCGCCGCCCTGCACGGCGCGCTTGATCGACAATATGTCGTTGATTTGCAGCGTCGGCACCCTCTGCCCGCCTTCGAAATCGCCGATCGTCTCCAGCCAGTTCAGCTCCGACAGATGCGACGGCACCGGCACGCCGAAGGTGACGATGCGATGGTTCTTCAGATCGGCGACCGAGGTCGGCTTGCCGTGTTTGCCGACATAGGCCGGCGAGGCATAGAGGTGGAAATGCACGGTGAACAGGCGGCGCTGGATCAGATCGGGCTGCTGCGGCTGGCGCAACCGGATCGCGCAATCGGCCTGTCGCATGGTGAGGTCGAGTTCCTCATTGGCCAGGATCAGCTGCAGGCTGATTTCCGGATAGAGCTCGATGAATTCCTGCACACGCTCGGTCAGCCAGCCGGCGCCAAGCCCGACAGTGGTCGTCACCCTGAGCACGCCGGACGGCCGGTCCTTGGCTTCGGTCAGCCGCGACTTGATGGTCTCTAGCTTCATCAGCACGTCATGCGCCGTACGGAACAGCATCTCGCCCTGCTCGGTCAGCACCAGGCCGCGCGCATGGCGGTTGAACAGCGGCACCCCGACATCATGTTCGAGCGCGCTGACCTGGCGTGAAATCGCCGATTGCGACAGATGCAATGTCTCGGCGGCATGGGTGAACGACCCAGCCTCCGCCGCAGCGTGAAACACGCGAAGCTTGTCCCAGTCCAACGCCATTGAGTTCCCCTCGTTCTGTTTTTGGCGTCTGAATGAAAAATCAGGCTTTTGAACGGCTTGCTCTGCCGTCTTGATAGATTTTATTCCGCCGCTTCGCGGAGCACCTCGATGCCGGCCAGGTACTTTTCCGCCTCGAGCGCGGCCATGCAGCCGAGCCCGGCGGCGGTCACCGCCTGACGGTAGATGTCGTCGGTCACGTCACCGGCGGCGAACACGCCGGGCACGTCGGTGCGGGTCGAATTAGGCGCCGTCCACAGATAGCCGTTCGGCTTCTGCTTCAGCTTGCCGACAAACAGCTCCACCGCCGGCGCATGGCCGATGGCCACGAAGACGCCGTCGGCCTTGAGATGGCTGATCTCGCCGGTCACCGCATTTTTAAGCTTCAGCCCTTCGACCGAAGGCGGCAGCGGCGTCTTGCCAGGCCGGCCGGTGATCTCGTCGACGATCGTGTCCCAGATGACGCGGACATTATCCTTCTTCAGCAGCCGCTCACGCAGGATGCGTTCGGCGCGGAAATCATTGCGGCGGTGAATGACAGTCACGCTCTTCGCCAGATTGGAGAGGTAGAGCGCCTCCTCCACCGCCGAATTGCCGCCGCCGATCACCGCGACATCCTTGCCGCGGTAGAAAAAGCCGTCGCAGGTGGCGCAGGCCGACACGCCGAAGCCCATGAAGGTCTGCTCGGTCGGAATGCCCAGCCACTTCGCCTGCGCGCCGGTGGCGATGATCAGCGCGTCCGCCGTGTAGGTGGTGCCGGAATCGCCCTTGGCGCGGAACGGCCGCACGTTGAGATCGACCTCGGTGATGATGTCGTTGATGATGTCGGTGCCGACATGCTCGGCCTGCTTCAGCATCTGCTCCATCAGCCACGGACCCTGGATCGGATCGGCGAAGCCCGGATAGTTTTCGACATCGGTGGTGATCATCAACTGGCCGCCCTGCTGCAGGCCGGCGACGAGCATCGGCTTCAGCATGGCGCGCGCGGCATAGACCGCGGCGGTATAGCCGGCGGGGCCGGAACCGATGATAAGGACAGGCGCATGTTTGGTGGTCATCTAAAGCCTCTGCGGGGCAGACAATCGAGTGTGCCTTGGAAAAAGACGTGAAATGTCGCTGGTAATGTAAGGGTTGCCAACCACGCCAGCAAGACGAACGGGCCGTCGTCCCCGGAAAGCTTCGGCCCATAGGCATATTCGCTCAATCGCCGCTTTCGTTACCGCCCTAAAATCGCCTAACCAAGGGCTGGCATCGACACAAAAGTCGTTTAATGACGAGATCGCGAAAGATTCTTGCGCTTAAGCTGAGACAGCCATGCCCGTGAAAGCCGACCTCGACGCCATCGACTGGAAGATTTTGCGCGAGCTTCAGGGCGACGGGCGCATGACCAATGTCGAACTGTCGAGCCGCGTCGGCATTTCCGCCCCGCCTTGCCTGCGCCGTGTCCGGCGGCTGGAGGAAACCGGTATCATCAGAGGCTACCGCGCCTTGCTCAACGCGCCGGCGCTCGGCATGGACGTCGTCGCCTTCTGCCTGATCGGCCTGCATCACCAGGCCGATGCGGAGCTCAAAACCTTCGCCGAGCGTACGCGCGGCTGGCCGATCGTGCGCGACGCCTGGATGGTATCGGGCGAATCCGATTTCCTGCTGCATTGTGTGGCGAGCGATCTCGGCACGTTCCAGACCTTCGTCATCGAGCAGCTGGCCTCGGCGCCCAATGTCGACACGGTGCGCACCGCACTCACCATCCGCCGCGTCAAGGACGAGGGACTGGTGGCGTTCTAAGCCACGCCCAACCCTGCGATTACGTCGCACAGTCTGCGGTAGTCATTGCCCGTCATCAGTTTGCGCGTCGTGAAACTGCCGTCCGGGGCCTTTTTGTTGAACCTGCCGCCGACGAGCCACCCTTCTACCAGCCCACCTCTTCGACCGGCTTCCATGTCGTCAGCCTTGTCACCAACGATGATCGATCGACCGACATCCACGCCCAGCAGATCACGAGCGCGCAAAAGCATGCCTGGATTGGGCTTGCGCATCGGATGATCGCCTATCGCCAGTTCACCCGTGCCGCTCGAATGATAGGCACAGGCAAGCACCATATCGATACGGCATTGCTCGACTTCGAGAAGTGCCAGCAGCCGGGCATTCACGGCGGCGAATTCAGGCCAGCCGAAGTAGCCGCGCGCAATGCCCGACTGGTTGGACACTATGATCGCAGGAAGGCCGACGATATTGGCGATTCGGATTACTGGCAGCATTTCCGGCCGCAGAACGATGTCAGCGGGATCATCGGGATAACCCGTATCGACATTGATGGTGCCGTCGCGGTCGAGGAACAGCGCCGGTGCGTTGGCTGGAAACACGCTCGAACCGACCCGCTCGACCCATAGGCCGGGCTCAGCCAGCGGATACGTCGACTTGCCGTCAGCCATCGCTGAGACGCGCTTCGACCACTTCGCAGAGATAATGGTAGAGGCACAGATGCCCCTGCTGGATGATCGGCGTCGAGGTCGAGGGGACGTTGAGCAGGATGTCGGTGAGCGGCTTGAGCTTGCCGCCGTTGTCGCCGGTCAGGCTGATCACCGTCATGTCCATCATCCGCGCCTGCTCGGCAGCGGCAAGAATGCTCGGCGAATTGCCGCTGGTCGAGATCGCCAAAAGCACGCCACCTGCCGCGCCATGCGCCTCGACCTGACGCGAAAACACCGTGTCGAAGCCGTAGTCATTGCCCCATGCAGTCAGCACGGCGGCATTGGCTGGCAGCGCGATGACATTGTAGGCCTTGCGCTCCCTAAGGAAGCGGCCGACCAGTTCGCCGGCAATGTGGATGGCGTCGCTGGCCGAACCGCCATTGCCAGCGATCAGCAAAGCCTTACCGGACGAAAGCGCGGTGACGATAGCCACTGCCGCCCGCTCCATCTCGCCGGTCAGGTCGCGCTCGACCATCGCGTTGATCGCAGCCGCCGAGCGGACAAGGTAATCGTTCAGTCCGGACATGAAATCCCTCAGTTGGTGGCGCCACCGGCGCGCAATTTGCCGATGGTTCCGGTGGTGCTCTTGCCGGCGACGAGGTCGACCAGCACGACACGTCCGCCCGCCTTCTGCACCACATCGGCGCCGACCACGGTTTCGACGGTGTAGTCGGCGCCCTTGACCAGAATGTCGGGCAGCAGCGCCTCGATCAGCGCCAGCGGCGTGTCCTCCTCGAACACGACGACGGCGTCGACGGAAGCCAAAGCGGCGAGCACACAGGCGCGGTCATGCTGGTCATTGACCGGGCGCCCCGGCCCTTTCAGCCGGCGCACCGAGGCGTCGCTGTTGAGCCCGAGCACCAACCGATCGCACCGGCTGCGCGCCGCGTGTAGCAGGCTGACATGGCCGGCATGGAGGATGTCGAAACAGCCATTGGTGAAGCCGACGGTCAAACCCTCATCCTTCCACGTCGCCACCATGCGCGCCGCCGATGCCGCATCGAGAATGGCGTCCTTGTGGGCGGTCGGGCCGTGCGAGCGGAACAGCGCGCCGGCGAGTTCCTCGACGGTGAGCCGCGCCGTGCCGCGCTTGCCGACCACCACGCCACCGGCAGCATTGGCGATGGAGGCGGCCATGACGCGATCGGCGCCCGCGGCCAGGGCCAGCGCGAAGCTGGCGATCACCGTGTCGCCGGCGCCCGAAACGTCGAACACTTCGCGCGCCTGGGTGGCGATGTGGCGCGCCTCATCCGCGCCGACGACGCTCATGCCCTTTTCGCTGCGCGTGGCGACGACAAAGTCGAAGCCGTGCGCCGTAATCAATTCGCGAGCCGCAGCCACAATCTCGTCATCGGCGAAAACCGGATGACCGACCGCTTCACCAAGCTCCTTGCGGTTGGGGGTGATGGCGGTCGCGCCGGCATAGCGCGCATAGTCGCGCCCCTTGGGGTCGACCAGCACCGGCTTCCCGGCCTCGCGGCAGATGGCGATCAGGTCGGCCGCCACGCCGTCGAGCAGGATGCCCTTGCCGTAATCGGACAGGATGACGATGTCGGCGCGAGAGAGCGCTTCCCGGAAATGCCGGATCAGGCCTGCCCGCTCGGCCACGTCGAGCGGCTTGATCTCTTCCTCGTCGAAGCGCAACACCTGCTGGTTGAGCGCGCTGAAGCGGCTCTTCGATGACGTCATGCGGCCGCGCTCCTGCGCGAGGCCCGCCGTATCGGCGCCGAGTTCGCGCAGCATGCGCATAAGATTGTCGCCGGCCACATCGGTGCCGATCACCGAGACCGGTATAGCGGCTGCGCCCAGCGAAACGATGTTGGCGACGACATTGCCGGCGCCGCCCATCGTCGAGGTCTCGCCGCGCCCGTGCAGCACCGGAATCGGCGCTTCCGGCGATATCCGCTCGATGACGCCATTGACGAAACGGTCGAGGATGAAGTCACCGACCACCAGCACGGCGACGTCGCCAAAGCGGGCAATGGCGCGGTGCAAAGGTTCGGGCGAAGGCGGATTGTGCTTGATCATGTCACTGGCAATGCGAGGGAGAGGCCAATCTCTGTCGTGCTGAAAATTGTCAATTTACGGGCCGGATCGTTCATGCGAAGCCGATATACCGCAAATCCATGCAGCGCAACGTCAAGGCAGCCGTCAGCTCTTCTGCAGCGCGACGTGGACGCCCAGTCCGACCAGCACCGCTCCGCCCGCCCGCTGCATCATGCGCTGGGCGCGGCTGGAGCGCTTGAGCCGGCCGATCACCAGCCCGGCCAGAAACACGCAGACAATGTCGGCCGAGGAAAACATCAGATTGACGATGGTGCCCAAAACGACGAACTGCAGCCAGACCGGCAACGCCGCCGAGGCATCGATGAACTGCGGCAGGAAGGCCATGAAGAAGATCGCTGTCTTCGGATTGAGCACCTCGACCGTGATGCTCTCGAAAAAGGCGCGGCGGGCCGATTTCCGCTCGATGATGGGCAAAGCTGCGTCGCCCTCCCCGCGCTTGCGAAACAGCGAGACACCAAGCCAGATCAGGTAGAGCGCGCCGATCAGCTTAACCGCCATGTAGAGCGGCGGCACGGCGTGGAACAGCACCGACAGGCCGGCGGCAGCGGCAAAGACGTGGACATAACCGCCAAGATGGATGCCGAGTGCCGCCGTCAGCCCCGACCAGCGCCCGCGCGCCATGGTCTGCGCGGCCGCGTAAAGCATGGCTGGGCCCGGGATGTAGGCGAAGATCGCCGTGGTGACGAAAAACGCAATGAGCAGTTCGGTCGACGGCATTTTTTGTTCCTCACTATGCGGGCTTCGACTGAGGCGGGAGCCTTGCAGCCCAGTGGCGCAACCGCCTGCTTCATCGACAGCCCGGCTGGGCTCCCTTATAAGGACCGGAATCGCAAGCAACCAGAGGCCTTCATGATCATCGTCACGGGCGGCGCCGGCATGATCGGCTCCAACATCGTCGCCGCGCTCAACGCCGAAGGCCATGACGACATAATCGTCGTCGATGACCTCACCGATGGCCACAAGATCGCCAATCTGGCCGATCTCAAGATCGCCGACTATCTCGACAAGGACGAATTCCTGCCGCGCCTGGAAGCCGGCGACCTCGGCCGCATCGAGGCTGTGTTCCATCAGGGCGCCTGCTCGACCACCACCGAGTGGAACGGCAAGTACATGATGGATGTGAACTACGCCTGGTCGAAGCGGCTGCTGCATGCCTGCCTGTCGCTTCGGGTCCCCTTCCTCTACGCCTCCTCGGCCTCCGTCTATGGCGGCGGTTCGGAGTTTCGCGAGGACCCGGCGCTCGAGCGGCCGCTCAACGTCTATGCCTATTCGAAGAAACTGTTCGACGACTATGTCCGTCGCACCGTCTTCGATACCGACCATTCGCAGGTCGCCGGCCTGCGCTACTTCAACGTCTACGGGCCGCGCGAGGCGCACAAGGGCGCCATGGCCTCGGTCGCCTTCCATTTGTTCAACCAGGTCGGGCGCGGCGAGAACCCAAAGCTGTTCGGCGCCTATGACGGTTTTGGCCCTGGCGAACAGAGCCGCGACTTCATTCATGTCGGCGATGTCGCCGACGTCAATCTGTGGCTGTGGAAGCGGGGCTCAAGCGGCATCTTCAACTGCGGCACCGGCCGCGCCCAGCCGTTCCGCGCCATCGCTGAAACCGTCATCGACACGCTGGGCAAAGGCGAGATCGAGTTCATCGAATTCCCCGACCACCTCAAGGGCAGCTACCAGAGTTTTACCCAGGCTGATATGTCCCGCTTGCGCGCAGCCGGCTATAACGGGCAATTCCGCAGCGTGGAAACCGGCGTCAGAGACTATGTCGAATGGCTGAAAGCCCAACGATCCTCGTGATCGGCCCACGCTGGGTGGGCGACATGGTCATGGCGCAGTGCCTGTTTTCGGCGCTGAAGGAACTCCATCCCAACGCCGCCATAGACGTGCTGGCTCCAGCCTGGGCAGCCCCCTTGGTCAAGCGCATGCCGGAACTGCGCCAGCAGATTGATTTTCCGCTGAAACCCGGCGCGCTCGAATTCACCATTCGCCGCCGCTTCGGCCGCCTGCTGCGCGGCCGCTACGACATGGCGTATGTCCTGCCGGGGAGCTGGAAATCGGCGCTGATCCCGTTCTTTGCCCGCATTCCACGCCGCTTCGGCAATTTGCGCGAAATGCGCTATGGCCTGCTGACCGACATCGTTCCGCTGTCCGACAGCGTCAAGCGGCGAACCGCGCAGGCTTATTTCGGCCTTGCCCAAGGTGGACATTTCCGGCCGCCGCACCTCACCGTCGATACCGGCAACCAGAAAGAGCTTCTGGCCCGCTTCGAGCTGCAGCCGGGAAAATTCGTCGCTATGATGCCCGGCGCCGAATTCGGCCCGGCCAAACGCTGGCCGAGCGAAAGCTATGCCGGCCTCGCCCGTGAGATGATGGCAAAAGGTTTTCAGGTCGCGCTGTTCGGCTCGAAGAATGATCGCGATGTCACCGCCGAGATTTCAGCACTGGCACCCGGCGTCGTCGATCTCGCCGGCAAGACACGGCTGGAGGACGCCATCGACCTGATCGCGGCGGCACGACTGGCGGTGTCCAATGACAGCGGGCTGATGCATGTCGCGGCTGCCGTCGGCACGCCGGTCGTCGCCGTCTACGGTTCGACCTCGCCTGAAAACACGCCGCCGCTGGCTAAACAGCGCGAGCTGATCTGGCTGCATCTGTCCTGCTCGCCCTGCCACCAGAAGACCTGCCCGCTCGGCCATCTCAACTGCCTGAAGACGCTCGACGTCGCCCGCGTGGCAGCGGCGGCGGATCGTTTGCTGGAAATCCCGGCCGCCGCATGAAGGTGCTGATCGTCAAGACATCGTCGATGGGCGACGTCATCCACACCTTCCCCGCTGTCGAGGATGCGCGCCGCAACCGCCCTGACATTTCCTTCGACTGGTGTGTCGAGGAGACCTTTGCCGGCATCGTCGCGCTGCATCCGGCAATCCGAACCATCCACAAGGTGGCGATCCGGCGCTGGCGCAAGCAGCTTTTCGACAGCGGTGCATGGCGCGAGATGGCCGGCCTGGGCCGGGAACTGCACGCGGCCCAGTACGATCTGGTCATCGATGCGCAAGGGTTGTTGAAGTCGGCCTTTGTCGCCATCCAGGCCGGCGCGCCGGTTGCCGGTTTCGATCGCGCCAGCGCGCGGGAGCCCTCGGCAACGTTGTTTTACAAGCGCAAATACGCCGTGCCGCGCGACCTGCACGCCATTGAACGCACGCGGCGGCTGTTCGGGCTGGCGCTTGGCTACAAGCCCGATCTTTCGACGCTGGCATCGGGGATTGCGCCTCCTCCGGCCGGCCTGGCCGGCATCGATGGCAAAACGGCCTTCCTGCTGCACGGCACCAGCCGCGAGGACAAGAAATGGCCGGCCGAAGACTGGATCGGAGCCGCTCGCCTGCTGGTTGGGCGGGGGATGACGCCGGTCACCACCTGGTCGAACGAGCGCGAGAAGGCCGTGGCCGAGGCGATCGCGCAAGCGGTGCCGGCAACAATCGTGGTGCCGAAATCGCCGCTATCCGACATCGCCGCGATCCTCGGCCGTTCGACGCTGGTCATCGGCGCCGACACCGGCCTGACCCACCTCGCCAGCGCCTTCGGCTTGCCGACCGTCGCGGTATTCCTGGCGACGGAGCCGGGGTTAACCGGCCCGCGCGGGCAATATGCCTCAACGCTGCTGGCCGCATCAGGGGAGCGCTTGACGCCGGCTGAGGTTGTGGCGGAAGCTGAAAAGCAACTGGCGCTCAAATCCAGAGCGCCGGCTTAGAACCTTTCGGAATTATCTGAGGTCCTAGATGAACTGCACCTGGACGATCTCGTAGCCCCGTGCGCCGCCAGGCGCATTGACCTCGATGGCGTCGCCGACTTCCTTGCCGATGAGCGCGCGCGCGATCGGCGACGAGATCGAGATGCGGCCCGATTTCACGTCCGCTTCCTGATCGCCGACGATCTGGTAGGTCTTCTTTTCCTCGGTGTCCTCGTCGACCAGCACCACCGTGGCGCCGAACTTGACCTTGTCGCCGCTGAGCTTGGTGATGTCGATCACTTCGGCGCGCGCGATATAATCTTCGAGCTCGTTGACGCGGCCCTCATTGAGGCTCTGCGACTCCTTGGCGGCATGATATTCGGCATTTTCGGACAGGTCGCCATGCGAGCGCGCTTCGGAGATCGCCTCGATGATGCGCGGCCGCTCTTCCTGCTGGCGCCAACGCAGTTCTTCCTTCAATGACGCGAACCCCTCGCCTGTCATCGGGACCTTGTTCATGATGCCTAACCTTTCCTGCCGCCACCCCCGCGTTTCGGGGAAAGCCTTGTCGATGGGTACAAAAAGAAAACGGGTCCGGCAGCCTCGGGCTAACGGAACCGTTTCACCGCAATTTCCCCTAATATAGCGATCTTCGCGCGCTTTTCACGCTGAAAAAGCGGGCTTTTGAAAAATCATGAGCCGATTGTGCAGTTGCCGTCGCGGCATGCGCGTTGTGTTGCGGCTGAGATAACAAAAAGCCGGCTGCGATTGCTCGCAGCCGGCCCAGAGAAGCCTTTGGGGTGGGGTCAGCTTCTCATGAAATGGTAGATCTGTTCGGCCAGCATGCCGTATTCGCGCGAACCCTTGCCGGTGCGCTTCTCGATTTCGGCCAGCTGCTCCTGGGCGCCGGCCAGGTCGCCGATCTGCAGATGCGCCTCGCCGAGATATTCGCGCACCAGCGTGTAGTCGGGATTGATGCGCAACGCTTCCTCGTAATAGCCGAGGCCGACCGTGACACGGCCGGAATGGCGGTGCGAATAGCCGAGATAGTTGAGGATGCGCGGATCCTGCTTGTTGGCGGCAAGGCTGAGCACGGCGATCGCCTCGTCATAGCGCCCGGCCATCGCGAGATCATGGCCCGCCTCATAGATGTTGTCGTCGTCGAGCATGCCGTATTTCGGCGCGACGCACTTCTTGAGCTTCTTGTCCCAGACCTCGCCCTTCTTGCATTTCGTGCTCCCGCCGTCGCTGCCGCCTCCGCCGCCTTCGCCGGCGGTAAATGCTGGCGCCGCAAACAGCGGCAGAGCGACAACAGCTAGAACTTGAATCAGCAAACGTCTGCGCATCGAAGCCTCCTTGAGGGATAATGATGAAATGCTAACGCCAGGCGGACGCCATTTCATCCCGGAAAAGCCGCGCCGCCAAAACTATTTCCGAAAACCACTTCAAAAGACGGGCGCGCGTGTCAGAAACCCGCCGGCGGTGAGCCAAGCCGGCCGAACGGACGTGACGCGCCCTGCAAATCCGCTATCATCCGGGAAATGACCAGCGGAGTGCGAGAGAGTGCAACAGCGCCGTGAACGGGAATGGGAGCTATCGATCGGCCCGGACACCGTGCGGCTGTTCATTCTCAAGGCAAAGGGTCTGAGCGCTGCCGTCAACGAAGACTATACCGACGGCGCCGAGCATGAGGTCGAGTTCGACGGCGACACGCACGACAATCACCACCATGACGGGCTTGCGGAAGAGAGCTCTGAAAACCTCACCGAGGAAGAGCTGCGCGAACTGATCAACGACCTCAATGTCGACGAAGCGGCCGAATTGATTGCGCTGGCCTGGGTCGGCCGCGGCGACTATGACGCAGCGGAATGGTCCGATGCGGTTGCCGCCGCGCGCGAGCGCGCCAACAAGCGCACGGCAAAATATCTGCTCGGCATGCCGCTGCTGGCCGACTGGCTGGAAGAAGGGCTGGAGGCGATCGGCGCGTAACGCCGGGGTAACCGATCGTGATCGGGCGCATGCGCTTTTCCCGGCAACCTCCGCAAGCCCACGCCGTTTAGGACCGATGGCGGCGCTTGTCTTTTCCAGAATGTGCGGGTTGGCGCTGGCCATGGTGGTGGCTGGATTGCTCACGACGCCTGCCGACGCGAAGCACAGACGGCCTCACAAGCCGTCCTGGGTTGAGCAACTGCTGACACAACGGGCCGACCAGCCGTCGAAGCCGCGCAGCAAGCATCGCCCGAAATCACGTGGCAAGCGGCATATCGTGTCGAACCAGGCGGAACCGAAAACGCCGGATCCGCAGCCCTCAGCTGACGACATTCCGGTGCCCAAGGCGCGCCCCGAGGAAGCGCAGAAGACCGACGCCGCAAAGACCGAAGAGCAAAAGACCAGTGGTGCGCCCAACCGGTCCGATGACGATCGGTTCAATGAAGAAAAATCTCGATATAAAAAACAGGCGCGGCCCGAACCGTCAGCCCCAGAGCCGTCAGGCTCGGAGCCGTCAACCAATACCGAGAATAGGTCCGAGCCGCCGGCAGTGGTGCCCGTTCCGACACAAAGGCCCGACGTCACAAAGCCGGAGGTAGAGCCGCCGGTCGTCGCCCCGCAACCGTCTGAAAAACCCGCGGATGCCGACGACAAGAAGATGCTTCCCGACCCTCGCTCGGGCGATTTGCCCGATGCAAAAATGCCGGCGGAGGAAGTTGCCTGTCGCGAGCGGCTGACGGCGCTTGGCGTCGAATTCGAAGAGCACAAGGCGGAAAGCAATCCCGATATCGGCTGCTCGATCCCCTATCCCATCGTGCTGAAGACACTCGGAAAATCCATCGCCATCGGCCCTGCCACCGAGCTCAACTGCCCGATGGCCGAAGTGGCCGCCCGCTTTGCCGCCAATGTCATCCAGCCGACGGCAAAGGCTGAATTCGGCGCCGACCTGAAATCGATCAACCAGGCATCGGCCTTCGTCTGCCGGCCACGCCATGGTACGCGCAAACTGTCGGAACACGCATTCGGCGACGCCCTCGATATCGCCAGCTTCACCTTGTCTGACGGCCGGAAGATCGAAGTCGGTCCAACGCCACCCGAAAAGGACGGCAAATTCCTCAACGCGGTGCGCACGGCTGCCTGCGGACCGTTCAAGACCGTGCTCGGACCGGGCGCGGACTCTGATCACGCCCTGCATTTCCATCTCGATCTCGAACCGCGTCGGCACGGCGGCACCTTCTGCCAATGATCGTCCGCCTGCCGCATTTCAGCCGCAGGCGTGAATGCAGCCGCTGAGTTTTCCTTTACCCTTGATCGTTAAAATACCGGACATCTAGGGACAGGGATTCCGCCCATGGCCGGAATATTTCGCGCCGCCGCGATGGTCGCGCGCCAATCGAAACGCGCAGCGATGGTGACCGCCGGCCTTGCGCTGGCCGCCGTTTCTGCCTGCAACACCGGCAGCGTGCTGTCGCTGCAGCCGGCCGTCGATGTCGGCGCCCAGACTGCTGCCGTGCCGCAGTATGAAGGCATGCAGAAGCTCGTCCCGTCCAATCCCTACATGACCGCCGCCTATCCGCGCATGGACGAGCCGATGTCGGCGCCCGAGCAGATGCCGGCCAGCGAAACCGACTGCCGTAGAGAATTGCGGCGCCTCGGCGTCGTCTACACCGATGTCCAGCCGATCCATGAGGGACAGTGCGGCATCGACTATCCGGTCAAGGTTTCGGCTATTGGCGGCATCCAGATGAAACCGGCGGCGACCTTGACCTGTGACATGGCCGCCAGCTTCGCCGCCTGGACCAGGAACGAACTGGTTCCCTCCGCCCGCTGGCGCTATTTCTCCGGCGTCAAGACCATTCACCAGGGCTCGAGCTATTCCTGCCGCAACATCGCTGGCGAGGGCGTCCTGTCCGAGCACGGCAAGGGCAACGCACTCGACGTCATGAGCATCGAGCTCAACAATGGCGACGACATCGACGTGCGCAAGCCCGGCCTATTCGCCTTCCGCACCCGTGGCTTCCTCAACAATGTGCGCGCCGACGGCTGCCAGTATTTCACCACCGTGCTCGGTCCCGGCTACAATTACGACCACCGCAACCATTTCCATTTCGACATCAAGAACCGCAAGAGCGGCTACCGCGCCTGCCGCTAGCCGGCTCTTTGCCAAAGCCCCGTCACGCCGCATAAGGTGACGCCTCGCAGGCAGGCGGCGACAGGTGGGACAGAAAAGCCTCAGACGACGTGCAACGATCTGGCTTGCGGCTTTCGTGGCCGCCTGGCTGGCGCTCGCTTATGTCGCCGCACCTGAATTCTGGACATTCAGGGATCGCGGCTTTCGCAAGCAGACCTTCGAGATGGTGACGCACACGCCGCAAGGCATTCCTGGCGACCCGATCAATGTCGGCCTGGTCGGCAGCGAAAAGGAGCTTGTGCATGCCTTCGCCGTGGCCGGCTGGGACACGGCAGACGGTGTGACGCTGAAGACCGCGATCGAAATCGGGGAAAGCGTGCTGTTCGACCATCCCTATCCCGACGCACCGGTAAGCCGGCTGCTGTTCGAAGGCCGCGCCCAGGACCTCGCCTTTGAAAAACCGGTCGGCGACAGCGCCGACCGACGTCATCATGTCCGCTTCTGGCGCACTGACGCGACGGGCGACGATGGCCGCGCGCTCTGGCTGGGCTCGGCCAGCTTCGATCGTGGCGTTGGGCTGAGCCACGACACCGGCGCCATTACCCACCATATCGGCCCCGACATCGACGCCGAGCGCGATCTCGTGATCCACGACCTGTCGGCTGCCGGCATGGTGATCTCGGTGAGCGATATCCCCGGCATCGGCGCCACCAAAGCCGGACGCAATGGCGGCGGCGATCCCTATTTCACCGACGGCAAGGCCATCGTCGGCGTGCTCAGGCAACTTCCCTGAACCACTGTCATTTTTCAAAAATCGACGCGGACTATTTTCCAGCGGCCTGCCGCAATGCTATTGACCCCTGATGCTATACGTCGAAATCGCTACCGTGGTCGTCCTCATCTGTGTGAACGGCCTTCTGTCGATGTCCGAGCTCGCCATCGTTTCGTCGCGCCCGGCACGGCTCAAGGCGATGATCGACCGCGGCGTCAATGGCGCCGGGCGCGCGCTGGCGCTCGGCTCCAACCCCGGCAAATTCCTGTCGTCGGTGCAGATCGGCATCACCTTGGTCGGCGTGCTGTCGGGCGCCTTCTCCGGTGCCACGCTGGGCGACAGGCTGTCCGTCTTCCTGGCCTCGACCGGCATCCGCGAGAGCGTCGCCGATCCGCTCGGCGTCGGCATTGTCGTCGCCATCATCACCTATTTCTCGCTGATCGTCGGCGAACTGGTGCCCAAGCAGATCGCGTTGCGCGATCCCGAGCGCGTTGCAGCCCGCGCCGCCCCGGCGATGACCATCCTCGCCACCGTCTCGGCGCCGCTCGTCTTCCTGCTCGACATTTCCGGCCGCGCCATATTGTGGCTGCTCGGCCAGCGCGGCGAAAGCGACGAAAAGGTCACCGACGAGGAGATCAAGATGCTGGTCGCCGAGGCCGAGCATCACGGCACCATCGAATCCGACGAACGGCGCATGATTGCCGGCGTCATGCGGCTCGGCGACCGCGCCGTGCGCGCGGTGATGACGCCGCGCACCGAAGTCGACTGGATCAATCTGCAGGCCGATGAGAGCGCCATCCGCAAGCTGTTGATGGACACCCAGCATTCGCGCCTGCCGGCGGGCGATGGCGGTGTCGATGTCATGGTCGGCGTCGTCCAGACCCGCGACGTGCTGGCGGCGATCCTTGCCGGCCGCCCGCTCGACCCACGCAAGCATGCGCGCGCCGCCCCCATCGTCTATGACCAGGCCGACGCGCTGGACGTGTTGCAGAAGCTGAAGGATTCCGACGTGCCGATGGCCCTGGTGCATGACGAATACGGCCATTTCGAAGGCATCGTCACCCCCGCCGACATTCTGGAAGCCATCACCGGCGTCTTCCGCGCCGACCTCGACGCCGGCGAGGAGGAAAACGCCGTCAAGCGCGAGGACGGCTCATGGCTGCTCGCCGGCTACATGCAGGCCGACGAGATGGCTGAGGTTCTCGGCATCGACCTGCCGGAAAACCGCGACTACGAGACCGTCGCCGGCTATGTGCTGTCGCACATGCACCATCTGCCGGCGACCGGCGAATGCGTCGACGCGCAAGGCTGGCGCTTCGAGGTCGTCGACCTCGACGGCCGCCGCATCGACAAGCTGATCGCCACCCGCCTGCCGAGCGGCCATCGCGAAGTGGTGCGCTGACAACAGCGCCGCTTCAGACCGCAGCTTCGATCGGTTCGGCAAGTCTGGGATTGGAACGCGAGGCGATCAGGCAACTGGCAACGATCAGGGCGGCGCCAGCCAGCGTGGTCCAGGTCGCCGCCTCGTCGAAGAACAGCCAGCCAAACACGATCGCCCAGATGAAGGCCGAGTACTCCGTCGGGATCAGATATTGCGCTTCGGCGCGCGCATAGGACCAGCTCATCAGGTATTGGCCGGAGAGCGACAGTGCCGTCACGCCGGCCAGGGGAAGCCAGAGATTACCCGGCAGGGAAACCGCCAGCCAGGGCGCGGCGGGGAGAAGGACAGCGGCAACGCACAGGTTCTGGAACAGCATGATCTCGACTGGTTTGGCCACCAGCGCCTGCCGCCGCGAGAGGATCAGATTGTAGGCGTAGAACACCGTCGATGCGAGCACAGCCACCGTGCCAAGCAGAGCATCCCCGGTATAGTTCCCTTGCCCGAACTGTCCGGCCATGATGATGACGACACCGGCAATGCCCGCCAGCGACGCCCAGATCGCCTGACGCTGTATGCGTTCGCCCAAGAGCAGCGCGGCCAGCAGAAGAGCAAACAGCGGCGCGACGAAACTAAGCCCGATCCCATCCGCCAGCGGCAGCCTTGCAAGCCCCCAAAAGAATGACAGCAGGACGATACCGACGACGATGGCGCGTAGCGCGTGCAGTCTGAGCACGGAGGGCGTGGGAAGCGAGCGCGGCCCCGCCGCCCAGGCCGTGCCCGCGACCACGGTCGCAAGCATGCTTCGCCACAGCACCGTGTTGTAGACGCCGACGGCGATGACCAGCACCTTCATCGCTGCATCCATGGCCGACAGAAGGAAGATCGCAAGCGCGCAGACCAGCACCGGGATCATGGGGGAAACGACGCCTGTCAAGCTGGATGATTTCACGGGGACCGCTCATGTGATGGATCGCGGCCGATATATCAGGGCAAAACGGCAGGGCCAGATGGCAGCCCTGCCCATATGCCGGTCCAAGGCAAGTTTGCCTCAGTGCGCGTCCGGCGGCGGCGCCTTCGGTGCGACGTTGCGCAGGAAGGGAACCAGCGCGGTGGCGATGACGAAGGCAACCATGATGACCAGGAACGCATCGGCATAGGCCATGGTGGAGGCCTCGCGATAGGCAAGCTGCCAGAGCTGCTTCAGCGCCGCGGCATGACCATCGTCGACAGCACCCGGCAACTGCCCATAGCGCTGCCCGACATTGTCGAGGAGCCGCATCGCCGCCTCGTTTTGCGGCGTCAGATGCGAGGCGATGGTCAGGAAATGGAAGTTGGTGCGGTCGTTCAGGATCGCCCCACAAATGGCAATGCCCACCGCGCCGCCCAGATTGCGCATCGTGTTGAACAGGCCACTGGCATATTTCAGCCGCTCCGGCGGCAGGCTGCCGAGGCCGAGATTGACGCTCGGCGCCACCGCAAAGACCTGCGGAAAACCACGAAAGATTTGCGGCAGAAGCAGTTGCGCGGCGCCCCACTGGCTGGTGATGGCGCTAAAGCTCCACATCGAGGCGCCGAAGGATGCCAGCCCGAACATCATCAGCCAGCGCGTGTCGAAGCGCTTGGCGAGGAAGATGTAGACGGGCACGCCGACCATCGAGGCGACGCCGGTGGAAAACACCGCAACCCCGGTCTGGAAGGCGTCGTAGCCGCGGACATAGCCGAGGAACAGCGGCGTCAGATAGATCGTGGCAAAGATGCCGATGCCGGTGACGAAGGAGAGGAAGCAGCCGATGGCAAAGTTGCGGTTGCCGAAGGCGCGAAAGTCGACCACCGGCTGCGCATAGGTCAGGCTGCGGATGACGAACAGAACCAGGGTAACGCTGGCAATGATGGCGCCGTTGCGGATCGTTGCGTCGTCGAACCAGTTCCAGCGCGTGCCCTCCTCCAGCACATATTCGGCCGTGCCGAGGCTGACCGCCATCAGCACCATGCCGATATAGTCAGCGCCCTTCAGCAGCGACGGATCGGCCTTGTCGATCTTGACCAGCAGCGCGACGAGGATGGTGATGATGGTGCCGGGAATGACGTTGACATAAAACAGCCAATGCCAGCTCAGCGTATCGGTGATCCAGCCGCCGATCACCGGGCCGAGCGTTGGCGCGATCGACGCGATGCTGCCGACCACCGCCGCCGCATAGACCCGCCTCGGCCCCTGGAAATAGTGGAACGACGAGGTGAACACCGTCGGGATCATCGACGCGCCGAGCAGCCCCTGCAGTGCGCGGAACACGATCATGCTTTCGATGCTCCAGGCGAAGCCGCACAGCATGCTGGCCAGCGTGAAGCCGGCTGCCGAGAAGGTGAAAAGCCAGCGTGTCGAGAACACGCGGGTCAGCCAGCCCGAGAGCGGGATGACGATGATTTCCGCCACGAGGTAAGAGGTCTGCACCCAGCCGATCTGGTCTTGTGCCGCCGACAGACCACCACCGATGTCCTGCAGCGAGGACGCCACGATCTGGATGTCGAGCAGCGCGATGAACATTCCCACGCACATCACCATGAACGGCAGGATGCTGGTGATGAAGGATTCCTGGCGCTCCGGCATGGCGTCCTCAGCGTGACGCGGTATCGACGGTGACCGTTGTCGACAGACCCGGTCGCAGCGCGACTTTCTGCGCCTGGTCCGGGTCGATCGTGATCCGGACCGGAACGCGCTGGACGATCTTGGTGAAATTGCCAGTCGCGTTCTGCGGCGGGATCACGCTGAAGATCGCCCCGGTCGCGGGCCCCAGGCTGGTGACGTGACCTTTGAGCGGCGCATCGGGCGCAATGTCGGTGTAGACCGTTGCCGCCTGGCCGTCGGTCATGTCGCGCAGCTGGTCTTCCTTGAAATTGGCGTCGACCCACAGGCCCGATGCCGGAACGATCGTCAGCAGATAGCTGCCCGGCGAGACATAGCTGCCGACCTGCGCCAGCCTGTTGCCGATGATGCCGTCCAGGGGCGAGCGGATTTCCGTGAAGCCGAGATCGAGCTCGGCCGTATCGACGTCGGCCTTGGCCGCCGCGACAGCTGCGGTCGCTTCCGCGATCTGGGTGTTGAGCACGTCGAGCTGCTGTCTGGCGGCGGCAAGCCCGGCGCGCGAGGCGGCAACGGTAGCCTTGGCCTGACCGTCGGCGGCGAGGCTTCTCTGCGCATCCTGCTGCGTTCCGGCCCGGGTGCTGGCCAGCACTTCATAGCGCTTGGCATCCTGGGCGGTGAAAGTCGCGGCAGCGCTCTTGGCTTCGAGATCGGCCTCGGCCTGCTCGATCACCGAATTCTGCAACGATATCTGGGCGCGCAGATTGTCCAGGGCGCCGATTGCTGCTGCTGGACGGACGCCTGAGCATGCTCCAGCGCCGCCTTGAACGGCCGGTCGTCGATGCGGATGATGAGCTGTCCGGCGGCGACGTGCTGGTTGTCCTCGACAAGGATCCGATCGATGTGGCCGGCGACCCGCGGCCCCAGCGGCGTGACGTTGCCGCCGACATAGGCATCGTCGGTCGACACGAGGAAGCGGCCGGCCCGCCACCAGTCGAAGCCATACCATCCGGCGGCACCGACGACGATCACGGCTGCCAGCGTTAGCCACGGCTTGCGGCGCTTTTTGGCGGGTGCGGGGATTTGCACGACCGGGGGCTGCGCCGGCTGCAGCTCGGCGGCGGAAAGAACCTTGTTCATTGGCGCGCCTCATCCGACCTGTGCTCAATCACCGTATTCTCTATAAGCGGAAGGCCTGAGCCCGCGCTGCTGAAGCGATATCGCAACCGCATACGGTTGGTGGCAGTCGGCCCAGTCGCCAGGGTGAAGCCCTCGCTATCGAGTTCGCTGCCGGTTTGGCGGTCGACCAGAACCGGCTCGGCCCAGCGTCCATCCGCCCTGTCCACCACCACCAGGCTTGGGCCTTCAGGGGCCAGATGCTTGTTGCCCCAGGCGAGCAGCGAGAGGAGAACCGGGCGAAAATCGCGCGCCTTGGCGGTCAGCACATATTCATGGCGAAGCGGCCGTTCGCAGTAGACGCGCTTTTCGAACAGGCCGCGCTCGACAAGGCTGTTCAGCCGCCGCGTCAGAATGTTGGGCGCAATGTCCAGGCTCTTTTGAAACTGGTCGAAGCGCGTCAGGCCCTGGAACGCGTCCCTGAGCAGCAGGATGCTCCACCACTCACCGACAGCATCGAGGCTGCGCGCAATCGGACATGGGCGATTTTCGAAGCTTGTCTTTGCAACCATGACTACGGTCTCTTTCATAATGAAAGTTACAGATAGCAGTGTGAGTTGCATTATGCAATTCACTCGGACGTGATCGAGCAAGGGACACGAGCGCGTGGCGGCTCAAGGTCGGCAAGCAATGCCCGCGACGTGGCGTCAGAAGGCCTTTGTCAGATGCTCGCTTGCATGGCGAAGTACGGACTCCGAAAGCAGCCTGCCTCACCTATGATTGATCCACTGAGAGATTGGGAAACGCAGCCAAAGCCTCTATATCGGTAGCCATGGATGCATCGAACGAACACGCGCTAAACGACGAGCTTCTCCAAGATATCCAGCGTCTGTCCTTCGAGTATTTTCTCAACGAGGCCAACCCTGCCAACGGCCTGGTCGCCGACCGCAACACGCAGGCGTCGCCTGCCAGCATAGCCGCCGTCGGCCTCGCTTTGTCGTCCTATCCCGTCGGTGTCGAACGCGGTTTCATGACGCGCGCGGCCGCAATCGAGCGCACGCTCGCCACGCTCCGTTTCTTCTGGAACGCTCCGCATGGGCCAGAGCCCGATGCCACCGGCTACAAGGGTTTCTACTATCATTTCCTCGACATGCAGACCGGCCGCCGCGTCTGGAAGTGCGAGCTGTCCACGGTCGATACCGCGCTCCTGCTTGCCGGCGTTCTATCCGCCGGCGCCTATTTTGACCAGGACGATGGATCCGAACTGGAAATCCGCCAGCTCGCCGATGCGCTCTACCGCCGCGCCGATTGGCGCTGGGCGCAGAATGGCGGCGCCACCGTCACCCATGGCTGGCGGCCCGAAAAAGGTTTTCTGCGCTATCGCTGGCAAGGATTTGACGAGGCGCTGATCCTCTACGTGCTTGGTTTGGGATCGCCGACACACGCGCTGCCGCCCGAGAGCTACGCGGCCTGGCTGTCCAGCTACAAGTGGAAGAAAATCTACGGCCGCGAACTGGTCTATGCCGGCCCGCTCTTCATCCACCAGTTCTCGCATATCTGGATCGATTTTCGCGGCATCCGCGATGCCTTCATGCGCGATCACGACAGCGACTATTTCCAGAACAGCCGCCAGGCGACCTATCTGCAGCGCGACTACGCCATCCGCAATCCGAAGGGGCTAAGCGGCTATGGCGAGAATTGCTGGGGCGTCACCGCCAGCGACGGCCCAGGTCCAATCAAACGGGAAATGACGATCGATGGCCGCCGCTTCTTCGGCTATCTCGCGCGCGGCGCGCCTTTCGGGCCCGATGACGGCACGCTGTCGCCATGGGCGGCGATTACCTCCCTGCCCTTTGCGCCGGAAATCGTGCTGCCGGCGCTGCGCCATTTTCACGAGATGGACCTGCACGTGGGCAATCCTTACGGCTTCGTCGCAAGCTTCAATCCGACGATCGCCGCAGCCGACGGCCGCGCCTGTGGCTGGGTATCGCCGGACCACGTCGGCATCAATCAGGGGCCGATCGCCCTGATGATCGAGAATTACCGGTCGGACTTCCTGTGGCAGCTGATGCGCGGCGTGTCGGCCGTCACAACAGGTCTGCGCCGAGCCGGTTTTTCCGGCGGTTGGCTGTGACGGGCGGCCGGCGCGATTAATCGAAGCAAGATACTCAAAGCACCAACGAATTCGCGGAACTGAAAAAGGGCGGCGCAAGCGCCGCCCCTTGGGAGGATAAGGCTCAGGCCGCCTGGGCTTCACCGGCAATCGCGTCGGCCTGACGCGCAGCCTTGAGCACCCGGGCCCACCAGGCGACATCGTTGACCAGCGCGGCAGCAGCCTGGTTCAGATGCTCGATCTCCTCGAGCTTCTTTTCGCCCTGGCGTACCGCCAGGAAATCGCCCCAGGCGATGTGGACGGCAGACTTGACCGGCGCCATCTGCAGCTCAACGGCGGCAAGGCGCAGGTGCTCGACAGCACGCGAGCCGCCGACGCTGCCATAGCCGACGAAGCCGGCCGGCTTCTTGTTCCATTCATTGGCGGCATAGTCGATGGCGTTCTTCAGCACGGCGGTCGGGCCGTGATTGTATTCGGCGGCGGTGAAGATGAAGCCATCGAACTCGGCGACCTTCTTCTGCCAACGCTGCGCAACTTCGTTCTGCGACGGTGCCCAGGCGGACGACGCAACTTCATCGAAGAAGGGCAGCGGCCAGTCGCGCAGATCAACGATCTCGACATCGATGTCGGCATGCGATTTTGCGATCTTGGCGATCCACTGGGCGGGCACATCGGCGAAACGCGCGGCGCGTGTCGAACCGACGACGATGGCGATTTTGGGCTTGGACATGGGGCTCTCCATATATGTAAAAGCTGGTATCGTTTGGATACCGGCGCTATATGAGATACTGTCAAACCACTGCGCAAGGAGGCACCGTTTTGTTACTGAGGCACCCGCACAACACCGAAGACTGCCGCGCCGTCTCGGAAATCCTGCAGCGCGTCGGCGACAAATGGACCGTCCTGGTCGTCGGCAAGCTCGGCGGCGGGCCGCTGCGTTTCAATGAATTGCGCGCCGCCGTCGGCGGCATTTCGCAAAAGATGCTGACCACCACTTTGCGTGGCCTGGAGCGCGACGGTTTCGTCACCCGAACCGTGTTTCCGACCATCCCGCCACGCGTCGATTACGAGCTGACCGAGCTCGGCCATGAGCTGCTGGTCCCGGTCGGCGCCCTCGGTCTCTGGGCGCGCAAGAACACCGGCAGAGTTCAGGAAGCGCGCGCGAAATTCGACAGCTTGAACGGCTGAAAGCCTTGCTGCAAAAAGGGTTTCGCGCCGAAGGCAAGCAGGCCGCTTTTCGGCGAGCGCGCCTGTGGCCATAGGGAACCCGTCGCGGCTCAGTTGCTCTGTTGCGCCCGCCAGGTACCTGTCCACCCTGCACGGAGGAATGTCTTACGCGCCTGGTCCGTCAGGCCTTTGGCGTGGGATTGCCGCAGCACTTTGTGCACACGTTTCGACCCGTGCACCCTGCTGGTTGTCGACTGTCCGGTGGTGCTTGCAGGCGACGCTCGGAAGTTCTTTCCTGATCTCGGTATAGGCGGTGGTGCCAAGCAGACAGATCACCGCGACAAGGGCCGCCACGAGCCAGCCGTTCAGCATGTGTTGACGCATTGTCTTCCCTCCGCCATCCGTAGAATCGGATGGGAAGGCAACCATTGGATGTCGCGCAGCGCATCGCCCGCGTGGGGGATGTTACATAAGCGCGTCAGCTTTCCGCTGGAATCGGCTTCGGCTTGCCGTCGCTATCCAGCGCCACCATGACAAAATCGGCATGGGTGACCTTCTCCATCAGATCGGAGAGGTAGCGTTGTGCCCAGGCTTCGACCTTGAGCGTCATCGACGTGCGGCCGACGCGCTCGACATGGGTGTAGATGCACAGCGTGTCGCCGATCTTCATCGCCTTGGCGAAGGACATCTCCTTGACCGCCGCCGTCACCACGCGGCCCTTTGCGCGCTCGGCGGCGCGGATGCCGCAGGCAAGGTCCATTTGCGCCATCACCCAGCCGCCAAAGATATCGCCGGCCGCATTGGCATCGGCCGGCATGGCCAGCGTGCGCAAGGTCAGATCGCCGATCGGCTGTCCGTCCGCGTAATGCACCATGCGCCAAATCCCCTGAAACGATTGCCCTCGATCCCGTAGCGTCACGGCGCAGGGAGGTCAACGCGATGTGCGAGGCTGGTGGCGCAATGTCGTTTCCCTGTTGGCATTTCCGAACCAGGCGTCTCGCAGTCGCATTTTTCACAACGCATGCCGGAAGGTGCGGCGACTTGGCGAAGCCGTCGCGTCTAGGCTGCGGCCAGTTTTGCGGAGCCGCCAACACCAATCATGCAGACCTATGACTTCATCATCGTCGGCTCCGGCTCGGCCGGCTCGGTTCTCGCCGACAAACTGTCGGCTTCCGGCCGCTACTCCGTGCTGGTGCTGGAAGCTGGCGGCACCGACCGCCGTTTTTACGTCCAGATGCCGCTCGGCTATGGCAAGACCTTCTTCGACCCGGCGGTCAACTGGAACTACAAGCCCGAACCGGACCCCGGTCTCGGCGGCAATGTCGACCATTGGCCGCGCGGCAAGCTGCTTGGCGGCTCAAGCTCGATCAATGCCATGGTCTGGATCAGGGGTGCGCGCGAGGACTTTGACGACTGGCGCGATGCCGGCAATCCCGGCTGGGGCTATGACGATTTGCTGCCGGGCTTCAAGGCGCTCGAGGACAATGAGGCCGGCGCCGACAAATGGCGCGGCACCGGCGGGCCGCTGCACATCACCGACACCACGAACGCCGTCCATCCGCTGACCAAACGCTACCTTGCTGCCGGCCAGCAGGCGGGCCTGCCGCTCAATCCCGACTTCAACGGCGCCGCCCAGGAAGGCGTCGGCGTCTACCAGATCTCGACCAAAAATGGCCGCCGCATGTCGGCGGCGCGCGCCTTCCTGCGCCCGGCGATGAAACGCGGCAATGTGCGCGTCGAGACGAATGCGCTGGCAAGCAAAATTCTGTTCGAAGGCAAGCGCGCCGTCGGCATCGAGTACCAGCAGAACGGCGAGACCAAGACCGCCCGCGCCGGTCGCGAGGTCATCCTCTCCGCCGGCTCGATCAACTCGCCACAGCTGCTGCAGTTGTCCGGCGTCGGCCCCGCCGCTTTGCTCGGCGGCCTCGGCATTCCGGTCGTGCATGCCAACGAGAATGTCGGCGCGCATCTGCAGGACCATGTCGGCATAAACTACACCTTCAAGGGCAAGGTGCCGACGCTGAACCAGATCCTGCGCCCCTGGTGGGGCAAACTGCTGGTCGGCATGCAATACATCCTCACCCGCTCCGGCCCGCTGTCGCTGTCGATGAACCATGGCGGCGGTTTCTTCCGCACCGACCCGGCGTTTTCACGCCCTAACATGCAGCTTTATTTCCAGGCCTTCTCGACCGTCATTCCGAAAAGCGGCGAGCGGCCTATCCTGACGCCGGACCCATGGCCGGGTTTCTCCATCGGCCTGTCCAACTGCCGCCCGTCGAGCCGCGGCGAGATCATGATCCGCTCCAGCAATCCGCTCGACCATCCCAAGATCGTCGCCAACGCCTACTCCACTAATGCCGATGTCGACGAGATGCTGGCGGCGGTGAAATTCGTGCGCAAGATCGCCTCGATGCCGGCCATGGCCGAGATCATCGCCGAAGAGGTTTTGCCGGGGCCATCGATCCAGTCGGATGCCGACCTGATCACGGATTTCAGGAAGCGCTCGGGCACCGTCTATCACCCGGTCTCGACCTGCCGCATGGGCCCCGATGCCGGGCAGGCGGTCGTCGATCCGCGCCTGAAAGTGCATGGGCTCGACGGCCTGCGCGTCATCGACGCCTCGATCTTTCCCGCCAACATCACCGGCAACACCAACGCCGCCGCCATCATGACCGGATGGAAGGGCGCCGAACTGGTTCTGGAGGACCAAAAATGAAGATCACCGACGTCAAGACCTGGGTTGTCGGCAATCCGCCGCCCGGCATCGGCGGCAAGTATTTCATCTTCGTCAAGCTGACCACCGATGGCGGTGTCGTCGGCTATGGCGAGGCCTACAACGCCACCTTCTCGGCCCACACGACCGCGAAAATGGTCGAGGACATGGCAGAGCGCTATCTCGTCGGGCGCGACCCGCACGACATCGAGAACTTTTTCCGCCGCGCCTATTCCTCCGGCTTCACCCAGCGCCCGGATGTTTCCAGCATGGGCTGTTTTTCCGCACTCGAAATGGCCTGTTGGGACATCATCGGCAAGGAAGCCAACAAGCCGGTCTATAAATTGCTCGGCGGCCAGGTGCACGAGACGCTGCGCTCCTACACCTACCTCTATCCACACACCGGCAGTGTCCATTCGGAGGACGCGCCGGATGGCAGGAATGTCTACAACGATCCCGAATTGGCGGCAGCCTGCGCGCTCGAATATGTCGAGCAGGGTTTCAATGCCGTGAAGCTCGACCCGGCGGGGCCCTACACCGCTTTCGACGGCCACCAGCCGCGCCTCATCGACATCGATGTCTCCACCCGCATGATCAAGGCGATCCGCGAGGCGGTCGGAACCCGCGCCGATATTCTGTTCGGCACGCATGGCCAGTTCACGGCATCGGGCGCGCTGCGCATGGCGCGCGCCATCGAACCTTACGATCCGCTGTGGTTCGAAGAGCCGGTGCCGCCCGACATGCCCGAAGTGATGGCGCAGGTTGCCCGCGGCACGTCGATCCCGATCGCCACCGGCGAAAGGCTGACGACGAAATTCGAATTCGCCCGCGTCATCGAGAACCGCGCCGCGACCATCCTGCAGCCGGACCTCGGCCGTTCCGGCGGCATTCTCGAAACCAAGAAGATCGCCGCCATGGCCGAGGCCTACCACATCCAGGTCGCGCCGCACTGCTATTGCGGGCCGATCGTCGGCGCCGCCAACATCCAGCTGGCCGTGACGCTGCCCAATTTCCTCATCCTGGAATCACTGAAGCAGTGGGACGGGTTCCACGCCACGCTGTTGAAAACGAAGATCGAGTGGCAGGACGGCAATGTCATCCCGTCGAAGGAGCCTGGCCTTGGCGTCGAGCTCAACGAAGCGGTCTGCGATGCGCACCCTTACACCGGCAAGGATTTGCATCTGCAGATGATGCAGACGCCGCTGATGCCGTGAGCGAGCGCTACGCATTCATCGGCCTTGGCCATCTCGGCGGCAACCTTGCCGCCAGCCTGCTGCGCAACGGTTTTGCCGTCGTCGTCTTCGACCGTGACCCCACAGCCGTCGAGCGGTTGGTTGCGCTCGGCGCGACAGCAGCAGCTAGCCCTGCCGAAGCGGCGGCGCAGGCCGGCAACGCCATCACTTGCCTGCCTTCGCCAAAGGTCAGCGAGATGGTGCTCGCAGGTTCAGACGGATTGCTCGAAGGCCTGCCCAAGGGTGGCACCTGGATCGAGATGTCGACCAACGGCCGCGATGAGATTCTGCGCCTCGCAGCCCTCGCCTCGTCCAAGGGCGTCGAGACGCTGGAGTGTCCGGTCACCGGTGGCGTGCATCTGGCGGCAGTGGGAAAGATCACCGCGCTGGTCGGCGGCGATGCAGTCCTCTACGAACGCCACCGGCCGGCCATCGAGGCGATGTGCGCAAAATCGTTCCTGATGGGACCGGTCGGCTCGGCGGCGGTGATCAAGGTCATCACCAACATGCTGGCCTTCATCCATCTCGTCGCCGCCGGCGAGGCGCTGATGCTGGCCAGGCAGGGCGGCCTCGACCTTGCCCAATCCTACCACGCCATCGTCGCCTCTTCCGGCAACAGCTTCGTCCATGAGACAGAAAGTCAGCTCATCCTCAACGGCTCCTACGACATCGGCTTCACCATGGACCTGGCGCTGAAGGACCTCGGCTTCGCGCTCGCCATGGCCGAACAATCCGGCGTACCGCTCGACCTTGCCACGCGCGTCAACGCGATTTTCGAGCAGGGCAAAGCGGCCTATGGCGGCAGCGCCTGGTCGACCCAGATCGTCAAATTGCTCGAGGATGCCGTCGGCACCGACCTGCGTGCACCCGGCTTCCCGGCCAAACTTGAGACCTAGCCGGCAAAGTATTTAGCCAATGTCTTCAGTGGCTTAGTCTGGCCTTCAGAATCAGCACCTAAGGCACTTGATTCAATATCTCAGCGTCAGCGCTCCGGGCAAAATCTCGAAGGTCGCGGGAATACGCCCCGGCGACTCGCCATCTATGTCGACAAGCGCGCCATTTTTCTCGGCATCGCCGAGCGGTTCGACCACCACTTTCCGGCCTCGCAGGATCGTGATGGCCGGATGGTTGCGGTGCCGTCCGCCATAGAGCAGGCGGATGTCCCAGATCAGCTTCAGCTTGCCGGCCGCCCGCAGGATGACGATGTCGAACTGACCATCGGCCAGCTCAGCGTCCGGCGCAATCATCATGCCGCCGCCGAAGTACTTCCCGTTGGCCACCGCCACCAGCGCCATGCGCGCCTCGACCGGCACACCGTCGTCGACAGTGATCCGGACGTCCTGGAAACGGTAGCGGATGAACTCGACCACGGTGCGCCACAGGAACAGCGCCCTGGCCGACATCTTGCCCTTGCGCTTGTCGGCATTGACCGCGCGGTCAGTGGCGCCGGACAGGCCGAGGCTGGCGATGTTGATGAAGTGCCGGCTGGCCAGCGCGCCATGATCATCGATGTAGCAGATGCGCCCGGCATCGACCTTGCGGGCCTTGGCTTCGGCGATCCGCTTCAGCACTGCGTCCACCTCTTTCGGCATGCCAAGCCCGCGGGCGAAGTCGATCCCTGTGCCGCAAGGCAGCACCCCAAGTTCGGTTATCCGGCCGTTCTCATCGAATGCCTGCAGCAACCCATCCGCTACTTCGCTGGCGGTGCCGTCGCCGCCGGCTGCGATCACCAGATCGAAACCGCTGGCCGCGAGGTCGAGTGCCAACCTTTCGGCGTCGCCCTCGGCTTGCGTCTCGCGCAGCTCAAAGTCGCCGAAATGGGTTTTCAGAGACGCGGCTACCTCCGGCCAATGCCGTTTCAGCCGGCCGCCACCGGCAATCGGATTGAGCACCACCCCGACTTTCAAAGCGCACCCTCCCCGCACCGAGCCGATAGGTGCGATGCTTTGCCGGCATTGAAACCCGCGCCTGCGTGCGGAGCAAGGGGTACAACCGGCTGGGCGTCAAAAAGCGGGCAGGCTGTCTAAGGCAGCCGACGCCGAGATTCCGAGGTTTGTGGCAAACCGTCCCCGATAATCCCGTTATCCACAGGCTCACCCCCATTCCCCAAAACCCTTACCCCGCGTAAGTTTAACCCATCTCAGGCGGCTACCGATCGCCACGCCGAAAGGCAAAGCGAAAAGGCGGATTTCCTGAGGCCCGTACGGCCCGAAGCGAGAGCAGGCTTGCCTGTTCGAGGGACGGATGCCGAGACCTACGGGGCCGCGGAAAGCGTGCGAACGCCGACGGCGGACCGATGCTGCCATGAAGGACGGCAAAAACCTTCGATGGCACGCTGAGCGAAGCTCGCAAGAGTGGAGAACGGCGTGGCCTGGAACGGGCATCGCCTTCGGGTGGTGACTGGCAGGGCCGTCAAAATCAAGGCCGGCATGGCGCGACATCTCTAGGGAAGTTGCTGCCCGACCGTGTCCTGATCTGACAGGGAGGCGCTGGGAGAAATCCCGGCGCCGACTGTCCTTCGGGCCTCCCACATACCTTTCCAGCTGGGGCTGCAACCCTCGGCAAAATCGGCTAACGTCCTGTCGGCGGCCGAGCTTGCGGCGCCCGAAGGCGCCCGCGTGCTGTTCAGCCAGCCGATCCCGGTCGATCCGGCCAACCACCGCACCGGGCTGATCGTCGCCGTGCGCAAACTGCACCTTTGCTGCCGGAGCTGCTGAGGGCCGGCGCCAGGCTGGAACACGTCTACGATTGCTGAAGCCGCGACGGCCGTACTGCGACGAGGCCGGCCTCCGCGCGGCCTACTTCTTTGGCCCGATGCCCGGGATCAAATTGAGGGCAGCGTTGATATATTCCGGCCGTATGGCGCCGCTGATGATCGTGAAGGTGGCCAGCATGATGCTGGCAAGCGCCCCGTCATGCCATGGCCTGAAGGCGAGAGCATCGACAGCGTAAGCCCAGAACGGGAAGGCGAGCATCGACATGACGATGTTGGCGCCGGGAGCCTCCGCACTGTCGGCGGAATCGCTCACCGATTTAAGATAGATTGGCGTCATTGCCAGCGCGATGATCAACACGATCCATGAAATGTTCCAGATGCTGAAGCCGGCCATTTTGACCGTGTCTATAGCGGCCCGCACAGCGCCGGGAACATCGGTGGATTTCTCATCCAGCGCCTTTGCCAAAGCCTTGGCCACCGGCTCCTCGGCCGCGTTGTCGAGGATGGAATTGACGAAGATGAAGAACGCCACGACCTCGGCGGGCACATATTTCGCCACCCGGTCAAGATAACCATCGCCGCCTTTCGAGTCCGTTTCGCCCTGACCGTTCCGCCCGCCTTGGTCGTCTGCAACGCCCTCAAGATTGCCTTTCGACACCACCGCCGATCGGACAATTCTTCCCATGGTAACCCCTCCGATATTTGTTGTATCGCCCCGTCAGTATCGTAATAGAAAACCGCTCCAGGAAACAGTTGTTGCTGTCATAGAATGCAATATTTATTTTGCCCTTCTTTCACAAACGCACCATGGTCGCCGCCCTATCTGCTCCCGGGCATCTCGAAATCCACCTATAGTGAGCCGTTCCCGAAACCGCATCGCCTGGCTCATTGCGCGATCGTGGCCAAAATCCCGCCTTGTTCGCGCGCGATGGAAAGGGGGCTGCCGGGGGGCAATCCGAGGACAAGACCGTGATCAAGACCGCCCTTGTCGCCATGACCATCGTCGGCTGCGACTGCGACGCCAAGCTTTGCGAATATATCGGCGAGACGCCGGCGAAGTGGGCAACCATCGCCGACTGCGAAGCGGCGATGAAAAGCCAGATGCTGCATCAGAAGAACTTCGACTATCCGCTGGTCTCCGGCATCTGCCGCACCAAGGGGTCGGCATCCTCTTCGCAACTGGCGGCGACCGCATCCGGCCCGGAACTGAAGCCGGCCAGCCGGAGTGTTCAATCCGAAAGCCCATTGCCGCCGGAACTGAGCCGTCGGCCGAGCGTGCCCGTCGGCTCGCCGACGACGGCCATGGAAGCAGCAGCGGCGCGGCCCGTCGCCTACGAGCAAGTGGTCGATGGCGGAACCGGCGTGCTCTACCGCACCAGGAACGGCTATGCCGTGGTCAAGACCGATCTCGGCCGTGCCGCATCGGCAACGGTCGGCATGGCCAAGCGATCCGCGAACTGGCTGGCAGGGCTCGTACCGAGCGGGCTGTGAGCGGGTCCCCCGCCCGTGTCGCACTGCGGTTGAAAACCCTCGCTAGATGCCTGATGGCACCTGGCATCAAGGTGGAGGATCGCCATCCCATGAAGCATGCAATTCGCGTTATGCTATCCCTGATATTGGTGTCTGCTCCGTTAGCCGCCGGGGCGCAAGACTCCAGCCAAGGCGATGACAAGGTCGTCAACGTCGCCAGGGACGATCCGGACATGGCAGCGGCCATTGCGCAGGCGCGCGTCAGCCTCGATCAATTCCTGTCCTTGTCGGAAGCACCGCCAACCGGAACCGCCGATTACAAATTGAAGGTCGAGGTCAAGGACGGAGACACTTCGGAACACTTCTGGATCATCCCCTTCCACAAGACCGCAACCGGCTTTGCCGGAACATTGGCGAATGAGCCGCAGGCCGTGCACAACGTGGTTGCCGGCCAGGAACTCGAATTCACCCGGGACGATATTTCCGACTGGGGCTACACCAGGAACGGCCGCCAGGTTGGCAGCTTCACCGTCTGCGTGCTGTTCAAGACGATATCGAAGGAAGAAGCCGACTATTATCGCGAGAATTACGGCTTCGACTGCTAACGCGAGTCAGCTGGGCTGAACCTCGCCATCCGTCGCGCCGATCTTGCGCACCAGCGCCGCCGTCGCCAGGATCGAGCCCATATCGGCGATCATCGGCGCTATATGGCTGGTGTAGTCGAGCGGCACGGAAATGGCGGGCAGCTCGAAAAAGTTCTTCGGCTGCGGCAAAAGCAGGAAACCGTCGCTGCCGTTGAGCGCGACCCGCGCCGGATCATCGCGCCATGTCTCATGCAGCCATTTCAGCGCCTGCGCCAGCCGGCCGGTTACCAGCGGCTGGGCGGCGGCGACATTGTCGGTGCGGAATTCGTAGTCGCCATCGAGCAGGGGATCACCGCTCGACAGTTCCTGCATCTTGCCGGCGAAGATGCCACGGAAGAAACCGACGACCGCATTGCTGCGCCGCGTCGCCACCAATGTGCCGGGAAATGGCGCGATCGTCTCGAAGGCGACGATGACGCCCTTGAAGACCGTCGACGAGCCTTTGCCCGAGCCTTGGCGCAACTCCGCCTCGTAAAGCTCGAACGGAAACTCCTCGTAGCGGCCTGACACGATGTCGTCGAAGCTCTGCCGGTTGAAGGCGCCGACCACGGCCCGCGGCAGCCGGTCGAAGGAATTCGGCGTCACGCTGTGCTGATAGCGCACATCCCTGATGAAGCCGAAAATGATCGGCAGCAGCGTGTCGCGGAACGATTGCTGCAGCCGCGTCGCCGGTCTCATCGCCAGGAAATAGAGCAGCAGCGCCGCGAAGAAACCAACGACATAGAGGAACACATGCGGTGTCGAGAACCACTGCTCGTTCAAGTCGGCGACCTTGTTGAACAACCAGGCCACCAGAGCGACGAAGACCAGCAGCAGCCCGAGAAACACCGGCACCCGCCAGCGCACCTGGCGATAGGCCGAGGCGCGTCCGGCCTCATAGGCTTCGATGTTCTTCCTGATGCCGGCGATGACCGTTTCATCAGGCATGAAATCCGCTGTTTCCATCGCCCCCTCGCAAGCCGCATTTCACCTATCATACCGTTTTTTGCGGAGAGTCGTCAGTCGCCGAAAATCGCCTTCAGCCTGGCCTCGACCTTGCCCTTTATCAGGTCGGTGAGCGCCTCGACCGGGACCAACCGCTCATGCCCGCCGGCGCGGAGCCGCATGAAGGGATACATCCTGTAGCCGGCGATGGCGCCGCGCTTGCCAAGATCGGCGCTGACATCGACGACGAAAATGCCGCCGATGCGGCCAGGCCATGGCTGGCGCGCCAAGGCGGTACCGAGGAAGTCGCCGAGCCCATAGGCGACAAGCGTCTTGCCGACCCACTGCACCGGCTGCACGACATGGGCATGGTGTCCGGCAATCAGCCCGACGCCATGCGAGGCAAGCTGCCTTGCCAACGCCTGCGTCTGGGGCTGTGGGAAATGCCGGAACTCCCAGTCCCAGTGCGGAATGGCACAGCGGAGATCGATGCTCTTGTCCGCTGCACCTTTTGCCCATGCCACCGGATCGCTTTGCATCGACACACGCTCGTTGAACAATACAGCGTCGGCATTGCGCCACAGCGTGAAGGCGGCAAAGCCGATCGTCAGTGGCCCGGCCTTGACCTGCTCTACAGGTCCTTTTTTCGCGGTGCCGATGGTGCGGATGCCGAGCCGTTCCAGCGCCGCAACGGTCTCGTCGAAACCGGCGATACCCTGGTCGAGCACATGGTTGTTGGCCAGGGACAGCACCAGTCTTTCGCGCGCGATGCCGAGGGCGGCCAGCGCCTCGGCGAGAAACCGTTCGCTCATCGCGTGGTGCGTGCCGAGCCGTGTGCCAAGCGCTACGCTCGGCCGCTCCACGACCGGACTCTCGCAATTGCCGATCACCAGATCGGCCGATGCCAGCAGCTTTGCGATCATCGGGTCGCACTCCGGCGCACTGCGGTTTGCCACCGCCGAAATGTCGCCGACGAAAGCCAGCCGCACCTTCCGCGCCGGCGGCGGATCGATGATGGTTGTGGCCGCAATCGGCGCAAAGTCCCTGACATCGCCGCCGAGCGACGGCTTCAGGAAGCGCGGCAGCCATGACAGTTTATAGGAAAGCGGATAGTTCGACACGCGACGCCCAATCGTTTGCCCAATCGGTTGGCTTGTGTAGACGGTCTGCCCGGGAAGTGTCGACCGTCAGCCTCGAAACACTGCCGCTCGTGATGGGCAGACGCGGCGCACTGAATACGTGTATGGTCCGCGCAATGACATAGTGGAGGAATGAGATGACACGTGTAGCAAGCCTGCTGGCGTCCGCCCTCCTTCTGTTGCTGCCGATATCTTCCGCCCGCGCCGCGGCGCCCGAAGCGGCAACCGCTTTGTTCGAAGCCAAAACCGTGGCCGACCGTAACGCCGCGCTGACCGCGCTCGAGGCCGCGTCATCAGGCGATCCGGCACCGGCCTACGCCGCCGGCGCGGGCGAGTTCTTCACCGCGCTGGAAATCCTGGCCGGCGGCCTGCACCGCCACGGCTTCGATAGCCCGCAATCCTTCATGCTGCCGCTGATGCGGCTTCCGGTTCCGGACAATCCCAATCCCGAACCGCTGACCTATGAACAGTTCCGCGCCATTCTGGTCGCTTTCCGCGACCGGCTGGAGAAATCCGCCGCCACGCTGGGTTCGGTACCGGCGGATGCCGATATCGGCATGGTCATCGACCTCACCCATGTCGGCATCGACCTCAACGAGGACGGCGCCATCGCGCCGGACGAAAGCATGGCCGCCATCATGGCCTCGCTGGCGCGCGGCGGCGTCGCTCCGGACGCCGCCGCTCCCTCACTCGCCTTCCGCTTCGACCGCGCCGACGGCTACTGGCTGCAAGGCTATGCCGAGTTCCTGATGGCGCAAGCCGATTTCTGGCTGGCGCATGATTTCCGAAATATGTTCGACGGCTCGTTCCACATGCTGTTCCCGCACGCCAAACTGCCGCTGCAGGACATTCTCGTGCCGCTGGACGGCGGCACCAGCGGCGGCATGCTGGCCTCCGAATGGCGCATTGCCGACTTCATCTCGCTGGTCCACCTCGTCAACTGGCCGGTGGTCGAGCCCGAGCGCCGGCAGGCTGCCCGCCGCCATCTCCTGGAAATGATCCGGCTGTCGCGCGAGGACTGGAAGGCGATCCGCACTGAGACCGACAATGACCGCGAATGGCTGCCCGGCCCGCAGCAGAAGGGCGCAAACCCGCTGACCGGCCTCGAAGTCGGCGAGGAGCAGGTGCAGGCCTGGCTCGCCACTTTGACCATGGCCGAGGATCTGCTCGAAGGCCGCGTGCTGCTGCCGCATTTCCGCATCGCCGACAAGGGCATCAACATGAAGCGCTTCTTCGAGGAGCCGAAAAATTTCGACCTGGTGCTGTCGATCACCGGCCCTGCCATCGCGCCCTATCTCGAGAGCGGCAAGATCCTGACCAGCGACGAGTTCGACCAAATCCAGCGCCAGTTCGGCGGCGCCGGATTTTTGACCTTCGCGCTGTGGTTCAACTGACGGCAATCGCCAGGCATTCGCACCACCGCTCCTGACACCCTTGTGTCAGCAGCCGCGGTTCGCATCGGGCCCCTCGCCACTGCGCCCTTTCCATTTCGGCGGACTCTGCCCATATTCGGGGCATGGCCAAACTCCCCGACAAAAAGACGCCCTCGACGGCGGGTGACAACAGCGCTTCGCCGCCCAAGCGGCGCAGCCCGCTGACCGATTTCCTCGATGCCTCGGAGCCCCTGCACAAGGGCGGCTTTGCCGAGGCGCCGCAAGCCGACTTCACCGGCACGCCGCTGACCGGTTCGATTGCGGACTGGGCCGAGCAGATCGAGCAGGAGGCCGAGAAGGAAGGGCGTCTCGCCGGCAAGGGCGACGGCGGCAAATCGCCCAAGGCTGCGAAAAAGATCCCGGAGCGCTCCGCCGCGCCCGGCCGCAGTTCACGCGGCACTTCGATGGGCGGCGCCGCCACGGCCCGCGAACGCACCGCCGCCGGCCTCAATCCGGTTGCCGGCCTCGACATCTCGCTGGAAGACGCCGAGACGATGGCCTCGGGCAGTGTCACCGCGACGGTCGCGGCGCTGTCGGCGCTGATCGAATCCGGCAATCCGCTGCACAAGGACGGCGTGCTGTGGACACCGCACCGCCCTGCCCGCCCGGAAAAATCCGAAGGCGGCATCGCCATCAAGATGGTGTCGGATTTCGAGCCAGCCGGCGACCAGCCGACCGCCATCAAGGATCTGGTCGAAGGCGTCGAAAACAATGACCGCACCCAGGTGCTGCTCGGCGTCACCGGTTCGGGAAAAACCTTCACCATGGCCAAGGTGATCGAGGAGACGCAGCGCCCTGCCTTGATCCTGGCGCCTAACAAGACGCTGGCAGCGCAGCTCTACTCCGAGTTCAAGAAATTCTTTCCCGACAATGCGGTGGAGTATTTCGTCTCCTATTACGACTATTACCAGCCGGAGGCCTACGTTCCGCGCACCGACACCTTCATCGAGAAGGAATCCTCGATCAACGAGCAGATCGACCGCATGCGCCATTCGGCGACGCGCTCCCTGCTTGAGCGCGACGACGTCATCATCGTCGCCTCGGTGTCCTGCATCTACGGTATCGGCTCGGTCGAGACCTATACGGCGATGACCTTCCAGATGCAGATCGGCGACCGGCTCGACCAGCGCGCTCTGCTCGCCGACCTCGTCGCCCAGCAATACAAGCGCCAGGACATCAATTTCGTCCGCGGCTCGTTCCGCGTCCGCGGCGACACGATCGAAATCTTCCCGGCCCACCTTGAGGATCGCGCCTGGCGCATCTCGATGTTCGGCGATGAGATCGAAGCGATCACCGAATTCGACCCGCTTACCGGCCAGAAGACCGGCGAACTGAAAAGCGTCAAGATCTACGCCAACTCGCACTATGTGACGCCGCGCCCGACCTTGAATCAAGCCATCAAGTCGATCAAGGAAGAGCTCAAGCAGCGCCTGCAAGAGCTTGAAAAGGCTGGTCGTCTGCTGGAGGCGCAGCGGCTGGAACAACGCACCCGCTTCGATCTGGAGATGCTGGAAGCCACCGGCTCCTGCGCCGGCATCGAGAACTATTCGCGCTATCTCACGGGACGCCAGCCGGGCGATCCGCCGCCGACCTTGTTCGAATACATTCCCGACAATGCGCTGGTGTTCGTCGACGAAAGCCACGTCACCGTGCCGCAGATCGGCGGCATGTATCGCGGCGACTTTCGTCGCAAGGCGACGCTGGCCGAATATGGATTCCGCCTGCCCTCCTGCATGGACAACCGTCCGCTGCGCTTCGAGGAATGGGACGCCATGCGTCCGCTTTCGGTCGCGGTTTCCGCTACGCCCGGCGGCTGGGAAATGGAACAGTCCGGCGGCGTCTTCGCCGAGCAGGTCATTCGCCCGACCGGGCTGATCGACCCGCCGGTCGAGGTGCGCCCGGCCAAAAGCCAGGTCGACGATGTCGTCGGCGAGATCCGTGACACCACGGCCGCCGGCTACCGCACGCTGGTCACGGTGCTGACCAAGCGCATGGCCGAGGACCTGACCGAATATCTGCATGAGCAGGGCATTCGCGTCCGCTACATGCACTCCGACATCGACACGCTGGAGCGCATCGAGATCCTCAGGGATTTGCGCCTCGGCGCCTTCGACGTGCTGGTCGGCATCAACCTGCTGCGCGAAGGCCTCGACATTCCCGAATGCGGTTTCGTCGCCATTCTCGACGCCGACAAGGAGGGCTTCCTCCGTTCCGAGACGTCGCTGATCCAGACCATCGGCCGCGCCGCCCGTAACGTCGACGGCAAGGTCATCCTCTATGCCGACCAGATCACCGGCTCGATGGAACGGGCGATGGCGGAGACCAACCGCCGCCGCGAGAAGCAGATGGAGTGGAACGCCGCCAATGGCATCACCCCGGAATCGGTCAAGTCGCGCATCTCCGACATTCTGGATTCGGTCTACGAGAAGGACCATGTCCGCGCCGACATCTCGCAGTTCACCGACGGCGCCGGCGCGATGATGGGCAACAATCTCAAGGCCCATCTGGACGCCATGGAAAAACAGATGCGCGACGCCGCAGCCAATCTCGACTTCGAGAAGGCCGCCCGCATCCGCGACGAGATCAAGCGGCTGCGCGAGATGGAACTGTCGATCTCGGAAGACCCGCTGGCCAAATATGCCGACATGGAAAGCCCGGTCTCCGGCCGCGAGAAGGGCAAGCACAACAAGGGCGTGGCCAAACACCGTACGGCTGAGGAGCAGGAGCGTTTCCGCAAGTTCGACGAGGCACGTGCCGCCGAAGAGGCGGCCAGGGCTGCCCGCTCCAACCTGTTCCGCAAGCCGGCGCTCGACGAGATGGGCGCCGACGGCGCCGTACCGGTGAAGAAGCCGCTGTTTGCCAAACCGTCGCTGGACGATATGGGTCCCGGCACCGACATGCCGACGCCGTCAGGCGCGGTGTCGCGTTCGCTGTTCAAGAAACAGTCGGCACAGGAAGCACACGGCTCCGACTTCGGCATTCCGGGTGACGCCACCAAGCCGCTGTTCAAGAAGAACTCGCTCGATGAGATGACCGTGCGGCGGACGGAAAAGCCGGTAGAAGGAAAAGTGCCGGCCAAGCCGCAGCCAATCTCCCCCCTTGTGGGGGAGATGTCCGGCAGGACAGAGGGGGGCGCGAAGGATCGCAGCGATTCCGCCAAGCCCATCGTTCGCCAGCGCGCCGGCATCGGTTCCTACGAGGACGCGGGCGACGCCCGCCGCGAAAAGCGCCGGCCCGGCAAGACCGGCAGGCCGGGGAAGTAGGTTCGTTCGAAACGTGTGCGGGACAGCGCCCCCCTCTGTCCTGCCGGACATCTCCCCCGCAAGGGGGGAGATCAGCAGTCTCGCCGCCCCGGCACTCCCCCACCCACTTGCCTCCACCACCACCTTTGGTGTAATCGCTCCCGCACACTCAACGTCTTGTCTTGAAAGGAGGGCTCACGTGTTTACGTTTTTTCGTCACCATCGTCAGCGTGGCCCGATTTCTGCCCTGCGAGTTCGCTTGCAGGGCTGACCAGGGACATCACGGGTTTTTTCCCGCTTTGATTTTTTGGTCTGCCCTTCGTGGTGCGCAACACTGAGCCTGATGGCCGGAATGCGCACCGTCAAAGTGCATCCGGAGCTGTCTCCGGCAAGACCAGAGAAATCACAATGGCCCTGATCAGCCTCAAATCCCTTGGCGTCACCATGAGTGCGCCGCTGTTTTCCAACCTCGATCTCACCATCGGCACCGGCGACCGGCTCGGCATCGTCGCCGCCAATGGCCGCGGCAAGTCAACCTTGCTCAAATGCCTGACCGGCGAGATGGAGCCGACCTCCGGTGACATCAGCCGCACGCTGCGCGTCGGCCATGTCGAGCAGTCGGTTCCCCCTGCCCTTCTCAGCCACACTTTCCATCAGGTGGTGGCTGACGCGTTGCCGGCCGAGCAGGCCGACAGAGAGATGTGGCGGGTCGACGTGGTGCTGGATTTGCTCGACGTGCCGGAGCCGATGCGCGAGCGCCCCATGCAGGCGCTGAGCGGCGGCTGGCAGCGGCTGGCGCTGATCGCCCGCGTCTGGGTCACCGATCCCGATGTGCTTTTGCTCGACGAGCCGACCAACCATCTCGACCTCGCCAAGATCAGCCAGCTGGAGAGCTGGCTGAACGCGCTGCCGCGCGAGGTGCCGGTGGTGACCGCCAGCCATGACCGCGCCTTTCTCGACGCCACCACCCACCGCACGCTGTTCCTCCGCCCTGAGGAATCGCCGGTGTTTGCGCTGCCCTATTCGCGGGCGAGGCAGGCGCTGGACGAACTGGACGCTTCGATGGCGCGCCGGTTCGAGCGCGACATGAAGGTCGCGCAGCAACTGCGAAAACAGGCCGCCAAGCTCAACAACATCGGCATCAATTCCGGCAGCGACCTTTTGACGGTGAAAACCAAGCAGCTCAGGGAACGGGCGGAGAAGCTGGAAGACGCCGCGGTATCAGCGCATCGCGAGTGCCCGGCCGGCGCGATCCGGCTGGCGAACCGCGGCACCCATGCCAAGGTGCTGATCACGCTTGACGACGCAGCCGTGGAAACACCCGACGGTACGCTGCTGTTCAAGACCGGCAAGCGCCACATCTGCCAGGGCGACCGCATCGTGCTGCTCGGCCGCAATGGCGTCGGTAAGTCGCGTTTCGTCAATCTGATCCGCAATGCCATCACCGAGCTGGACACAGTGCCCAACGTCAAGGTGACGCCTTCGACGGTGCTCGGCTACAGCGACCAGGCGCTGGCCGGCATCAGCGGCGACGACACGCCGCTGGCCATGGTCTCGCGCCGCTACGATGTCGGCGAGCAGCGCGCCCGCTCGCTGCTCGCCGGCGCCGGCGTGGTCATCGAGATGCAGGAGAAGAAGATCGGCATGCTGTCAGGAGGCCAGAAGGCGCGGCTGATGATGCTGGCGCTCAGGCTCGCCAACCCCAACTTCTACCTGCTGGACGAGCCGACCAACCATCTCGACATCGATGGCCAGGAAGCGCTGGAGGAGGAATTGCTCAAGCACCAAGCGAGCTGCGTCCTCGCCTCGCACGACCGCTCCTTCATCCGCGCCATCGGCAACCGCTTCTGGCTGATCGACAAACGGCGACTGACCGAAGTTGAAGATCCCGAGGACTTCTTCCGCTCGGTGGCCGAACCAGACGGTTGAGGGCGAAGGATCGACGCTCGATGGACTTATCGATGATCAATCCGTCTGTAAATTATTTGCTTACAGGCCCTTGATCTATGTAAGCAATATGTTTACATACGGCATGATCAAGTCCTTCAAGAATAAGGCGCTGTCGGACCTCTTTCAAACCGGGAAAACCGGTAAGATCGACGCCAAGATGCACAAGCGCATTCTTGTCCGGCTTGACCGCCTGGAAGCTTCAGAGAAGCCGGAGGAGATGAACCTCCCCGGCTTCGACTTCCACCCGCTGAAAGGCTTCGATCCCATCCGCTACACGGTCCACGTCAATGGCCCGTGGTGTATCACATTTGAATTCGACGGCATGGACGCCGCCCGCGTCGATTTCGAGCAATACCACTGAGGCGGCCAGATTGGAGAAGTTCGACTTATGACCGTGCACGAGCCGACGCGTCCGATTGAGCGTTGTCCCTCCCACCCGGGAGCGCTGCTTGAGGACATTATCCCGGCAACTGGAAAGACCAAGGTGGAAATCGCAAATCTGCTCGGCATCTCTCGACAGCAGCTCTATGACATCATCCGCGAAAAGAAACCGGTTTCGCCGGCTGTGGCTGCCCGCCTTGGGAAGCTGTTCGGCGACGGCGCCGCGATCTGGCTTCGGATGCAGGCGGCTTTCGATGCCTGGCACGCCGAGCGTGAAGTTGATGTTTCAGCCATCCCGACGCTGAAGGTTGCGTAGGCGCATTCGGCGGCGTCTGAATGGATATCAAATTCTGCAGCAAAAAGATTTCGGCGCTCTGTCGGATCGCCTGAACCTGCTGCGTCCTTGGGATGCCGACACGATGATGCCGGCTTCATCTGAGGAGAAAGCATCATGTCCATTCTGTCATCCATAGGCCGCGTCGCCACCCGTTACGCACAGAACCGCGCCCGCCATCGCAGCGAGCGCGAGCTGCTCGCCCTGCCGATCGAACTGCGCAAGGATATCGGCTGGCCTGAAATCGTCATCGACGCCCAAAACGGCCCGAGGATCTGCAGGGCGCCCTGACCATGCGGCCCGGGAGAAGTGCTATCGATGCAGGCCGCCGCCGGGCGACCTTTGCTCAGTCATGCGTATCGCCCGAAAGCGGCGTCGCCTGCATCGATGCGCGCTTTTCGAACGCTTCGAACCAGCGCGTCAGCCGCACGCGCGCGCGAAACGACGGCAGCTGGCGGAACGCCATCCAGGACAACGTGGTGGCAAGCGCTATGTGGCCGACATGGAGCGGCGCCTCATCATCCAGCGTGCTGTCGATCCAGTCGTAGCTCGCCTCGATCTTGTCCCGGTATCCCTGGGCGAGCGTGGCATGGCGCAATTGTTCGGGCCTCCTTTCCGTCTCCCAGCGCAAGCCTATCCCCGTCTGCGCCAAGCCTTGGGCGACCGCCTGCAGCCGCAACGCCTGCCAACGCGCCTCGCCATCCTGCGGCAGCAATTTGCGGCCGTCATGCAGCGTGTCGAGATAGGCGCAGATGACATCGGAATCGAAGAGCGGCGACGCATCCGGCCGCAGCAGCACCGGCACCTTGCCGAGCGGATTTTCGGCGTAGACACGGGCGTTGCGCAAGGTCGAGCTGGTCTCGTGGTGAATGATCTCGAGCCGATCGGCAAGGCCGACCTCATGGGCGAAGACGAGCGCCTTGCGCGCGAAGGGCGAATGGGTCTGGTAGTAGAGGATCATTGTCGTCTCAACGGGTTGAAGAAGCGGTCCCTTTTCTAACCCGCGGGCCGCGAGGATTGCGCTCTGATTGGGCGCCGCCGGCGCAAGTTCCTTTCACGCCAAAAAATCGCAGCGGCCATGTAGGATTGCCGCCGCCTCGTTCGTCCTAGGGTTCGCAAGACCAGATCAAACGCCCAGTCCAAACGCAAAGAGGAGCAAGATATGACCGACCAGACCCCCGTTCAGCCGGCCGCGAAAGTTCTCGGTGGATTGACCCCCTATCTGCAACTGGACGGCGCCTTCAAGGCAGCCGAATTCTACAAGAAGGCCTTCGGCGCCGAGCAGGTGTTCTTCTATCCGCCCGACGACCAGGGCCGCACCATGCACATCCATCTCCACATCAACGGCTCGACGCTGATGATCTCCGATTTCTACCCCGAAAACGGCATGCCCGCCGTCAAGCCGCAGGGCTACACCATGCAGCTCCATCTCGGCGCCGACGACATCGACGCCTGGTGGAAGCGCGCTGTCGATGCCGGCTGCGAAGTCGCCGTACCGCTCCAGCTGATGTTCTGGGGCGACCAGTGGGGCAACATGCGCGACCCCTTCGGTGTCGAGTGGGCGATGAACGCACCGGCGAAGAAAGGCTGACGCTTCTTACCTCTCCCCCTGTGGGAGAGGTCGGATTGCCCCGAATTGCTCTTCGCAATTCGGCTGGCAATTCGGGTGAGGGGTAACTTGGCGCCAAGCTGGAACACCCCTCAACCGTCTCGGCGCTGCGCGCCGATCCACCTTCTCCCACAACAAGGGGAGAAGGAAGAACGCCACCAACCAGGGAGAACCCCATATCCTACGTCGATGGTTTCGTGCTCGCCGTGCCCAAGGCAAATCTCGATGACTACAAGAGACTGGCCAACCTCGCAGGCCCGATATGGATGGAGCACGGCGCGCTCGCCTATGTCGAATGTATCGGCGACGACGTGCCCAATGGCGAGGTCACTTCGTTTCCGCGTGCAGTTCAGGCCAAGGACGATGAGATCGTCGTCTTCGCCTGGGTGGTTTATGAATCCAGGGAAAGCCGCGACACGGTGATGCCCAAGGTGATGGCCGATCCGCGTTTCACGCCCGATTGGGGACCTATGCCCTTCGATATGAAGCGCATGATCTACGGCGGCTTCCAACCGTTCGTGGAGCTGTAGCCGCTGCCTCAGGCCAGCTTGTCGAGGAGAGGCTTCAGCCTGTCTCCATAGCGCTTCCACAGATCGACCGAGCCCTGATACATCGGCTGGCGCACCTGCGCGGCCGAGGCCGTGCGCACCGGACGATCGGTCTCGTGGAACGACAGCACCTTGTCGTCCCAGGGCAGGCCGAGATGCGAGATCAGCGCCCGCGTCTGTCCCTCCTGGTCGGCGACGAAATCCTCGTAACGCACGTCATGGACAACGCCGGGCAGCACGCTGCGCCAATGCGCCATGATGTCGGTGTAGAGATTGTGGAAGTCGGCAAGTTCGCCGAGATCATAGCCGTAGCGGTGACTGTCGCCGCGGAAATGCACCTTGTAGATCGAAAGGCACGTCGCCGCCGCATCGCGCGCGCAATGGATGATTTTCGCCTTCGGCAGCATCATATGGATAAAGCCGATGAGCAGGAAGTTGCCGGGCATCTTGTCGGTGACATGCCTGAAGTTGGGATAGCGGGCATGCAGCATGTCGAGATAGGCTTGGCCTGCCTCGGCAAACTCCGCGTCGGATACATCAACCAGTCCCCAGGGGAAGCCGCCGGGCATATTTGTCGGGAATTGCTTGCCGACCGCGGTCTTCAAAATGCTGAGCTCGCCCGCACCGTAGACCTCAGGATGGCTGGCGATGATCTGTTCGACCAGCGTGGTGCCCGAACGCGGCATGCCGACGACGAAGATCGGCGTGTCATTGGAAATCGGGCTCGGCTTGTGCTTTTCGAAAAAGCCGGTGTCGAACACCGTCTTCATCGCCTCGAATTCGTCGCGTGTCCTGACGGAATCGTAGTCGATGCCCTTGCGGCGAATAGCATTGCCTTCGGCGAAATAGTCGAAGGCCCTGCTGTAATCCTTCAAATCGTCATTGGCCTTGCCGAGACCGAAGGAGAGCTGCATGCGCGCCAGGCTGTCGGCCGGCGCCTTGGCGTGCTGTGCCTCCATCCCCGCGAGTTCGGCGTCGCGCTCCTTCTGGCGCTTGACCTGCGTCAGCATCAGCCAGGCTTTGGCCATGCCCGGCGCGATCTCCAGCGCCTGCCGGAACAGGTCGGCGGCTTCATCGAGCTTGCCTTTTTCCATCAGCCCGACGCCGAGCCCATGCAACAGGTCGGCATCCTTCGGTCGGATGGTCAACGCCTCGCGGAAGGTCGCCAACGCCTCGTCCAGACGCCCGGCCTCCTGTAGCGTTTCGGCAAGCCCGATGCGGGCACGGACATGGAAGGGATTGCGTCCGACCGTGCCACGATAAATGTCCTCCGCACCCTCGAACTGGCCGAGCTGTTTCAACGCGGACCCCAGATTATCGCGTGCCGCGAGCTGGTCGGGCTTGAGATCGACCGCACCACGGAAGAAATCGGCCGCTGCTGCAACGCGACCGAGATCGCGCATCACCGTGCCGAGATTGTTGAGGAAATCGGGATTCTTCGGCTGCAGACGCACCGACTGCTCGATCAGCTCCAGCCCTTCGGCGCTGCGCCCGGTCTGGTGCAGCAGCAGGCCCAGGAAATGCGCCGCCGCCGCGTGATTGGCCTTGCGCGCCAGCACCTGCCGGTAGAGCGTCTCGGCCTCCTGCCGGCGCCCGGCCTGGTGCAGCTGCAGCGCCTGCTGCACATATTGGTCGAGGCCTAGCGGTGGCTGTCCGCCCGAACCTGCGCCTGCCGCTCTTCTCTGATCTCTGTTGATGGGAAACCTGCCGTGTTTGTCCGCTAGCCGGACCTAAGGCATGGAAGAGACAGATTCAAGGGCAGATCGAAGCCGGGTATCGTCTTCGATCAGGGCAACAACCGTGCGTAAAATCAAAGTGCTGCGGGGGTGTCCAGCGGGCGCGCAGCACTGCACGTCGTGACAAAGCTCGTCCGGTCAAATTAGCCGGTTGCTTTCGGCAAGCTGGCGCTTCCGCCGCAGCGTTCCGTCGGTGTCGGCGACCTTGCGCCGTGCCGCTTCGTCGCTCCTTATCGTCAGGCGCACAGAGAGGGCTTTCGGGAACGCGACGATTGGCGCGACGGTTGCGACTGGGCCGTCCGGTGTTTTCATGATTCTCATAGATTCCGCCTTTCAGCAAAAATAAAATCAGGCGACAGGACAATTATTCCGGCGCGCCATCGATAAGGGATTTGTTGATATAATGACGTCATAGCAGTTTTATCCAAGATTTATATGCGTTAAATTTTTAGGTTGGTCGAATCGAGCCAGAAATTATCTTGAACAAGCCACTGTTTAAGGCTATGAGTTGTAAGATCGTTTTTGGGCCAAGCTTGGCATATCGCGGCGTCAGAAGTTCTCGACCCGCCAAACTCATTCCAAATCGCCGATATCTGAATTGCCGGCACAGTGGCGTGCAGCGCGTCCAGGCGGAACCAGAGCGAAGCCAATGTCGGAGCGCACCACCCATTCCATCGCCCATTTCGCGGCACCCTTCGTGCTCGGCGGACTGGAAGGGCAACTGCCGGCCGGCGACTATGACATCGATCACGATGAAGAGCTGATCGAGGGCATGTCGCGGCTTGCCTGGCGTCGCGTCGCCACCTTCATCCATTTGCCGGCAAGGGCAGTGAAGAACCCGACCACCAGCCAGCTTGTCGCCATCGACTACCTCGAACTCGAAACAGCGCTGAGGCGCGACCAGGAGAACGCAGCATGATCCGCTTCCAGCAGAATGCGCGTCCGCGCACCGACACGCCCTCGCACCGCTTCGCCGTCGGCCAGACGGTCCGCATGAAGAGCCGCATCGGGATGCTCCAGAAGCCCGTGGAACTGTTCGAGATCAAGAGCAGGTTGCCGGTCAAGGACGGCTCGCCGCAATACCGCATCCGCAGCGAGCAGGAGACCTATGAGCGGGTCACCACGGAAGACAATCTCGAAGTGGCCGACGATCCGGTTGCTGCCAACAACCCGGCCGCCTGAAACGCCGGCAAAGCCAAGCCAACACGCACCAGGAGCAGTCCATGTCCAAGGGTCAACAGCGAAGCAACCGCGAAACGCGCAAGCCGAAGAAGGATAAGGTCGTCGCCAAGCCGGCCGCCCCCTTCGGCTCGTCGGTCAAGCAGGCCGAGAGCGGCCTGAAGCCGAAGTCCAAAAACTGACCGGCAAGGGGCGCTTCGTGCGCCCCTCCGTCGCCTTAGAGCAATTCCAGGAAAAGTGTGAGCGGTTTTCCCAGGAAAAGCGCGTAGCGCTTTCCCTAGGGAATTGCGAAAAAACAGAGAGATAGAGCGGTTCGCCGTTTCCGGGAAACGCGCTCTAGGTGCAAGGTGACGGCAACAAGCTCGCGCAACGCTCTGCCACGGAGACGTGCTTGAACTTCTTCATCGAGTTCTACCGTTCGCGCGACGCCGACGAAGCCACGCTCGACAAAGTGTCGCTGGAAGCGCCCAACCTGCGCGCCGCCCTTCAGGGCGCAACCGCGCTGTTCCATACGCTGGCCATGCCGCAGATCCCCGACCGCCTCCGCATTTGCGACGAGGACGGCAGCGAGCTCTACGCCGGCCCGGCCGACGGGGCGTATCCGGTGTAGGCAGCCATTCCGATTTGATCCGCGCGCCAACCCCAAGCGCTCGTCTCATCCCGTCCAGCCACCCTTCCCGGCCTCGGCGCTGGCGCGGCGATCCCCCGCCCGGGGCGAGTTATGGGTCTCGCCCCATCCTTTGCCCTCTCAGCAGGGGCCGTTGTCGACGACGCGATAGTCGGCGGCACGGGCCTCGCAGGCATTTGGGAAGGTGCGCAGTTCGCCATGACGGCGGGCGCAGACGGGCGCATATTCGCGCGTGCAGAATGTCGGTTCCTCACCACCGCCGTCACGGCAAGGGCCGTCTCGCACGATGCGGTAGCCCGAGCGCTCTGCCAGGCAGGCATTGGCGAAGGTCTGGCGGTCACCGCCGCGCCGCGCGCAGACCGGCTCATATTCCCTGGTGCAGAATTCCGGTTCCGGCCGTGGCGGCCGCGGACGGGGTCCCGGCCCGTCGTCGACGACGACGGTGCAGGCCGCAAGAAGACCCGACAGGAAGAGAATGGCAAAACCCTGGCGCGAGAAGATCGTCGCAAGAAATCTCATGAATATGCCTCCCTCGAGAACCTCCGTCCCGGCGCAAAACGCGCCTGTCGATCCTCGTCATTCCCTTGCCAAATACAACCCCTGTTTGCGGCGCGGCGGAGCCATGCGACACCCCTCCCCGCATTGTTTTAACCTTAGACTATATCAGCTGGACCATGCGTGGCCGGGCTCTGGCTGATGACCGCCAACGGGGCCGGGTCTATCGAAGCGCCTGCGTTGGGATGCGTCGATGGTCGCGGCCCGCGGCGCTATCTTGCAACTATCACGTTTCCGTGCGATAAATTTTGTGTTCGGGCATTTGCGACCCGGAGAGCGGAACGTTTTGGACGACCTTTCCCCGATACTGTGAATCTCTGACGGCCCCGTTTTCGGCGGGGGGTTTTACCATGCGCAAATGCAGGACTGCCGAAGCAACCACCGGGACTTGCCCACGATGCCAGGCGGCGGGCAAACCACAAGACTGACACGGGTGAAGGAGTTTCCCCAATGGCCCAGACCGGCACCGTTAAATTCTTCAACGCGACCAAAGGCTTCGGCTTTATCACGCCCGACGGCGGCGCCAAGGATGTGTTCGTCCACATTTCCGCGATCGAGGCTTCGGGCCTGCGTACGCTCGTCGACGGCCAGAAGGTCACCTTCGACGTTGAACCCGACCGCATGGGCAAGGGCCCGAAGGCGGTCAATCTCCGCGCGGCCTGAACCGGCGGTGCCCGCGCGCCTGTCAGGGCGCGCGAAGGAAGTACTGAAAGCGTGCTTGAACCGGCTTTGTCAGCCGTCACAGAGTTTCGAAGGCGCGACGTTTCCCGTCGCGCCTTTTTCGTGTCCGCCGGTGATGGGCAAAGGACGCTCGACCCGTTCATCGAATGGCTGATCGCCGGCGCGATCGTCTGGCGCGAATTGCCTTGCCTGCAACGATCTATTTGACCCCCTCGACCGTTGCCGGCCTCGCCAAAACTTTCTCTTGCCGATAGCGCTAAAATAAAGGACAAATTTCCCTTCGGGCATTTGCCGGCCCGAAACTGACTTTATGGGATCAAAGGGAGCTTCCCATGCCGCAGACCGGCACCGTCAAATTCTTCAATCATGCCAAAGGCTTCGGCTTCATCACGCCGGACGACGGCCAGAAGGATGTCTTCGTCCACATTTCCGCCGTACAGGCGTCGGGTCTTCCCGGTCTGGAGGATGGGCAGAAAGTGACATTCGACACCGAGCCGGACAAGCGCGGCAAGGGTCCGAAGGCCGTCAATCTGTCGGTCGGCTAAGCCGGCTCAAGACAGTCTGGACGGAGATTGATGAGGCGGGGCGCCTTCCGCACGCGCTTGGTTTTTGCCGCATGGCCTGAATTCAGAGGTGTAAATTCCGTTCAGCCCCCGTTCAGCCACGGTCTCCTATTAATCGTCCCCAAGGCCGGACCGCATCCCCTAGAACTACCCGGGCCGGCACGAAGGAGACCAAAATGAATCGCATTTTCAAGACCGCCATCCTGGGCGCCGCACTCGGCGCGACCACGCTCGCCGCTCTGCCCGCCGCCAACGCCGACGAATGGCGCCATCGCCATCATGGTCACCACAATGGTGACGCGCTTGCAGCCGGTGTGGTCGGCCTTGCGGCCGGCGCCCTGATCGCCGGAGCGCTGAGCAATCCGCAGCCGCGCTACAGCAGCTATGACGACGACTACGAATATCGCGAAGTGCGGCCGGTGCGCCGTTACTATGCCGAGCCGAGGGTTGTCTATGCCGACCGCTATGCCGAGCCGTGGACCCGCGACTGGTACGAATACTGCTCGGACCGCTACCGGACCTTCAACGCCCGCAGCGGCACGTTCACCGGCAATGACGGTGAGCAGCATTTCTGCACCGCTAATTGAGGCTTCCCTGCCCCAAACAAAAAGCGCTGACTGCAAGGTCGGCGCTTTTTTTGTTGGCAGAAAGACATCGCTAAGTAAGGAACGGATTGGTCCGCCGCTCCTCGCCAAAACGGCCGCCCGGGCCATGGCCGCAGATGAAGCCGATGTCGTCGCCGAGCGGCAAAAGCTTGTTCTTGATCGAGGCAATCAGCGTCGCATGGTCGCCACCAGGCAGGTCGGTGCGACCGACCGAGCCGCGAAACAGCACATCGCCGACATGGGCGAACTTCGCCGCGCGGTTATAGTAGACGACATGGCCGGGCGCATGGCCAGGGCAATGCAGCACCTCGAACACATGCGAACCGAACGACACGGTTTCGCCTTCGGTGAGGAAGCGGTCGGGAACGCAGTTGCGCACCCCGGCAATGCCGTAGCGCTGGCCCTGGTTCTCGAGATTGTCGAGAAGCAGCTTGTCGGCCTCATGCGGCCCGATGATCTCGACGCCGAGCGCCTCTTTCAGTTCCATGGCGCCGCCGGCATGGTCGATGTGGCCATGAGTGATCCAGATCGCTTCGGCCGAGATCGCATTGTCCTTCAGCACCGCCAGCACCTGGTCGATGTCGCCACCCGGATCGACGACGACGCCATGCTTGTCATCCATGTCGAACAGGATGGTGCAGTTCTGCTGGAAGGGCGTGACCGGCACGATGCCGGCATTGAGCTGACCCATGGTTGTCCTTTCGCTGTGTCTGGCGTGATGTAGAGCAATTCCAGGAAAAGTGTGAAACGGTTTTCCGTCCGGAATTGCGCCAAAATAGGCACAGGCAGGCAACGTCCACAGCTCCGCGGCAATCTTGACAGACCCCAAAACAGAAATGGGCGGCCCAACGGCCGCCCATTTGACGAAGCCCGAGATGTCGAGGCTTATTTCTTCATCGCGCCCATGACCGCACCGATGATGCCGGTCAGGATCGCGCCGCCGCCTGCGCCGCCGACGAGATTGTCTACGTTAAACGCGCTGCCCGCTGCCGTCGCGGCCGCTGCCGGATCGACCGTGCCGCCGCCGAGCAGGCTGCCGAGGATCGCCGCGCCGCCGACGCCGCCAATGGCGCCGCCCAGGATTTTGGTCAACTGGCCCATCGCCGCATTCTTCAGCGCAACGCCGATCGCCTGACCACCGACAACACCCGCTATTACCTGCACAACGATCGCAATGAGCGTGTTCGTATCCATGTACCTAGTCCCTCCATAGCTGCCAGCCTCCCAGGCCGACACCCATCATGAGACGCCGAATTAGACGAAAGTCAAATGCGTAAATGCTGAAATAAAAGGGGCGGCCCTAAAACCGCCCCTGCTTGCGAAAAAAGCTGTGATTTTCGTTATTCTGCGGCTATGGCATGCTTAGGCTGCACTGCGGCAGAATAGTCATTCATCAAAGTCTTGGCGATTTCACCGACCTCGAATCGGTAGGGACCGATCTCGGAAACCGGCGTCACTTCCGCCGCCGTTCCGGTGAGGAAGCACTGTTCGAAGCCTTCGAGTTCCTCAGGCATGATGGCGCGCTCGATCACCTCAAGGCCGCGGTCCTTGGCCAGGCCAATGACAGTGCGGCGGGTGATGCCGTCGAGGAAGCAATCGGGCTTGGGCGTATGGATCTTGCCGTCCTTGACGAAGAAGATGTTGGCGCCGGTTGCTTCCGCGACCTGGCCGCGCCAGTCGAGCATCATGGCATCCGCATAGCCCTTGGCCTCGGCGGCATGCTTGGACATGGTGCAGATCATGTAGAGGCCGGCGGCCTTCGACTTCGACGGCGCCGTGCGCGGGTCGGGCCGGCGCCATTCCGCCAGATCGAGACGAATGCCCTTGAGCTTCTGCGCCGGGTCGAAATAGCTCGGCCACTGCCAGATGGCGATGGCGCAGTTGATGCGGCTGTTCTGCGCCGACACGCCCATCTGTTCGCTGCCGCGCCAGGCGATCGGCCTGACATAGGCATCCTGGAAACCCTGCTTCTTCAGAAGCGTGGTCGAGGCCTCGGTGAGCTCGGCCACCGAATAGGGAATCTTGAAGCCGAGCAGCCGCGCCGATTCATGCAGGCGCTCGGTATGCTCGTTCAGCTTGAAAATCGCGCCGCCATAGGCGCGCTCGCCCTCGAAGACGGCGCTGGCATAGTGCAGGCCGTGGGTCAGCACGTGGATCTTGGCGTCGGCCCATTTGACGAACTCGCCGTTCATCCAGATGAAGCCTTCCAGCTGGTCGAAGGGAACGGATGCCATGGAAACCTCCCGCGGGCGGAGGCCCGCACATCATTGGTGTTGTTGTTTGTTTCGCGACAGCCGCATCGGGCGGCCGGATATCTTGAAGCGTAAGCGGATAATCGAACTCTGGCAAACTCAGGAAGTTCCGGAAAAACCGCGCTCCCTTGCCTTTTCGTTCGCAATCCGCCCAAAAGCTTGTCAAAAATTACCATTGCAGGGAAATTACGTCAATAGTACTGACATAATTTCCCTCTATGGACGGAGAAATGATGACGGATCGAAGCCCAGCTGCCGGAAAACCGATCAAGACGGCGATCACCGACGAGGACGGCATCGACTTCGCCATCATCGAACTGTTCTTCTTTGCCTATCGTGATTTCACCTCCGACCCCGACCAGATCCTGGCCGATTACGGCTTCGGCCGCGCCCATCACCGTGTGCTGCATTTCGTCAACCGCCGGCCGGGGCTGACGGTGGCCGAACTGCTCGACGTGCTCAAGATCACCAAGCAGAGCCTGGCGCGGGTGCTGAAGCAGCTGATCGACACCGACCATATCGTGCAGTTGCAGGGCCCGCGCGACCGCCGCCAGCGTGAACTCTACCCGACGGCCAAGGGCCGCGCCCTGGCGCTGGCTCTGGCGCGGCCACAGTCACGCCGCATCCGTGCTGCATTGGAAGATTCCGGAGCCAGCGAGCGCCCCTTGATCGAAAGATTCCTGGAAGCCATGGTCAATCCGGAACTAAGGGCGCAGATCGACATTGTGCCTGCAAACATGTCAGGGAAAAGCCATGGAGACCATTGAGAGGGTGGACCAGCCGGCGGCGCCGGACGATGACGCGCCGCATCTGCTTGTGGTCGACGACGACACCCGCATCCGCAATTTGCTGAAGCAGTATCTAACCGAAAACGGTTTTCGCGTCACAGTCGCGGGAAATGCCGGCGAGGCCAGGCGCAAGCTCGCCGGTCTCGACTTCGACCTCCTCGTCCTCGACGTCATGATGCCGGGTGAAACTGGCGTCGACCTCACCAAGGCGCTGCGGGAGGAGAAGAACGTACCGATCCTGATGCTGACCGCGCTATCGGAGACCGACAGCCGCATCACCGGGCTCGAGGCCGGCGCCGATGACTATCTGCCCAAGCCCTTCGACCCGCGCGAGCTGATCCTGCGCATCAACAACATCCTGCGCCGCGGCGGCCCGGCGACCACGCCCAAGGTCGAGCAGCTGGTCTTCGGCCCCTACACCTTCCAGATCGCCAGGCGCGAACTGAAGCGTGGCGGCGAGGCGCTGAAGCTGACCGACCGAGAGCAGGAGATCCTGGCGATCTTCGCCGCACGCGCCGGCGAAACCATACCGCGCCATGAGCTGGTCGGCGACGATTCCGAAGTCGGGGAGCGCACCATCGACGTCCAGATCAACCGCCTGCGCCGCAAGATCGAGCGCGATCCGTCCAATCCGGTCTGGCTGCAGACGGTGCGCGGCATTGGCTATCGGCTCAGCGTGGAATAGCGGGCCCGGCCAGGCGTTTCAGTTGCTTGCTAGCTGCACGGTGCCAGGCGATGGCATTCATCGCTTCATGCGGCATGCGCTCGCTAACGAAGTAGTTGCTTCTTAACCAAGTCGAGCGCATCCTCTCTGCCGGCTTGAGGAGCGATTTGCGCGTGGGCTTTTTGAGAATGCTTGTAATTTGCGCGATTGCGAGCGCCGGTGCCGGCGGCTTCGTCACCGTCGTTGAACACTTGATGTTTACCCCACCGCCGCCGGTCGCGCTCGACGCTCCGGTCCTTTTGAAGAAAGACCCGCCAAAGAAGCGAATATGGCGGCGAGCGCTGACCTAACTTCCGCACCGAGGATAGGGCTGTCGGCAAGACTGGCGATCTTCGGCCTTTGCTACGCTGGTGTCGCGGCCGGCCTGTTCCCTGAAACCTACCTCGCGGCACTGGGAACGCAGCGGCTGCTGATCCTTTATTTCCTGCTGCCCTTCTTCATCCTGCTCGGGATCGGCATCGCGGCACCATTTAGAGACCGACGAGCCCCGGCGACTTGGTTCCTCGCGAAGATCAGTTCCCGCTGGCGCGGCGCGACCCTCACCCTTGGTATCTTCATTCTCTGCCTGGCCGCCTTCACCACCTACAAGCATGAGCTTGCGCAGATGGTGCCGTTCTTCGCGGACCGGCAGCTTGCCGAAATCGATGCGGCCCTTCATTTCGGGCATATCTGGAAATGGGCGCGCTCGGTTCCCTTGCCAGGTGTTGTCGACCAAGCCCTCTATGTCCTCTATGCCCAATTCTGGTTCGTGGCAGTCGCCTTCGTGGTCGTCACAGCCGCCTGGATGGATGACGCCCCCAAGCGCCAGCGATACTTCTTGTCGCTCTCTGCGACCGCGGTCATCCTCGGCATCGTTGTGCGGGTAGTGGGGTCATCCGCAGGCCCGATTTTTTACGACCGGCTGTTTGACCCGGACCTTTTTGACGATCTCACCGCCTCGCTTCGAAGCAGCAATGCAGGCCCGGCCATCCTGCGCATAAGCGACTATCTCTATTCGTCCTACACCAACCGCCAGGCCTCGATCGGGACCGGCATATCCGCGATGCCAAGCTTCCATGTCGCCATGGTCACGCTTAACGCGCTTCTACTTGGCAGCATTAACCGGACGGCTGGCATCTTCGCCTGGCTCTACGTCGCAGCGATCATGTTCGGCTCGGTCTATTTCGGTTGGCACTATGCCATTGACGACTATGTCTCGATCATCCTGGTATGGCTGATCTGGCGTGTCGCAGGAAAGCTTACAGGCGCAAAGCAGAAAATGATCTCGTATGAGAGCTAGCCGGGTTTAATGGCGATTTAGGCAAGCTCAGTCCATTTCGGCCCGACGATCTTTCATACCGATCTGAAGGCCAGGCTGGGCGTTCGACAGCCGTCCTGCAATAGCCCAGATGATTGGCGTCAACAGCATAGAAGCGTATCCATCGACCGCGTAGTGCCAGGCCAAGTGCACCGAGCCCAGCTGGATTGCGGCCAGAAACGCAATGCTGGCCCAGCGGAGTAAACGCCCAAAACGCCAGAGATAAATCGCGTTCAGGGTCGCGACAGCCACGTGCAACGATGGAAAGGCTGAAATGCCGCTGCCCAAGCGTGGCCCATCGAGTCCGGCATTGGCCAGCAGATAATTTTGCGTATCCAGCGCCGAGACGGGATAGGTCAGGTTGGTCGTCTGAAGGTAGTCCATCAGGGGAGAAAACGTACCTTCGCCATAAAACGGCATAACGAATACTGGCCCAACTGAAGCGAAGACCGCCGCCAAAACGTTACCTATCAACACCCAGGTAAGGACGAAAGTGACCAGAAACTGGGAACGCAGCCGCCCGTCCCTCGTTGAAAAAGCGACGCAAAACAAAACGATGAAAACCTCGGCAAACCAAAGATTGTAAAGAACGTTCAGCGAAAAGGTGAGAGGGCCAAAGCCAAGCACAGGATGAAAAAATCTCCATGCATCGACCCCGCCATGAATTGCCCTGTCGATCGCCGCCAGGGACGTGTCGGCATAGAATGGTTGAATCTTGCTGATCCCTCCCTTGATGCTGGTAAACATCGAGAAAAAGAGCGGAATGACGAGCGCAACCGGCAGTCCGGCTGCAAGTCGATCCGGCAGGTTGTTGGCCAGCATGAGATCTTTCATGGCACGTAACGGTTGCTCTGGCCGTTGAATAGCCAACCGAATCAAGACTATAGCAAGAAGGATCAGGGTCACCGATGCCCCGAAAAATAGGAAATTCTTATTATATATTTTTAAGTTTATGACGATGTTCCAATGCGCCGCGGCAATAAGCGCGAGTAGAACATAGGCGATTACTGTCAGGAAAAATGGTTGATTGGCGCGCCAAGCCTCCGAAGTGCTACGGACCGCTAGCCGCGCTATCGACATTGAAGAAAATCTCCGGAACCAAGCGCTAGTTAAGCTGCTGCAGTATCCCCGAACTGCCCACCAACGCCAGACTGGCATAAATCTGGAACGCTATCGTGCAGATCGCAGCCGCCGAAATCGGCACGCCGAAGGGCACGACGCCCTTGCGGTCCAAGTGCTGTATATAGACGCGAAACGCGCCTGCCGGCAGCATGAAAGGGTTTTTCATGATCGCCACGGTGGCGACGGCGAAAACCAATAGCAGCACCGAGAACACGGCGAGACCGCTTCCAGCGGTCAGAAACGGAACGACCGCCATCAGCTTGACGTCGCCGGCTCCGACCTTGCGCAACGCCCAGAACGGAAAGAGCGCAAGAAACAGCACGAGGCCAGCTAGCGCGCTCAGGCCCATGTCCCACCATGATCCGGATAAGATCGAAAGGAACTGCAGCGATCCCAGCCCGAGGCATAAAAGCAGCAGCACGTCACGATTGGATATTTTCTGTGTCGTGAAGTCCAGCCATGCAATCCTCGCGAGAAGCGGGAGGGCGAGAGCCTTCAGCAGCAGCGACGCGGCAAGCAACATGTTGGGGTTCTACCGCTCGATGTTCTGCACGCTGGACGATAGCAGCTTCAGATTGTTGGCCACGGTCGGATCATTGGGCGCCAGTTCGTAGGCCTTGAGGAAATTGCTGCGCGCGTCCTGCAGCTTGCCGCGCAGCAGGTAGGAATAGCCGACATTGTTGTAATATTCGGGCGTCGCGCCAACCAGCTTGAAGGCACGGCCATAGGCCCGATCGGCAAGGTCGAAGCGGTGTATCCGGTCGCAGGAGGCGGCCAGTCCCATCCAGGCGCCACCATCATTGGGGGCGAGCTGCGTCGCCTTGAAGAACAGTGCGCCGGCATTGCCGTAATTTTCCGCACGGAACTGGTTCTTGGCCTCCGCGACAGCCTGATCCGAGGCGTAATATTCGACGTCACCGACCGTCTTCAATCCGTCGAAAGCGTCGCCAAAGGACGTCACGTCGCCTTTCGACGGCTCGTTGGTTCGAACGACACCGTCCGCCCCGTTCGTCTGGCAGCCGGCAAGTGCCGCCATGAACAGGCAGGCCATGACTGCAATGGGCCTTTTCATACAATCTCCCCGTGAGTCCCCCGACCCATATTAGGACCAAAGCATATACGCAACTAGAAGAAAATGCCCTTCATGCGAATGACCACCGGCAGCATGATTACCATCATCACCACCGGAAAGATGCAGAGTCCCAGTGGGATCATCATTTTGACAGGCAAGGCATTGGCGCGCTCTTCCGCCTGCAGAACCCTCTGGCTGCGCATCTCCGCGCTGTAGACACGCAGGGCATCCGTCAGGCTGGTGCCCAGTTCTTCCGACTGCCGGAACAGCACGGCCAGCGCCCGCGCCTCGTCAAGGCCAATGCGGTCAGACAGTTCGCGAAGCCCTTCCCGAAGTGGCTTGCCGGCGCGCAGTTGCAGATTCATGATCGTGAGCTGAATTCCCAGCCATTTGTGCGTGGCCGCAAGTTCCTGGCTTACCCGTTCGACCGCGGCTTCGAGGCTCATACCGGCGTCGGCGCAAGTGATCATCATATCCATGAAATCGGGGAAGGCGCGACGATAGATCTGTTTCTGTGAATTCTCGAATCGGTCGAGCATGATGCTGGGAATGACGATGCAGGCTAACCCAAACAAGGCCGCGCCACCGAAAGTCATGAATCCCGGCAGCCGTGGCGGCAGCACCCACGACAGCAGGGCATACATGGCCAGAAACCCTATACAAACGGCGCCGAGGCGACAAACCGTGTACACGAGAGGCGCGCCCGCTCGATAGAATCCAGCGCGAAAGAGTTTCGCCTCCAGAGCATTGGGCTCGGTGCGTTCTTTCTCGATCGACCTGAAGTAAGCGTCAACAGGCTTCTGCGCCGCGATCTTGGCGAGGCGGTCCCGTCCCAGGATCGATCGCGGATCGACAGCGCCTTCGCCCAAAAGGCTGTCCGCGACCAGTTTCCGCGTTTGCAGTGCCGGCAGGAAAACCAGCGCCGCAAACAGGAACAGCGCCACCGCCGACGCGAAGACTGCGATGGATACAAAAAAGGTCAGGTCGTCGGTGTTCGAAAGCAGGTTTATGATTCGCTCCTGTCAGAAATCGAAATTAACCATTCGGTACATGATGTAGTCTCCCAACAGGGCCCAGCTTCCAAAGATGACGAATGCGGGCGTAATGAGAGGATTGCTCCAGACTTTGCCGTAGTAGCTTGGCGCGATGAGCCAGAGTATCCCAAACATGACGAGCGGAAACAAGGAAATGATCCAGGCCGAGGCCCGGCCTTCGGCCGACAACGCCCTGATCTTCAACCGCAGTTTCTGGCGTTCCCGCAACACGGTTGAGAGATTCGCGAGGATTTCGGTAAGATTGCCGCCGGTCCTCGCCTGAATAGAAAGGGACACCGATAGCAAATTGAGTCCCTCGAAGCCGACCCGTTCCGTTAATTTCCGCACGGCCTGCTCCATGCTGAGACCGAAAGTAATCTCGTCAGAGACGATGCCGAATTCGGTGCCAAGCGGATCGGGTATCTCGCGGGCGACGAGACCTATCGCAACTGAGGCGGGATGGCCTGCGCGCAATGAACGAACGATCATGTCCAGTGCATCGGGCAATTGCCTGGCGAATTTCTGAATCCGCCTGTTACGTGCCCGGCGCAAAACAAGGACAGGCAAGGCAAAGCCCACCATGAGAAAGATGATGAAGGCTACCGGCGCCGCAACGTGCAGGAAAAGCCAGAACAGTAAAGCCGACGCCAGGCCGGCCAGAAAAAACGACGCTGCGAAGGTCATCGGGTTTCCGGTGATGCCGGACTGGGTATAAAGCCTGTTCAGCGAGACAAAGCCGAAGATAAAATCTCCTGAATCGGTCAGGCCGCGTTCTCGCAGCAAACCTTGCAAGGTTTTCTCCGCGGGCGCTTCATCAGCGAGACGGCGGAGCCGGTGGTTCACCGCCACGATTCGGGAGCGGCGACCGGCCAGAGAAAGGTAAAGGGCTTCGCCGGCAAGGATCACCGAAGCTGCCGCAAGCATGTAGATGAAATAAAGCAGCGCCTGTCCGGTAAGCATCAGAGGGGGACCTGCGGGTTGAAGGCATCCTTGGCGAAATGGAGCCCCAGCGTTGCGGCCTCTGGCGCGAAGCGTGGACGGATACCGGTGGCGCGAAAATCCCCGACAATCGTTCCATCCGCGGCTACATCGCGCCTCACGAAATTATAGATCTCCTGCAGTTGGACGACGTTGCCTTCCATGCCGGTAATCTCGGAAATCGACGTTACGCGCCTGCCGCCATCGGCGAGCCGCTGCGTCTGCACGATGATGTCGATGGCTGAAGCAATCTGCGCCCGGATGGATTCGTGCGTCATTGGCATGCCGGCCATGCCGACCATCTGCTCCAGACGAGAAATAGCATCGCGAGGCGTGTTGGCATGGATAGTGGTCATCGACCCTTCATGGCCGGTGTTCATGGCCTGCAGCATATCAAAGGCCTCCTCGCCGCGAACCTCACCGACGATGATGCGGTCCGGCCGCATGCGTAGCGCGTTCTTCAGCAGTTCGCGTTGACGAATCTCGCCTCTGCCCTCGACATTCGGTGGCCGGGTCTCCAGCCGGCCGACATGCGGTTGCTGCAATTGCAGTTCGGCCGCGTCTTCGATGGTGATCAGGCGCTCCCTGGCCGGGATGTAGCTCGACAGCGCGTTGAGCAAGGTCGTCTTGCCGCTACCGGTTCCGCCCGAGACCAGGATCGACTTGCGCGCCTGAACGGCGATCCGCAGCAGCTCGATCATTGGCGGGCGTATCGAATTGAACGTCATCAGGCGCTCGAGCGAATAGGGATTCTTGGAGAATTTGCGAATTGACACCAGCGGACCGTCTACAGAAATCGGTCGCACCGCGATGTTGACGCGCGAGCCGTCCGCCAGGCGAGCGTCGACCATAGGCGCCGATTCATCGACGCGCCGACCGATGGCCGAGACGATCTTGTTGATGACCCGCAACAGATGCGCCTCGTCGCGGAAACGGATTGCCGTCTCCTCGATCACGCCGCGCCGCTCGATGAACACGCGTTCATGCGTATTGATAAGGATATCGGTGATGGAATCGTCCTTGAGCAGCGGTTCGATCGGCCCGAGGCCTAGCATCTCGTCAGCGGTGTCACTGGTCAACTGGTCGAGCTCGCGGGCGTTTAACGGCACGGCACGAATGCGAACGAACTCGCGCACGATCGGGCGGATCTCGTTAAGGATCTGGTCCTTGGAGGCTGTTTCAAGAGCGGACAGATTGAACCTGTCAATCAGGTGCCGGTGCAGCTCGACCTTGAGCGTCAGAAAATCGTTGCTGTGCGGTTCGACTTCGGGCGGCGGGGCTGGCGCCGAAACGCTTACAGGCACCGGCGCTTGCTGCTGCAGCGCCTGCGGCTCACTCGGTCCCTTGATGAAGCGGCCCAACATCTCGCCCAAGTCCTCTGAAATCCCCAGGCTGAAACTAAGCGTTAACCACGAGGGGCACAAGCGCCGAACAAGGCCAAGGCGACCGATACTTACAACATAGTTAAGAATGGCTTCCAGAAAAAGGCGCTTTATCTTTCCTGAAAGCGTCCTTCCGCCGACCTCACGGAACCTTTCGGCTCGCAACAAGCCGTGCACCCTCCGGACGCCCTCTCTAACCCATTAGATATAAACGAATATGCAGAACGACTAATTCAATCGCGCCGCCACCGCACCGTGGCGGAATTGTGAATGAATGGTTAAGGCGACTTGAAAAATTAAACGAATCAAGCTCTTGTCGAAATTTAAGTCGCTTCTGATCAGGTATTCGAAGGTTAAGGAACTGTTAATCCGTTTGACTCTGCTTTTTGGTGCGACCTAGGATTGAGGTGACGGGGGATGCTTGGGTATGGGGTTCATCCTTGGCTCTGTCTCGTCGGGTTTAAACCTCCAGAGGGAGAAATTGACATGAAAAAGCTCATGACGATGACCCGGCAGTTCCGCGACGATGAAAACGGCGCTGCTATGGTCGAGTATTCTATCCTGATCGGCATCATCGCGGTGGCCTCTATCGGCTTCATCATCGGTATTGGTCTCTGGGTCGCGGGCCGTTTCAGCGGCCTTTGCACTGCGCTCGACAGCACGATTGGCTCTTGCTCCAGCGGTGCCGGTTCTTGATCGTTTGATCGACATCAGGCCCGGGTTGTCCAACCCGGGCCTGAACTCAGTCGTGGCGGGCGAATTCCCGCTCTATTGACTTGGGGCTTGGGGTTATGCGCGCCAACACGCTTATTATGATAGTCCTCGCCGGCGTCTTCGGAGTACTGGCGGTCGTGCTGATCAATATCTGGCTCGCTGGCCAGCGTAGTGCCTTGGCTCAATCAAACGGCAAAGGCGTTACGATCGTTGTTGCGGCAATGCCGTTGAAGTTCGGCGATACATTGAGCGCCGACAAATTGCATGAGATAGCTTGGCCCGCGGGAGCAGTCCCTGCTGGAGCGTTCAAGACCACCAAGGAAGCCTTGGCCGGCAGTGGCGCAAGGCAGGCGCTGCAGGCGATCAGCACCAATGAGCCGATCCTCGCCAGCAAGATCACCGGTCCAGGCCAGCGCGCCACGCTTTCGGCGGTACTCGGCGAGGGCATGAAGGCCGTATCCATCCGCGTCAACGACGTGCTGGGAGTAGCCGGCTTCGTCTTCCCAGGCGACCGGGTTGATGTGCTGTTGACGCGCTCCGCGCGCGGTGATGACGGTTCGGACAAGAGTTTTGTCGACGTTCTACTGCAGAGCATGAAAGTGCTCGCCGTCGACCAGGTTGCTGACGTGAGCAAGGACAACCCGACGGTGGTTAAGTCGGTGACGCTCGAAGCCAGCACAAAGGACGCCCAGAAACTGACGCTGGCCGCCGGCGCCGGGCAGTTGTCTCTTGCACTGCGCCAGGCCGCCGCCAACAAGGGCGAGACGACCGAACGCGTCACACTTTCGGACCTGAACGGCGAGACGCCGGCTGATGTCGCGAAGAGGCAGGCCGAACTGGACAAAAAGGCCGCGGCCGACGCCGCAGCCGCAGCCGAACGTCAGCGCGCGGATGACAAGATCGCCGGCTTGGAAAAAGCCGTCGACCAGTTGAGCAAGGTCAAGCCGGTTCCGGCCGTGGTGACGGCACCCGCATCGAAGGAAGTCGTCAAGGAAGTTATCAAGTATTTGGAGCCGGCACCGCCAAAGAATGTTACAGTGGGCGTGTTTCGCGGCGTGAAGCTCGAATCCTATGACGTGCCGCGACAACCATAAAGGGGCGCGGCGAAGCGGGGGCTGCCGGCGGCAGCAGTTTGGGAGATGGGGATGCAGGGTTTTTGGATGAGGGTAGCGGCGGCCGCGCTGTCGTGTTTGGCTGCGCTGCTGACGTCGAGCCTTGGGGCTGAAGCGGCCGACCGCTTCATCGACGTATCGAACCCGAGCGTCCATCGCGTCTTCCTGCCCATGTCGCAGTCGGTGACCCTCCAGGTGAGCGCCAATCTCGGCGATATCGTCGTTGGCGACGAGAAGATCGCCGATGCCCAGCCGATGACCGACCGGACGCTTTACGTCATCGGCAAGAGCGCCGGCACCACAACGGTCAATCTCTTCTCCCCGGAAAAGCGCTCACTGGGCGTGATCCAGATCGAGGTCGGTGTCGACGTCAGCGACATGGCGCAGGCGATCCGCCAGGTGGCGCCCAGGGCGCGCATCGAGATCGGTTCGATCAACGGCAAGGTCAGGCTTGGCGGTCACGTCAAGGACGGCGCCACGCTGGCGTCGATCCTTGAGGTGGTCCAGCAGTATGGCCCCGACGCCATCATAAATTCCGTCATTGTCGATGACAGCCAGCAGGTCAATCTTGAGGTCCGCGTGCTTGAGGCCAAGCGCAATGTTGGGCGCGATCTCGGTGTCTCAATAAGAAGCACGAATGGCAGCGGCACAACCCGTACGGGGACAGGCGACGCGGCCGTCGACAAAGATGGCATAGTGCTTGGCCCGGGCGAACTGCTCAGCGGCCTCTTGTCGGGCAGCAATCCATTTGCGGCTTTGATCACCCGGGTTATCGACAGCAACATCAAGGTCGACCTGATTATCGAAGCACTCGAGGCCAAGGGTGTGGTGCGCACGCTGGCTGAGCCCAACCTGACGACGCTTTCGGGCGAGCCGGCCAGCTTCAACGCCGGCGGCGAAGTGCCCATCCGTGTCATCGGCACCGATGGCCAGGTAACCATCACGTACAAGCAATTCGGCGTCAATCTGCTGTTCACGCCGGTCGTACTCGACGACGGCAAGATCCATATGAAGCTGGCGCCCGAAGTGAGTGACCTCACCGGCTTCACCACCGCCGGCGACCCGATCTTCACCAACCGCAAGCTTGATACCGTCGTCGAACTGCGCGACGGCCAGAGCTTCGCGGTCGGCGGGCTGCTGTCCAGCAAGACCACCAAGCTGCAGAACCAGGTGCCATGGCTCGGCCAGGTGCCGGTCATAGGCACGCTGTTTCGCAATTCGAGCAACCAGAAGGAAGAGACCGAACTGGTCGTCATCGTCACGCCGCACGTCGTGCGGCCGGTGAAGCCCGGCGAACAACTGGCGACGCCGTTCGACAAGACACGGCCGGCCAACGATCCGGAATTCTTCGTGCTGGGTCAGCTTGAGGTGAACAAGGACATGATCCGAAAATATGAAACGGGCGACGGTGTGACTGGCCCCTATGGCCACATGCTGGACTTCAAATCGAAGGACAAGATGCTCTATGTCAAGAAATAGCGCCTTGATCCTCATTCTGTGCGCCGGTGCACTATCGGGCTGCGCCGCCGACTATCTGAACCACTACGATTCGGTGACCCTGGCCGCCGGCGACACGCAGAAATACAATTCGCTGGCGCAGACGGTCGATCCGTTCAATCCGAACGCGAAGAACACACATATCGAAGGCGACGGCACGCGGGCTGCACTTGTTGCCCGCAACTACAAATTTCCACCACCACCACCGCCACCGCCCGCGATGACGGTGAATGTCGGTGGCTCGGGTGTGACCAACGGAGCGAATTGAACAGAAGGATGCGGTCGCAATGCGCCGGGCGGGACGAGGGGCCAGGTGCAGGGAAGCAGAGAGTAAGGTCATGTTGGGGACCATTAGGGCGTTCTGGAACGATCAACGCGGCATAGCGATGATCCTTGTCGCGATCATGCTGCCTGTGCTGATTGGCTTCGCATTGTTGGCCATCGATATGAGTCGGGCCTACGGACTGCACAATGATCTTCAGAAAGGTGTCGATGCTCTTGCGCTTGCCGCCGCAGCCGAATTGGATGGCCGAGCGGATTCGACTGCACGGGCAACCCACGCGGCGACGACGCTTCTGACCACCAACACGACCCTGTTTTCGACTTCGGGCGGCCACACGCTCGCACCAGCGGACGTGACGATCACCTATCTGTCCGGTATCCCCGCCAGTGACAATACCAGGTTGGGCGCCAACGGTGTTGACGCCGATGGTGTCAACTGGGTGGCGTCTGACTCCAAGTCCGCGACATTCGCCGAAGTCACGGTGAATGCGTCAGGCTTGGCAGATGGCGCCGGTGCCTTCGCAACGATCTTTCCTGCAAGCTTTATCGGCAGCAACGACACTATGGACATGCGGCCACAGGCCGTGGCCGGGTTCGTTCAGTCGATCTGCGAAACCGTACCGATTTTCATGTGCAACCCGTTCGAGACGACCGACACGTCGACCAGCAAGACAATCCAGCAGGCGTTCGCATCGGGCGATACCTACAGTCGGGAATTCCGCATCCTCAAGGTAGATTCCAACCCCGGACCAGGCAACTTCGGGCTGATCGACAACAACCTGACCTCGCTGCGCGATGCCATAGCGATGGGAACGGCAGGCACTTGCTACAACCGCGAGGCGCTCACCACGAAAACCGGCGTCACCTTGGGGCAGGTCAACACGGGGCTGAACACCCGGTTCGATCTGTATAGCGGCTCGCTGAACAAGAACAACAAGGACTGGAACTACCGGCCAGCCAGCAATGTCCGCAAGGGCCAGAAGACCGGTTGCAGCAAATATGACCCCGTTACCGATGGAACGGCGCTGCCGCTTCCGCCCGGAACGAACTATGACGACACGAAGGGAATGTCCGACAAGATCGCCAATGCAACCTTCTGGACCACATACTGGACCGTCAATCACGGCGTGGCATACCCCAATGTCCCAAGCGCCACCAACCCGACCGGTACCAAAACTGCGCCGGCCTCCCGATACGACGTCTACAAATACGAGATTGCGAACGGGCTCGTCGGGGACAAATCCAAGGCGCCGACAAAGGAGACTGGAACGCCGTCTTGCTACAAGGGCGACAACCCGACACCGGACCCCGACCGGCGGCTGCTCAATATGGCGATCGTCGACTGCCTCGCCAACAAGGCCAAGATAAATGGCCACATCTCGCTCAAGCCGGACGGCTATGCCAGCGTATTCGTCAACGCGCCGGTACAAAAGCAGGACAACACCAAGGATCCCGAGGATACCACGGCCGGTGAGAAACCCATCAGCCTGGAGATCGTCGACGTCGATGGCGGGTTTGCGAACAACACCCTTGTCGACAAAGCATTCCGCAACGAAGCCCAGCTGTACCGGTAGAGCCGACATGACCAAGCTTGGCCAAATCATCCGGCGGTTCCAGGGCGACGAAAGGGGCGCCGCCTTGGTGGAAGTCGCGATCACCGTACCACTCGTCTTGCTGTTGTCGGCCGGTGTGTTTGAGTTCTCCAACATTCTGAACACGCGCCTGCTCCTTGCAGCAGGCGTCGAGGATGCAGCTCGCTATATGGCGCGATGCAGTAGCGACTGGGACACTTGCGTGGCGCGCGCGCAAAACCTTGCTGCCAATGGGGCGGTCTCTAGCGGCAGTGCCAGAGTGGATGGATGGCTTCCAGAAACAGTTGACATTGACAAAACATCCTTTGATGCGACCGATGTATCCACGGGCACCCAGATTTATCTTAGCAACAAGAGCACGGTCGATGTCGTAGACGTCAGTACATCCTATTCTTACCCGGACGTCGGCTTCTTGTCGTATCTTGGCTTTGGTACTCTTACCCTCAGTGTCTCCCATCAAGAACGAGTCATCGGATGGTGATGGGAAACCAAAGGTTTTGCGCCGAGCAGTCGGGCACCGCTATGGTCGAAATGGCCATCGCTCTGCCATTGCTATTGACGCTTCTCCTCGGCTTCGTCGATTTCGGCTATGCCTTTTACCAATGGAACTCTGGAAACAAAGCTGTGCAAGCCGGCGCAAGACTGGCGCAAATTTCTGGCCCTGTAGCACTCGGCCTCCCATCTGAGACGATAACGCAGGCCGATGTGACCAAAGTCGGAACCGCGGTGCCGGCCGGCACGTATGACTATGTCTGCACTGCAAGCACAGCAGGCGTCGCTTGCTGCAGTATCGGAGGAGGCTTGTGCAAGCCCGAGAACGCGAGCCAGGACTCGTTCGACGCGATCTATGACGGCACCACCAACCGTGCCGGAATGCATGACTTCCTGCCGATGCTGGAAAAGTCAGAAGTGCGGATCGAATACACCGCCTCCGGCCTCGGCTATTGGACGCGCCCCAGTGGCCCGGTGCCGACCATCACGGTCAGCATCACCGATCATCCCTTTCAGTTTTTCTTCCTGGCCGGACTGCTCGGATTCGGAAACATCACCATGCCCTCCATGCTGAGCACGGTTACGGGCGAAGACATGAAGAGCACGTGGACACCATGAACGCCATCAACACCAAGGTTACACCGACCAAGCGAAAGCAGGTGGCGCTGTTCTCGTCGGATGCGAATTTCAAGCGCGAAGTGACGACGCGGCTCGATGCGCTGGCGATCTACGACGTCAGGGTTTCCGAGACCGGCGACTTCCTTAGGGGTCCGCCCGCGGATACGCGCCCTGGCATCGTCATCCTCGACCTCGGCAATGGCGAGCTGCTCGGCAGGCCCGACATCGTCGAAGCGCGCGCCCTTTGGGCGGCCGTGCCGCTGATCGCGGTCTCCGACGAACTGTCGTCGGAGCAGACGCGCGTGCTGGTGCGCATGAACGCTTCGGACTGGCTGCACAAGCCGCTCGATGGCAAGGAACTGCTGAACGCAGTGACCTTCCACGACACCGGCAACCAGGGAACCAAAAGCCGCATCATCACCTTCATCGGCGCCAGCGGCGGCGCCGGCGCGACGACGCTGGCTCTGTCCGCGGCGGAACACCTGGCGTCGAAATCGACAGAGCGGGCGACGTCCACCTGTCTGGTCGACCTCGATTTCCAGAGCGCCAATTGCGGCGCCTATCTCAACCAGTTCAACCAGTTCGACCTTAGTGGCATCATCGGCCAGCCGGAGAGGCTCGACGTTGAGCTGATGGATGTCATCAAGCTCTCGCGTCCGTCCGGGCTGACGCTCTATTCCTTCGAGAGGCCGCAATTGCCTTTCGAGCCGCAGGGCGCCGATTTCGTGTTTCGTCTGCTGGACCTCGTCGCCTACCGGTTCGACGACATCGTCATCGACCTGCCGAACATCGAGACGCGCTGGCACAATTCCGTGCTGTCGACGAGCGATGAGATCTTCATCGTCTTCGAACTCAACGTCGCCTCGCTGCGGCAAGGCAAGCGGCTCTACAAGAAGATCCGCGAGTTGCGTGGCAATGCGGTAAGCATCACGCTGGTCGCCAACAAGCACAAGCGCAAATGGTTCGGGAACCACTTTTCGCGCAGCGAACTCGAAAAGATTTTCAAGGCGCCGCACATCAAATCGGTCGCGCTGGACAATGCGCTTCTGGCCGATGCGTTGAACCGTGCTATCCTGCCTGCCGAGGTGGATGGGCGTGCGCGCTTCAACAAAGACTTGAAGCGGATGTTCAAAGAGCGGCTTGATGACGCTGCCAAATAGGTATCGGCCAGGTAGGAATCGGGTTGGCCCGGGATTGGCCTGCGTCATGGCCATGGCGCTGGCAATGTCGGTTCAGGACTTCGCCAGCGCGCGATCGGCACTTGCGGATCGGCCGCCGCTGCCGGCAATGGGCCCCAGCCTGCGCAAGACTGTCGCCTTCGAGACCACGGAACAACCCGGAACGATCGTTATCCGCAAGGGCGAGAAAGCGCTTTATCTGGTGACCCGACAAGGCCAGGCGCTTCGCTATCAGATCAGCGTCGGTCGCGACGGATTTGGCTGGACCGGGGTCGTCAAGGTGGGGGCGAAGACCGAATGGCCGGAATGGCGCCCACCCCGGGAAATGCGCGCCCGCCAGCCGGAGCTGCCGCAAATGGTACCTGCCGGTCCCTACAATCCACTCGGCGCCCGGGCGCTCTACCTGCTTCGGGACGGGCGTGACACGCTCTATCGGATACACGGAACCAACGATCCGTCAGGGGTTGGCTTCGACGGAACATCGGGGTGTTTTCGCCTTACCAACACCGATGTGATCGATCTCTTCAAACGCGTCGCGATCGGCGCAAAGGTGGTGGTTCAATGACGATGATCAGCGAACCGGACATGCCGGCAATCGAGATTGGGACAGCAACCCGCGTTGAAGAGCAGGCTGTCGCTGGGAAACCGAGCGACAAAAGCATTATCGGCGCAGTCATTATCGGCACGTCCCTGATCACCCTGGTGAACATAATAGCCGCCGTTTATCTCTACCGCGGCATCAGCGATATGCGCTTTCTGGAAGGGCGCCTGGAACAACTCGGAACCTTCGAACAACGAATCGGGGGCCGGCTGGACACGGTCAACAACGGTTTTCAGAGCCGATTTGAAAAACTCGACAGTCAACTGCAGAGCAGCTTCGGTGAGATCAACAGGAGCATAGCCCGGCTGGAACAGAACCAGCCCCTTGCCCGTGACGACGTCATGTCGAGCGCAGCGGAACCTTCGATGGTCGCAGCCAACGCCGTGGCGGAGGCACCCACCGTTATCGATGGTGAAGACGCGACCGACCCCAGCGTGGTCGATGCGCCGCGTGCTCCGAAAAAGAGGATCGTCGCTACGGCGCCTGCCCCAAGCCCAAACTACCAGCGCATAGAACAGGCCGACGGCAAGGTTTACTACAGAAAGATCAACTAGGCAGTTCCAGGAAAAGTGTGACGCGCTTTTCCCGGGAAAAGCGCGTAGCGCTTCCCCGAGGAACTGCATCAAAACAAAGAGATAGGCCGGTTCGCTGTTTCCGTGAAAAGGTGAAACGCGCTAGCGCAGGAAAAAATGGAGCTGCCCTAGTAATCTCGCTGCAGAGCAACAAGCCGCGCGGCCAGCGCTTCGGACCGCTTTCGGGTTTCGCTTAGGAAGGCAACGTGACAGTAGGCGCATGCTGTCAGACCCAGAAACAGCACAAGGCTGTTCTTCAAGGTGAAATCGACCATTAGTGAGAAGGGAAGGCCCCCGGGTACCGTGAACGAGGCGATCGTGCTCGCCGTTTCGGAATGGCTGGTGGCGGCGATCATCAACCCGGCAAAAAGCAGGGCGACGTGATTTGCAAGGAAGAAGAAGGCAGCCGACTTTCTTGTGCGGCACGCCGTCCAGCAAACGATCGACGCGGCTGCCAGGATGGAGGCATCAACGACCATCGACGCTCCCAGATAGAGATCGATCTGTTGCCAGAACATCGTCGACAGCGGCCTTAGTTCAAGCCAGATCCACCACATTGTGGGACTGGCCGGATAAGCCCCCAGCAAGAAGGCCGCCATGCGCTCCCCTGCCAGGATCAGCAGGATCAGAGCTGGGAAGGCAAAGAGCATTACCGACTTGCGCTTCATGTCACCCTCGACAATCTGGCATTCAAGATAGATTGCATAGATTGAGCGAGGCTTAACGGAGCGTTGGTGGTCCTGCGGCAGCGCGGCCAGTTGCGAATGGCAGCCTGCATATCAGAAAGAGCCATTCGTCATCAGTTGTTTTGGCTGAGCACGAGCGTCACCACCTTCGGCTCGACCCGTTGCAGACATCGTTCCGGAATATTGGGCCACATCGCCTTGGCGCATCCCTCTTCGCCTGGCGCCGGCGCCAGCGAGAGTTCTGAGCTCCGGGCTTCCTCAGCGGTCGATAGGAATACCTGTGTAGCCAGCGCGGCCGCCATGGATACCTGGACGAAGATAAGGGCGTAGGCAAATTGTCTGATCATCCGCTCGTAACGCTCGATCCGCGAAGTGGTTCCAACGCAACGCGCCGGTGAACCCTTGATCACGAGACTTGCGATTCCGTGCCTGCTGGTCGTCGGCCGCCATGCCACGGCTGTTCCAGAACGGCTCGGCGTGGAATAGAATGCCACCGACGGTCGCCGTTTGGCCATAGACGAGTGCCATCGACGAGCGACCAGCGGAAGGACACATGGCGACCACGCAACTGGAACGGCCGGAACAGGGCGGCTTCGGCACGCGCATATTACGCGCGCTGAAAGCCATGCCGCGCGCCTGGAACCGGTTCTGGCGCCTGGTCGCTCTCTATATGCCGAAGCGGCTCTATGCCCGCTCGCTCATCATCGTCATCGCGCCGATGATCCTTCTGCAATCGGTCGTCGCCTTTGACTTCATGGAACGACACTGGGCAACCGTGACGCAGCGCCTGTCGCAGGCCACCGTGCGCGACATCGCCGCCATCATCGACATGATCGAGACCTATCCGCACGACGGCGACTACGCCAACATCATCCGCATCGCGCAGGACCGCATGCAGCTGAAGGTCGACCTCTTGCCGCCTGACCCGCTGCCGGCGCCAGGTCCCAAGCCATTCTTCTCGATCCTGGACGACGTCCTTTCCACCGAGATCACCCGCCAGATCAACCGCCCGTTCTGGATCGACACCGTCGGCAACTCCAACATCATCGAGGTACGCATCCAGCTTGAAGGCAAGGTGCTGCGCGTCTTCGTGCGCCGCAGCCAGGCCTATGCCTCCAACACCCACATCTTCCTGATCTGGATGGTCGGCACCTCGCTGGTGCTTTTGACGATCGCCATCCCCTTCCTGCGCAACCAGATCCGGCCGATCCTGATGCTGGCCGAGGCCGCCGAAAGCTTCGGCAAGGGCCGGCCGATGCCGCGCGATTTTCGCCCCCGTGGCGCCGAGGAGGTTCGCCGCGCCGGCTTTGCCTTCATCCAGATGCGCGAGCGCATCGAACGGCAGCTGGAACAGCGCACCGCCATGCTGACCGGCGTCAGCCACGATCTCAGAACCATCCTCACTCGCTTCAAGCTGCAGCTGGCGCTTGCCGGCGGCAAGCCCGAGACCAAGGCGGCGCTCAACCAGGACATCGACGACATGCAGTCGATGCTGGAAGGTTATATCGCCTTTGCCCGCGGCGAAGCGTCGGAAGATGCCGGCCATTTCGATCTCGAGGCCTATTTCCAGAAGCTCGGCGAGGAGGCGTCGCTGCACAAGCGCAAGCTGTCGACGGTGCTCGCCGGTGACCCGGACGTGCATGTGCGCCCGCACGCTTTCGCCCGGCTGTTGTCCAATGTCGCCGGCAATGCCTTGCGCTATGCCAAGACCGTGGAGATCAGCGCCAATCACGGCCGTGGTTCGCTTGTCGTCACCATCGACGACGACGGTCCGGGCATCCCGCCCGAAAAGCGCGAGGACGTGTTCAAGCCGTTCTTGCGGCTTGATGAAGCTCGCAACCTCGACGCCAGCGGCACCGGTCTTGGCCTCTCCATCGCCCGCGACATCGCCCGCAGCCATGGCGGCGACATCACGCTGGACGACAGCCCGCTCGGCGGCCTGCGGGCGGTGATCAAGGTTCCTGCCTGACGAGGCATGATCCCGAAAAATGGGAACCGGTTTCCTCGAACAAACGGGAAACCGTTTGTCCAGAGATGATGCTCAGCCAAAAACCGCCTTCATCCGCCCGTCATGAAATCATGGTCAAGAGCGCGCATGAAGCGCGCGACCTCAGTTGATTCGGCTCAGCCGCCTCACTTCGAAATCGTGCCCGCCCGGGTGCGCTGGAGCGAAGCGAGGGCCGCCGTGTGGGTGCCGTTCCGCCATCGCATCAAGGCATCCGTCGATCCGAGCAAAGGACCGCCATGCGCATCCTGATGGTCACCGACGCCTGGCGCCCTCAAGTCAACGGCGTCGTCCATACGCTGGAGCGGCTTACCGAAACGCTGAAATCCTTTGATGTCGAGGTCGACTTCCTGACCCCGAACATCTTTCGCACCTTGCCCTTGCCGACCTATCCCGACATCCGGCTGGCACTGACCACGCCCGGCAACGTCGCGCGGTTGATCGATCAGCGCAAGGCCGACCACATCCACATCGTCACCGAGGGACCGCTCGGCATCATGGCGCGGCGCTATTGCCGCAACGCCGGCCGTCCTTTCACCACCAGCTATCACACCCGCTTTCCCGAATATCTCAGCGCCCGCCTGCCGGTGCCGGAGAGCTGGGCCTACCGCTGGCTGCGCGATTTCCACAATTCCGGACAAGGCACGCTGGTTGCCACACAGTCGCTGGCCGACGATCTCGCCGCGCGCGGCTTCAACAAGCTCAGGCCGTGGACGCGCGGCGTCGACACCGACCATTTCCGCCCGGACAAGAAGAAGGACCTCGGCTTTCCCGGCCCGGTGTTCCTGTGCGTCGGCCGTGTCGCCATTGAAAAGAACCTGGGCGCCTTCCTCGATCTCGATCTCCCCGGCAGCAAGGTCATCGTCGGCGAGGGGCCGGAACTGGCCAAGCTCAAGGCGAAGTACCCGCAGGCCCATTTCCTTGGCCACCGTCCGAACGACGAACTGGCGGAAATCTACGCCTCTGCCGATGTCTTCGTTTTCCCGAGCCGCACCGACACGTTCGGCAACGTCATCATCGAGGCGCTGGCCAGCGGCACGCCGGTCGCCGCCTATCCGGTCACCGGGCCGATCGACATCGTCGGCGACGGCATCGGCGGGGCGGTGTCGATCGATCTGCGCGAGGCCGCGCTCGCCGCGCTAAACGTCGACCGCGCCGAGGCGCGCGAACGCGCCATGCGTTACAGCTGGAAAGCCTGCGCCGAAATGTTCATGGACACGGTCGAAGAGGCGCTTGGCACCAAGCGGAAGCTTGCCGCCTGATACACCAGCGCGCAGGATGTAACGAGTTCCAGGTCAGGTCGAGCCGGGAATGGTGCATCAGCCTCGGCGATGCCGATCGGTGGCAGTTGCGTGGCCTCTTCAATGGCGCCCACTCGCTCCTTGCGAGAGCTTGTGCGGCGGTTTCTTGCGGTGCATTATTCTGCGTGTGTAGTTCCCTGTGGGATTGACGCCGATTTCAACGCTGGACGAGTTGCCTGCTTTATTGCCGAAGCGTCGCGTCGTGCGCATCAGCAAAACCGTTGCGCGGGTGTTCGACTATTGCCGTGCGAATGCCTGGCCACTGTTCTTGGCTGCCTGGTTTCCCTGCTTTCTGACGACGATCTGTCTGACGGTGCTTGCTCTTATTCTTTTTGCCGATCCGGAGCAGGCGCCCGCCTGGCTTCTATCGCGCGGCTTTGACCCCAGGACTTGGCTTTCCGCGATTGTTGCCGCTCCGTTCTCGGCGATGGTCTTTGCGTTTGTTCTGGACCGCATGGCAAACGCGCCCGAGCACGGCCGTGTCGTTATTCGGCGAGGCATTGAAGGTGTTAAACCCTTCGCTATCCCGGGCATGCGCTTTGAGCTCGGCCAGCGGATTCTTTTGGCTGCGTTGCTTCTGGCGACCATTCAGCTTCTTTGCGGCTTTGCGGTCGCCGGCGAGCACAGACTGCTTGTAGCCGGCCTGCTGGCCACACATGACTTGCCGCTCAGACCCGAGGACATCGCGCCTTGGACGTCGGCGATGGGAGTCGCCAACGCGTTCGCGGGTGGTGTTGTCCTTGTCTGGACATATCTCTTTGTCGGCGATTTTCTGTGGACGGGGTCGTTTGACCCAATCGGGTGCTGGCGTGCGCTCGACGGCAATCGCCTACGTTTCGTCGCCATAATGTTCATCGTTCTCGCGATCGTTGCCATACTCAAATATGGGCTGATCCTGGCCGCAGGCTTGATCCTGATTCCCGCTGATGCCGCGCCGCCTTCCTTCTTGAACCTCATGCTGATGCATTTCGGCCTCGCCTTGCCGTTCGACGTCCTGCATCTTGTGCTCTCGGCCGCAACGGTCGGAACCATTCTCGGCGCATTCCGGCCCCAACCTCTTCGCCAGTCCTAGAACAGCCGCCCGCCGTCCGGCACCTTGCGCTCGATGGCGCCGAGCACCACGGCGCCCTCTTCGTCGGGAAAGCCGAGCGTCAGCACTTCGGACATGAACGGACCGATCTGGCGCGGCGGGAAATTCACCACCGCAAACACCTGCCGGCCGATCAGCGTTCCCGGCGCATAATATTTGGTGATCTGCGCCGAGGATTTCTTCACGCCAATATCGGGGCCGAAATCGATCTTCAGCTTGAACGCGGGCTTGCGCGCCTCGGGGAAAGGCTCAGCCTCGACGATGGTGCCGGCACGGATGTCGACACGATCGAAATCGGCAAAGCTGATCTCGGGCTTGCGCGCGCTGCTCGAACTCATCTTCTTTTCTTAGCGACGATCAGGCGTTACCGTAGGTCTCGAACAGGACGCCGGCCAGCGCATCCTTGGCCGAGGTTCCCGACCAGACAACGAACTGGAAGGCCTGAAAATAACATTCACAGGCTTCCAGCGCCGACGACAAAAGCACCTCGACCTGCTGGCTCGACGGTTCGACCCCGCCGGCGAGCAGCAGCGACTGGCGAAACATGATCGCGCCCTCCTGCTCCCAGAGATCGAAATGGCCAAACAGCATCTGCTCGTTGATCAGCGACAGAAGCCGCATCACTTCCAACGCACGGGCTTCCGGCACCTTGATGTCGAACGCGCAGGCCAGATGCAGCGCCTCGAAATCCTCCATCCACGAGAAGGAGACATGATAGTCCGTCCAGCTGCCGGCGACCGAGATCGAGATTTCGTCATCGCCGGCCCGCTCAAAGGCCCAGTCGTTGTTATGGGCCACCTGCTCGATGACATCCACCGGATGGATTTCGCGGGAGAATTCGAGTTCGAGAAGTTCCATGGAATGCTTCCTGTGTTCAGGGGAGCGCCACACGCTCCGCGGGGCACACACGACGAACAATCTTGCCTAGAACTCGGACGGCCAGGACTTCACGACACAAAGACCCCGGACCGGACCCCACCGCCCGGCCGCATGACCCTGCTCCGAATCATGCAACAAATTCAGTCTATTGATCGGGAGTCGCGTGAACAGCCTAATTTTTCGCACTGCGTCATCCGCATGTGGAAAGGCACTGTCACAAAGATTCATGCATCGCCGGTAAACGATTCACGGCAAAGCACTTTTTCGGATTGCGCTTTGTGGAAAAGTTTAAAGATTATTTTTTTGCTTTGGGCTTTGCCGCCGCCGCAGGTGCGGCCTGACCGGTCAATTCGGCAAGCCTGGCCTCGAGCGCATCGATGCGCGCGGCCAGCTTTGTGTTTTCTTCCCGGGCCTTGGCGGCCATGTCGCGGGCAGCCTCGAACTCTTCGCGCTGCACCACATCCATGGTGTTGAGGAGGCGCTCGGCTTGGCCCTTGAAGGCAGTCTCGACCTCGCGGCGCACGCCTTGCGCGGCACCCGCGGCATCGGTCATCAGCTTGGCGAATTCATCGAGAATGCGGTTCGGTCCGGTCGACATGGCAAATCCTCGCTTGGTCGAATTGAGGTAATGGCGCCGTGTGCGGAATGCAAGAACGTTGCGATGGCTGCGGCATCGCACCTCGGCTGCCCAGCCCTGTACGTGATGGCGCGACGTCGCCTATTGTAGTGCTTTCAAGTCGACCTGCGTCAAGTCGCTCTGATCAAGGATCAACCAATGGCATCACCCCCGCGCCGACCGATAAATCCGATGGAAGCCGCAGAAGCAGCCTTCAAGCCGATCAAAAAACCGGCGCCACCAATTCGCGAACCTTCGACCGCACCAAACGTCAGGGAGCTCGTTTCGATCAGGATCGACCGGGCCGTACTGGATCATTTCCAGGAAGATGGTCCCGGCTGGCAGGACAGGATCAACGACGCCCTCAGGCAATTGGTCGCCGGCAAGCCTCAGGGTTGAACTCGCCATCTGTGGCGAATAGGGCAATCACCACCTTGCCTTGACCCCGCCAAAACCCTGCCGCATGGTCCGCGCCCGAACGCGAGCCCTTCTGGGAGACCCTGTTGAACGACTATTTCCTGCTGCCGATGGCGTCGCTGCCTTTCCCCAACATTGACCCGATCCTGGTCCAGATCGGCCCGCTGGCGGTGCATTGGTACGGCATTGGCTACATCGTCGGCATCCTGTTTGCCTGGTGGTATGCCAAGCGGCTCGTCACCAACACCAGGCTGTGGCCTGACGGCGTCTTGCCGATGAAACCCATCGACCTCGACGATTTCATCGTCTGGGCCGCCGTCGGCGTGGTGCTTGGCGGGCGCACCGGCTACGTGCTGTTCTACGACCTCAAGCGCTACATCGACCACCCGCTCGACATCTTCGCCGTCTGGCAGGGCGGCATGTCGTTCCATGGCGGTTTGCTCGGCGTCATCCTCGCCATGACGCTGTTTTCCATCAAGCGCGGCATCCGCACCTGGTCGCTGTTCGATGTCGTGGCGGCCGGCGTGCCGGTCGGTCTCGGTCTCGTCCGCATTGCCAACTTCGTCAACGCGGAACTGTGGGGTCGCGTGACCGATGTGTCGTGGGGCGTCGTCTTTTGCAACGAGCGCCTCCAGCAGACGGTGGCGGGCTGCGTCGCTGGCCTCGAACCGCGCCATCCGAGCCAGCTCTACGAGGCCTTGCTCGAGGGCCTGGTGCTGTTCCTGGTCCTGCGGTTCCTTACCCATTCGCGGCTGAAGCTGAAGACACCGCGCTTCGTCGGCGGCGCCTTCATCTGCGGTTACGGCCTGTCGCGCATCTTCGTCGAGTTCTTCCGCGAGCCCGACCAGCAACTTGGCTACCTCCTCGGCGGCTGGCTCACCATGGGCATGGTGCTGTCGCTGCCGATGGTGCTCGCCGGCATCTGGGCGATGGCCACCGCCAGGCCGGTGCCGCAGCCACAGCCGGCATGACACGGCTGAAAACCCGCATTGTCGACCTGATCGGTGCGCTAGGCCCCCTTCCCGTCAACGAGTACATGGCGCTCTGCCTGTTCGATCCCAGCGATGGCTACTACACGACGCGCGAGCCGTTCGGCGCCGAGGGCGACTTCGTCACCGCGCCGGAGATCAGCCAGATGTTCGGCGAACTCGTCGCCGTCTGGCTGTATCAGGCCTGGTCGGCGATCGGCCGGCCGCTGCCGGTCACCATCGCCGAAATCGGCCCCGGCCGCGGCACGCTGATGAAGGACATACTGCGTACCCTGGCGCGGCTGGATCCCACACTCGCAGCCGGTGCGTCCTTCGCCCTGATCGAGACCAGCCCGCGCCTGGCTGAAATCCAAAAGCAGACGCTTGCCGACAGTTCAGCTGAGGTCGGCTGGCACGAAACCATCGCCACGCTGCCGCAGGCGCCGCTGCTGATCGTCGGCAACGAATTGTTCGACGCGGTGCCGATCCGCCAGTTCATTCGCGCCGACGCCGGATGGCGCGAACGGATGATCGGCCTGGATGTGTCAGATGAACTGAGCTTCTTCGCCGGCGCCGGCTCGGTCGACGCGACGCTGCTGCCGGACAATGCCGCCGAGGCGCCGCAAGGTTCTATTTTCGAAGTAGCACCGGCCCGCGCGGCGCTGATGGCGGCCATTGCCGAATACATAGCCGGCCACGGCGGCGCCGGGCTATTCCCTGACTACGGCCATCTCCAGCCCGGTTTCGGCGACACGTTGCAGGCCGTGCGCAAGCACGCTCCCGAAGACGTGCTGGCCAATCCTGGTGAAGCCGATCTCACCGCCCATGTCGACTTCGCAGCGCTGGCCGCTGTCGTGCGGGCGCTTGGCCTCGATGTGGAATTGACCACGCAGGGCGACTTCCTGCTTTCCATGGGTTTGCTCGAACGGGCCGGCCTGCTGGGTAGCCAGGCAAGCGACGAGGCAAAACAAACCATTACCGACGCCGTCGAGCGCCTGGCCGGCCCCGACGCCATGGGCACGCTGTTCAAGGTTCTTAAAATCCTGCCCCACCAGCCAGGCTGACAAGAGCAATTCCAGGAAAAGTGTGAGCGGTTTTTCCGGGAAAAGCGCGTAGCGCTTTCCCTTGGGAATTGCGTCAACACAAAGAGATAGAGCGGTTCGCCGTTTCCGTGAAACGGTGAAACGCACTAGAGGTCGTTTACAAGCCGCTCCGCCACACCGCCAAGATAGGTCTCCCAGACATGATCGCACATCAGCCGGCGATAGTGGCGCGTGCTGATCAGGCCGCGATACGAAGCGCCGCCGACATGAAAGAAGCTGTTGTCCATCATGCGATGGTCGGCCTCGATGCCGCCGAGCTTCAGGCTGATCGTGGTCTTCTCGGCATTGACGATATTGCTGTCGTCCAGCCTGTCGCGCAGCATCGGCCAGTTGCCGCCGCCAGTATCGAGCCCGGTGTCGAAGCGCGGCGTGAAATCGAGCTCAAGGTCCTCGACGACGGAAAAGCGAAAGAAGCAAAGCCCCGCCCAGAAATACCAACCTTCATGGCCTCTTTTGGCGGGGTATTTGGTGCCGTAGGCGTCCGTGCCCGCCATGCGCGTGGCTATATCGAGGGCAACCACCGGAAAGCAGTCATGGTCGAGAAAGCCGAACAGGTCGGGCCGCAGCGGGCGCACGATGTTATGAAAAACCCAGTTCATCGAAATGCCATGCGACCGGTTCGGATTCCATTCGGGATTTCGCGGCAAGCCGAAATAAGCAATGCCGCGCCGCTGGCAGATGGCCTCGATCGCCTGCCGCGCCGCGGGCTTGGACGAATTGTCGATGACCACCAGGGTCATCCCGCTCGAATAGGTCAGCCATGCCTTGGTCAGCGCATCGATGACCCAGGGCGTGTTGTAGGCGATGGAGAAGCAAAAATGCCGGGCGCCGGTTCGCCGCAGACCTTCGGCGAATTCCGCTCCCGACGCCGCATTGCGTGAGCGGAAATAGCCTTTCACCAGCGCGTTGCGAAAATCCTTCGCCTTGCGCACCTGGCGATTTCGGTGGATCTGTCGGATCAGGCTTTTGACTGGATTCCAGCCCATGCACTTTCGCCCGCCCCGGAAATTGTCTGGCCATTGCCTATAGTCGAATGCCCGCTTTTCGCCAACTCGGAGCCAATGCGGCATGGCTGCCGCATTGGCTTGGCCGAACTTCGCCTTGACGAAAGCGCTGGCGCGGACAACAAACCCATCCATGCTGAATCAGACCAAACCGGATCCTGTTCGCTCGCCGCTGCTGGAAGCGGCGAAGCCGCGAGGCATCCGCCATGGCTACTTCACCCGTATCGGCGGTGTCTCCAGCGGCATCTACCAAGGGCTCAACATCGGCACCGGCTCGGATGACGACCAGACGCTGGTCGCCGAGAACCGCCGCCGCGTCGCTGCCTGGATGGGCGTGCCGGCCAGCCATCTCTTGACTGCGCATCAGGTTCACTCGCCCGACGTCGTCATCGTGAACGAACCCTTCCCCGGTCCACGGCCCAAGGCCGACGCCGTCGTCACCGACCGGCCGGGCATCGCCATCGGCGCCTCGACAGCCGATTGCGGCCCGGTGCTGTTTGCCGATGCAGAGGCGCGCGTCATCGGCGCGGCGCATGCCGGCTGGAAGGGCGCTTTCACCGGCGTGCTTGAAAACACCATTGCGGCGATGGAAAGCCTCGGCGCCCGCCGAGAGCGCATCGTTGCTGTTCTCGGTCCTTCCATCGGCCCTGAAAACTACGAAGTCGGGCCGGAATTCGTCGCCCGTTTTGTCGAAGCCGATGCCGAAAACATCAGCTATTTCATCCCTTCGGCCAATCCGGGGCATGCGATGTTCGACCTCAACCTCTATACGGTCGACCGGCTGAAAAAGGCTGGCGTGATCGCCGAGGGGCTTGGCCGCTGTACTTATGCCGAGGAGGATCTCTTCTATTCCTACCGGCGCACCACGCATCGCAAGGAACCGGACTACGGTCGGCAGGTTTCGGCAATTGTTTTGGAGAATGAATAATGGCGCTGCATTTCGAACGCTCGGAGTTTGACGCCCGGCGTGACCGGCTGATGATCGAGATGACCGAGAAGAAGCTCGACGCAGTGCTGCTCTTCGCCCAGGAGAGCATGTACTGGCTGACCGGCTACGACACGTTTGGCTTCTGCTTCTTCCAGTGCCTGGTGGTAAAGGCCGATGGCTCGATGGTGCTTTTGACCCGGTCGGCCGATCTGCGCCAGGCGCGCCACACCTCGATCATCGACAAGATCGTCCTTTGGACCGACCGCGACGGCGCCAACCCGGCGATCGACCTGCGCAACCTGCTCAACGACCTCAATCTGCTCGGCGCCCGCATCGGCGTCGAATACGACACCCATGGCCTGACCGCCTTCAATGGCCGCCGCGTCGACGAGCAGTTGCAGACCTTCGGCCAGATCGCCGACGCCTCCGGCATTGTCGGTCGTCTGCGCCTGTTCAAGAGCCCGGCCGAAATCGCCAAAGCCGAAAAGGCCGCCAACCTGTCCGACGACGCGCTCGACGCGGCCCTGCCGCTGATCAAGCAGGGAGGCGACGAAGCCTTGATCCTTGCCGCCATGCAGGGCGCGGTCTTTGCCGGCGGCGGCGACTATCCGGCCAATGAATTCATCATCGGCTCGGGCGTCGACGCACTGCTCTGCCGTTACAAGGCCGGGCGCCGCAAACTGACCAAGAACGACCAGCTGACGCTCGAATGGGCCGGCGTCTTCCACCACTATCACGCCCCGATGATGCGCACCGTGCTGACCGGCAAGGTGTCGAAGCGCCATCAGGAGCTGTTCGACGCCGCCCGCGCCGCCCTGCTGGCGGTCGAGAAGGCGATGACGCCGGGCAACACCTTCGGCGACGTCTTCGACGCCCATGCCCGCACGCTGGAAGCGCATAATTTGACCAAGCACCGGCTCAACGCCTGCGGCTACTCGGTCGGGGCTCGCTTCACCCCGTCCTGGATGGACATGCCGATGTTCTACCAGGGCAATCCCGAGCCGATCGCGCCCAACATGACGCTGTTCGCGCACATGATCATCATGGACTCCGAAACCGAGACGGCAATGACGCTTGGCCGCACCTACCTGACCACCGAATCCCAGCCGAAGCCGCTTTCGCGCCATGATCTCGACTTGATCGTACAGTGAATCCATAATGGCTGGTCCACGCGGGCGCGTTCACGGCTAAGGAGTTTCGGGCAGATGAGACGATCGCGTGTGACGACCGTGTCATTGCTCGCAGCGCTTGTGCTGGCCGGTTGCACCAACGCCAAGGACGTCCTCGAACCGTCCGCCATCACGCCGCCGGCAGCCTCTGCCCAACCGGCCCAGCCTCCGTCGGCAACCCCAGGCACCGCGCCAGCTGGCACGCCCTCGCCGCCGGCCGTCGGCGCCACAACACCCGCCAATCCCGCGCAGAGCGCCGCCGCCCTGTCGAAGACGCGGCTGCAGATCGCACCGATCGTCGGCGCCTCGGTGGAAGCGGCAACGCCGCTGACAGCCGAACTCCAGACCCGCGCCAGGCAGCGCGGCATCACCCTTGCCGGCAGCACCGATCAGACAGCCACCCATGTGCTGAAGGGCTACTTCTCGACCATGACGGAAGGCAAGGACACCACCGTCATCTATGTCTGGGACGTCTATGACCCCGCCGGCAACCGGCTGCACCGCATCAACGGCCAGCAGAAGGCGGCCTCAGTCAGTGGCGCCGAAGGCTGGCCCGCCGTCGCCCCCGCTACCATGCAGGCAATCGCCGACCAGACGATCGACCAGTTCGCGGCCTGGCTCGGCAGCAGCGCCGGCTGATCCGCCTGGTACCGCCATTCGTCACGCGTTGACGTTTTTGAGATTAGCCGGCGGAATCCGGTTGACGAGGCTTGCAATACCGGCACGGCTCGCTAAAAGCCCGGTTAAGAGGCTTTCGAGAGTCTGTCGCGCCTCTCCATCCTTCGCCAGGAACGGTGCATGAAGCTTTTCGCGGGCAATTCCAACCGGGTGCTGGCCGAAGCGGTCGCCCGCTATCTCAACGTCCCGCTGGGAAAGGCCAGCGTCAGACGCTTCGCCGATCAGGAAATCTTCGTCGAAATCCAGGAAAACGTGCGCGGCGAGGATGTCTTCATCCTGCAGTCGACCTCGTTTCCGACCAACGATCATCTGATGGAACTGCTCATCATGATCGATGCCTTCATGCGCTCCTCGGCCAAGCGCATTACCGCGGTCATCCCCTATTTCGGCTACGCCAGGCAGGATCGCCGCGCCTCGGGCCGTACGCCCATTTCGGCCAAGCTGGTCGCCAACATGATCACCCGCGCCGGTGTCGACCGCGTTTTGACGCTCGATCTCCATGCCGGCCAGATCCAGGGTTTTTTCGACATTCCGACCGACAATCTGTTCTCGGTGCCGGTGATGGCACGCGACGTGAAGGCGAAATACAAGCAGCTTGCCAATGTCGTCGTCGTCTCGCCCGATATCGGTGGCGTGGTGCGCGCCCGTGCGCTGGCCAAGCGTTTCGACGCCCAACTGGCCATCGTCGACAAGCGCCGCGAACGCCCCGGTGAATCCGAAGTGATGAACATCATCGGCGCCGTTGCCGGAAAGGATTGCCTGTTGATCGACGACATCGTCGATTCCGGCGGCACGCTGTGCAACGCCGCCGATGCTCTGCTCGCCAACGGCGCCACCAGCGTCACTGCCTACATCACCCATGGCGTGCTGTCTGGCGGCGCGGTGGCTCGTATCGCCGGCTCGAAGCTGCAGGAACTGGTGATCACCGATTCCATCCAGCCGACGCAGGGCGTGCTCGACGCGCCGAACATCCGCGTCATCTCCATCGCCGACCTGATGGGCGAGGCGATCTCGCGCACGGCAACCGAAGAGTCCGTGTCGAGCCTGTTCGACTAAGCGGACGCACACATTAGCGGCCCGTAATCTGCACTGTTGCGGGAACCAGACGTTTCTCCTGACGCGCTTGGCATGGCATACTGCTCCTCCAAACAATGGAGGAGTAGCAGATGCGGCGAAGGACTTTGCTCGGGCTTGCGGTTTCCATCGCGGCCGCCTTTTCGGCGCCGGCGGCCTGGGCCGCGGATTTCCCGGATCGGACCATCACAATGGTTGTTCCCTTTTCCGCTGGCGGCTCGACGGATCTGGTCGCGCGCCTCGTCGCCAACAAGATGTCCGAAAAACTCGGCCAGCAGATTGTCGTCGAAAATGTCGGCGGCGCCGGCGGCAGCATTGGTGCTGCCCAGGTCGCCCGGGCCGAACCGGACGGCTACACAATCCTCATGGGCACGGTTGCGACACACGCGCTCAACCCTCTTATCCTGAAGACAAAGCCCTACGATGCGGAGAAGGATTTTGCGCCGATATCGCTGCTTGTCCTGGTGCCGAACGTCCTGGTCGTGAACCCTACGTTCCCCGCCAAGGACGTCAAGGAACTGATCGAGATGCTGAAGAAGGACCCGGACAAATACGCCTACGCCTCCTCGGGCAATGGCACCCCGCTGCATCTCTCCGGCGAGCTTTTCAAGACGATGGCCGGCGTCAGCATGCAGCACATTCCCTACAAGGGCGCCGGACCGGCCTTGAACGACGTCATTGGCAATCAGGTGCCGATGATGTTCGACAACCTTCCGTCCTCGTCGGGTCATATCAAGAGCGGGACGCTGAGAGCGCTCGGCGTTACCACCAAGGAGCGCGTCCCCTCCTTCCCCGACATACCGGCCATTGCCGAAACCATTCCCGGCTATGAAACCTACAGCTGGAATGCTTTGTTCGCACCCGCGGGCACGCCGCCGGAAGTGATTGCCGTGATTCAGAAAGCGGCAGTTGAATCCCTGAAAGATCCAGACGTGATTGCCCGCATGGCCCAGTTCAGCGCCTCGATCGTGGCCTCCACCCCGGAGGAGCTTGGAGCGCATGTGAAAGCCGAGCTCGCCAAATGGGAGCCGATCGTCAAGGCCAGCGGCGTCCAGATGGACTAGCGGCGTCCGCTCCGGTGCCCCTCAGGGTTGCCGGGGCCTCAAGCCGAGGCGGGGCTCGCCGCACGGCTTCGCCACTGTCGCGCGCGCCGCGCATATAGCCGCGCGGCGAGGCGCCGAGCATGCGCTTGAACATGGTGATGAAGGCCGGCACGCTGTCATAGCCGAGGTCGAGCGCCACCCTGGTGATCGGCTCGCCGTCAGCGAGCCTGGGCAGTGCTGCAAACAGGCAGGCCTGTTGGCGCCATGTCGACAAGGAAAGCCCGGTCTGGCGGTGGAAGGCGCGGGTGAAAGAGCGCCGGCTCATCCCGGCGGCATCGGCCCACTCGTCGATCGTGGCATGCGGAGACGGTGCGGCGACAAAGCGCCGGCAGAGCGCTGCCAGCCTGGGATCGGACGGGAACGGCAGCCCGAGCGGCCGTTCCGGCAAGATCGGGATTTCATGCAACAGCAGGTTCATGATCAGCCCGCCGCGTCCTTCCAGTTCGCCGCCTTGCGGTAGCTTTTCTGATTCGACGATCAGGCTGTGCATAAGTTCGGTAACGCCGACGACGCGCAAACCTTCCGGCAGCCCGGGGATCGCGCCCGGCATGACATAGACGGAGCGCATCGAAACATCACCCAGCATTTCGACGGAATGCTCGGTGCCGGCCGGTATCCACATTGCGTGGTCGGGCGGCACCATCCAGCGCCCGTACCGAGTCGTCACCAGCACGACACCGACCAGCGCATGCAACAACTGGCTGCGGCTGTGGCGGTGTTGCGGCACATGATAACCGTCGGGATATTCGGTCGGCAAAGCCACCGCCGGCCCGGAAACTTCCTCGAGCCATTGCCAGCGGCTTTCGTGCAATCGGCCGAGATCGGCATTGCCGGCGCGGAAGACGTCCCTGCCATGTGGCATTGGCTATGGCCCACTTGCGAAACTATTGGACCAAACCACGAAAGAAGTCGCCTCGCAAGCGGCTTATAAGGCAGTCGTCCCCCAAGGCGCTTCAGACGAGCGTCCTTAAGACGGTCCGCAAGATGCGTCCGCCAAGCCTGCCTGCGGGCAAACGCCCGCCAAAAAGACCTCGGAGCCTGCCTTGACCGATACGACAGCCGCCAGCATTGCGCCGCAGCCGAGCGCCAGCCTCCCTTCAGTCCAGGCAACCGCCTTCACCGTCATCCTGGCGGTGAGCTTTTGCCACGGCATCAACGACATCATGCAGTCGCTGCTGCCGGCGATCTATCCGCTGCTGAAAGAGAATTACGGTCTCGATTTCTGGCAAATCGGTCTTTTGACCTTCACCTTCCAGGTCACGGCGTCGCTGCTGCAGCCGATCATCGGCATGATCACCGACAAGCGGCCAATGCCCTATTCACTGCCCTATGGCATGGCGTCCTCGCTGATCGGTCTGATCGTGCTCGCCTATGCCGGCCACTATGCGCTGCTTCTGGTTGGCGCCTCGCTGATCGGCATCGGCTCGGCGATCTTCCATCCGGAATCCTCGCGCATTGCCCGTTTCGCATCGGGCGGCCGCTTTGGTCTGGCGCAATCGCTGTTCCAGGTCGGCGGCAATTTCGGCCAGTCGATGGGGCCGCTGCTCGCCGCCTTCATCGTCGTGCCCTTCGGCCAGACCAGCATCTCCTGGTTCGCCGTTGGCTCGCTGATCGGCATCATCGTTCTGTCGCGGGTCGGCGGCTGGTACAGCCGGATGCGCGCCGCGCAGGGCAGCCGCAAGGCGGCAAGCTTCGTCTCGCCCTTCCCGCGTAAAAAGGTCATGGGAGCGCTGGCGGTGCTGACGCTGCTGGTGCTGACCAAGAACGCCTACATCGCCTCGCTCTCCAGCTACTACACCTTCTATTCCATCCATAAGTTCGGCGTGTCGGTGCAGATGAGCCAGGTCATGTTGTTCCTGTTCCTCGGCGCCTCGGCGCTGGGCATCCTGCTCGGCGGCCCGTTCGGCGACCGCTATGGCCAGAAGGCGATGATCTGGTTCTCGATCGTCGGCGTGCTGCCCTTCACGCTGGCGCTGCCCTACGCCAATTTCGAATGGACGATGGTGCTGACGGTGCTGATCGGCCTGATCCTGTCCTCGGCCTTCTCCAACATCGTCGTCTTCGCGCAGGAACTGGTGCCGGGGCGCGTCGGCACGATCGCCGGCATCTTCTTCGGCTTCGCCTTCGGTATGGGCGGCATCGCGGCCGCCGTGCTCGGCGTCGTTGCCGACATGAAGGGCATCGATTTCGTCTTCCAGGTCTGCTCGTATCTGCCGCTGCTCGGCCTGCTGACGGTGTTCCTGCCCAACATGAAGGAAGCCAGGAAGGCGCAGGCCACCGCCAGCTAGAGCAATTCCAGGAAAAGTGTGATCAGTTTTCCCGGGAAAAGCGCGCAGCGCTTTCCCTTGGGAATTGCGTAAAAACAAAGAGATAGAGCGGTTCGCCGTGAAACGGTGAAACGCTCTAAGACACCGATCTCCAGGACTCGACATAAGGGCGTGGCAGCTGCCGCGCCCTTACTGATTCTTTCCCATGCGCCGGGTGAAAAGCCTGTTAGTGTTCGAAACGTGTGCGCGGGGCGACGCTGCCACAGATCCTCAACGTCTCTGGAGAATGATATGCGCAAGATCGTATTGGCTGTGTTGGGTGTGCTTTTTGTTACCGTGCCGGCTATGGCACGCATCGTTCCCTTTCCTTCGGGTTTCAAGACGCAGTCCGTCGAAACCAACGGCACCAAACTCTATGTGCGCGTCGGCGGGAAAGGTCCCGCGGTCGTGCTGCTGCACGGCTTTGCCGATACCGGAGACATGTGGGGCGCCGCTGCGGTGGCACTTGCGAAGGACCATACCGTCATCGTGCCGGATTTGCGCGGCATGGGTCTGTCCGCTCACCCGGACGCCGGCTACACCAAGAAGAACCAGGCCGTCGACATCGCCGGCATGTTGGACGCGCTGAAGATCGACAAGGCCGACCTGGTCACGCACGACATCGGCAACATGGTCGGCTACGCGCTTGCCGCGCAATATCCCAAGCGCATCACCAAATGGGTCATCATCGATGCGCCGCTGCCCGGCATCGGCGACTGGGAAAAGATCAAGCAAAGCCCGCTGCTTTGGCACTTCAACTTCCGCGGCCCGGATATGGAGCGGCTGGTCGCGGGTCGCGAGCGCATCTATCTCGACCGCTTCTACAATGAGCTTTCGGCCGACCCGAAGAAGATCGACGAGGCAACGCGCAGGCACTACGCCAAACTCTATGCCCGCCCGCATGCGATGCATGACGCCTTCGAGCAGTTCAAGGCCTTTGACCAGGACGCGATCGACAACCAGGCGATGCTCGCCGCTGGCGGTAAACTGACCATGCCGGTGCTGGCAGTTGGTGGGGAAAAATCTGCCGGCACCACGCAGGCCGATACACTGCGGCTTGTTGCGACCGATGTCACCGGTGGCATCGTGCCCGCCTCCGGTCACTGGATCATGGAGGAAAATCCCGACGCCACCGTCAAGCTGATCACGGGTTTTCTCGCCAAATAGGCCCCGCGGACATTTCGATCAAAGCATGAAGGCACCCGCCTCACGGCGGGTGCCTTGCCTACCCCAAGTGGACAATACTAGGCCTTGATGAAGGCCAGGAGGTCGGCGTTGATGACATCGGCGTGGGTGGTCGCCATGCCATGCGGGAAGCCCTTGTAGACCTTGAGCTCGCCCTTTTTGAGCAGCTTGACCGACAGCAGCGCCGAGTCCGCGATCGGAACGATCTGATCGTCGTCGCCATGCATGACCAGCACCGGCACGTCGATGGCCTTCAGATCGTCGGTAAAGTCGGTTTCCGAGAAGGCCTTGATGCAATCGTAGTGCGCCTTGGTGCCGCCCATCATGCCCTGGCGCCACCAATTCTCGACGACCGCCTGCGAGACGTTGGCGCCGGGACGATTGAAGCCGTAGAACGGACCGGCCGCAACGTCGTGGAAGAACTGGGCGCGGTTGGCGGCCTGGGCGGCGCGAAAGCCGTCAAACACCTCGATCGGCAGGCCGCCGGGATTTGCCGCCGTCTTCAGCATGATCGGCGGCACGGCGCCGAGCAGCGCCGCCTTGGCGACGCGACCGCCTGAACCATACTTCGCGACATAGCGGGCCACTTCACCGCCGCCTGTGGAATGGCCGATATGGACGGCGCCCTTGAGGTCGAGATGCGCCACAAGTTCCGCGACGTCGGCGGCATAGGTGTCCATCTCGTTGCCGGTATCGGTCTGGGTCGAGCGGCCATGGCCGCGCCGGTCATGGGCAATGACGCGGTAGCCTTTCTCCAGGAAGAATAGCATCTGGGCGTCCCAGTCGTCGCTGCTCAGCGGCCAGCCATGATGGAAGACGATGGGCTGGCCGGTTCCCCAATCCTTGTAGAAAATCTCGGTTCCGTCCTTGGTGGTGATCGTGCCGCTGCCGGGCTTGGTCATCTCAATCTCCATTGATTATCTTTCGCGATAATCAATATCGCGATAACAATATGACTAGCGCAGTTCGAAAGCCTTGTCTACAGAAAATATGTATCGCGATATAATTTTTCGTGGTACATATCTGAAACGCTCAGTCGGCAAAGGAATATATCGTGCCTCTCCCTTTGGACAACCAGCTCTGTTTCACGCTCTACGCCACCAGCATGGCGATCAACCGCACCTACAAGCCGATGCTGGACGAGATGGGGATCACCTATCCGCAGTACCTCGTGCTCAACGCGCTTGCCGAGGCCGACGGCATGTCGGTGGGCAGCATCGCGCACAGGCTTGCCCTGGAATCGAGCACCATCACGCCATTGGTGAAGCGCATGGAACAGGCGGGCCTGGTCACCCGTCAGCGCAGCCAGACCGACGAGCGCCAGGTGCAGGTCGACCTGACCCCTGCCGGCCGCGCCCTGCTCGTCCAGTGCAACTGTCTGAACGAAACCCTGATCGAGCGCTCGGGCATGACGCTGGCTGAGCTGGATGCCCTGAACCGGCAAATTCAGGCTCTGCGCGACACGTTGAATGGAGACCGGACATAGCTATGGCCGCCCTTGCCGGCTATGGCTTGCACCCTTTCCCGCCTTCCGCTATAGAGCCGCCACCCGCGTAGACACCCTTGGAGGCAACGCGGCGGAAGGCTGCCTTCCCCCGGTGATCCCGAACAAAGCTCCGTGTCAAAGCGGCTGCGTTCTCTGGGATATCCAGGCATGGCGGCTTTCGACGTTTACGGTCCAGGCACGTTGCCCGCCGCAAACGCTCCATAACACGCGAAAGGAAATGCCATGAGCCACGATACTTACGAGCTCAAGGCCGAAGCGCGCGAACAGGTCGGTAAGGGGTCCGCCCGTGCAGTTCGCCGCAACGGTAAAGTGCCTGCAGTCATTTACGGCGACAGACAGCCTCCCCTGGCTATCGCGCTGAACTACAAGGACGTCTTCTACAAAATCCATGGCGGCGGGTTTTTGACCACGATCGCCACGATCGATGTCGACGGCAAGAAAATCCAGGTTCTGCCCAAGGATTTCCAACTCGACCCGGTCAAGGATTTCCCGGTCCATGTCGACTTCCTGCGCATCGGCAAGGACACCGAGGTCAATGTCGACGTGCCTGTCCACTTCATCAATGAAGACAAGTCGCCCGGCATCAAGCGCGGCGGCGTGCTCAACATCGTGCGTCACGAAGTCGAGTTCCACTGCCCGGCCAATGCGATCCCGGAATTCATCACCGTCGATCTCACCGGCGCCGACATTGGCGATTCGATCCACATCTCGGCGGTGACCCTGCCGGCCGGCGTCAAGCCGGTGATCTCCGATCGCGACTTCACCATCGCGACCATCGCCGGCTCCTCGGCGATGAAGCCGGAGACGGAAGAGACGGCGGAAGCGGCAGCCCCCGAAGCGGCGGCCCCTGCTGCCGAAGAGAAGTAATTTTCGGGTCCGGAGCGCACGATGCTTGTCTTTGCAGGCCTCGGCAATCCGGGCGCGAAATACGCTGATAACCGGCACAATGTCGGCTTCATGGCGGCGGACGCAATTGCCCGCCGCCATTCCTTTTCGCCCTGGTCGAAGAAGTTCCAGGGCCTGATCGCCGAAGGCACGATTGCCGGCGAAAAGATCCTCTTGATCAAACCACAGACCTTCATGAACCTGTCGGGACAGCCGGTTGGCGAAGCCTTGCGCTTCTACAAGCTCGGCCCCGAGGCGCTGACGGTCTTTTACGACGAGATCGACCTGCCGGCCGGCAAATTGCGGGTCAAGGTCGCCGGCGGCGCCGGCGGCCATAACGGCATCCGCTCGCTCGACCAGCACATCGGCAAGAATTATCGCCGCGTACGCATCGGTGTCGGCCATCCCGGCGTCAGGGAAATGGTGCAGGGCCATGTGCTCGGCGACTTCGCCAAGGCCGACCGCGAATGGCTGAACGTGCTGCTCGACACCATAGCCGACGATGCCGGGCTGCTGGCCAAGGGCGACGACAATTCATTCATGAACCGGGTGACGCTGGCCTTGCGCGACAAGCTAACGCCGACCGGCGATGACGACCGCCCGCCGCCCAAGGCGCCGAAGGCGCAAGGCCCGAAAGCCCAGAGCCACATCCGCCAGGCACGACCGCAGCAGGCGCCGGCCAAGCTGCCGGAAAGCGGACCGATGGCCGCTATGCTGAAGAAACTGTTCGGCAAGAAAGACTGAGCCTCGATAGGATCCGGACCGCAGGGCTTGACGTTCCTCACCCCTATCGCCCATAGCCCTCATCAAATTTCTATTTTCCCGATAGGACCGGACACATGGGTTTCAAATGCGGCATCGTTGGCTTGCCCAACGTCGGCAAGTCGACGCTTTTCAACGCGTTGACCAGGACGGCGGCGGCGCAGGCCGCCAACTATCCGTTCTGCACCATCGAACCAAACACCGGCGAGGTCGCGGTGCCCGATCCGCGGCTGCAGAAGATCGCCGCGGTTGCCAAGTCAAAAGAGATCATCCCGACCCGCATCTCCTTCGTCGACATTGCCGGCCTGGTGCGCGGCGCCTCCAAGGGCGAAGGGCTGGGCAACCAGTTCCTCGCCAACATCCGCGAGGTTGACGCCATCGTGCATGTGCTGCGCTGCTTCGAGGATGACGACATCACCCATGTCGAGGGCCGCATCGACCCCGTCGCCGACGCCGAGACGGTCGAGACCGAGCTGATGCTTGCCGATCTCGACAGCCTCGAGCGCCGCATCGTGCAGATCCGCAAGCGCGCCGGCAGCAAGGACAAGGAAGCCACCACCGTGCTGCCGATGATGGAGGCAGCACTTGAGCTGCTGCAGGCCGGCAAGCCGACCCGCATCCTGCTCAAGGGCATTTCAGCCGAGGATCTGCGCATTCTGCAGGGGCTGAACCTTCTGACCTCGCACCCAGTGCTCTACGTCTGCAACGTCGCCGAGGCCGACGCCGCCACCGGCAACGAGCACACCCAGGCCGTGGAAAAGATGGCCACCGCGCAGGGCGCTGGCACCGTGGTGATCTCGGCCGCGATCGAGGCCGAAGTCGCGCAGCTCTCGGACGAAGAGGAGATGGAGTTCCTGTCCTCGCTCGGGCTCGACGAACCGGGCCTCAACAAGGTCATCCGCGCCGGCTACGATCTGTTGCACCTGATCACCTATTTCACCGCCGGGCCGAAGGAGACGCGCGCCTGGACGATCCACAAGGGCGACAAGGCCCCGCAAGCAGCCGGCGTCATCCACACCGATTTCGAGCGCGGCTTCATCCGCGCCCAGACCATCGCCTACAATGACTATGTCACGTTGGGCGGCGAAGTGGCCGCCAAGGAAGCCGGCAAGGCGCGAGACGAAGGCAAGGAGTATGTCGTCCAAGACGGCGACGTGCTGCTGTTCAAGTTCAACACCTGAGGCGCCGAGGCCTCTCGCGGCCGGCACGCTGACCGCGGCCGATCACAGCTGCGTCAAGTGGAAGAGCCCGCATGCTGCTTCGCTTGACTGCCCTTGGCACCGGGTCTAAGGCCGTCTGCATGCGACCTGCCCGTCTCCGTGGGAAATGGCTGCGCGCGCAGGACCCATCGCTATCGAACGAAACCTCTTGGGTTCAACCAACGGAGACCGGCGATGATCAAGGCCTTCGTCGTCGACAATGACCGCCTGCGCGTCACCGACGATCTCGCGGCCAGCAGCGATCAGGTCGTCTGGGCAGACCTTCTCAACCCGACCAGGGAAGAAGAAGCCACGATCGAGAGCTGGCTCGGCGTTGCCATTCCGACGCGCGAAGAGATGGAGGAGATCGAGATTTCGAGCCGCCTCTATATCGAGGACGGCGCCTATTTCATGACCGCCACTTTGCCAGCGCAGACCGAGATCGACGATCCGCTGATGTCGCCGGTCACTTTCGTGCTTGCCGGACCGAGACTGGTCACCATCCGCTATCATGAGCCGAAGGCGTTCAAGACCTTTCCGCTGCGCGCCGAGAAGGTGGCGACAGGCTGCACTACCGGCAACACCATCCTGATCGGCCTGCTGGAGGCGATCGTCGATCGGCTCGCCGATATTCTCGAACGCGCCGGCCGCGACATCGAGACGATTTCGCGCGATATCTTCGAGGCGCGCTCGACCAAGGTGAACAAGCGCAACCGCGATTTCCAGGAGCTGCTCAAGGCCATCGGCCGCAAGGAGGACATCGCTTCCTCGATCCGCGACAGCCTGATCTCGCTGCAGCGCCTCGCCGGCTTCCTCGCCCATGTCGCGACCCAGACCAAGATGAGCAAGGACGTCCGCGCCCGTATCAAGACCGTGTCGCGCGACGTGCTGTCGCTCGCCGACCACGCCACCTTCCTGTCGCAGAAGATCTCGTTCCTGCTCGACGCGACGCTGGGCATGATCTCGATCGAGCAGAACGCCATCATCAAGATCTTCTCGGTCGCCGCCGTCATCTTCCTGCCGCCGACGCTGGTGGCTTCGATCTACGGCATGAATTTCGACGTCATTCCAGAGCTGAAATGGGAGCTCGGCTATCCCTTCGCCATTGGCCTGATGATCCTGTCGGCGATCCTCCCCTTCTGGTATTTCCGCCGTCGCGGCTGGCTCTGACCGGGTCTGGATCACTAGAATTCACTTGACCCAACGCCCTCGGGACGGCATCCGGATGCCCGGTGATCGTACAATCTTGAACTGGATTAGGATCATGACTGGAAAGACCTGGGCCTATGAGGATTTCACCGAGGGCGCATCGATCGACCTCGGCGCCAAGCAGGTGAGTGCGGCCGAAATCGTCGAATTCGCCACCGAGTTCGACCCGCAGCCGATGCATCTCGACGAGGAGGCCGGCAAAGCCAGCATCCTTGGCGGGCTCGCCGCTTCCGGCTGGCACACCTGCGCGATCTTCATGCGCATGCTGTGCGACGCCTTCCTGCTCGACTCGACCGCGCAAGGTGCGCCGGGCATCGACCAGGTCAGATGGAAGAAGCCGGTGCTGGCCGGCGACACGCTTTCCGGCAGGACTGGTGTGGTCGCCAGGCGCCTTTCGAAGTCACGACCCCAACTCGGTCTGGTCACCTTTCGCAGCGAAATGGTCAACCAGCGTGGCGAGCGCGTCTTCGAACTCGAAAACACCGTCATGTTCCTGACCCGCGAGGCCGGCGCATGAGCCTCGACGCGTTCTTCCGCATTGGCGAAACCATCGATCTCGGCTCGCACACATTCGAGGCCGAGGCGATCAAAGCGTTCGCCCGCAAATACGATCCACAACCCTTCCATGTCGACGAGGAGGCAGCAAAGAAAAGCGTTTTCGGCGGCCTCTGCGCCTCAGGCTGGCACACCGCCGCCACCTGGATGAAACTCAACCTCGAAAGCCGGCTGGACGCCACGCGATGGAGCGGTCCCGGCCCGTTGCCCGAATTCGGCCCCTCGCCCGGCTTCAAGAACCTGAAATGGCCAAAGCCGGTCTATGCCGGAGAAACCGTAACCTTCATGCGCACGGCCGTCTCCCACCGCCCGCTCGCCACCCGCCCCGGCTGGCGGCTGCTCGCGCTGCGCTCGGAGGGGTTCGACTCGACGGACGACAAGGTGCTGGAATTCGACAGCGCCGTGCTGGTGAAGGCGGGGTAGCCTCTTCCTTCTCCCCCAGGGGGAGAAGGGAAAAAGTGCCCTGCCTAATGTCCTTCAAACCCGATCAGCGTCCGCACCGGCACACCCAGCGCCTCAAGCTTCGCCCGCCCGCCCAGGTCCGGCAGGTCGATGACAAAGCATGCAGCAAGAATGTCGGCGCCGATCTGTCTGAGCAGCCTGACCGCTGCTTCCGCCGTGCCGCCGGTGGCGATCAGGTCGTCGACCAGGATCACCTTCTCGCCCGGCACAACACCGTCCTTGTGCATCTCCATCTCGTCCAGCCCGTATTCCAGGCTGTAGGCGACGCGCACCGTCTCGTAGGGCAGCTTGCCCTTCTTGCGGATCGGCACGAAGCCGGCGGAAAGCTGGTGTGCGACGGCGCCGCCGAGGATGAAGCCGCGCGCCTCGATGCCGGCGATCTTGTCGATCTTCTGGCCGGCATAGGGATGCACCAGCTCGTCGATGGCGCGGCGGAAAGCGCGCGCATTGCCGAGCAAAGTGGTGATGTCGCGAAACAGGATGCCGGGTTTGGGATAGTCCGGAATGGTGCGGATCGCGGCGAGCAGCGTGTCTTCGAGCGAGGATTTCATGAGCCGAGATTACCTGAAACGGAGATTCGTGCGCGACAATTGTTCGATCGAACTGCAGCCCATCAGCTTCATGCCACGCTCGATCTCGACCCGCATCTGCTCCAGCGCCCGCTCGACGCCGGGCTGGCCGGCCGCCGCCAGCGGGAACAGATAGTAGCGCCCAACGCCGACAGCCTTGGCGCCGAGCGACAGCGCCTTCAGCACATGCGTGCCGCGCTGCACGCCGCCATCCATGATGACGTCTATTCTGTCGCCGACGGCGTCGACGATCTCGGCCAGCTGGTCGAAGGCCGCCCGCGAGCCGTCCAGCTGCCGGCCGCCATGGTTTGAAAGCACAATGCCGCTGCAGCCGATCTCGACAGCGCGTTTGGCATCCTCCACCGACATGACGCCCTTGAGGCAGAACGGACCACCCCACAGCCTGACCATCTCGGCGACATCGTCCCATGTCATCGACGGATCGAGCATCTCGGTAAAATAGCGGCTGATCGACATCGTGCCGCCGCCCATGTCGACATGCTCGTCGAGCTGCGGCAGCTTGAACCCCTCATGGGTGAAATAGTTGATCGCCCAGCCCGGTTTGAGCGCAAACTGCAGCATGCCGGCAAGGTTGAGCTTGAAGGGAATGGCAAAGCCGGTGCGCTTGTCGCGCTCGCGGTTACCTCCGGTGATGCTGTCAACGGTCAGCATCATCACCTCGACGCCGACCGCCTTGGCCCGCTGCATCATCGCCCGGTTGAGGCCTCGATCCCGGTGGAAATAGAACTGGTAGACCTGCGGGCTGCTGCTGATCTTGCGGGCTTCCTCGAGGCTCACCGTGCCGAGCGAGGACACGCCGAACATCGTGCCGAATTTGGCCGAAGCCTTGGCCACCGCACGCTCGCCCTGATGATGGAACAGCCGCTGCAAGGCGGTCGGCGAGCAATAGACGGGCATGGCCAGTTTCTGGCCCATCACCGTCACCGACATGTCGATCTCGCTGACACCGCGCAACACATTGGGAACGAGGTCGCAGCGCTCGAAACTCTCGGTATTGCGGCGATAGGTGACCTCGTCGTCCGCCGCGCCGTCAATGTAGTTGAAGATCGGCCCCGGCAGCCGCTGCTGCGCCATGCGCCGGAAATCGGAAAAGTTGTGACAGTCGCTTAGCCGCATCATCGATTTCCAAATGCCATGGCGCAAGAAGCTCGCTGCGTCGAATATCAATCCGATGCCGCCATGCCAACGGGTGAATTGCCAAACTGCCTCTTGGCCACAGCCATGAACGAAAAAGGGACGCCGCTGGCGCCCCTTGCCGTCGAAAACCGACTGTTGGGAATAGCTTACATACCGAGGTCGGAACGCAGCTCGGCCTTGGCCACGTCGTACTCGGCCTTGAAGTCGTCGCGGTTGAGCAGGACGGCGGCGATAACGCTACCGGAAATCTTGCCCATCTCGACGTCGGACGGATAGTGGATGCCGCCGACCACACGGTTGTGGGCGTATTCGGCCGCACGCGCCATGATCTCGGCGCGCCTTTCCGGAACCATGTCGGCAAGGATGATGCCCATCATGGTGCCGACCGTGGCATGACCCGAAGGCCAGGAACCGGAGCTCGACAGCTTGACCGCCGGCTTGACGAGGTCGCTGAGTTGGTGCGGACGCGGCCGCTTCCAGACATCCTTGGCCGGATCGACGACGGCGCCTTCGGTGGCCACGACGCGATCGAAGAAGGCTGAGAATTTCGGCAGCTTTTCCTTGTTGAAGTTCGGCCCCATGACATTGGTGAAGCGCCAGACGTCTTCCTCGGCGTCGGCAATGGCGCTGGCCTCCATTTCGGGCGTGCGCGTCACCTGCAGCGTCAGCACCGCGCCGAGCTCGGCCTTGGTCTCAGCCGAATCGTTGGCCGGCGGCGGCGGCAGGATCATCGTCAGGTCGACATCCTTGTTGGTGATGAAGGGCTTTGCGTCTTCGGCCTGGGCGGCCGAGCCGACGATGAGCAGCAGCAGTCCTGCCGCGAGCGATGCGTATCTTTTCATGGGTGCGATCCTTTGATGAGGGCAGCACAGGATCGCCAGATGTGGTGACGGTCATGTGACATGCCCGCCTCCGGAAAAGCAAAAGGGCGCCTTTCGGCGCCCTTTCTTGATCGCAGGCTGCTTGGCCTTAGTGGGCCACGCCTTCCCACACTTTGCGCTTGGTCAGATAAACCAGGGCGCCGAAGAGCAACAGGAACACCAATACGCGGAAGCCGGTCTTCTTGCGGTCTTCCATATGCGGTTCGGCCGCCCACATCAGGAAGGCCGAGACGTCGCGCGAATACTGGTCAACCGTCTGCGGCGAACCGTCATCATAGGTGACCTGGCCGTCCGAGAGCGGCTTCGGCATCTTCAGCGACACGCCGGACATGAAGTACGGGTTGTAGTGGGTGCCTTCAGGGATCACCATGCCGGCCGGCGGCGTCTCGTCGTAGCCGGTCAGCAGCGAATGGATGTAGTCTGGGCCGCCCTGAGCGTACTGGGTGAAGATGTCGAAGACGAAGCGCGGGAAGCCGCGCTCGACACCGCGTGCCTTGGCCAGCAGCGACATGTCGGGCGGGGCTGCGCCACCGTTGGAGGCGGCAGCCGCCTCCTCATTGGCGAACGGCGCCGGGAAATGGTCGGACGGCTTGCCCGGACGGTCGAACATGTCGCCGGCATCGTTGGGACCGTCATGGATGGTGTATTCGGCGGCAAAGGATTTCACCTGTGCTTCCGAATAGCCGAGGCCTTCCAGCGTGCGGAACGCCACCAGGTTCATCGAATGGCAGGCCGAGCAGACTTCCTTGTAGACCTTCAGGCCGCGCTGCAGCTGCGCCTTGTCATAGGTGCCGAACGGACCGGCGAAACTCCAGTCCATTTCCTTCGGCTCGTCGATCGGGAAATGCGTCGGTGCCGCCGCGTTATGCGCCTCTTCGGCCGCCATCGCCACGCTGCCGACCGCTCCGATGCCGCCAGCCAACAGGCCGAGCAGGGCGAGCGAGGTGAGAATCTTTTTCATGCCAAATCCCCTTAGATTCTCGCTCAGCCCTTGGTTTCCGGCGCGGCGTTCGCACCTGCCGGATGTCCCCCACCGGCACCCTTGTTCTTCTCCAGCACCGCTTCGGTGATCGAATTCGGCAGCCTGCGCGGCGTCTCGATCAGGCCGAGCACCGGCAGGACGACGAGGAAGAAGGCAAAGTAGAACAGCGTCGCCATCTGCGCCATGAACACGAAGCTGCCTTCGGCCGGCTGCGAGCCCAGCCAACCGAGCAGGACGGCGTCGGCTGCGAAGAGCCAGAAGAACAGCTTGTACCAGGGCCGGTAGACCGCCGAGCGCACCTTGGAGGTGTCGAGCCACGGCACCAGGAACAGCATGACGATGGCGCCGAACATGCACAGCACGCCGCCGAGCTTGGAGTTGATCGGCCCGATGTTGAAGGTGATGGCGCGCAGGATCGCGTAGAACGGCAGGAAGTACCACTCCGGCACGATGTGGGCCGGCGTCTTCAGCGGGTTGGCGACCGTGTAATTGTCCGGATGGCCGAGGAAGTTCGGCAGGTAGAAGACGAAATAGGCGAAGAAGAACAGGAACACGATCATGCCGAACGCGTCCTTGATGGTCGCATAGGGCGTGAAGGCGACGGTGTCGGTCTTCGACTTGACCTCGATGCCGGTCGGGTTCGACTGGCCGACCACATGCAGCGCCCAGACGTGCAGCACGACGACGCCGGCAATCATGAACGGCAAGAGGTAGTGCAGCGCAAAGAAGCGGTTGAGCGTCGGGTTGTCGACGGCGAAACCGCCGAGCAGCAGCTGCTGGATCCAGTCGCCGACCAGCGGAATGGCGCTGAAGAAACCGGTAATGACGGTGGCGCCCCAGAAGCTCATCTGACCCCAGGGCAGCACATAGCCCATGAAGCCGGTCGCCATCATCAAGAGGTAGATGATGCAGCCGAGGATCCACAGCAGCTCGCGCGGCGCCTTGTAGGAGCCGTAATAGAGCCCGCGGAAGATGTGGATGTAGACGGCGACGAAGAAGAACGAGGCGCCGTTGGAATGCATGTAGCGCAACAGCCAGCCCGAATTCACGTCGCGCATGATCTTCTCGACCGAATTGAAGGCGAGATTGGTGTCGGCCGTATAGTGCATGGCCAGCACGATGCCGGTCAGGATCTGCGCCACCAGCATGATCGCCAGGATGCCGCCGAAGGTCCAGGCATAGTTGAGGTTGCGCGGCACCGGATAGGCGATGAAACTGTCATAGACCATGCGCGGCAGCGGCATGCGGGCGTCGAACCAGCGTTCGATACCGGTCTTGGGCGTATAGGTCGAGTGTCCCTCGCTCATCGAAATATCCCCTGCCTCAACCGATAAGGATCTTGGTATCGGAAATGAACTTGAATACCGGCACGGCCATGTTCTCGGGCGCCGGACCTTTGCGGATGCGGCCGGCGGTGTCGTACTGCGAACCGTGGCACGGGCAGAACCAGCCGCCGAAATCACCTTCCTGGCCGAGCGGAATGCAGCCCAGATGCGTGCAGACCTGCACCATCACCATCCAGGCTTCCTTGCCGGGCGTGGTGCGGTTGGCGTCGGTCGCCGGCGCATCGGCCGGCAGATTGGCGTTGCGGGCGATCGGATCCTTGAGATCGGCAAGGTTGACGGCCTCGCCGTCCTTCATCTCCTGCTCGGTGCGGTTGCGCACCACGACCGGCTTGCCGCGCCACTTGACGATCAGCGACATGCCAGGCGTCAGCGAGGAAACATCGACCTCGACCGAGGCCAGCGCCAGCGTCGAGGCATCGGGGCGCATCTGGTCGATGAACGGCCAAGCGACGGCCCCTGCGCCGACCACTGCGGCCATGCCGGTGGCGACGTAGAGAAAATCACGACGGTTGGGATCCTGGGTGTCGGTTGCGCTCACGGGTGCCTGATCCTTTCGCCTCTTCCGAGCCGGCGGTCGAGCTTTGTTCCCCGCTCCATCGCGCCGGCCCGACAGCGCATGGCGAACAAGCTAGCGAATTCCTCCGGCAATTTGGATTTCGGTTTATGCGTGAAGCCCGTTTTTGTCCAGCGGGGTGAGGCCACAAGGGCAGATTGTCGCGGGGACAGAAGAGCGCGTCAGTCGGCCAGATGTCCAAAGGCCGGCAAAGGCGGCTAAACAATAGGGACATATCAGCAAATCCGAGGCTCCCCGCCTGTCTCGACAGGACAGGTTGCCGTGATCTAGTCTCGCTGGAATGGCACACATCATCGACCGCGAGACCTGGACCAGGACGCCCGGCCTTTGGCAGGGCGAATTGCAACTCGCCGCCCATGGCTCCAACTCCTGCCTGATCTTCAATTACCAGGCAGAGATCGGCGGCGGCCCGCGGCTGCACACGCATCCTTATTGCGAGATCTTCATCCTCCGCCAGGGCACCGGCCTGTTCACGATCGGCGACCAGCAGATCGAGGCTACGGCCGGCCAGATCCTCATCGTGCTACCGAACACACCGCACAAATTCACCAATCTCGGCCCAGGCCCGCTCGAATCGACCGACATCCACGAAAGCGGCAGCTTCATCACCGAATGGCTGGAATGATGTTGCCGGCAGCCTTTAGCTGGCGCCGAGCCTGACCAGCACTGCCCTTGGGATGTCGTATTCGCGGATCACCGAGTCATGCCGGCGTAAGCCGCAAAGTTCGCGCTGGATGAAATAGGCGTGCACTGCCGCGGCGGCTTCCTTCAGCAGCCGGGCGCGATGCTCGTCATCACTGTTCTCGCGCAGCCTCTTCAGCGTTTCCTCGACACGTTGGCCAGCGCGGCCGAGTGCCGCCGCCTTTTCGGCCAGGATCTCGTGGCCGAGCAGGTCCAGCGCGCTCTCCTGCGCGCCGCCGCGTCCAAAATTCGAGGGCATTCTGACCGACATTTCAGCGTTTTACTCCGCCGGCCGCGTCTCTTCCAGCACGCTTTCCTCGTGATAGAGGAAGCCGCCGGACTGCCGTTTCCACAGCCGCGCATAGAGCCCGTCCTGTGCCACCAGCTCGTCATGCGTGCCTTGTTCGACGATGCGGCCGCCGTCCAGCACCACCAGCCGGTCGAGTGCGGCAATGGTCGACAGCCGATGCGCGATGGCGATGACCGTCTTGTTCTCCATCAGCCGCGTCAGGTTCTCCTGGATCGCTGCCTCGATGTCGGAATCGAGCGCCGAAGTCGCTTCGTCGAGGATCAGGATCGGCGCATCCTTGAGGAAGACGCGGGCGATCGCCACGCGCTGGCGCTGGCCGCCCGACAGTTTGACGCCGCGTTCGCCGACAAATGCCTCGTAGCCGGCACGGTCCCGGTTGTCGCGCAGGCCCAATATGAACTCGTGCGCCTCGGCCTTCTTTGCCGCCGCGATCACCTCGGCGTCGGTTGCATCAGGCATGCCGAGCTTGATGTTGTCGCGCAGCGAGCGATGGAAGAGCGCAGTGTCCTGGCTGACGACACCTATATTGGCGCGCAGCGAATTCTGCGTCACCTCTGACACATCCTGCCCGTCGACGGTGATCTGTCCGCTCTCGAGGTCGTAGAGGCGCAGGATGAGGTTGGCGAGTGTCGTCTTGCCGGCACCGGACGGTCCGACCAGCCCGACCTTCTCGCCCGGCCGCACGACAAGGTCGATGCCGTTGAGCACACCGAACCCCTTGCCGTAATGGAACTCGACATTTTTCACGTCGATGCGGCCGCCGGCCACGACAAGCTCCTTGGCGTCGGACGCATCGATGAGGCCGAGCGGCTGCGAGATCAGCGCCTTGGAGTTCTCCAGCACGCCGAGGTTTCGCAAAATGCCGTTGAGCTGCATCATCACCCGCCCGAGCAGCATGTTGAGCCGCAAGACCAGGGACAGCGTGAAAGCGACGGCGCCAACGGTGATCGACCCCTCGACCCAGAGATAGACGGCAAAGCAGCCAATCGCCGTGATCATGATGCCCGACAGCGTCGTCAGCGCCATGCGCACGCCGGTCAGCCGGCGGGTGAAAGGCCGCAGCGCGTCGAGATAGATGTCGAAGCCATTCTTGATGTAGCGGTCGTCGCCATCGGCCGAGAACAGCTTCAGCGTCTGCACGTTGGAATAGGAATCGATGATGCGCCCATTGATCATCGAGCCAGCTTCAGCCGTGGCCTCGGCATGCCTGCGGATCGAGGGCAGATAGAGCTTGGCCAGCCAGGCGAAAGCAAGGATCCAGATCACCACCAGCACGGCCAGGCGCAGATCGAGCCCGGCGACCAGCGCCAGCGTCGTCACCGTATAGATGAGCATGAACCAGATGACCTCGATGAAGCTCTCCATCAGGTCGCCGGTCGCTTGCCCCGCCTGCCAGACTTTTGTCGCGATGCGGCCGGCGAAATCGTTCTGGAAGAAGGTGTAGGACTGGCGCGAGACATGCCGGTGCGCCTGCCAGCGCACCAGATTGTAGAAGCCCGGCGTAATCGTCTGTTCGTTTACCAGCGCCGACAGTCCGACGACGACGGTGCGGATGACCAGCACCACCGCGATCATGAACACCAGTTCAGGACCGGCGGCGGTCCACAGCGCATGCCAGCTGCGTTCACCGGGAAGCTGGTCGAGAATATCGACCAGCCGCCCGACGAAGTAGAACAGCCCGGCCTCGATCAGCGGCGCGAAGCCGCCGATGACCAGCATGGCGAAGAAGGCGAACTTCGCCTGGCCGACATAGTGCCAGAGGAAGCCGCCAACGCTTGACGGTGGCCGAAGATTCGCTGGCTCCCTGAACGGATAGACCCAGTTCTCGAACCAGCGATAGACGGCTGTCATCATGCTGACGTCATCACTCCGCGGCTTCTCCTTTGGCCATGGCGTCATTGGCGGCATCGACTGGACCATCGTCGAGCAGGAACCCGCCCGACTGGCGCTGCCAGAGCTGCGCGTAGAGCCCGCCGCTGGCGACGAGTTCCTCGTGCGACCCCTCCTCGATGACACGGCCCTTGTCGAGGACGACGAGCCTGTCCATCGCCGCAATGGTCGACAGCCGGTGCGCAATGGCGATGACGGTCTTGCCTTGCATGAGCTTGTAGAGATTCTCCTGGATGGCGGCCTCGGCTTCGGAATCCAGCGCCGAGGTCGCTTCGTCAAGGATAAGTATCGGTGCGTCCTTCAACATAACGCGAGCTATGGCGATGCGTTGCCGCTGGCCGCCGGACAATTTGACGCCGCGGTCGCCGACATGAGCGTCGAGCCCTTTGCGTCCAGTGTGGTCCGAAAGCCCGGCGATGAACTCCAGCGCCTCGGCCCGCCCGGCTGCCTCGACAAGCATCTCTTCCGTGGCATCGGGCCGGCCATAGAGGATGTTGTCGCGCACCGAACGGTGCAGCAGCGAGGTGTCCTGCGTTACCATGCCGATCTGTGCGCGCAGCGAATCCTGCGTCACCGACGCGATCTCCTGGCCGTCGATCAGGATCCGGCCATTCTCCAAATCGTAGAAGCGCAACAGGAGGTTGACCAGCGTCGACTTGCCCGCACCTGAGCGGCCGACAATGCCGACCTTCTCGCCGGGTTTCACCGTCAGCGACAGGCTCTCGATGACACCCTTCTGCTTGCCGTAATGGAAGCGAATATCGTCGAAACGGATTTCGCCTTTGGTGACGGCAATGTCCTTCGCCCCCGGCCGGTCCTCGACCAGGCGCGGCAACGAGATCGAGGCGATGCCGTCCTGCACCGTGCCGATGTTCTCGAACAGGCCAGACATTTCCCACATGATCCACTGCGACATGCCCCACATCCTGAGCACAAGGCCGATGACCACGGCGACGGCACCGATCGTCACCGCCTGTCCAAGCCACAGCCATAGCGCCAGCGCGGTGACCGAGAACAGCAGCAACGCATTGAGGATGTAGAGCAGGCCGTAGAGCACTGTCACCAGCCGCATCGACCGGTAGACCGTGTCGAGGAAGCCGGCCATGCCTTCTCTCGCGAACGTAGCTTCGCGGCGCGCATGGGAAAACAGCTTGACCGTCTGGATGTTGGTGTAGCTGTCGACGACGCGGCCGGTCATGGTCGAGCGCGCATTGGCCTGCGCCTCGCCGACCTTGCCCAGCTTCGGGATGAAGTAGCGCAACAGCCCGATATAGCCGAGCAGCCAGACGCCAAGCGGTGCTGCCAACCGCAAGTCGGCCGAACCGACGATGAAGAGCATGCCGAGGAAATAGACGATGACGTAGTTGAGGACGTCGATCACCTTGATGACGCATTCGCGCACGGCGAGCGCCGTCTGCATCAGCTTGGTGGCGATGCGGCCTGCGAACTCGTCCTGGTAGAAGCTCATCGACTGCTTCAAGAGATAGCGATGCACCTGCCAGCGGATGCGCATGGGGTAGTTGCCCATCAGCGTCTGCTGGTTGAGCAGCGAATGCAGCCACACCGTGCCCGGCAGCGCGAACAGCACGACGAACGCCATGCCGGCGAGCTTCCAGCTCTCGGTCTGCAGGAAGGTTTCGCGATTCTGCCCGGACAGCCAGTCGACGATGCGGCCCATAAAACCGAACATCCACACTTCGGCCACCGCGATCGCCGTCACCAGCACGGCATCGACGATGATGTAGGGCCAGGCGCCGCGCGTATAATGCACGCAGAACGCAACCAGCGTCTTCGGCGGCTCGACCGGTTCCGCTGCGGGGAACGGATCGAGCCTTTTTTCAAACCAGCTAAACATAGTGATGCTCACAAAACTGTTGTCCGCTCACGCGGCACGGGAAAAGTCCCCGGAGCGTACGGCGTCAGGGACCGACGGCCCGGAATCACCCGGGCCATCGGTCCTGCTTCGCGCAATATAGGGACTTGCGGGCTTTTCGCCGACAGGCACGTTCGACTGACCTGACGGCGCGCCGCCGCCAGCCCGGTTTTTCGCGCCCGGCCGGATCAGCCGGATGATCCGGCGCACCAGCGACGGCCGGCTGTGGTCAGGAACCGCGCGCGAGAAATCGACGTCCGGCAGCATGCCGCGATGCGGGCGCCGGCGCGTCTCGGCGTGAACCGCCGACGAGTAGGTCTCGCCGATCAGCAACGCCCAGGTTGCCGTCTTGCGCTCGTGCAGGCTTCGTGAACCAGGTATTTTATAGGGATCGAACATCGGTCCGTCCTCCGTGTGCAAATAGAGATAATAAGGCGAAGCAATGTCGTGCGCCGGCATTCGGCCGGAGGCACGGATTGCATCGGTCGGGACGCGAGGGGACACCTCGGTCAGGACACGCTCATCTGGGGCGCTTGGCCCCTTCAACAGGTTGAAAAACATCGCAGGATTCCTTCGAAAGCCGAAAACTGGGTTCGGCGGGAATCGGTGCGATCAGATCTAGGAAGTCAGGTAAATCGTCGTACCGAAACCGCCGGCAGGCAGGTAAGCCCACGGGAGGGGCGCTGGATGTGCATGGCCATCATGAAATACCCCTCCATCGGTTCGGGTTGACAATGCGTGCGGTATAATCGACTTCGCAGAAAATGGCCACCCGCAGGTCCAGCAATTTCCAAAACCAGGAGCCCGCTGTGGCCGATCTGCCACTTATTAGAAAGACGCGGATTAGAAAGACGCGGAAATGAACCACCGTCTCCGCATCGCTCTCTACCAGCCTGACATTGCCGGCAACACCGGGACAATCCTGCGCTTCGCTGCCTGCCTGGATCTCGGCGTCGATATCATCGAGCCGGCCGGCTTCCCGCTCTCCGACAAAACGCTCAAACGCGCCGGCATGGACTACCTCGAAATGGCGGCTCTGACCCGACACGTCGACTGGAACGCCTTCGAGGATTGGCGCCAAGCGAACGCCCGCCGGCTGGTGCTGCTCACCACCAAAGCCGCAACCGCCTACACGGGCTTCAACTTCGCCGCCGGCGACATCCTGTTGTTCGGCAGAGAATCGGCTGGGGTACCAGATCCTGTCCATGAGGCGGCGGATGCGCGGCTGACGATCCCGATGCAGCCGGGCACACGCAGCATCAACGTCGCGCTGTCCGTCGCCATGGTCGCCGGCGAAGCCATCCGGCAGCTCGGCTAATTCCTCGTCGCCGTCGCGAACGGCCTTTATTTCTTGCGTCATTCTCACCCAGGCGCACATCGCCTTCTCCTCAATTGCCCTATCGACATTTCTTGGCTACAAGCTCAACTTAAGTTGAGGTCAAGCGGAAAAGTCGAAATGGCTCCGGTAAAGGAATTGACGGTTGGCCAGGTGGCCATGCGCAGCGGCGTGGCGGTGTCGGCGTTGCATTTCTACGAGGCGCGCGGGCTGATCCGCAGCCACCGCACGTCAGGCAACCAGCGGCGCTATGGCCGCGACGTGCTGCGGCGGGTGGCGATCATCCGGGTCGCGCAGGAGGTCGGCATCTCGCTGGCCGAGATCGCGGCGGCGCTTCAATCCCTGCCCGAAGGCCGCACGCCGACGCGTGAGGACTGGAACCTCTTGTCGACCGGCTGGCGTGACGAGCTCGACCGCAAGATCAGCCAGTTGAAGAAGCTGCGCGATGGCCTGACCGACTGCATCGGCTGCGGCTGCATGTCGATCGACAAATGCCCGCTGCGGAACAAGGAAGACCGGTTGAGTGCGCAAGGACCGGGCGCAAGGCGACTGCTGATGGCCGAACCCTAATCCGCTGCAGGCAGCCGCCTTATGGTGAATTCGATCACATCTCCCGGCCGCTCGAACCAGCTTTCGATCTCGGTCCAGTAGGCCTGTTTGGGAAAGCGTTCGAACCATTCCTTGGCTTTGAGCCGCGCATCCGAACGCGGCAGGACGAAGGTTTCACGCAGAAAACCGTCGCGCGGCATGCGCTCGCGCTCGGCGCGCGAACGGTCGAGCCGCTTCTTCAAGCCATCCAGCGGCGGTCTTGCCGGGGTGCGCATGAAAGAACTCCTGGGGTCTTGACCAGATGACACTTGACCCTTGCCCTTAAGAGATTAGGGATCGCGCCCTAAAAAGACGAGTCATTTGTCGGCTGCGACCGGAGACCTGATTTTGGAACGACCAGAAATACCGGCAGGCCTGCCGGCCGACATCGAACAGAAGAAGATGAAGGCCAGGCTCTGGTTCGAGACGCTGCGCGAGCGCATCTGCACCACTTTCGAGCAGATCGAGCAGGAATTGCAGGGGCCGATGGCCGCCTGGTCGCCCGGCCGCTTCGAAAAGACGCCGTGGGAGCGCGACCATGGCAAGGGCGGCGGCGGCACCATGTCGATGATGCATGGCCGCGTCTTCGAAAAGGTCGGCGTCCACACCTCCACCGTCTATGGCGAATTCTCACCCGAATTCAGGAAGCAGATGCCTGGCGCCGAGGAAGACCCGAGCTTCTGGGCCTCAGGCATTTCGCTGATCGCGCATCCCTGGAGCCCCAACGTGCCGGCCGTGCACATGAACACCCGCATGGTGGTGACGTCGCGCCACTGGTTCGGCGGCGGCGCCGACCTGACCCCGGTGCTCGACCGCAACCGCACCGAGGATCACCCCGACACGGTCGCCTTCCACCGCGCCATGCAGTTCGCCTGCGAGAAGAACGCTGCGGTCGCCGACCACCCGAAATTCAAGGCCTGGTGCGACGAGTATTTCTATCTGCCGCACCGCAACGAACCGCGCGGCGTCGGTGGCATTTTTTTCGACTGGCTGCATTCGGGCGAGGACAGAGGCGGCTGGAATGCCGATTTGAACTTCGTGCAGGATGTCGGGCGTTCTTTTCTGGTGGTCTACGGCCATTTGGTTCGGGCCCATTTCAACGAAAACTGGACCGACGACGACCGCGACGAACAGCTCATTCGCCGCGGCCGTTACGTCGAGTTCAACCTTCTTCACGATCGCGGCACCATCTTCGGCCTGAAGACCGGCGGCAATGTCGCCTCGATCCTGTCCAGCCTGCCGCCGGAGGTCAGGTGGCCGTAACAAATCGGTGATCGAGACCAGCGCCGCATTGACGTCCCATTCGCTGAATCTGGGCATGGAATGTGGCGCGAAAACTATCTTTTTCGTCTAATAGGCAATTGAAATAAAACGACTATTTGTCGTTTCCGGGCCGGGAAGCGCCGGCGGTTCAGTTCCGAACCGCGACACGACGCTACCGGACGGCCCTGAACAAGGCGGAGCATTCTCAAGAAACGGATGCCCGCATTTTCCAGGAGTACTTACCATGCGAAAGCTCATTGTAACGGCAGCCGCCGCTGCCCTTCTCGCTTCCGGTTCGGTCGCCTTTGCCGCGGTCAAGCACACCACCGGCACGATCAAAACCTATGATGGAACGGCCATGAGCCTTGTTCTGGACGATGGATCCACCTTTACGCTGCCCAAGACCTTCAAGGATCCTGGCCTGAAGGCCGGCGAAAAGGTCCGCGTTTCCTGGGACATGAGCGGCAAGAACAAAGTTGCCGAGTCCGTCAAGATCGTGAAGTGACGGCCCTGTCGGGACAAGACCAAGCTGGTCTTGCTCTGGGGTAGCGTAGAGAGGCGGAGCAGCGCTGCTCCGCCTTTTTCGTCTCTGCATGTCAGCCAAAAGCGACCTCGGTTCTGGGAAAATGACATGCATAAAATCAAAGGCCTAAAGCGCGTCGCGTGAATCCGCTTCGACGCGACGCGCTTTAGCGGCAACCAAAACCGCCGAACCGTGTTATGTTTGTTCCCCCGTACGTGCCCCAGAACCGACTGCTACGACAGGGCGCGGAACAAAGGTGGCGGAGCGTCGTGCCCATGAGAGGCACAGGCTCCCAGGAGGAAAGGAGAAATCCCATGAAGGAATTCCATTGCGGCTCGCTGGTGCCCGGCTGTGAGTGGCACACCCGTGCCGACGAAGAAGCCGAGGTGATGCGCCGCGCCGTCGACCATATGCGCGAGACGCATGGTGAAACGGTCATCCGCGAGACGATGATCGAGGCGATCCGTTCGCGCATCGAGAAGGTTCGCGACGCGGCCTAATGACGCTTATCGGGCCTTCAGGGCCTCCGCGGCGCGCTCAAGCAGCGCGTCGCGATCAAGCGCAAAGCCGGAGCCGATCCATTCCTTTTCCAGGTTTTTCAGGATCGCGCCGAGTTTCGGCCCCGGCGACGCGCCGAGCGCGGTCAGATCGGCGCCCTTGATCGGAAACACCGGTTTTTCCCATTTTCCGGCGAAAGCCAGCAGGCGCGAAAAGCCGCCCGCTTGGATCATTGCATCATTGTCCTCGACGGCGCGCGCTCGTGCCGACGCGAGCGACAGCCCCAGGCGATCGACAAAACCCTGGCGGTCGCCGGCATAGAGTTTTTTTGCCAGTTCCGCTTCGCTCGTCTTGGGCTCGATGGCAGCCGTCAGCGCCCAGTGTCGCAGGCGCTCCGCCTCATTGGTGGACAGTCTCAGCCGCTCCGCCAACACCTTCATCCGCGCCGCATCGGGTGGCACGATGGCCTCCAGCCTGAGCAGCGGATCCGCCGCCCAGCCCAGATCCTTCTCGGTCTTGGTCAGCCCGTGAATGGCATCGATGCCCCATTTCTCGCTTTCCGGCAGGGCGCTGGTCAGCACGCCGGCCTGGCGCATCCACAGCAGCGCGCGCGACGGATCGGGGGCCGCCAGCAACTTCTTCAGTTCGGACCAGATGCGCTCGGCCGAGAGTTTTTCGAGCCCATCCTTGAGCCGGGCGCAGGCCTTCAGCCCCTCGGCATCGGGCCGGCCTTCGCCATACCAGGCGAAGAAGCGGAAGAAGCGCAGGATGCGCAAATAGTCCTCGCGGATGCGCTGCTCGGCATCGCCGATGAAGCGCAGCCGGCGCGCTTCGATATCGCCGACACCGCCGACCAGGTCGATGACGGTGCCGTCGGCCTCGGCATAGAGCGCGTTGATGGTGAAATCGCGCCGCTCGGCGTCAGCCTTCCAGTCGCGGCCGAACGACACTTTGGCGCGGCGTCCGTCGGTCTCGATGTCGGCGCGCAGCGTGGTGATCTCATAGGGCGCGCCGCCGGCAATCACCGTGACCGTGCCGTGCTCGATACCGGTGGGCACCGCCTTGAAGCCCGCCGCCTCGGCACGGCGGATGGTTTCCTGCGGCAGGCAAGTGGTGGCGATGTCGATATCGGCGACCGGCTGGCCGATCAGCGTATTGCGCACCGCACCACCGGCGACACGCGCCGCCTCGCCGCCATCCGACAGCACGGCGAGCAGGCGCTGCAGATGTTTTTCACCGAGCCAGTCTGCTTTGCCCGCGATCGAAACCTTCACGCATAAAGCCTTTCATAGAGCGTGCGGATGATGCCGGCGGTGACGCCCCAGATGCGCTGGCCGCCATAGGGCATCTCGTAGAAGAACCATTCGAGCTCGTTCCACATGCGGCTGTCCCTGGTGTGATTGGCCGGATCCATCAGGAAGGAGAGCGGCACCTCGAAGGCGGCATCGACCTCATCGGCATTGAGCGAGAGCGCAAAACCAGGTCGCACGATCGCCAGCACCGGGGCGATGCGATAGCCGCTGCCGGCGACATAGTCGGGCATGCGGCCGATGATCTCGATGCGGTCCGGGCCGAGCCCGATCTCCTCGAAAGTCTCGCGCAGCGCTGCTGCTTCCGGGGTCGGATCGGTCGGATCGATGGTGCCGCCGGGAAAAGCCACCTGCCCGGAATGGCTGCGCAGCTTTTCCGCCCGCTTGGTCAAGAGCACGGTCGCATCGCTCCCGTGATCGACGACAGGGATCAGCACGGCCGCATCCCGCAGCGCTTTCAGCTGCTTCAACCGGGGATGGCCGGGGTTGAAGCGATGGTCGCCATAGTCGTCGCCGGCATGGGCGTCAGCCTGCGCTGCGACCCGCGCGCGAAAATCAGCTGTGGAAAACGGCGGCGGCGTCACCTGGTCCATCATGCGCTCAACCGCTTCAGTTTTTCCGCCGGCATGATCGGATAGACCTCGCCTTTAGAGCGCACGGCAAACATCGCCTTGCCGTCGATGTCGATCTCCTCGCCATGCTCGACCAGTTCGTACATCACCGGCCGCGCCACCAGCGCTTCCAGCCGTCCGCGCACCAGCACATAGGGTTTTAGCCCGCCGGTCTCGTCCTCGTCGACGAAGCGCAGCGGATGGCCGGGGCCGGCCTCGACGACATCGCCGACATTGGTGCGGAAAGTGATGATTTGCCCGGCGCCGGCGCCGGAAACGTCCATTTCGACGGCAACGAACGGCGCATCGACGACGCGGATGCCGACCCGTTCGACCGGCGTCACCAGATAGGTCCTGCCATCCTCGTCCTTGCGCAGCACGGTGGAAAACAATTGCACCAGCGGCATCCGACCGATCGGCGTGCCGAGATAAAACCAGGTTCCGTCCTGCTTGATCTCCATGTCGAGATCGCCGCAAAAGTCGGGATTCCAGCGCTCCACCGGCGCCGCACCCTTGCCGGCGCGGGTGGCGCGCGAGATCAGCGCCTCAAGGCCGCGGGCCTCTGTGGCACCGGTAAGGCCTTGTTCGCTATGTTCGGAGCGGTCCGTCATGGTCACGAAATAGTCACTGTTGTTCCGCTTGTCAGCCTAAGTCTGTGATTTAAGTTGAAATGCAGGCGCCAGGCGAGGCCGAATCGCGGCATTCTGCGGCACTGCTACAGTGCAAGCCGGTACTTCCAGCACAAGGATCGATGCGGCATGAGCGTGATGGTCAAGGAAAGCCCGATCAGTGAAAAGGACATGATCGCCCAGGCGGAGGCGGCGCTGGCCGATATTTCGAGGGTCCGCGACGGTGTCGGCGGCGTCATCTTCGGCCAGGAAGCGGTGGTCGAGCGTACGCTGGTGGCACTGCTTGCCGGTGGCCATGCGCTGCTGGTCGGTGTGCCCGGCCTTGCCAAGACCAAGCTGGTCGAAACGCTCGGCGTCGTGCTCGGCCTCGATTCGCGCCGCATCCAGTTCACCCCCGACCTGATGCCGTCCGACATTCTCGGCTCTGAGGTGATGGAGCAGGACGAGGCCGGCAAGCGCTCCTTCCGCTTCATCTCCGGCCCGATCTTCGCCCAATTGCTGATGGCCGACGAGATCAACCGCGCCTCGCCGCGCACCCAGTCGGCGCTGTTGCAGGCGATGCAGGAATATCACGTCACCATCGCCGGCGTTCGTCACGACCTGCCCGCACCCTTCCATGTGCTGGCGACGCAGAACCCACTGGAGCAGGAAGGCACCTATCCCCTGCCCGAGGCGCAACTCGACCGCTTCCTGATGCAGGTCGACATCCTCTATCCCGAAATCGAGGCCGAGCGCCGCATCCTGCTCGAAACCACCGGCATCGAGGACGCGAAGGCGCAAAACGTCCTGCAGCCGGTGCGGCTGAAGGAGATCCAGACGCTGATCCGCCGCATGCCGGTGCCGGAAAGCGTCGTCGACGCCATCCTCAAGCTGGTGCGCTCGGCGCGCCCCGGCCAAGGCAATACCGAGACCGACAAGCACGTCGCCTGGGGTCCAGGCCCGCGCGCCAGTCAGGCGCTGACGCTCTGCGCCCGCGCCCGAGCGCTTTATGACGGACGGCTGGCGCCTTCGGTCGACGACATCCGCGCACTGGCCGAGCCTGTCCTGCAGCATCGCATGGCGCTGACCTTTGCCGCCCGCGCCGAGGGCACGACCGTGCGTGACGTGGTGGCGAAACTGGCCAAAGGCATCTGATGGCGCGTATCGGCGAAGTCCAGACACCGGCAGCGACGCGCGACGCGCTCGCCAGGGGCCGGTTGCGGGCTTCGCTGGTGCCGGACCTGCTGGTAGAAGCGCGCCGCATCGTCAACACTGTGATTGCCGGCTGGCATGGCCGCCGCAAGCGCGGCATCGGCGAGAATTTCTGGCAGTTCCGCCCCTATGTCGAAGGCGATTCCTCGCGCATCGACTGGCGCCGTTCGGCCCGCGACGATCATACCTATGTGCGCGACCGCGAATGGGAGGCCGCCCATACAGTATGGCTGTGGGCCGACCCCTCGCCTTCCATGCTCTACAAATCGACCGGCGCCAGCGTGTCCAAGGAATCGCGCGCGCTGGTGCTGGCGCTGGCCATGGCCGAACTGTTGTCGCGCAGCGGCGAGCGCATCGCCTGGCCCGGTCTGACCGATCCGTTCACCGCCCGCAACGGCGCCGAGCGCATCGCAGCGCAGTTGATGCACGCCGCCGATCCGCCGGCAAAGCCTGACCTGTCCAGCATCCGCCGCTTCTGCGACATCGTCATCGTCAGCGATTTCCTCGATCCGGTCGAGGAGACTATGGCCTGGCTCGACGTGCTGGCCCGCCATGGCGTGCGTGCCCATCTGATCGAGGTCGCCGATCCGGCCGAGGAGACCTTTCCCTATGCCGGCCGCACTGAATTCACCGATCCCGAGACCGGCGACAAGCTGACCGCCGGTCGCGCGGAAATGCTCGGCGATGAATATCGCCTGCTCTACACCGCCCGCCGCCAGGAGCTGGCCGGCTGGTGCAAGCGCCTCGGCTGGAGCTATACGGTCAACCACACCGATCGCCTCGCCTCCGAGGCACTGGTGCGCATCCATATGGCGATGACCGCCGATGGCGCGTTCGCCGGAAGGGCCAGCGCATGAGCTGGCTGCCGCTCTCCTTTGGTGCTCCCATGGTGTTGTGGGGCTTGCTGGCGCTGCCGGTGATCTGGTGGCTGCTCAGGCTGACGCCGCCCAAGCCGCAGACCGAGGTGTTCCCCCCCCTGAAGATCCTCGCCCCCGTGCTGAAGCGCGAGGAGACGCCGCAGCAGAGCCCGTGGTGGCTGACGCTGCTTCGGCTGCTGATGGCGGCCCTGATCGTTGCGGCATTGGCCGAACCCGTCTTCAACCCGCGCGAAAAACTGCCGGCAGAGGGGGCAGCCTTGGCACTGGTCATCGACAATGACTGGGCAAGTGCCGCCGACTGGGGCAAACGCGTCGCCACCGCGCAGCGGCTGATCGCCGATGCCGGCTCGAATGGCGTGCCTGTCGTCATCGCCTTCACCGCCGAAAAGCCGAATGCCGAGATCGGCCCCTTCGACGCCGCAACCGCTCTCGACCGGCTGCGCGCGGCAAAACCGCGGCCGATCCCGTCTGACCGTCCTGCCGTCTATGCCCGTGTTGCCGGCGTGCTGGAGACCTTGCCCGGCGCCAGCGTTGCCGTTCTCGCCGATGGCCTTGCCGCAAAAGGCGACGAGGCCGCCTTCAACACGCTGCTGTCGAAAAATGCCGACCGTGTTGTCTGGGCCAGTTCCGACCGGCTGGCGCTGACCGGCCTCACCGGCGCCGAGAACCAGGTCGACGGCTTTGCACTGACCGCCATTCGCGCACCCGGCGATCCAGCCCCGGCGCAGGTCACCGCCGGCGCCTTTGATGACAAGGGCCGGCGCATCGCCGATGCGACGCTGACTTTCGCACCCGGCGAGACCACCGCCACCGGCACGATGGCGGTGCCGTTCGAGCTGCGCAACGACTTCGCCTCGATCGCGCTCGACGGCGAGCGCCAGGCGGGTGCGGTGCGCGTGCTCGACGAGAGCTCGAAGCGCCGCCGCGTCGGATTGTTGTCGCAGGCCGAGGCCGACCAGGCGCAGCCGCTTCTGTCGCCGCTCTACTATATCAGGCGCGCGCTGCAGCCCTTCGCCGATCTGGTGGAACCGTCGAGCGCCGACCTTGCCGATGCCATCCCGCAACTCCTCGACCAGAAGCCGGCGATGATCGTCATGGCCGATATCGGCACCATTCCGCCACAAGTCCATCAGCGGCTGGTCGACTGGGTCGACAATGGCGGCACGTTGGTGCGCTTCGCCGGGTCGCGGCTGGCCGCTGCAGGTAATGACGACGATCTTCTGCCGGTGAGGCTGCGCACCGGCGAACGCTCGCTCGGCGGCTCCCTGTCATGGACGACGCCGCAGCCGGTGACCGAATTCCCGAAGAACGGCCCCTTTGCCGACCTCGCGCCGCCGGCCGAAGTCACGGTGAGCCGGCAGGTCCTGGCCGAGCCGACGCCCGATATCGTCGAGCGCACCTGGGCAACGCTGGCCGACGGCACGCCGCTGGTGACCGGGCTGAAAAAGGGCAAGGGCACGCTCGTCCTGTTCCATGTCACCCCGGAGGCGACATGGTCGACGCTGCCGATCTCCGGCAGCTTCGTCGAGATGCTGCGGCGTATCGTGCAGCTGTCGCGCAACCAGGGCGCCGCAGTCGCCAACGCCGAAGCCGCCGCCACCTCGCTGGCTCCTTATCGCATGATCGCGGCCGACGGCGCGCTGGTGCCGCCGACGCCGGACGCGCGGCCGCTGGTACCCGTCGCCGGCCCGCTGCCTGTGACGTTCGAGAACCCGCCCGGTCTCTACGGCTCCGAAACCGGCGTCTTCGCCCATAATCTGCTTGATCCGGCCACCGTCTTCGCGCCGCTGGTCCGTCCGCAATTCACGGTGCCGGTGACCAATGTCCAGTATGCTTTCGATGAATCGCGCGACCTCAAGGGTCCGCTGGTGACCGCAGCACTTGTGCTGATGCTGCTCGACACGCTGGCGGTGTTCTGGATGGGCGGGCTGTTGTCACGTCGGCCGCGCCGCGCCCGCACGGCTGCGGCAACGACGGCTGCGCTGCTGCTTGGCCTCGGCATGTTGTTTGGCCATGCCGACCTCGCCCGCGCCGACGATGCCAAACCGGGCGACGCCGCGGCCATCGAGGACATTGCCAAGACCCGCATCGCCTATGTGCTGACTGGCGTGCCAGGCGACGATTCGATCAGCCGCGCCGGGCTCGAAGGCCTGACCCGCTTCCTGATCGAGAAGACCGCGCTTGAGCCGGGCGCGCCGGCGGGCGTCGACATTTCGAAAGACGAGCTGTCCTTCTATCCGCTGATCTATTGGCCGATCGACCCTTCCGCGCCGATGCCGAGCGAGGCCGCGATCGCCCGCATCGACGCCTATATGCAGCAGGGTGGCACGGTGCTGTTCGACACCCGCGATCAGTTTGCCAACGGCATAGGTGCGGATTCGGCGAGCCCGGCGACGGAACGATTGCGCGACATCCTCGGCAATCTCAACGTGCCGCCGCTGGAGCCGGTGCCTGCCGACCATGTGCTGACCAAATCCTTCTTCATCCTGCCCGAATTTCCCGGCCGCTTCGCCGGCAGCCCGCTCTGGGTGGAAGCCTCGCTCGACGCCAGCAACGCCGAAAACCGGCCGGTGCGCGTCGGCGACGGCGTCTCGCCGATCCTGATCACCGCTAATGATTTTGCCGGCGCCTGGGCGGTCGACGAGAATGGCGACCCGCTTTTGCCGACCGTGCCGTCGGATCCGATGCAGCGCATCTATGCGCTGCGCGCCGGCGTCAACATCATGATGTACATGCTGACCGGCAATTACAAATCCGATCAGGTGCACGTGCCCATCCTACTCGAACGGTTGGGGCAGTAAGATCATGAACTGGTCGATCTCCTTCGAACCGCTGCTGTCCTGGCCGCTGCTGGCTTTGGTGCTGGTGCCTTTGCTGCTGCTCGCGGCTGTCGGCCTGTGGTTTCGCCAGCGCGGCGCGATCTTCCGCTTCGCCGCGCTGATTGCGCTGGGCGCCGCCTTGCTCAACCCGGTCTTCCTCGACGAGGAGCGCGAGGCGTTGAAAAGCGTCGTTGCCGTCATCGTCGACCGCAGCCAGAGCCAGGACATCGGCGACCGGACCAAACAGACAGACGAAGCGCTGGCAGGGTTGCAGCAGCGCCTTGCCCGCTTCAAGCAGTTCGACGTGCGCGTCGTCGAAGCCGGCAAGTCCGAAGCCGCCGAAGAGCGCACCGAGACCAAGCTTTTTGCAGCCCTCGAAGGCGCTTTCCGCGACGTGCCGCCATCGCGCATCGGCGGCGCCATCATGATCACCGATGGCGAGGTGCATGACGCGCCGCCCGCCGCCCCCGACTTCAACGCGCCGCTGCACGCGCTGATCACCGGCAATGAGCACGAGAAGGACCGCCGTATCCGCTTCGAGAACGCGCCGCGCTTCGGCCTCGTCGGCAAGCCGCTCGACATGACTTACCGCGTCATCGCCACCGACGGCGAAACCGGCCCAGTCGATGTCCGGGTCTCGGTCAATGGCGAGCAGGTCGCGGTCGAAGAGGCGACCATCGGCCAGGCGATGCCGCTGCAGGTGACCATTCCCGGCGCCGGCCGCAACATCGTCGAACTTTCCATCGACCGCGAGCCGGGCGAACTGACCGAGGCCAACAACCGCGCCATCGCGCTGATCGACGGCATCCGCGAAAACCTGCGCGTGCTGCTGGTCTCAGGCGAGCCGCATGCCGGCGAGCGCACCTGGCGCAATCTGCTGAAGTCAGACGCTTCGGTCGATCTCGTCCATTTCACCATTTTGCGGCCGCCGGAAAAGCAGGACGGCACGCCGATCAACGAACTGTCGCTGATCGCCTTCCCGACGCGCGAACTGTTCGTCGAGAAGATCAAGGATTTCGACCTCATCATCTTCGACCGCTACCAGCACCGCGACGTGCTGCCGATCCTCTATTACGACTACATCTCCGAATATGTCGAAAAGGGCGGCGCGCTTTTGATCGCCGCCGGGCCGGAATATGCCGGCGATGCCTCGATCGCCCGCACGCCGCTGATGTCGTCGCTGCCGGCGATGCCGACCGGCGAAGTCATCGACAAGGCCTTCTATCCGCGCCTCACCGATGTCGGCCAGCGCCATCCTGTGACGCGCGGGCTCGACGGCTCGGCGTCGGAGCCGCCGCACTGGAGCCGCTGGTTCCGCACCATCGGCGTGCAGAATCCCGAAGGCGAAGTGGTGATGAAGGGCGCCGACAACCGTCCCCTGCTTTTGCTCGACCACAAAGGCGAAGGCCGCGTCGGCATGCTTTTGTCCGATCAAGGCTGGCTATGGGCGCGCGGCTTCGAGGGCGGCGGCCCGCATGTCCAGCTCTACCGCCGCATCGCCCACTGGCTGATGAAGGAGCCTGAGCTCGAGGAAGAGCGGCTGACCGCCGACGGCCGTGGCATGGTGCTGGAAATCCGCCGCCAGACGATGAGCGACGACCCCGGCTCGGCCCAGGTGATCACCCCCTCAGGCAAGGCGCTGATCGTCAAGCTGGAAAAATCCGAGCCCGGCGTGTTCCTCGGCAGCATCGAGACCAAGGAGATCGGCCTCTACCAGATCGGCAATGGCGACCTGACCGCACTTGCCCATGTCGGCCCGGTCAACGCGCCGGAATTCTCCGACGTCATCTCCACCGAAGGCCGGCTGAAGGCGCCGGCCGAAGCCACCGGCGGCAGCGTTCGCCGACTGGCGGCGTCCTCGACCCTTGGCCAACTCACCGGTAGTGTCGCCCTGCCCTCCATCGTCCCGGTCCGCGCCTCGGGCGCGGCCTCGGGTGCCGACTGGATCGGCCTGCGCACCACCGACGACAGCGTGCTCAAAGCCGTCTCACGCGTGCCGCTGTTCGGCGGCTTCCTCGGCCTCGGCCTGCTGCTGCTGGCCATGGGCGCGATGTGGTACAGAGAGGGAAGGTGAGAGCTTCTTCCTTCTCCCCCTGTGGGAGAAGGTGGATCGGCGCGAAGCGCCGAGACGGATGAGGGGTGTTCCAGGGAACGCCAACGCCTCACTCCGCTGGAACACCCCTCATCCGTCGCCTTCGGCGACACCTTCTCCCACAAGGGGAGAAGGAAGAACGCGCGCACGGCCCTGCCCTCCGCTATGGCTCCGGGCGTTCGTCGTTTCAATCGACAAATCGTTGTCGATTGATCGCCCTACGGGCGACCACTCCTCACTCCTCCGGCTCTGTGGTAAACAGCAGCGGATAGCCCTTGGCCTTGCCGGCATCGGTGGCTCGTGTCGCCTTGGTCTCGGCCACGTCCCTGGTGAACACGGCGACGACGCAGACGCCGCGCTGGTGGGCGGTGATCATCACCCGGCGCGCCTGGTCTTCGCTGAGCTTGAACTCGCCCTTCAACACCGTCACCACGAATTCGCGCGGCGTGAAATCGTCATTGATGAGGATGACCTTGTAGAGCTTCGGCCGCTCGGTCTGCGGCTTGGTCTTGGTGCGGGGTTTGGAGGTGATCTCAGGCATCGGAAACCGGCATTACGCGAGGGTCGCTCTCACTTTGTCATGGGGGAAAGCAGTCGTCCATTTTGATCGGCGCGCGAAACCGGCTTCCCGGGAGTGCTGCCATTCACAAATTTAGGAACTGTCCGGTACGGTTCAACGGCCCTGGCGGTCGACGGTGCGACGAGCGTGGAATTGCCCTGCTGAGGCGGACCTGGCCGCATCCGCCTTGCGCTCCATCCAGGCGACAGCAAGCCAGCCGAAAAAGCAGGCCAGCGCGCCGCTGGTGAGCACGGCAAGCAGCAGGCTCTGCCATGGCGTTATGTATTGCCAGTTGCTGGAGATAGCCGGCGCAAACAGCGACGGCTCGGTGCGCCCGCTCACCGGATCGGGCACCGGGCTGGCGGTAAACTGGATCAGCACCCTGACCACAGCCGAGGCCACAAGACCGCCAATGGCCATCAAGCGCAGAATGGATGAAAGCCGCTTCTTCATGCTGGCTGTCCTATCGGACCGGCATTGCAAAGGGGTTAAAGTCCTGGGTGGCTGGCACCCATCAACGGGATAATCATGCTTGTCAGATACGACAAGGCCGCTCCAGCCGGGGGGTGCTGGAGCGGCCTTGTTACAGACAACCCTATTGGGTTGGTCTGGATCAGGCCTTCGGGGCGTCCTTCTTGACGACCTTCTTGGCCTTCTTGTGCTTCTTGACGGGCTTCTTGGCGACGACCTTCTTCACCGGGGGCTTGGCGGTCGTGGTCGCCGGAGCGGTCGTCGAGGCAGCCGGAGCAGCGGTCGTGGTGGCAGCGGCATTGCCCAGAGCCGGCATCGCGAAAGCGAGAGCGACGGCGAGACCGGTGGCGGAGAGGATGGACTTTTTCATGGCTTCATTTCCTTTTTTGTGCGGGTCGGTTTGAGTGTCACTGAACCGGGTCGATCGGTGTCACTCCAAGCAGCTTCAAAGCGTTCGCGAGCATCCGGATACCCTGTGCCTGTTTCTTGTTGGCGCAGAACCGGTTTCCCTTTCTTTGCAGTGCTTTCGCCGCGGTGACCTGCGTTGCCGCGGCATGGGTTTCGATGGCTTCGTCTACCTGGCGATTGAGATCGATGCAGCGCTCGCTCCTTGTGATCGGCGTCACCTTTGCGCTGGAGGCTGCGACCGCGGCCGTGACGAGCGAAATGCTGAACAGCGCACCCATCAAGCTGATCGTGAACCTGTGCATTGGTAATGTCCGTTACTCCGGAGACTAGCGTCGCAGCCGATGACCTGACCGCCACGGCACCCTTTATGCCCTTGATTTTTTTCGGAAGTTTTTCCGGACTATAGAAATTTGTTTCTGGATTGTTTCTGGCAAATCCGCTCTGCGGGCGATCATCGCCGCTGGCCAACATGTGGCAAGAATTCTATCGTGTGGGTGACGTCGCCAAGCAGACTCAAGGGCGGCCACCGACTGGCCCGCCAACAATGACAGGATCGCCGTGAAATCCGATGCGCACATACTGATCGTCGACGACGACAAGGGCATTCGCGACCTGCTTCAGGAATTCTTCCAGAAGCGCGGCCTGCGCACCACGGTTGCCGCCGACGGCATCGAGATGGAGGACATACTGCGCCGCACGCAGGTCGACCTGATCGTTCTCGATGTTATGCTGCCGGGAAAGAGCGGGCTGGAGCTCTGCCGCGACCTGCGCGCCAGCTATTCGACACCGATCATCATGCTGACCGCGGTCACCGAGACCACCGACCGCGTCGTCGGCCTCGAAATGGGCGCCGACGATTATGTGCCCAAACCCTTCGATCCGCGCGAGCTTCTGGCCCGCATCCGCGCCGTGCTGAGGCGCAATGGCGCTGCCGAGCCGAAGCGCGCCAGCACCAAGCAGATCTACCATTTCGCCGGCTGGACGATGGACTGTTCGCGCCGTCGGCTGATGGCACCGGGCGACGTCAGGGTCGAGCTGACCATGGCGGAGTTCAACCTGCTGCAGACCTTCGTCAAGAGCGCACAGCGCGTGCTCACCCGAGACCAGCTCATCGAGCTTTCCGGTGGCGACAGCGACTATTCCTTCGACCGCAGCATCGACATTCTGGTCAGCCGTCTCAGGCGCAAGATGGAAGACGATCCCAAGACGCCGAAACTGATTCTGACGGTGCGCAGCGGCGGCTACCAGTTCCTGCCCGAGACCACCTCCGAATGAGACGCCTGCTGCCGCAAACCCTGCCGGTCTGGGTTTTGCTCATCGTCATTGCCGGCCTGCTGATCAGCCAGGTTGCCACCCTCTATATCGTCTCGCGCGACCGCGCCGTCGCCAATGACGAGGTCGATCTCTACCGGCTCAACGACCGCGCCTATTCGCTGGTGCAGCTGATGCATGACGACACGCCCGATCAGCGCAAGCTGACGGCGTCCGGCCTGTTCAACGCCACTTATGCATTGACCGTTTCGGACACGCCCGCAGTCACCTCGTCGATCGCCGGCGACGACGAACTGGCCGAACTCGAGGACATACTGGTCGGACGGCTGTCGAAATTCGGCATCACCGACGCACGCGTTCGGCGCGATCCTGCATCGCAGGCGGCCAACACGCCTGGCGGCGTGGTGCTCACCAAGGATGTCGGTGCGGTGGAGCGCGACCTCCTGGGATTGGCGGCGAGCTTCGCCCAGAGTGACAAGCTGACGGCATCGGTCCGCTTCGCCGACGGCCAATGGCTGAATTTCACCGAGCCCAACACGCCGGCCGGGCCTATCCTCAGCTTCGACAGCCTGCCGCTCTATTCGCTTATCGCGGCCCTGGTGGTGATCATGTCGATCTGGTCTCTGCGCCGGCTGACCGCGCCCTATCGGATGATGGAAACGGCGGTGAATCGGATCGGTACGGATCTGAAAAGTCCGCCGATCGCCGAAACCGGCAGCCGCGAGATCCGCGCCGCGGCGAAAGCCGTCAACGCAATGCAGGTCAGATTGCGCGACTATGTCGAGGACCGCGAGCATCTTGCGGCAGCACTCGCGCATGACCTGCGCACGCCGCTGACCCGCATGCGGCTGCGCCTCGAACTCCTGCGCAAATCGACGGCGCGCGAGGCGCTGGCCCACGACCTCGCCGACATCGAGAGCATCGCCAGCTCCGTCATCGACTTTGCCACGTTCGAAGTCACCGAGGAGAGGAGCGAGCGGATCGATTTCTGGTCGCTGGTAGAATCGATCGCCGACAGCTTCGAGGACGTCTCGTTCGACCATGATGGCGCCAGGCCGCGTGGCATGATCTGCATGGCGCGGCCGGTGGCGCTGAAGCGCTGCGTCAACAATCTGGTCCAGAATGCCGTGACCTACGGCAAGAAGGCCCATCTCAGCCTGCGCCAGTCCGACGGTACGATCACGCTGGTCATCCGCGACGAGGGACCGGGCATCCCGCAGGCGCAGCTCGACCAGGTGTTCGGTTCCTTCGTGCGGCTGGAGCAGTCGCGCAACCGCCAGACCGGCGGCCTTGGCCTCGGCCTGACCATTGCCCGCAACATTGCGCGTGCCGCCGGCGGCGAGGTCCATCTGTCCAACCATCCCGGCGGCGGCCTGCTGACGGAACTCAGCCTGCCGCTGGCGGCATAAGGCAGGAGACTACCGTCTCGATGGGCACCGGGGCTGGATCGGCCAACCCAACCTTGCAATAGTGCGGCCGCTCGAACAGGAGGAGATCGCCGCATGTTTTACGCCATCCTGGCCTATCACGTCGAACAGACCATCCAGTCCCTGACGCCGCAGCAGGATGCGGCGCTGATGCACGACCTGCTCGAGGTCAATGCCAGGCTGACCCGTGAGGGCAAGCTCGGGCCGGCGGCAAGGCTGGGCGCAACCGCCGACGCCGTCACTCTGCGCGGCCCGGGAGACGGCATCGTCATCGACGGTCCGTTTGCCGAGACCAAGGAGCAATTGCTGGGTCTGTATGTGCTCGACTGCGCCACCCAGGATGAAGCCATCGCGGCGGCGCGTGACCTGAGGCGCGTGAACCCTTCGGCAGTCTACGAAATCCGCCCTATCACATTTTACCTTCCCGGCCTGACGTTTCCCGTCACGGAAGGCGGGGACGATTTCAAGGCGGCCGCCAGCGGCTGAGCCGCCTGCCCGACACCACGGCCGGTCAGGCAGCCGAAATCTCGTTGCCCAGGCGGATCGTTTCGGCGACCAGAAGGTCGAGGTCCTCGCAACGGGTTCGGTGGTTATTGATCGCCGCCCTGAGGCAATGTCGGCCCTGCACCGTTGTATCGGAAATGGCGGCGATGCCTTCTTCCTGCAGCCGCAGCATGATCTCGGTGTTGAACGCTTTCGCGCGCTCGCTGTCGAGCCTTTCCGCGCGATAGCGGAAGCAGACGATGTTGATACTGGTTGGGGCTGTCAGCTCAAGCGCCGGTTCGGCCTCGATCAGGTTCGCGAGATAATGCCCTTGCGCAATATTCTGGTCGATCAGGCGGCCGAACTTCTCGACGCCATGTTCCCGCAGCGCCATCCACACTTTGAGCGCCTTGAAGCCGCGTGACGTCTGCAGTCCGTAATCGTGCAGCCATTGCCCGGAAGCGAGGCCGCGCGGCGTCGATTCCAGATATTCCGGCGTCACCGCGAAAGTCTTGCGATGCGCCGAGGCATCCCTGACCAGCGCACAGCCCGCCTCGAACGGTGCATGCAGCCATTTGTGCGGATCAAGCGCAATGGAATCGGCCCATTCGATGCCGGCGACGCGATGCGCATTCTCAGGCGCAATCGCAATCAGCGCGCCGATGCAGCCGTCGACGTGGAACCACATGTCTTCCTCGTGCGCCAGCTTGGCCAACGCCTGCAGATCGTCGATGGCGCCGGTGTTCACCGTGCCGGCATTGCCGATGATGCAGGCCGGCTTGAACCCGGCCGCGCGATCCTCAGCAATCGCCGCCCGCAAAGCCGCGATATCGATGCGCAGGCTGGCGTCGCTGGCAATCCGGCGCAACGCCCTGTTGCCGAGGCCGAGCGCCTCCATCCCCTTGCGGTGGCAGGAGTGGATCTGGTCCGAACCATAGAAGCGCAACGGCTTCTCGATTGCAGCAACGCCATGCTCGCGCACGTCGATGCCGGCCTTGGTGTTGCGCGCCACGGTGAGCCCGATGATGTTGGCCATCGAGCCGCCGCTGACCAGCGTGCCGCTGGCCGAAGCCGGCATGCTCATCATCTGCTTGCACCAGTCGACCACCTGGCCGTCCATCAGGGCGGCGGCATGGTTGCCGCCGCCGAGATTGGAGCCCTGGACGGCCGCCAGGAAATCGCCGAGGGCGCCCGTAAAATTGCTCGACCCCATATACCAGGACCAGAAGCGCGGATGGATGTTGCCCATCGGATAGGGCATCACCTTGTCCACGACATCGGCATAGATGTCGGCAAGCGGCGTTGGCGATTGCGGCAGGGACGCAGTGAAGAAGTCTCTCACATCTCCAGGCATCTCCTGCCACACCGGCCGTTGCCTGACATCGCGCAAATAGGCGACGGCATCATCAACGATCCGATGCGACAGGACCCGCACATCGGCCCAGTCCGAGGGGTCAAGCGTTTCCTCGGTGCTGGTAGCCGAGTGTCCAGACATCGCGTCCATGCAGATTGCTCCCGCGCCATCATGCCGGGAACTGGCAACCGGGCGTCGAGCGCGAAAGAGCAAGCTCTTCCGCATTCATCTCGGCCTCGATGCCATCGAACAGCGGCGTCGACATATAGCGTTCGCCGGTATCGGGAAGCATGCACAGGATCACAGAACCGGCAGGCGCCGTACCGGCGATCTGGCGCGCCACGGCGAAAGCCGAGCCGCCGGAAATGCCAGTGAAGATGCCCTCCTGCTGCGCCAGCGCCTTGGCCCATTTCATGCCCTCCGGCCCCGCGATCGGCATCACCTCGTCATAGAAGTTGCCATCGATCGCTTCCTGCAGGACGTTCGGGATGAAGTCCGGCGTCCAGCCCTGGATCGGGTGCGGCTCGAAGGCCGGATGGCTGGCAGCCGGCGCGCCGCCTGCGCCACGCACCTGTGGCCTGCCGCTGCCAACAAGCTGTGCGTTGGCGGGTTCGGTCAGCACGATCTTGGTCTCGGGCCGCTCACGGCGCAGCACACGCGCCACGCCGGCAACAGTGCCGCCGGTGCCGTAGCCGGTGACGAAATAGTCGAGCCGCGAGCCGGCGAAATCGTTGACGATCTCGCGTCCCGTGGTCGCTTCATGAATGTCGGCGTTGGCCTTGGTCTCGAACTGGCGGGCCAGGAACCAGCCATTGGCTTCGGCCAGTTCGACCGCCTTCTTGTACATGCCGAAGCCTTTCTCGGCGCGCGGCGTCAGCACCACCTTGGCGCCCAGCATGCGCATCAGCTTGCGGCGTTCGACCGAAAAACTGTCGGCCATCGTCACCACCAGCGGATAGCCCTTCTGCGCGCAGACCATGGCAAGGCCGATGCCGGTGTTGCCGCTGGTCGCCTCGATGACGGTCTGTCCCGGCTTGAGCGCGCCGGTGCGCTCGCCTTCCTCGATAATGTTGAGCGCCAGCCGGTCCTTCACCGATGCCGCCGGATTGAAGAACTCAGCCTTGACGTAGATGGTGGCGTGCGCCGGGCCGAGATTGTTGACGCGTATGACCGGCGTGTCGCCGACCGTGTCAAGAATGCTGTCGAACAGACGGCCGCGGCCGGCCGTGGTTCTGATTTTCTGCCGATGCAACATGGATAACTCCTGGTTTTGCTCACGGGCCGGTTACAAACCGGCGGTTTGGGCGGCGAGGTTTCGACACCTTGCCGCACTACAGGTCTTTGACGTGCCGCAATGTGGTAAACCCCACATCCGGCGCGCAAATTTGCAAGCCGGGTGCACTTTGTCGTGTTCGGTGATAAAGCAGGGGCCGGCGGGCCAGCGTGGGAGAAGGCGTGGTATCCGACGTGGAATCGAGCGTGGAGAGCAGCCGTAAAGGTCTTAGCGTGCGCCTGTTTGGGCCGCCGGCGATTGCGCGCGACGGCGTCCCGGTGGTCCTGCCGGCATCGCGCAAGTTGCGCGCGCTGCTGGCCTATCTGGTGCTAGCGCCCCACCCGGTCGGGCGTGGCAAGCTGTGCGAAGTGCTGTGGGATGTCCCAAATGACCCCAGAGGCGAGCTGCGCTGGTGCCTCAGCAAATTGAGGGCTGCTCTCGACGAGCCGGGGCGCCGCAGGATCGCAACCGCTGATGATACGATCGCGCTTGATCTCGACGGCATTTCGGTCGACGTGCTGGATGTCGCGGCGGCGACTGCCGCAGGCATCGAAACGCTCGACCCCGAGCGACTGCAGGCGCTGTCGAAGCTCTTCGCCGGTAATTTCCTGGAGGGGCTGGAGATCGACCGCAGCCCGCTCTTCAACAGCTGGCTGACCGCGCAGCGCCGTCGTTTCGGATCCTGCCACGCAGCCATCCTGGAACATCTGGTCAAGACGCTCCCGGCCGATTCCGAAGACGTCTCCTCCCATCTCGAAAAATGGTTGGAATTGACCCCGTTCGACAGCTGCGCCCACATCGCGCTCCTGGCAAGGCTGGCGCGGCGCGGCCAGTTCGGCGCCTGCGAGGACCATCTGGCAGCAGCAGCGCAGCTGTTTCAGTCGGAAGAGCTGGATTTCGGCCCGGTGCGCCAAGCGTGGCTGGCCATTCGCGCGGAACGTCATTGCGCGACTTTGCCGGCACAGCCGGCAACGGTGCCGGCTGCGAAACAGGCGCCGATCATGCTTGCCGGTGCCGAGCCCTCGACACCGCACAAGGCCTCGCTTGCCGTGATGCCGTTCGCCGAAGACGCCGGCAGCGGCATTCGCGGCGGGTTGGCCGACGGCTTTACCCACGACATCATCACCCGCCTGGCCAAGCTCAGGGATTTCTTCGTCATCGCCCGTGGCTCGGCCTTCGCGCTGGCCGAGAAAAACATCGCGCCGGAAGATGCCGGTCGCCGGCTGAATGTCGACTATGTCGCCACCGGTACGGTGCGCAGCGTGACAGGCCGCCTGATCGTCACCGTCGAGCTTGTCGAGGTGCGCACGGCCAGGATCGTCTGGGCCGAGACCTTCGAGCGCAGGCCCGACGACCTCTTCGCGATCCTCGACGATATCGGCAACAGCATCGTGGCCTCCATCTCATCCGAGATCGAGACGGTCGAGCGCAACCGCGCCATGCTGAAGGCGCCCAATTCACTCAATGCCTGGGAGGCCTACCACCGGGGCCTCTGGCACATGTATCGCTTCACCCGCAGCGAAAACGACCTCGCCCGGCATTTCTTCGATATAGCCGTGCAGCAGGATCCGACCTTCGCCCGCGCCTATGCCGGCCTGTCCTTCACCCATTGGCAGAGCGCCTTCCAGCGCTGGGGCAACCGCGACCAGGACAGCGCGCTCGCCTACGAAGCGGCCGGCCAGAGCCTGTTGGTCGACGATCACAATCCGGCCGCGCACTGGTCTATGGGCCGGGCGCTGTGGCTGCGCGGCGAAGGCAACGCGTCGCTTGTCGAGCTGGAAAGGGCTGTCGATCTCAGCCCCAATTTCGCGCTTGGCCACTATGCGCTTTCCTTCGTGCAGTCGCAGTCGGGCGACCCGCAAGCCGCGATCGGGTCGTCGGATCACTCGCGCCATCTGTCGCCGTTCGATCCGTTGCTGTTCGGCATGCTGGGTGCACGCGCCATGGCGCATGTCCGCCTCGGCCAGTTCGATGATGCGGCGCATTGGGCGCTCAAGGCCGCGGCCCGCCCCAACGCCCATGTCATTATCCTGTCGATCGCCGCCCATTGCCTGGCGCTGGCCGGACGGCTCGACGAGGCCAAAACCTTCGCCGCCGCCATCCGCAAGACGCTTCCGGACTACAGCACCGACGACTTCATCGGCACCTTCCGCTTCGACCCGGATGCCACTGCCCTCTACAAGCTCGGCGCCAAGCGCATCGGGTTGAACTGATCCAGACCGGCGCCTGGTAGGAACCCTACCGCCTCAACACCGCGCTCAGCACATCGCGTATGCCGATGGCGCCGACAAAGCGTGACTGGTCGTCGAACAGCGCCACAGGTGCCGTCTGCGAGCGGTGCATGGCCAGCATCACTGTCTTCAGCGAGGTGCCCGGAGTGGCCCAGAATACCTGCGCCGTCTCCTCCGGCTGGGCCTCGACATCCACGCACGACACCCACACTGCCGGCTTGCCGTCGCGTTCAGCCGCCGCCACCAGCCCGTGATCGTCGATCTTGAAGCGCGTCGTCTTGCGCCGGTCGAGCCACACCCAGCCGTTATCGCCGTGCTCCAGGTCGCGGCGGTCGCGCATGACGTTCCAGGCGGTCAGCACCGAGAGTGGGTTCACGTTGGCGATGAAGTCGCGGACATAGTCGTTGGCGGGCCGCAGCACGATGTCTTCCGGCGCGCCGGTCTGCACGATGCGGCCGCCTTCCATGATGGTGATGTGGCTGCCGATCTTCAGCGCCTCTTCCAGATCGTGGCTGACGAAGATGATGGTCTTCTTCAGCTCCGCCTGCAGCTGCAGCAGTTCGTCCTGCAGCTTGGTGCGGATCAGCGGATCGAGCGCCGAGAACGGCTCGTCCATCAGCAGGATCGGTGCCTCGGTGGCAAAAGCGCGGGCCAGGCCGACGCGCTGCTGCATGCCGCCGGACAGTTCATGCGCGTATTTCTTCGACCACTGGTCGAGATTGACCAGCTTGAGCTGCTTGTGCACGCGCTCCTTGCGTTCTGCGTCCGGCACGCCGGCAAGTTCGAGGCCGAGGCCGACATTTTCCTCGACCGTACGCCATGGCAGCAGGCCGAACTGCTGGAACACCATCGCCACCTGCTTCTGGCGCAGCCGCCGCAGCGTCGCCTGGTCGCAGGTCACGACATCGACAATGTTGTCGCCGTCCTTGACCAGCACCTGGCCGCGCGACACCACGTTGAGCCGGTTGACGGCCCGGAGCAGCGTCGACTTGCCTGAGCCGGACAGGCCCATCAGCACCGAGATTTCGCCCTCATGCACGGTAAGGCTGGCGCCGGCGCAACCCAGCACATTGCCGGTTTTTTCGAGGATTTCGGCGCGCGTGGCGCCGCCGTCGATCAGTGCCAGCGAACCGGCCTGATCGGTGCCGAAGACGATATCGACGTTCTTGAAATCGACTGCGACGGTCATTTCTTGCCTCCAACGCCGATACGCGTCATCCGGTCGAGCACGATGGCGAGCACGACGATCGCCAGGCCGGCTTCAAGGCCGAGGTCGATGCGGCGCGAGCCGAGCGCGCGGTTTATTTCAGTACCGAGCCCGCCAGCGCCGATCAGGGCTGCGAACACCACCATCGACAGCGACAGCATGATCGACTGCGTCAGGCCGGCCATGATGGTCGGCAGCGCCGACGGCAGTTCGACCTTCCACAGCAGCTGCTGCTTGGTGGCGCCAAACGCCTCACCCGCCTCGATGATCGACTTCGGCACTGAGACGACGCCGAGATGGGTGAGCCGCACCGCGGTCGGGATGACGAAGATGATGGTGACGATGAGGCCAGGCGCATTGCCGAGGCCGAACAGGGTCAAGACCGGGATCAGGTAGACGAAGGTCGGCAGCGTCTGCATCAGGTCGAGCACCGGCAGCATGATGCGGTAGACCTTCGGCTTGTGCGCGGCCCAGATGCCGAGCGGCACGCCGATGGCCATTGCCATGGCGGCGGCGGCCACGACCAGCACCAGCGTCTGCACCGTCTGCTTCCAGAGGTTCTGGTTGATGATGAAGATCAGGCCGAGAAAGACGCCGATGGCCAGTGGCCGCGAGCGCTGCAGCAGCCAGGCAATGATGGCAATGACCAGCGCCAGCAGCACCGGCGGCACCACCAGCAGGATGTCGACCAGTCCGTCGAGCAGGAAATTGAGGCCGTTCGAAAAAGCCCTGAACACAGTGTCGAAATTGTCGGTGAGGAAACCGAAGAAGGCCTTTCCCCAGGCGCCGATCGGTATCTTGTGATCGACCATGAATTTCGAAATCGGATCCATATCGCCCCTCTCATGCGCGAGACCGCCTGCCCCCGGCCTCTGCTGTCGTTACGTCATCTTCTCACAGGATATGAAAAAGGGCAGCCTTTTCTAGATTGGCTGCCCTTCCTGGTTCGGCTTTGCCGAATTCAGTCGGCTCAGCTTCCGAGCGCGGTCTTGACCGCTGCGGCCGCATCGCCGCCATCGAAGGTGGTGACGCCGGCAATCCATGGCGCAACCGCGTCAGGGTGCTTCTTCAGCCAGTCGGCTGCGACCGTGTTGGCGTCGCCGCCTTTCAGGATCGCGTCCATCATCTCGCCTTCCATGTCGAGATTGAACTTCAGGTTGGCGATGAACTTACCGGCATTCGGGCATTCGGTGGTGTAGCCCTTGCGCACATTGGTGTAGACGGTAGCGGCGCCGAAGCCGCTGTCGCCCATGCCGTCGAGATAGGTGATCTTCATGGCGCCCATCACCGGATGCGGCGTCCAGCCGAGGAAGGCGATCCACTCATTGTTCTTCATCGACTGTTCGGCCTGCGTCAGCATGCCGGCTTCCGAGGATTCGACCAGTTCGAAGCCTTCGAGATTGTCCTTCGGGTTCTTGATCATGTCGAGGATGATGCGGTTGCCGTCATTGCCGGCCTCGATGCCATAGATCTTGCCGTTGAACTTGTCCTTGAACTTGCCGATGTCGGTCAGCGACTTGACGCCGGCATCGGCGACATAGGTCGGCACGACGATGCCGTAGCCGGCGCCGGTCAGGTTGGTGCTGATCGTCTCGACCGAACCGTCGGCGGTATAGTCCTTGATGTCGTTGGTCATCGACGGCATCCAGTTGCCGAGGAAGACGTCGAGATCCTTGTTCTTCAACGACGCCATGGTCACCGGCACCGAAAGCTGGATCGTCTGCGGCTCATAGCCGAGCGCGGTGAGCAGCACCGAAGCGACGCCGGTCGTGGCCTGGATGTCGGTCCAGCCGACATCGGAAAGGCGCACCGCCTTGCAGCTCTCCGGATCGCCGGCAAGGGCTGCGCTCGTGGACAGGAAAGTCGCCAGACCGAGGCCGGCGACGAAGGTGTTCATACGCGACATTGATAGTCTCCCATTGTGATTCTTTGGCGAAGCGTAGTTACGGTTTCTTTGCCCGCCTTGTTTCGTCAGCCAAACACCATTCTGGTGTGGTTTCAAGCGCTAAGGCAATCACGATCAACGGCGCGGGCTGGCCAAACAGCGACACGCCTGCCGCTTTTTCGATGGCAGACGGCTTTTCCGGTGAAATGCTGCGGTGCCCCCTCCCCGCGGCAGGACAACTCGGCTTAAAAGGACGGCATGGCCAAGCTTTACTTCCACTATGCGACGATGAACGCCGGCAAGACGACGATGCTGCTGCAGGCGTCCTACAATTATCGCGAACGCGGCATGACGACGATGCTGTTCGTCGCCGGCCACTATCGCAAGGGCGATACCGGGCTGATCTCGTCGCGCATCGGCCTGGAGACCGAGGCCGAGATGTTCCGCGATGGCGACGATCTCTACGCTCGCGTTGCCGAGCATCATGAACACACGACCGTGCATTGCATCTTCGTCGACGAGGCGCAGTTCCTCGAGGAAGAGCAGGTCTGGCAGCTTGCCCGCATCGCCGACCGGCTGAACATCCCGGTGATGTGCTACGGCCTGCGCACCGATTTCCAGGGCAATCTGTTTTCCGGCTCGCGTGCCCTTCTGGCCATTGCCGACGACCTGCGCGAAGTGCGCACTATCTGTCGCTGCGGCCGCAAGGCGACGATGGTCGTGCGTCTCGGCCCTGACGGCAAGGTGGCCAGACAGGGCGAACAGGTGGCGATCGGCAAGGACGTCTACGTCTCGCTCTGCCGCCGCCATTGGGAAGAGCAAATGGGCCGCGCCGCGCCCGACGACTTCATCGGCTTCACCAGAGGCTGAACGGCCGGGGCAACATGAGAATTCTCCAGTTCACAGTCGATTGCCCGTTTCCGCCGGTATCCGGCGCCGAGATCAGGAACGCCGCGAATGCGCGCGCCTTGGCATCGATGGGCGAGGTTCTGACGGTAAGCCTAACTGGCGCCCCGGCGCCTTCTCCACCGCCAAATATCCGTCACCGGATCATCGAGGCGGCGCGCGGCAGAGGTCTCTGGGGCAGGCGCAGCCCTCACCCGACCGTGCATATGATGCCGGACGACGAACTGGCTGAAGCCGACGCGATCTGGAGAGAATTCTCGCCCGATCTCGTGGTGGTCGAGGAGATCCCACTGTCGCAGCTGCTGACGCTGGCGCCGAAGCATCGCGCACGCACCGTTCTTGACCAGCACAACATCGAATCCCGGACGGTCGCCGACCGGATCGCCGGCCTGACGCTGTGGCAGCAAATTCGAGGCTGGCGCCAAAACAGGCGCAAGAAGGCAGAGGCGCACGACGCCGACAGGCGTGCGGCTGCCATGGCCGATCAGGTCTGGGTCTGCTCGCGGACCGACGGGGCGCTGCTGTCCGCTCTCGGCCCCGTCGGCGACGTCAGGCTCATCGCCAACCCCATTCCGGACGAGACTGTGCTTTCCCTGCCGATTGGTGCCGAGCGGTACCGTGAACTCAGCTTGTGCTTCATCGGCCATCTCGGCTATTTCCCCAACATCGACGCTGTCAAGCAGATCGGCCGCAAGATGGTGCCGCGCCTTGCCGCGTCCGGTCAGCCCTGGGCGATCACCGTCGCCGGCAGGAACCCGCGCGATGTGGTGCGCGGGATTTGCGCGAAGCACGGTCTGCAGCTGATCGAGAACCCGCCATACCTGCCGGACCTGCTTGAGCGCTCGGGCTATGCGCCGATCCCGCTTCGCTTCGGTGGCGGAACCCGCATCAAGGTGCTGGAGGCGATGGCGGCGGGCCTTGTCGTCGCCGCTACCGAAAAAGCCGTCGAAGGGCTCGGCCTGCAGGCGGACAGGCATTTCCTGTCGAGCAACGATGCCGGCGAACTCGCGTCGAAAATCGTCGATCTCGCGAAACGCCCGCAAGCGGCGGCCGAGATGGCGGAGAGCGGCCGCACCTTCGTGCGTGACAACCACTCATCGGCAGCAATTGAAAAAGCGATCCGGCAGGCAATCGCGGAAATGCCGCTCCACCGAACGGGATAAGACCCGCCTTGCAATCCAGCCACCATGCGGCGTTTGTTAAGGCCCTACAGCCTATTTTGTCCGCAGCCAGAGCCAGCCGGGGACCGCCATGCTTAGAGCCATTTCGTCAGCACTTGTCATTTACTTAGCCGGTATCGCGGCCGCGCAAGCCGACGGCGATGCTGCGCTGGGCAAGAAGGTTTTCTTCAGATGCATGGCTTGTCACGAGGCGGCAACCGACCGCGACAAGGTCGGCCCGCATCTCCTGGGTGTTGTCGGCCGCACCGCCGGCACGGCCGCGAATTTCAAATATTCGCAGGCCATGAAGGATGCCGGCGCCGCCGGCCTCGTCTGGGACGAAGCCAACCTCAAGGCCTATCTCGGCGCCCCCAAGCTGAAAGTACCCGGCAACAAGATGGCCTTCTCCGGCCTGACCAGCGACGAGGACATTGCCAACGTCATCGCCTATCTGAAGGCCGATCCGAAGCCCTGAACGGCTGGATGCGTACCGTGATGGCGATGGCTTTGGCCAGCTGTCTCGCGCCTGCAACCGATTGAGTTCTCTGTCGAATTTCAGGACGTCCGCACCGGCCGAGATCGACTGCTTTGCCGGCGTCAAAGTTCAATGACAGTTGAACAATGCGTGGCCGGCTGGTTATTCACGCCATGACCCCGCCTTCATTGACTTTCAAGACGATGACGGATTTTTTTGTTTTCGGGGCGGGTCTTGTCTTGCGTCTTTCAATCCCCGGATGCCCCACATATATTCGCCGCTGTTCGCAGCCAGCGACCGGAAGCCGAAGCGGGAGGCCCCTATGGCGACATTGCAGAATTTTGATGCCGAAATTGCCAAGACCAGGCAGGTTGTGCAGGACATGCGCACCAAGATCGAGCAGTCCGGCACCGTGCTTGATACTTTGGCCACCGCTGACAAAAAGATCGGCGACGCCAATTTCGACATCGAGAACGCCCGCATCGAGGATGTGCTGAAGCAGCAGAAGGTGATGGAAGGCAACATTGCCGACCTGATCATCGGCCTGGAAGACGCCACCAACGTCTTCGGCACCGAATTCGAAAGCATGAAGAACTATACTGGCTGGGAAAGCTTCGTCGGCGTCTTCTCCGCGCAACGCAAGCAGCGCATGCGCACCGACCGCGTCCGCAACATGTCGCTGGCCGGCAATCTGCAGGAGCTTCTGGTCAAATCCGACACAATCGTCGGCATTCTGAAGGCGCAGAAAGAGGTCCTCGACCAGCGCTACAAGACCTCCGAAGCCAGCTTGTCGCAGGTGATTGAGCGCCGCAAGGTCACCATGGCCAACCTCGAAGCGGTGCAAAAACGCATCGAGGAGGTCAACCCGCTGCTGCTCGACATCGAGAACAAGATCGCGGCCTCGACCAGCCAGAAGGAACGCACGCAGCTTGAGGGCGAGCGCTCGAAACTGGCCACCGAATACAATGAAAAGCAAGCCAAGGAGCAGGAATTGCTGGCCGAGAGCCAGACGCTGGAACGCTACACCTCGATGTTCCAGACCTTCGTCGATTCGCTCAACAACCAGATCGCCGCGCAGTCGACGCTGATCAACAAGCTGACCATCGATACCGAACAGCGCATCGTGCTTTACAAGGCCCTGGAAGATTCGCTGAAGACTGCCGCCCAGCAGGACGTCGCCCACAAGATCAACACGCTGGGCAGCCAGGTCGACAACACCGCCGAAGAGACCATGGCCGGCATTGGCGCCGCCTCGCAAAAGCACATTGGCGATCTCCTCGAAATGCACGAGAAGAACATGGTCGCCAGCGCCGACATCCAGCGCCGCAAGAAGCTTGCCGACGATGCCTTCGCCCGCCGTTTCGACGACGTGATGAAGAAGCACAATTCGGCCAACTACGTGCAGTCGTAAGGAGCGGCTGCACGCGAGCACACCCGGCATGACTCCCGAAAACGAAGCAGCGGCGCGCTATTTTTCCGCCATCACCGCCGCACTCAGCGGCCTTGAAGTGTTCATGCGCGACGACCGCTCACCGCTTTACCGGCACGGTATCGTTGCCAAGATCGTCGCCGAATACATTGCCCGGCTGGACAAATCGTTCTCCTGCTGGCGCAACCGTCTCGGCTTCATGGACACGTTCCGCATTTCGCGCGCCGACAGCGGCTATCCCGTCTTCCAGAACCTGCTCGAGCTGGAAAACGATCGCCGCCAGGCCGATGCGCGGCTGGCCAACATCCCGCTCGCCGGCGAATTGCGCGAGGAAATGGCCGACTTCATTCTGCGCCACAAGGAGTTCCCCGAGGCGCTGCAAAAGTCGATGGCCGAGCGGCTCTATCTCGAAGACGTCAAGAGCGAGCAGACCTTCGGCCCGTTCTCACTGGCGCAGACGGCCAAGGTCTCGGTCAATCCAAAAACCTTCCGGCCCTATTACCTCGTCCACTGGGCGACATTCGACGGCAGCGCCAACCTGCCGCTGGTCTACATGGTGACGGTGGAGGATTCCTCCGAAGCCATGATCCGCCAGCTTGTCGACAGCAACGGCAAGCTCAACGAACAGGTCGACATCCCGCTGCCCGTCGATGGCCTGCTCAACCCCGAGCTTGCCCACCGTTTCGACGACTTCACCGAAAAGAATTCCGCCTACACGCTGTCGCCGGCGACGATTGCGGTCAATCTCGACAAGGATTTCGAGCCACTGCACCCCAAGCAACTGCGCCGCGTCGTGCTTGGCCCCTTTTATTCCGCAGGGATTACCGACAACAATTCGACGGTGACCGAGGTGCTGGCCAAGGTGCGCAAGCCCGAAAATGCCTGGCTGCTCACCTGGACCATCCAGGAGGTCTATTCCAAGGGCGAGAAACCCGGCCGCAAGGGCCTGTTTTCCAGCGAGAAGACGACGCAGGAATTCTTCATCAACACCGACGATCTCGAAGCCGCGCGCCAGGGCGTGTCGAGCTACGAGAACCACGCGCTGATCCCGCATGAAGCCTACCAGGCTCTCTACGCCGCCGGCGAGGCGCAGAAGATCTTTTCCGGCTACAAGGTTCACATCCTGTCCAACGGGCAGGTCATCTCAGACGTCTGACCGTCACACCACGGAGCATCCTTCATGGACACCGGCCTGACTACCATCCCGGAAGCCGCGATCGAAAAGCACCGCGCCACGGCGCAGAGCTTCATCACCCGCGTCGTCGTGCTGGAAGACCCTTCGCGAGAATCCGGTACCGCGCTTGCGGGCACCAATCGCCGCTTCGTCTCGACCGTCTCCGTCGGCTCGGTGCGGCGCACGCGGGAGGTCGAACTGACCAAAACCGTCGCTGCCATCCACCCCGACGACCAGCTGATGAGCATCCCGCAGCACACGCTGTTGTTTCGCGCCCGGCGCGGCCTGGCGATTTCGCTCGCCATTTCCGATGTCTTCGCCGAGGGCTCCGATCTTGAAAGCCTGCAGGCCAAGAACACACGCGCGCCGCTGGAAGGCGACGAAGCCGCCACCTTCAAGAAGCTTCTGTCAGCCTCGGCTTACGTTTCAGCCTTCAGTCTTGCCTCCTATCTGTTCCAGCTGATCGACAGCGACGGCGAGGCGCCCAACGATATCCCCGAGCCGGACTTCCTGTTCGACACGCCGCAGGATGCGGTGAAGTCGATTGTCGCCGGTCTCGACAAAGCGATTGCCGGCTCCAAGGACGATGGCGATTTGACCACCCGGGCGCGCGCCTTCGCCCGCGTCGCCATTGACGGGCTCTTGGCCCGCAAAGGCCGCTTCGATGGTATCGGCCCGTTCGAGGACGCTCATATCCGCATCGACGCTGACGATTTCACCCTGGATGGCTTCGACGTCGCGCCGGGCAAGCGCTCCAAGCCGCTGGTGATGACCTTCAAGAAGCCGGAAGAGGTCGTCGGCAACCACATCGCCAAATATCACTCGGTCAAGCTCGCCAAGATGCTAATGGCCTATGATTTCGAGCGCGAGCTGAATCCGTTCGTCGAACTCGGCGGCTTCCTCTTCACCTTCATCGGCGACGGTGCGCCGGGCACCGGCAAGACGACGCTGATCCAGATGATCGCGGGCCTGGTCAACGGCTACTGCCAGGTCGCCGGCTATCCCTTCGCCTATGAGAATTTCGGCGTCGACCAGATTTCGTCCTACCAGGGCAAGTCCGGCCAGAATTGCCGCCAGTTCATAAACAATGTCTTGAACCCGCGCGCCATCGGTTTCGGCACCGTCGACGACATCGACCAGGTGGCGGCACGCCGCTCCGACGACCGCGCCTCGGCTGGCCAGCAGGAAATCACCGGCGTCTTGATGGATGCCTTTGCCGGTGCCGGCACGGTGGTGCGTGGCAACTGCTCGTTCGGCATGTTTTCCAACTATCCCGAAAATGTCGACGACGCCCTGCGCCAGCGCGCCGGCGCCCGCTGGCTGGTCGACGGCCCGCAGAGCCGCGACGACTATATCGACATCTTCGTTTTGCTTGCCGGCAAGAACCACAAGATACCGCTCGGCGACCACAAGCTCTATGCCGCGCAGGAAATCCAGCGTGCTGTGGCCGAGGCCTATGAGGAGCATGAGAAGCCGCAGGAAGATGGGCTGATGAAGGTCTATGAGCGCTACATGAAGGAGAATGGCGCGCCGAAATCGATGGCCGACATCGGCACCTATCTGCACCTGATCAAGGACGCCGAGCCCCGCTTCACCGGCCGCGCCATCAAGAACGTCACCGACGCCATCAAAATGCGCGCCATGGATATCGAGCTTCCCGACGACTGGTTCGAGAAGCCGGAAGCCTTCATGCACAAGGGCTATGACGAGAAGAAAGCCATGATCGAGGAACTGCGCGGCCCCTTCTCGATGGACATGGTCATGCAGGAGATCAACCGCTACGCCGATTCCGAGTTCCGCTATTCCGACAAGTCGGACGATGCGGCGGTCGAGAAGCTGCTCCGCGATGCGCGGCTGCGCGAACGTGCTGGGCGGGAGATGGAGGAGATGAAGAAGAAGGGGCTGTGGAATGCGTGAAGCACGCCGACGCCCCCTTCTCCCCTTGTGGGGTCCGAAGGACGGGGCGAGACAAGTGGCTCGCCCCCGGGCGATGTCGCCGAAGGCGACGGATGAGGGGTGTTCCAGCTTGGCAAGGACGGCGATCCTTCCAACACCCCTCAACCGTCTCGGCGCTACGCGCCGATCCACCTTCTCCCACAAGGGGAGAAGGGAACGCGGTCGCGCCCCTCATCCGCCCTTCGGGCACCTTCTCCCCGTGAACGGGGAGAAGGAAAAGTGACCCCCGCCCAAAAACCCGACCTGCTGCGCGACAACGAGCTGATCTACGGCCGCCTACTCGCCGTCGATGAGTCGCACCTCATCCAGCGCTACAACAAGGCGCTTGTTGCCTTCGGGTTGAAGCCGACCAAACTAAAGAGTTTCCAGATCGACCGCACCGGCTTCTCGCCCGAGGTGGCCGAGGAATGCGGCGACTACGATTATCTCGATCCCAATGAGGTCAACCGCCGCTTCATCATCCTGACGCCGTCGCAGATCGACCTGCCGGTGGTGCACACCGCCTTCTCCAACACCTCGCAGCTGATGTTCGAGTTCATGTCCAAGAACCAGCGCGCCGTCGATGCGCTGACCATCAAGGACGTCATCTACGGCGAGATCGAAGATTCCGTCCCCGTGGTCAACGACATCGAGGATCTGCTGTCGATCAGCCAGGTCGAGTTCAAGGTGCTGTCGGCCGAGGACGTGCTGGGCAAGGCCGCCGAACTCGGCAAGCTTGTCGACCGGCTGAAGCAGGAGCCGGACGCCTGGCGCGATAGCGCCATGCTCAACCGCATGGTGGAGCTGGCCAAGGTCTGCGGCGATATCCGCGAAAATGCGCTGGTGCCCGACCAGGTGATCTTCCGCCACAACGCCTACTGGACCAGCCATTTCGGCGGGCTCTACGTTTTCGTCGACCCTAACATGACCACCGTCATCGGCGACCCGGCCGCACCCGGCTTCCGCCGGTCGCGGCCCTGGCAGGTCAGCTACCTCTCAATCAACGATGCCGACAAGGTGTTCAAATTCCTGGCCTCGACCGGCCGCATCGAACTGCCGCGGGCGTCATGGGTCGAAAGCTCGGGCTATCTCGAGCATCGCGCCGAGATGGTTGTGCGCTCGCTGATCCGTGACACCGAACCGAATCGCAATTTGACCGATGTCGACAAGGTCTGGCTGCAGACCTGGATCCACGGCCATGCTGATCTCATCACCAGCGACGGCAATTTTCCCTTCCTCAACGCCGCCAAGCGCGAAATCGCCCAGCTCGGCCATCTCAAGATCGAGGATGTCGCGCCGCGCCAGCGCTTCCTGGTCGTGCGCGGCAAGCCCGATCATCCCGATGCCTGGCTGACCAACCAGCTGATCTCGGATTTCGTACCGCAGGACTTCGTCTCGCGCTACGTCTTCAACAAGCCCGGCTTCTACAAGGACTATGACGGCTACAGCGACGCTTGGCGATCGCATGTTGTGGACGTTCTGAAAACCACATATTTGAAGGACAAGGTGGCGTTTCGAACGCGCCTCTACGGCCTGACTGACTGAGAGGTGACATCGCCATGCTCGATCCGATCGTGAACTTCTTCACCCGGATTTTCCAATGGATCGGCCGCGGCATCGGCCTGGTCATCGGTGCGATCCTGTGGCCGTTCCTGTGGGCCGGGCGCTGGTATACGCAGCGCGGCTGGATCCTGAAGGCGGTGGTCGGCCTGGCGCTTCTGGTGCTGATCGGCCTCTACGCCAACTTCTTCTACGCCACCCAGTGGTGGAACAAGTTCGACCCCAACTACGTCGACAAATACACCTTCGAGAACCGCAACATTTCCGCCGGCGAACAGGTCGCGGCCGGTGCCGGCACCGAGACCGCCAAGACCTGTGGCAATTCGGGCATCGCCCAGGTCGCGGCCGACCTCGCCGATTTCAACGTCAACCAGAATGCCTGGGTCTCGTCGATGATCCTCTACAAGCTCGGCCTGTTCGGCGTCGACTGGGATCACACGCCGTTTATGGACAACAAGGCCTCGTTCCAGCGCGGCATCAACCAGGCGGTGCGGCGCACCGCCACCGAGCTTGCCGACAATCTCGGCCGCGTGCGTACGACATCGCAGATCGACGCCGATCTGCAGGATGCGCGCGGCAATCTGCAGTTCGACGAGGAAACCTGGTATTTCGGCCTGAACCCGTTCGGACCGAAGACGCCGACGCCGAGCTATTATCGCGATGCCGTCAACAAGCTGCGCTCCTTCAACGCCCGCCTGGCCACCTGCCAGGCGACGTTCGACGCCCGTGCCGACAATCTGAAGCAGTATATAGACCGCATCTCGTCCGACATCGGTTCGACCTCGGCGATCCTCAAGGAACGCGCCGAGAACCACAATGATGGCTGGTTCGACTTCCGCGCCGACGACCGCTTCTGGTTCGCCTATGGTCAGCTCTATGCCTATTACGGCCTGATGAAGGGCGCCCAGGCCGACTTCGAGGACGTGATCAAGGAAAAGCATCTCGGCAATCTGTGGGACACGATGGACGCCCAATTTGTCTCGGCGCTGCGCATCCAGCCCTTCATCATAGCCAATGGCCGCGAGGATGGCTGGATCATGCCGACGCATCTGACGACGATGGGCTTCTATGTGCTTCGGGTGCGCTCCAACATGGTCGAGATCAGCAACGTTCTGACCCAATAAGCTTTCGCGGCCTTGTGAAAGCGATGGCGAATTTGCGCCGTCGCCTCTGTCGCATTCCGTGCATTTGGCGGCTGTTTTGAGACGGCGGAACGTCGCTTCCTCTGGCTTCTATACGGCGCGGCAACGGAGCCAGGAAGAACCGACGGCAGGTCGGCCCGGCCGCGGAGACACTTTCTTCATAGGAAACATAGTTGCATGCAAGTTGACGCCGCGGCAGCGACAGGGTTAGAACATGCCCGCGCCCGGGTTCAACATGCCTGCGAGTGAGATCAAACCCGTCCCCTCCACCGTCCAGTCCGAAGGAAAGCCGTCATGGCCGAAGTGAAGTCCGACATAGAGATCGCGCGCGGCGCCAAGAAAAAGCAGATCCAGGAGATCGGCAAGAAGATCGGCATCCCGACCGAGCACCTTTTGCCCTACGGCCACGACAAGGCGAAAATCTCGGCTGAATTCATCAAGTCGGTTAAAGGCAACAAGGATGGCAGGCTGATTCTGGTCACCGCCATCAACCCGACGCCGGCCGGCGAAGGCAAGACGACCACCACCGTCGGCCTCGGCGATGGATTGAACCGCATCGGCAAGAAAGCGATCGTCTGCATTCGCGAGGCTTCGCTCGGGCCGAATTTCGGCGTCAAGGGCGGTGCCGCCGGCGGTGGCTATGCGCAGGTCGTGCCGATGGAGGACATGAACCTCCATTTCACCGGCGATTTCCATGCCATCACCACCGCGCACAACCTTCTGTCGGCGCTGATCGACAACCACATCTACTGGGGCAACGAGCTCGGCATCGACACCCGCCGCGTCGTCTGGCGCCGCGTCATGGACATGAACGACCGCGCTCTGCGCGAAATCATCGCCTCGCTTGGCGGCGTCGCCAACGGTTTTCCGCGCGAGGCCGGCTTCGACATCACCGTCGCTTCGGAAGTCATGGCGATCCTGTGCCTCTCCAACGACCTGAAGGATCTTGAAAAGCGCCTCGGCGACATCATCGTCGCCTACCGCCGCGACAAGACGCCGGTCTATGCCCGCGACCTCAAGGCCGATGGCGCCATGGCGGTGCTGCTCAAGGACGCCATGCAGCCCAACCTGGTGCAGACGCTGGAGAACAACCCGGCCTTCGTCCATGGCGGCCCGTTCGCCAACATCGCGCATGGCTGCAACTCGGTGGTCGCCACCACGACGGCGCTGAAACTCGCCGACTATGTCGTCACCGAAGCCGGCTTCGGCGCTGACCTCGGTGCCGAAAAATTCTTCGACATCAAGTGCCGCAAGGCAGGGCTGAAGCCAGCCGCGGCCGTCATCGTCGCCACCGTGCGCGCCATGAAGATGAATGGCGGCGTCAAGAAGGAAGACCTCGGCAAGGAGAACATCGAGGCGGTGAAGAAGGGCTGCGCCAACCTCGGACGCCACATCGAGAACATCAGGCAGTTCGGCGTGCCGGCGGTGGTTGCCATCAACCACTTCTATTCCGACACCGACGCCGAGATCCAGGCGATGAAGGACTATGTCGCCTCGATGGGCGAAGAAGCGATCCTGTGCAAGCACTGGGCCCATGGCTCCGCCGGCATCGAGGATCTCGCCAACAAGGTGGTGGCGCTGGCCGAATCCGGTGCCTCGCAGTTTGCACCGCTCTACCCAGATGCCATGCCGCTGTTCGAGAAGATCAACACCATCGTCCAGCGCATCTATCGCGGCTCCGAGGCGATCGCCGACAAGTCGGTGCGCGACCAGCTGCATGCCTGGGAGCAGGCCGGCTACGGCCACCTGCCGGTCTGCATGGCCAAGACCCAATATTCCTTCTCGACCGACCCGAACCTGCGCGGCGCGCCGACCGGCCACACCGTGCCGGTGCGCGAGGTCAGGCTGTCGGCGGGCGCCGGCTTCGTCGTCGTCATCTGCGGCGAGGTCATGACCATGCCGGGCCTGCCCAAGGCGCCATCTTCGGAAAAGATCTTCCTCAACGAAGCCGGCCAGATCGAAGGCCTGTTCTAAAAATCTTTTGTCTCGACAATCAAAAGGCGCCGCAGCGATGCGGCGCCTTTTTTGTTTCCAGAGAACTAAGCCGCGTTGCGCGCCAGCGCCCGCTGGTTGGAGGCGTAGATCGTGTCGCGCTTGGGCAGGGCGCCCGTCTTCAGGCCATCGATCCATTCGGCGGTGTCGAGCACGGCCGCGAAGCGCGACTGCAGAATGATGGTCACCACGCGGTGGATTTCCTCTGCCGAGGCATAGCCGGCGCTGTTGGCGTAGGGCACCGAGCCGGTGGCGTCGGACAGGAATTCGACCGCAAAGCCGACATGCGCGGCGTGGATGATGGTCGACAGATCGCAATTGTGCGTCATGTAGCCAACCACTGTGGTCGTATCGATGGCATTGGCGCGCAGCCACGCCTCGAGGTCGGTGCCGGCAAAGGCGCTGGGCAGCGACTTTTCGACATAGTGGTCGCGCTTGCGCTTGGCGATCTCGGAATGCAATTCGCCGCCATGGCTGCCCTTGGCGAAGATTGGCGACGTCTCCGGCGCCATCTGCTTGACGACCACCACCTTCACGCCGGCGGCAGCGGCAGCGTCCATGGCGCGCGCCACATTGACGACGCTGTCGCGGAACGGCGGATGCTTGATCGCGAGGTTGCCGCCATCATAATCATTCTGGACATCGATGACGATGAGTGCGCGGCGCGGCGTGGTATTGGCGGACATGGTGTTTTCCTTTCGGGCTTGACTGGGACGAGCCGAAAATAGGCGGATCGCCCGGTTGCCAAAAGTGGCCCGATTGACATCGTTCGAAAGAATTGGGACAATCCGCTTTCGCTTGCTGGAAACGCCCATGACTGATCCGATCATTGCCGTCCTCGCCTTTGACGGCATCAGTCCCTTCCACCTCTCCGTACCGTGTGTGGTGTTCGGCACCGACCGCACCAAACTCGGCCTGCCGCGTTTCGACTTTCGCGTCTGCGCGCTCGACAATGGGCCAATCCACACCGATGCCGGGCTGACGATCGCGGTGCCGCATAGGCTCTCCGCGTTCGACGATGCCGACATCGTCATCATTCCGAGCTGGAAAGATCTCGACGCCCCGCTTCCCACCCCGCTCCTCGAAGCGCTTACGCGCGCGAACCGACGCGGCGCACTGATCGTTGGCCTCTGTCTCGGCACCTTCGCCATCGCCGCTGCCGGGCTGCTTGCCGGCCGGCGGGCGGCCACGCATTGGTCCTCCACCGACCGGTTGCAGGCGCTGCATCCCGACATCGAAGTCGACGCCGACGTGCTTTATGTCGACGATGGCGACATCGTCACCTCGGCCGGTGTCGCCGCCGGGCTCGACTGCTGCCTGCACATCGTGCGCGCCCGCTATGGCGCGGAGGTAGCGCTGCGGCTGGCCAGGCACATCGTGCTGTCGCCGCACCGGCAGGGCGGGCAGGCCCAGTTCATCGAGCGCCCGCTGGCGAAAACCCCGGCTGCCGACCGGCTCACCCAGGCGCTCGACACCGTGCGGGCAACGCTGGGGCAAACGCACAACCTCGACCGTGTCGCCGAGGCCGCCGGCCTGACCCGGCGCACCTTCACCCGCCGTTTCCAGAAATCGATGGGCACCAGCTTTGGCGAGTGGCTGGCCGGCCAGCGCATCGAACTGGCGCAACGGCTGCTGGAGGCGACCGAGAAATCGATGGACATGGTGGCTTTCGAGGCCGGCTTCGGCAGCGCCACCTCGCTGCGCCAGCATTTTGCCGCACGAATGCGGACCTCGCCGGCGCAGTACCGGCGCGAATTCTCCAGGCGGACCGGCGAGCAGGCGATGTCCGCCCTGTCTCATTGATCATCGGCGGACGCGTATTCAGCAGCGTTTGACCGCCCGCGCCGGGTTGCCGACCACGGTGGTGTTGTCAGGCACGTCGCGCGTCACCACCGCGCCGGCGCCGACAATGGCGCCATCGCCGATGCTGATGCCGCCGAGGATGATGGCGCTGCCGCCGATCCAGGCACTGTCGCCGATGGTGACCGGCCTGGCGATCTCCAGCCCCGCCTGACGGCCTGCTGCCTCCTTGTGGTGCTCGGCGCAGTAGATCTGCACATTGGGGCCAAGCAGTGTCCGGTTGCCGATACGCACCGGCGCGGTATCGAGGATGGTGCAGCCGGCATTGAGAAACGCGCCTGCGCCGAGATGGATGTTGAAACCGTAGGCGCAGTGGAAGGGCGCCTCGATGCGGGCGCCCTCGCCCGCGCTGCCGAGCAGCGCCGATAGCGCTGGACCGATGTTGCCGCGCGGTCGGGGCGGCAGCGAATTGTGCTCGAACACCGCATCGCGCGCGATCACCCGCAGCGCTTCCAACTCGTCGTCGATGCAGGTGTACCATTCGCCTGCAATCATCTTCGTGCGTTCGCTTGCGGACATGGCCACGCCTCCAATCTGATCTCCTGCCAAAGCACAATCCTCCGCCTGGGAAAACCCCACTGTCCAAATGCCCGGCCTATGCTAGCTTGCCGCGGACCGTCCGAGGTTCTGCGTTGAGGGGATCAACCATGCTCTATCTGCTTGCACTTCTGATCGGCATCATCGCCGGTCTTCGCGCCATGACAGCACCGGCCGCAGTCGCCTGGGGCGCTTATCTCGGCTGGCTGCCGCTTGCCGGCACCTGGGCAAGTTTCATGGGCCATTGGGCCGCCGTCGGCATCTTCACCATCCTCGCCATCGTCGAGCTGGTCACCGACCAGTTGCCGTCGACCCCGAGCCGCAAAGTTCCGCAGCAATTCGGCGCCCGCATCCTCATGGGCGCCTTTGCCGGCGCAGTGATCGGCGCCACCGCCGGTTCCACCATAGGCGGCCTGATCGCCGGCGCCATCGGCGCCGTTATCGGCACCTATGGTGGCGCCGAAGCGCGTGGCCGGCTGGCCGCCGCCTTCGGCAAGGACTTGCCCGCCGCCCTCGTCGAGGACGCGGTGGCGATCATTGGCGGTCTGCTGATCGTGGCGGCGGTGGCATGACGGCGAAAACCTTCGACGCCATCATCATTGGCGCCGGCCAGGCCGGCACACCGCTCGCCGGCAGGCTGAACGCAGCCGGCATGAACGTGGCGCTGATCGAGCGCAAGCTGGTCGGCGGCACCTGCGTCAACACCGGTTGCATCCCGACCAAGACGATGGTGGCGAGCGCCTATGCCGCGCATCTCGCCCGACGCGCCGCCGATTATGGCGTGACGCTCAGTGGCCCTGTCGGCGTCGACTATAAGGCGATCAAGGCGCGCAAGGACAAGGTTTCGGGCGCCTCCCGCACCGGGCTGGAAACCTGGATCGCCGGCATGGACAAATGCACGCTCTATCGCGGCCATGCGCGTTTCGAATCCGCCAACACGGTGCGCGTCGGCGACGATCTTCTGACCGCCGAAAAGATCTTCCTCAACACCGGCGGCCGCGCCTCGGTGCCGGATCTACCCGGCATCCACGACATCGACTACCTCACCAATTCCTCGATGATGGATCTCGAAATTTTGCCGCGTCACCTCGTCGTCGTCGGTGGCAGCTACATCTCGCTGGAATTCGCGCAGATGTTCCGCCGCTTCGGTAGCGAAGTCACCGTCTTCGAGAAGAGCCCACGCCTGGCCGGCCGCGAGGACGAGGACGTATCGGCGGCGATCCTGTCGATCCTCGAAAACGAGGGCATAGCGGTCCATGTCGGCGCCGACGACATCGGCTTCGCCAAACAGGGCAACGACATCGCCGTGACCTTCTCATCCGGCAAACCGCCGGCAGTCGGCTCGCACGTGCTTCTGGCGCTCGGCCGCACTCCCAACACCGACGACCTCGGCCTCGAAAAGGCCGGCGTCGAGGTCGACCGGCGTGGCTTCGTCACCGTCGACGACCAGCTGCGCACCAGCGTGCCCGGCATCTGGGCGATGGGCGATTGCAACGGCAAGGGCGCCTTCACCCACACCTCCTACAACGACTATGAGATCGTCGCCGCCAATCTGCTCGACAACGATCCGCGCAAGGTCAGCGACCGCATCGAGGCCTATGCGCTCTACATCGATCCGCCGCTCGGCCGCTGCGGCATGACCGAGGCCGCGGTGAAGAAATCCGGGCGCAAGGCGCTGGTCGGCCAGCGGCCGATGACCCGCGTCGGCCGCGCGGTCGAAAAGGGCGAGACGCAAGGTTTTATGAAGATCCTCGTCGACGCCGACACCAGGGAAATCCTCGGCTGTTCGGTACTTGGCCCGGGCGGCGACGAGGCGGTGCACTGCGTGCTCGACCTGATGTACGCCAAGGCGCCGGTCGACACGCTGGCGCGCGCCGTGCATATCCATCCCAACGTCTCGGAGCTGTTGCCAACCATCGCCCAGGAGCTGAAGCCGCTCGCCTGAAGTAACTCTGCGTCAAGCTCCGCGCTTTCTGCATTGGTGCATTGCAGCAATGTGCATTGCGCGCGTCATAGCTTCTCGTTCAGTCTGAAATTGAACCGATTCAGTCTGGACTTTCCATGCCTTTGCCGATCCTTGCGCTTGCCATAGCATCCTTCTGCATCGGCACCACCGAATTCGTCATCATGGGCCTGTTGCCCGAGGTTGCCGCCGATCTAGGCGTGTCGATCCCCTCGGCCGGTCTGCTGGTCACCGGCTATGCGCTGGGCGTCGTCTTCGGCGCCCCGATCGTCGCCATGGCCACCGCGAATTTGCCGCGCAAGCCGGTTCTGGTCGCGCTGACAGCGATGTTCGTCGTCGGCAATCTGTTTTGCGCCATTGCGCCCAATTACTGGCTCTTGATGGCTGCGCGCGTCTTCACCGCCTTCGGCCATGGCGCCTTCTTCGGAATCGGCTCGGTCGTTGCCGCCAGCCTGGTGCCGCGCAACAAGCGCGCCAGCGCTATTGCATTGATGTTCGCCGGCCTGACGCTCTCCAACATTCTGGGCGTTCCCGCCGGCACTGCGCTCGGCGAAGCCTTCGGCTGGCGCTCCACCTTCCTCGCCGTCGTCGGCATCGGCCTGATCTCTGTTGCGGCCATCGCCTGGCTGGTGCCATCCAATGTCGCCGAACCCAGCGGCGGCGGCCTGCGCAGTGAGTTGCGCGTGCTGGGCAAATTGCAGGTGTGGCTCGCCATGCTGATCGCCTCGCTGGCCTCGGCCAGCCTGTTTGCCGTCTTCACCTATATCAAGCCCTACCTCACCGACGTCTCAGGCCTGTCTACGTCAGCGGTCACCTGGGTGCTGCTGCTGTTCGGCGCCGGCATGACCATAGGCAACATCATCGGCGGTCGGCTGGCCGACTGGAAACTGATGCCGACGGTCATCGGCACGCTGCTGCTGATGGCGGTGCTGTTTGTCGGCTTCATGCAGTTCGGCGCCTTCGCCAGCGTCGCCATCGGCGTCGTCTTCCTGTGGGGCCTGCTCATCTTCGTCGTCGTGCCGCCGCTGCAGATCCGCGTCGTCGAAGCGGCGTCCGAAGGGCCGAACCTTGCCGCCACACTCAACCAGGGCGCCTTCAATGTCGGCAATGCCGGTGGCGCCTGGATGGGCGGATTGGCCCTTTCGGCGGGCGTCTCCTACGCTCACCTGCCGCTGGTCGGCGCGGTGCTGGCGCTGCTGGCCGTTACCGTGGCCGTTGTCTCACAGGCGCTAGAACGCTCAGCCCCTGTGGCGACCGTTCCGGCGGCCGCAGAATAATCCCATTGCGCCCATGGCGGCGTGAACTGGACCAATCGACAGCCCTTCGGCAAACGTGCATGTGTTCTGCCTCTTTTCCTGGAGGCATCCCATGCAGAAATCGATCGAACGCATTGCCGGCGACAGCGAAGGCGTTTTCTACGAATTTCCGGTGTTCCGCTTCGCCGGCGCCGACAAGGCCGCACCCTCGGCCTATCTGCAGGCGGCCCTTCATGCCGGCGAATTGCCGGGCGTCGTCGCCATCGACGCGTTGATGCCGGCACTGAACAAGGCCGAAGCCGAAGGCCGCATCAAGGGTAACATCACCATCGTGCCCTGGGCCAACCCGGTCGGCCGCGCCCAATATCATTTCGGCGAGCATCAGGGCCGTTTTCATCTCGGCACCCGCACCAATTTCAACCGCGGCTTCCCACTGCTTGCTGCGCCTGACACCAAGCTGTTGCCCGACACCACGCACGGCACTCCAGATCAGCGATTGAAGACACGGCTGGTGCAGCTGTCGCTCGGCCACGACATCGTGCTCGACCTGCATTGCGACGATGAGGGGCTCGCCTATCTCTACGTCCACACCAGCCTGTGGCCGGCCATGGCCGATTGCGCCGCCGCCATGGGCATCGACGCGGTCATGCTGTGGAGCGAGGACACCGACGGCACCTTCGAGGGCGCTATGGTCATGCCCTATCAGAACGTCCCCGCCGGCGTGGCGAAGCTCGACCGCCGCGTCGCCACCACGGTCGAATACCGCGGCATGCTCGATGTCGACGGCGCGCTCGCCGCTTCCGATGCCGAAGGCCTCTACCGGCTGCTGGTGGCGCGCGGCGTGATCGCCGATACCGCCCTGCCCGCCCCCGGCCCGTTCAAGGGCTTCGCCGCCCCCCTGGAAAACATCGACATGATGCCGGCGCCCCGGGCGGGCGCCATCCTCTATGACGTGAAGCCCGGCGACCGCGTCGCCAAGGGCGCGCGCCTCGCCACCATCGTCCACACACCAGGCGAGGCCGGCGGCCGCACCGAAGTATTTGCCCCGCAGGACGGCGTCATCCTGACCCGCCGCTCGCGCCGCATCATCCGCGCCGGCGAGGATCTCTTGAAGCTGGTCGGCGACAAGAAGAGCACCGACGCCAGGTCAGGGACGCTGGAGGACTGACCTAGCCTGAAATAGCCAACCGCGCCTTGGCCTCCAGCCATTCGGCCATCTGCCGGTATGGGACCGGTCCGTGGCTGATACGCGCAACGCCAAGCTCTGCCAGCCGCTGGCGCGGCGGCACATGCGCGAGCGCGATGATGTTGACCGGCAACGCTGTGGCTTTGCATAGCGCCTCGATCAACCCCTCATCGCCAAGGCCCGCAGCAAAGAAACCGCTCGCGCCGGCCTTTTCATAGGCCTTCGCCCGCTCGATCGCCTGGTCGAGGAGGCCCTTGTCATGCGCATCCGGCTTTGCCTTGAGGAATATGTCGGTGCGGGCATTGATGTAAGCGGGAATGCCGGAAGCCTTCACCGCCGCCGCTGCCGCCTCGACCCGCTTCACCTGGGTGGCGATGTTATACAGGCCTGTGCCGCCGACGATCTGGTCCTCGAAATTGAAGCCGATGGCGCCGGCCTGCAGAGCGCGCGTGACTGTCTGAGCGACGATCTCCGGCTCGACGCCATAGCCGCCCTCGAGATCCATGGTGACGGGTAAATCGACTGCAGCTACAATGCGCCTGATGTTGTCGAGTGCCAATTCCAGCGGGATTTTCTCACCATCGGCATAGCCGAAGGCGGCCGCGACCGGCCAGCTTCCAGTGGCGATAGCCTTGGCGCCTGCCTTCTCGACAATCTTGGCCGAGCCCGGATCCCAGGCATTGTAGAGAACGATCGGGTTTCCCTTGACGTGGAGGGAATGGAACGTGCGTGCGCGCTCGATCTGGTCGGTCATTGCTGTCTTTCCCGTCTATCTCGATATTGGACGGGTAGTCTAGGCAGGACCGCCAGCGTTGGCGATGTGCCATGAGTTCCGGAAGCGGCGGCCACAAACAGGCCTTTCAAACCTGTTGCGCATCCGGCTTTTCGCCGCTATGGATTTCGCCCATGAACATGCGTTCGATCAAGACCATTTGGTGGTGGGCTCGCTGACAGCGGCCTGTTCGAACGCGTGTGCGTGAAAATAGAAGGTGGCCGCAACGGAATATCCGGGCGGCCATTTGTTTTTTCAAAGCCAGTCCCGGGTCCGTTGCCCAACAAGCCAGATGGAGACGGCAATGACGACGATGAAGGTTCTGGAAAACGGCGCGGAACGCTTCGTGACCGCGGGTGGCGTCACCATTACCCGCGAGCGCCACGACAAGCCCTATGCCGGCGCGATCGACTCCTATGTCGACGGGCTGAATTCGCGCCGCGGGGCCGTGTTTTCCTCGAACTACGAATATCCCGGCCGCTACACGCGCTGGGATACGGCCATCATCGATCCGCCGCTGGTGATTTCCGCGCGTGGCCGCGCCATGCGCATCGAGGCACTGAACGGCCGTGGCGAGGTGCTGTTGCCGGTAATCGGCAAGGCGCTTGTCGGCTTGAGCGAAGTCACAATCACCGAAACCTCGAAAAAGCTGATCCGCCTCGATGTCGCCAAGCCTGGCCGGGTCTTCACCGAGGAAGAGCGCAGCCGCGTCCCTTCCGTCTTTACCGTGCTGCGCGCCATCACCGCGCTGTTCAAGACCGACGAAGACGCCAATCTTGGCCTCTACGGCGCCTTCGGCTACGACCTCGCCTTCCAGTTCGATCCGGTCGACTACAAGCTCGAGCGCAAGCAGAGCCAGCGCGACCTGGTCCTGTTCCTGCCCGACGAAATCCTGGTCGTCGACCATTACTCGACCAAGGCCTGGACCGACCGCTACGACTATTCCGGCGACGGTTTTTCGACTGAAGGCCTGCCGCGCGACGAAATCGCCGAGCCGTTCAAGACCGCTGACCGCATCCCGCCGCGCGGCGATCATGAACCCGGCGAATATGCCAATCTGGTGCGCAAGGCGATGGATAGCTTCAAGCGCGGGGATTTGTTCGAGGTCGTGCCCGGGCAGATGTTCTACGAGCGTTGCGAGACGCAGCCTTCCGAAATCTCGCGCAAGCTGAAGTCGATCAACCCCTCGCCCTATTCCTTCTTCATCAATCTCGGCGAAAACGAGTATCTGATCGGCGCTTCGCCGGAAATGTTCGTGCGCGTCAATGGCCGCCGGGTCGAGACCTGCCCGATCTCCGGCACCATCAAGCGCGGCGACGACGCCATTTCCGACTCTGAGCAGATCCTGAAGCTGCTCAACTCCAAGAAGGACGAATCCGAGCTGACCATGTGCTCGGACGTCGACCGCAACGACAAGTCCAGGGTCTGCGATCCGGGCTCCGTGCGCGTCATCGGCCGCCGCCAGATCGAGATGTATTCGCGCCTGATCCACACTGTGGATCACATTGAAGGGCGCTTGCGCGAAGGCATGGACGCCTTCGACGCCTTCCTGTCGCACGCCTGGGCGGTCACTGTCACCGGCGCGCCGAAACTCTGGGCCATGCGCTTCATCGAGCAGAACGAGAAGAGCCCGCGCGCCTGGTATGGCGGCGCCGTCGGCATGGTCAATTTCAACGGCGACATGAACACCGGCCTCACCTTGCGCACCATCCGCATCAAGGACGGTATCGCCGAGGTGCGCGCCGGCGCCACGCTGCTCTTCGACAGCATCCCCGAGGAAGAAGAAGCCGAAACCGAACTGAAGGCATCCGCCATGCTCTCCGCCATCCGCGACGCCAAATTAGGCAATGCCGCCGGCGCCGAACGCACCACCGCGCGCGTCGGCGACGGCGTCAACATCCTGCTCGTCGACCACGAGGACTCCTTCGTCCACACGCTGGCCAACTACTTCCGCCAGACCGGCGCCAATGTCTCGACCGTGCGCACGCCAGTGCCGGAGGAGGTGTTCGAGCGGCTGAAGCCCGACCTCGTCGTGCTGTCGCCGGGACCCGGCACGCCGAAGGATTTCGACTGCGCCGCGACCATCAAGAAGGCCAGGGCTCGCGACCTGCCGATCTTCGGCGTCTGCCTTGGCCTGCAGGCGCTGGCCGAGGCCTATGGCGGCGAGCTCAGGCAGTTGCATGTGCCGATGCACGGCAAGCCGTCGCGCATCCGTGTCTCCAAGCCCGGCATCATCTTCTCCGGCTTGCCCAAGGAAGTCACCGTCGGCCGCTACCACTCGATCTTTGCCGATCCGGTACGGCTGCCCGACGGCTTCGTTGTCACCGCCGAGACGGAGGACGGTGTCATCATGGCCTTCGAGCACCGCAAGGAGCCCATAGCCGCCGTACAGTTCCATCCGGAATCGATCATGACGCTCGGCCACAATGCCGGCATGCGCATCATCGAGAACATTGTTGCGCATCTGCCGCGCAAGGCCAAGGAAAAGGCGGCCTGACCAGTATGGCCGCGGCGGACAGTGTGACGGCGATCGCGGCAAAGGAGGCAGCCAAGCAAAGGGTTGCCGCCCTCGCCTTCTGGTCGATCATCGTCGCCTGCATCGTGCTCGCCCTGAAACTTGCCGCCTGGTACGTCACCGGCTCCGTCGCGCTCTATTCGGATGCGCTGGAATCGATCGTCAACGTCATTGCCTCGGCTGCCGCCTACTGGGCGATCCAGGTCAGCTACAAGCCGGCCGACCAGGACCATCCGTTCGGCCACCACAAGGCCGAATATTTCTCGGCCGTGCTGGAAGGCGTGCTGATCGTGGTCGCGGCACTGCTGATCCTCAACGAGGTCTGGCGCTCCTGGCAGACGCCGACGCCGATCGAGCAACCCTGGGAAGGCCTGGGGATCAACGGCGTCGCCACCGTCATCAACGCCTTCTGGGCGTGGACGCTGATCCGCACAGGCCGCGCTGCGAAATCACCGGCGCTGGTTGCCGACGGCAAGCACATCATGACCGATGTGGTGACTTCCGTCGGCGTCTTCGGCGGTCTCGTCGGCGCAATCCTGACCGGCTGGCAGATCCTCGATCCGGCGCTTGCCGTCATCGTTGCGCTCAACATCCTGTGGCAAGGCTGGCATGTCATCGGCTCGTCGATGAACGGCTTGATGGACCGCGCCGTCGACACCACGGAGCACATGCATATCCGCGACATCATCTCGGCCAATTGCAAGGGCGCGCTGGAGGTTCACGACCTCAAGACCCGCATCGCCGGCCGCGCTACTTTCATCGAGTTCCACCTGGTCGTCGACGCCGACATGACGGTCGGCGCCAGCCACGTCATCTGCGACCGCATCGAGGATGCGCTGAAGGCCGAAATCCCCTCTGTGCGCGTCACCATCCATGTCGAGCCGGACGACGAAGCGAAGCTGCCGAAAGGCACGACGGCCGTGCCGTTCGCCTGATGGCGTTGGAGATTGGCTGAGCCATCTCAACTTCGTCATCCTAGGGCGAAGCAAGGAGCGAAGCGACGCGGCGCAGACCCTAGGATGACGAAGCGCAGGGTCTCAAGGAGCGCAAGCAGACTGCGTCATCGCCTCCAGCCGGTAGACCTTGTCATCGGACGCGGTCTTGCCGTCCGCTGCCTTCGAGCACAGGTCGACGATCGCCAGGCTGCTGTTGGGGTTGGCCAGCATCATGGTGCCGTTGGCGCCGCGCTTGAGGTAGATTTCCTTTTGGCTGATGTCGCACGAAGAATTGCTCATCTTCGAACTCGCCGCGCAGCGCCACTGGTCCGCTTCGCCCTGGCAGGAATAGGTCTGCGTGACCTTGGCCCCGTTCTTCCTGGTGGTCACCGAAACGGCGATGTCGGCGCCGTCGGGCCAGTTGGCGACATCGCCGCCTGAGGCGAAGGAGGCAAGCTCGACCGGCCCGCGGAAGACCCGGATCGACTGCGTCACCTGGTCGGGATGAGAGCTCAGGTGCGCGGCATCGTAATCGCGCCCGAAACAGAAAGGCTGGTCCGGCTTCAGCCGCTCGCGCAACGGCGCACCCAGCGCCGGATCGATCGGATCGATCTTGGCGAATTCGGCCTTGCAGGTCGCCGCCGGCATCGGGTCGAGGCGGAAATTGTCGTCCTCTGAGCCCAGCGCCTGGCGGCCATATTCGGCTTCGCCCAGTTCGTCTTCCGATCCGGCGTCGAGATAGAGATCGGACGAGACATCGGTGAGGATCAGGCGGCCTTTGTCATCGAGCTTCAGCGAAGCCATGGTGCGGTCGCAGTCCATGCCGCAGCGGATCGGGCCTGACTTGCCGTCCTCGGACTCGTGATTGCACCAGCCGCCGGCCCATTGCGGCGTCTTGGCGCCACGCACCGTGGTGGTGAGAAAGCCATTGTAGGAGGTGTCCGCATTCGCCGTCGGCTCCTCGTTCGGATGGCTCACCGGATCATGGCCATAGAGGAAGAAAATCCGCGCCACCTTCTGCTTCGGATGCGCCTTGAGATGGGCTGCGTCATAGACACGGCCGAAACAGGCATCGGCGCCACTCGCACTGAGTTCGGGCAATTTAAGCGCATCGTCGGCCACGGCCGAACCCGCAAGTGCGCCGAGCAGCATGGCGCCAAATCCGGCGACGGCGAAATTCTTCCACTTCCTGAATGCCACTGGACCCCCTCCTCGCATCGACAGGACGTAACGTCAATTTATGCTAGTATCATGGCCGCAGCCACGCAATTTGCTATGAGCACCAAGCCGAGGAGGATGCCATGCGCCGACGCGACATTTTCCGTGCCAGCCTTGCCGGCGCCGCCGGCCTGTTCGGGCTGAGCCGGGGGGCCGCCGCCGAGGACAGACCGAAGGTGGCCTATCACCTCAGCGATCTCGACAAGGTCAATTTCGTGCTCGGCAACATCAAGAACCACTATGAAGGCACCGGCGGCAATGTCGACATCGTGCTGGTCGTGCATGGCCCGGCACTGGCCGGCTTCAAGTCGAAAGGCATATCGGCGGCGATTTCGGGACGCTTTGCCGGTCTCGTCCAGCAGGGTCTTGAGCCGCATGCCTGCGGCAACACCATGAAAGGCATGGAGATCACGCTTGCCGACCTGCTCGAGGGCTTCCACGCCGCCGACAAGGGCGGCGTTGTCAAGCTCGCCGAGTTGCAGCGCCAGGGTTACGCTTATCTCAGGCCATAAGCCGCCATGGACTTGAACGCGACGGCAACGAGAGCCTACGAAGGGAGAGCAGACATCCCGGAGGAAAAATGCCCATGACCGCGACCGCTCTTGTCATCCCTGATCTTGCCGGCAAGGCGGTGCTGGTCACCGGCGCCTCGACCGGCATAGGCGCCGCCCTTGCGCTGGCCTATGCCGCGCAAAAAAGCCGCGTCGCGCTGCACTACAATTCGAGCCGCGAGGCCGCCGAAACATTGGCCAGGACCATCCGCGACGGCGGCGGTGAGGTGTTTTTGACCCAGGGCGACTTCTCGCAGGCCGCCGATGTCGAGCGTGTCGTCGAGGAGAGCGCTGAGCATTTCGGCCGGCTCGACGGGCTGGTCAACAATGCCGGCGGCATGCTTGGCCGTGTGCCTTATGCCGAGCAGACCGAGGCGCATTACGACGCGGTGATGGACCTCAACGCCCGGTCGGTGCTGACGGCGTCACGCAAGGCGATGCCATGGCTGAAGAAGCAGGGCGGCTTCATCGTCAACACCTCGTCGATCGCCGCGCGCAATGGCGCTGGCGGCGGCGCCGGGCTCTACGGCTCGGCCAAGGCCTTCGTCTCCAACGTCACCCGCGGCATGGCCAAGGAGCTGATTGGCTTCGGCGTCCGCGTCAACGCAGTGGCGCCGGGCACGATCTTGACGCCATTCCACGAGCGCTATTCCACCGACGAACAGATCAAGGGCATGGTTGCCACCATTCCTCAGGGACGCGCCGGCACGGCCGAAGACTGCGTCGGCGCCTATCTCTTCCTGTCCTCCGACCTCCTGAGTGGCTACATCACCGGCCAGGTGATCGAGGTGAACGGTGGCCAGTTGATGCCTTGAGCCGGCAATTGCATACTGCGTCTCGCAACCCAAGCATGTTGTGCGAAAGTTTCAGCGGTTTGAAAGCAAGGGGAGACGTAAGGCGATGTACGGACTGATCGGCAAGATGCGGGCGGCGCGCGGCCAGCGCGACGCTATCATGGGCGTTTTGCGCGAGAGCACCGGCGCCCTCCCCGGCTGCCTGAGCTATATCATCGCCACCGACCCGGCCGATGCCGACGCGATCTGGGTCACCGAAGTGTGGACCGATCAGGCCAGCCACAAGGCATCGCTGCAACTACCCGAAGTCCAGGCGGCGATCGCCAAGGCGCGGCCTTTCATCTCCGGCTTCGAGTTCCAGATCGAGACCCATCCGGTCGGGGGTTTCGGCCTGCCCGCCGTCAAGAACGAGTGATGTTCGAAAGCAAACGCGGTTTTCGAGTTTTCCTCGGCGGGTTCGCATCATTCTTCTCCAAGTCTAAGACCTGATATGGATTCCTCGCCAGAACAGCCGGCCATTGAACGCATGACGCGCATGCGTCCGCTTCGGCAGTGGCTGGTGTTGCTGATCTTCTCGCTGCTGTTCGCCGGCACGCTGGAATACGCCGCACTGCCCGCCGCCCTGCTGATAGGCCCGATGCTGGCAGCGATCCTTGCCGGCACCAATGGCGCCACCGTGCGCGTGCCGCGCCCGCTGTTCGGCGCCGCCCAGGCCGTCGTCGGCTGCCTTGTCGCGGAGTCGATCTCCGCCGACATCTTTTCGGTCTTCTACAAGGAATGGCCGCTGTTCCTCGTCGTGGTGCTGGCGACCCTTGCGGCGTCCAGCCTGCTCGGCTGGCTGATCAGCCGCTGGCGCATTCTGCCCGGCACCACGGCGGTCTGGGGCTCGTCGCCGGGTGCAGCCACCGCCATGGTTCTGATGGCGGGCGCCTTCGGCGCCGACCAGCGCCTCGTCGCCTTCATGCAGTATCTGCGCGTGATCTTCGTCTCGATGACGGCGGCGCTCGTGGCCAAGATGTGGGTCGACACCTCCGGCGTTGAAATCCCAGCCATTGTCTGGTTCCCGCCGATCGACGCAATGGCTTTTGCCGCCACGCTCGGGGTGGCGCTGGTCGGCGGCCTGCTCGGCCGGCTTTGCCGGCTGCCCTCGCCCTTCTTTCTCGGCACCTTCATCTTCGGGACCATCGTCCATCTCGGCTTTGGCCTGGCGATGCAACTGCCGCCATGGCTGCTGGCGCTCTCCTATGCGATGGTCGGCTGGTCGATCGGACTGAATTTTACACGGGCGATCCTGCGCCATGCGACGCGCGCACTGCCGCAGATCGTCGGTTCGATCGTCGTGCTGATCGCCTTTTGCGGCGGGCTTGCCTGGCTGATCAGCCATGTCCTCGGCATCGATCCGCTGACCGCCTATCTCGCCACCAGCCCCGGCGGCATGGACAGCGTCGCCATCATCGCCGCCGCCGCGCAAAACGTCGACATCTCCTTCGTCATGGCGCTGCAATCGGCCCGCTTCCTGGTCGTGCTCATCGCCGGACCAAGCATCGCGCGGCTGGTGGCGAGAGCCGTCAGGGACTGAGTTACGAATTCAAGTATCCGGGAAGAGGAAATTGCCCATGAACCGTCGCGTGAATGCCGTCGATCTCTCAGGCCATGTCGCCGTCGTGACCGGCGGCGCGCAAGGCATCGGCCTTGCCGTGGCCCGACGCCTGCTGTCGTCGGGCGCCAGCGTTGCCATCTGGGATGTCGACCAGGCTGCGATGAAGAACGCCGTCGCCGAACTCGCCCCGCTCGGTCGGATCGAGGCTTTGCTGTGCGATCAATCGCTGATCGAGGCCGTCGACAGCGCCGCGACGCAAACCGAGCGCTCGCTCGGCCCGGTCGATCTGCTCGTCAACAATGCCGGCATTGCCGGACCGGCGGCCACCGTGGTGGACTATGATCCTGCCGCATGGCGCCAGATCATCGACATCGACCTCAACGGTGTCTTCTACTGCTGCAAACGCCTGGTTCCCGGCATGATCGCGCGCGGCTACGGCCGCATCGTCAACATTGCCTCTGTCGCCGGCAAGGAAGGCAATCCGAATGCCGCCGCCTATTCGGCCGCCAAGGCGGGTGTGCTCGCGCTGACCAAATCGCTCGGCAAGGAGCTTGCCGGCCACGACATCGCCGTCAACGCGCTGACGCCGTCGCCCGCCCGCACCCGCATCCTCGAACAGCTCACCGAGGCCCAGGTGGCCTACATGCTGGGCAAGGTGCCACGCGGGCGGTTTGTCGAAGTCGAAGAGGCGGCCGCGATGATCGCCTTCATGCTCTCGGACGAAAATTCCTTCACCACTGGCGCAACGTTCGACCTGTCGGGCGGACGGGCCACCTACTGAGAAGTAGCGCTAGTCCCTCGCCGTCTTCGTCATCGCCATCGGCGCCGCGAGGGACTACGAGCCGCTCAGCGTCGCGGCAAGCCGGTCGGGGAGGAAATCGACGAAAGCGCGCACCTTCGGCGACAAATGGCGATTTGACGGCCACAGCATCCGGAACTGGCCGCGGCCGTCGACATGGTCGTCCAGCACAGTGCGCAATTGCCCATCGCGCAGAGCCTCGCGGACCAGGAAATCGGGCATCGAGCTGATGCCGAGACCGGCCATGGTCGCGCCCTTCAGCGCCTCGGTGTTGTTGCAGGTCAGCATCGAGCGGACCTGCGGCTCGACACTGCCGCCGATGAACGGCCAACCCTGCAGCTTTCCGGTGTTTGGAAACCGGAAGCGTATGCCGTAATGGTTCACGAGATCGTCCGGTCCGCTCGGGTTGCCGTGCTGCTCGAGGTAGGAAGGTGCCGCGCACAACAGCAGCCGGAAGGGCGCTAGCGGCCGCGCCACCAGGCGCGAATCCGGCAGCTCACCGCTGCGGATTGCGATGTCGACGCCTTCGTCGATAAGGTCGACGATGCGATCGTTGAAATCGATGTCGAGTTCGATTTCGGGATAGCACGCCATGAACTCCGACAGCACCGGCAACAGCAGGTGATAGGTCACGATCGGCGTCGACACGCGCAGCCGCCCATGCGGTGTTTCGCGGGTCCGCGACAGCATCGCCTCGGCATCGTCGATGTCGTCGAGGATGCGCCGTACCCGCTCGTTGAACAGCTTGCCCTCCTCGGTCAGGCCGACACGGCGCGTGCTGCGCTGTAGCAGCCGCACGCCGAGGTCCTGTTCGAGCCTGGCGACGCTCTTGCCGACGGCCGATGCCGAGATGCCAAGCGTTCGGCCGGCGGCGATGAAGCTGCCGAACTCCGCCGTGCGGGCAAAGGCCAGAAGGCCGTTGAGGCGTTCCATCGCATGTCTCCATTCGAGCGTTTCAGTCCGGTATATCTGGAGATTTAATACTATTTTTCTGGGAATGTCGCGGGCCTATCTTGCCGACCGGTGCTGCGCTCCCGACGGCACACCGGCGGATCCTGCTTCAAATAGGAAAAACCATGATTTCGAAGACCACAAACGGCGCAACCGCGCCATGGCTCGTCCTGTTGTCGGTATGCCTTGCCGCCATGACCATGCCCTTGACCTTCACCGGCCCGGCCGTCGCGCTCTCGCGCATCGCAGCCGATCTCGGCGGCAGCCCGATCGCGCTCAACTGGGTGACGAACGCGTTCATGCTGACCTTTGGCGCCACCCTGATGGCGCTGGGCGCGCTCGCCGACAATCATGGCCGCAAGCGCAGCTTCCTCGCCGGACTCGGCCTCTATGTCCTGGCCACGCTGGGCGCGATGCTCGCGCCTGACATCGTCTGGTTCGACACACTTCGGGCCGCGCAAGGGCTCAGCAGTGCGGCCGCCTTCGCTGGCGGCGCCTCCGCACTTGCCCAGGAATTCGAGGGGCAATTGCGGTTGCGCGCCTTTTCCTTCCTCGGCACCAGTTTCGGCATTGGCCTCGCCTTCGGTCCGATCGCCTCCGGCCTCATCATCGAAGCATTCGGCTGGCGGTCGATCTTCGTTCTGGTGGCAGTGCTTGCGATTGCCGCCGCGCTACTGGGTCTGGGCACAATCAAGGAATCACGCGACCCCGATGCGACTGGCCTCGACTGGGCGGGGGCCGGCACTTTCACGATTGCGCTGGCCGCGCTGACCTACGGCGTGCTTCAGGCGCCGCAGAGCGGCTGGACCGATCCGCTCGTCGTCGGGCTGCTTGGCATGGCTGCTCTCTTCTTTGCCGCCTTCGTCATCGTCGAGCGGCGCGTGGGCCGGCCGATGCTCGATCTCTCGCTGTTCCGCTTTCCCCGCTTCGTCGGCGTCCAGTTTCTGGCGGCTGCCCCCGCCTATGGCTTCGTCGTCCTGCTCGTGCTGTTGCCGATCCGCTTCATCGGTATTGAGGGGATGAGCGAGATCGAGGCCGGGCAATTGATGATCTGCCTGTCGGGACCGCTGTTGATCCTGCCTCTGCTTGCCGGCCAGGTGGCGCGCTGGATCGCTCCGGCGACGATCTGCGGCGTCGGCCTGCTGATCGCCGCCGCCGGCCTTGTCTGGCTGAGCCTGACGCCGCCGGTCGCCCTCGCGCTTGTGGCGCCGCTGATGCTGATCGGCATCGGCATCGCTTTGCCCTGGGGGCTGATGGACGGACTTGCCGTCAGCGTCGTGCCGAAGGAGCGCGCCGGCATGGCGGTCGGCATCTTCAACACCACCCGCGTCGCTTGTGAAGGCGTGGCGCTGGCCATCGTCATGGCGGTCCTGTCGGGCTTCACGGCTGCACAACTGCCGGCCCAGGGCGCAACGTCGTCCCTGAGTGCAACCGCTGCCGCCCAGTTGCTGGTGACCGGCAATGTCGGCGAAGCGGCAGCCCGCTTGCCGGGAGCCGGAGCCACGGTCCTGGTCCAGGCCTACGAGACGGCGTTCGACAGGCTGCTGATCGTGCTGGCGGCAATCACCATCGTCACCGCGCTTGTCGTCTTCCTCGGCCTGCGCCGCGGATCGACCGTGGAGCACGAAACCGTTCCTCTGCCGGTATGCCAGGAAGGCTAGCCTTGCGCGGCGTCAGCTGATGACCAGGCTCGCTATGCGGTCGCCGTCCAGCGTGAAGACCATGTCCCCTTCGCCGTTGAAGCCTTCGCCTGTGACGGCGATGCGGACGTGGTAGCTACCATTGGCCTCGGCGATGCGGACAATACGCAGATTGGACTTCACGCCGATATTGTCCGACTGGTTCCAGCGCGCAATCTGCTCGCGGCCATGGAAGGATCGTCCCCAGTCGGTCAGGGATGCGTTGGCGGTAAAGGTGCCAAGAAACGCTTCGGTGTCACCTTCATTGGTGGCCTCGACGAAACGGCGGATGGGCTCGGGTGTGGCCATCAGTCCAATCTATGCATCAGATCGTCATCCAGCCAGCGGCCGAAGAAATAGACCAGCTGCTTGTGCCACCACGGCCAGTCATGGCTGACGTCACCACCCCAATAGTCGACCCAGGCGGGAATGGATTTGTCGCGCAGGATCTGTTCCAGCTTGCGCGTCTCGACCAACATGCGCTCTTCCCAGGCGCCCTGCCCGCAACAGAAGATCATCCTCAGCGCCTTCAGCCGCGCTAGCAGCTTGGGGTCGACGATGCCGGGCAGATAGTCGAGCGGCGAGTTGTAGAAAATGTCGCCTTCCAGCGCCTTGCCGAAGAAGTCGCGCGCCGAATAGACGCCCGACAGCGCGATGACGCCGCTGGCGAGTTCGGGAAAGCGGAAGACGAAATTCGAGGAATGGTAGCCGCCCATCGAGCAGCCGGTGAACAGCGGCTTCAATTTGCGCCCGCCATTGGCTTGCTCGGCGGTCGCCTGAAACTCCGGCAACGCCTCCTCACGGACATAGCGGAAATAGGCCTCGTGGCGGCCGATGCGGTGGGCGGCGTCGGCATGCTTGTTGAAGAAAGATTCCGAATCGATGCCGTCGACCGCAAACAGCTGGATGCGGCCGGTATCGATGAATTCGGCCAGCGCCCCTACCCCGCCGGAATCCTCGAACTGATAGAACCGCCCTTGCGAGGTCGGGAACACGACCACCGGCCGGCCGGCATGGCCGTAGCGCTTGTATTCCATGTCGCGGCCGAGATTGCGGGCAAAGCCCTTGTGATAGGAAATGTCCATCGCGTTTAAGCCTTTTCCGCGTGGATATAGGCGACGGCTTCGCGCAGCGCTCTCTCGTCCTTCGAGCGCATCTGGTAGGCGTAATTTCCCATGGCGCGGCTGAAAACCTTTTCTATCGGCTGATGGTGGACGATCTTGTCGCGATGCGCGGCTAGCACGTCCTCATGGCTGTGCAAATAATGGAGGTGCTGCTTGCGGCTGGCATAGGCGGTGAAATACTTGCCCTCATAGGGTCCGCTGGCGGCATCCTTGACCACCATGTCGGCCCACGCCGCATAGACGTCGATGTCGAAAGTGTAGTTGATCGCATCGGTCATCCAGGCGCCGGGCGGCCGCATATTGACCTCGAGCGCGATGACACGGTCGTCCTTGGTTTCGAACAGCTCGATGTGGAAGAAGCGCTCGCGCACGTCGAACGCTTTCAGGATTTTCCTGCCTGCCTCCTCGACCGCGGGGCTGATTTTGGGAAAACAGGTGTAGCTCATGTGGCGATCCTTGTTGACCACTTCCATGACGCTCTGGTCGTAGCGGTGGCTGGCGGCAAGCACCACCTCACCGTCGCGGTTGACCAGCCCGTCGAAGGTGACCACCAGGCCCTCGATGAACTGTTCCATGACGAAGGTCACGTCCTCGGGCTTGTCCCGGAAAAACTGGTCGAGTTCTTTGGCGTTGGAAATCTTGAAGGTGTTCGAGGCGCCGGAACCGGAATCGGGCTTCACCACCACGGGATAGCCGACGCGACGGATGAAGGTCATGGCGCCTGCCCGGTCGGAGCATTTGCGCTGCGCAATGGTATCGACGCCGCTCTTGCGGAAGAAGGCGCGCATGCGGCTCTTGCGCTTCAGATTCTTCACGAAATCGAGCTTGGTGCCGTAGATGTTGAAGTCAGTGCGGATGTTGGCCTCGAGCTCCAGCCAGTGCTCGTTGAGCGACTCGAAGCGGTCGATGCGGCCCCACTTGTGGATGAAATGGCCCATCGCCCGGAACACCGGATCGTAGTCCTCCATGTCGGCAATGCGGTAATATTCCGAAAGTGCCGCCTTCAGCTTGCCGTCCAGCGCATCGAAAGGCGCATCGCCGACGCCCAGCACCGTGGCGCCGGCCTTCTTCAGCCGGTCGCAGAAATCGGCGCCGTTGGTGGGAAAATGCGGCGAGAAGAATACAAAATTCATGGGCGACCTCCCCCGGCATCGCGACCTCGTCCAAGCATGTCGCCCGGACTGCGAAGCAACGACGACACGCACAGAAACAACACCAAGTCTGGCGTATTTGCCGCGCGCGGGGAAGAGGCCTGGAATGGGCGCAAATGCGCCTACTTGCCTCTCCATGGCCGCTCCTGTATGAAAACCGCCATGAACACGCGCGCCTCCTCCGTCGCTTCCCGTCCGACCGGCTTTACCGGCGAGACCGTTCGCGCGCTGGCATCGACCCTGCTTCTTCTCGGCCTTATCGGCGATCGCCGGGTTCGCTGAAGGAGCGCCCGGCGGTCGAACCGCCGCTTACGCGCACGCTCCTTGGCCAGTTTCAAAATTGGCAATTCACATCAAGCGAACGAAAATCTGGTAAGGCGCAGCTCGCTCTCAATCCGTCCGAAGACCGATCCGTGAGCCGCCGGGAGAACAAGACGATGAACGCACGAGAAGAGATACGATCCGGCGAAGCCGAAAGCGTAAAAAGCGCGGCCGGCCACATGCCGGGCGCCGCCCGCAAATACCAGCCCTATCCGACAGTCGGCCTCACCGACCGCACCTGGCCCAACAAGGTCATCGACAAGGCGCCGGTCTGGTGCTCGGTTGATTTGCGCGACGGCAACCAGGCGCTTATCGACCCGATGGGCCATGAGCGCAAGGCGCGCATGTTCGGCCTGCTGCTCGACATGGGCTTCAAGGAGATCGAGATCGGTTTCCCCTCGGCCTCGCAGACCGACTTCGATTTCGCCCGCTGGTGCATTGAGCAAGGCAATGTGCCGGCCGATGTCTCGCTGCAGGTGCTGGTACAGTGCCGGCCCGAACTCATCACCCGCACCTTCGAGGCGCTGAAGGGCGCCACCAACCCGATCGTGCATTTCTACAATTCGACCAGCGAGTTGCAGCGCCGCGTCGTCTTCGAGAAAGACGTCGGCGGCATCAAGCGCATCGCCACCGATGCGGCCAAGATGATCACCGACATGGCGGCGAAGGCCGGCGGCGGTTACCGCTTCGAATATTCGCCGGAGAGCTTTACCGGCACCGAACTCGAAGTCGCGCTGGAGATCTGCAACGCAGTCACCGAGATCGTGAGGCCGACGCCCGACAACAAGCTGATCATCAACCTTCCGTCGACGGTCGAAATGTCGACGCCCAACATCTATGCCGACCGCATCGAATGGATGTGCCGCAACCTCGACAACCGCGAGAACCTGTTGATCTCGCTGCATCCCCACAACGACCGCGGCACCGGCATCGCCACCACTGAGCTCGGCCTGATGGCGGGTGCCGACCGCGTCGAAGGCACGCTGTTCGGCAATGGCGAACGCACCGGCAATGTCGACATCGTCACCCTGGCGCTCAACATGTACACCCAAGGCGTCGATCCCCATCTGGATTGCTCCGACATCAACCGGATGAAGGACGTCTACGAATATTCCAACCAGCTGAAGATCCCCGAGCGCCACCCTTACGTCGGCGAACTCGTCTACACCGCCTTTTCCGGCTCGCACCAGGACGCCATCAACAAGGGTATGAAGGCGCTGAAGAAGGCCAATACGCCGGTATGGGAAGTGCCCTATCTGCCGATCGATCCGGCCGATGTCGGGCGCAGCTACGAGGCTATCATCCGCATCAACTCGCAGTCCGGCAAAGGCGGCATCGCCTACGTGCTGCAGGCCGATTACGGCCTCAACCTGCCGCGCAATCTGCAGATCGAGTTCAGCCAGGAAATCCAGGCGATCACCGACGCGGAAGGCAAGGAGGTGCCGGCCAAGCGCATTCATGACCGCTTCCTCGAGACCTATATCGACCAGCCCGTCGCGCGGCTCAAATTCCTCGACCATCACACCTATCCCTACACCGAGAAAAAGGGCCGGCGGGTGGTCGAGGCGGTGATCCTCGACAACGGCAAGGAGACGACCATCACCGGCTCCGGCACCGGTCCGATCGACGGCTTCGTCGATGCGCTGTCGCGCCATGTCGGCGTCGACATGTCGGTGCTCGATTATTCCGAGCATTCGCTCCAGCGCGGCTCGAACGCCTCGGCGATCTCCTATGTCGAGATGGAATATCCCGGCGGCAAGCTGTTCGGCGCCGGCATCAACACCAACATCGTTGCCGCCTCGCTGGAAGCCGTGGTTTCGGCCGCCAACCGCATCATCAGCCGCAAGGTCAGCTGATATTCTCCCGGGCGCCGATGTCAGCGGCGCCCGGTAATCCCCCATTTGCCAGGGTAAATTCCGATTTTTTCGTGTTAACCATCGGTAATTATCTGGTGCGGTACGCGATCGCATAACATAAGCAAGCTTGTATGGAAGTGCAGGCGCTATATGATTGCGCCTCAACCTGTGCCGACTTCGAGAGGATCGACACTTGCAGCATGCCACGCCTGCCGCCCCCGCAGTGCGCGAGACACTGGAACGACTACTCGCCAGCGAAACGTTCGGACGTTCCGAGCGCGCACGCAAGTTGCTGCGCTATCTTGTTGAGCGCGAGCAGGCCGGCGAAGCCGACAGGCTCAAGGGTTTTTCCATCGCCATGGACGTCTTCGGCAAGGACGGCGATTTCGATTCGTCGACCGACGCCGTGGTCCGGGTGCAGGCCGGCCGGCTGCGCGAACTTCTCCAGCATTATTTCGCCAATGAGGGCGTAGCCGAACCGGTCCGCATCGCCATTCCGCGCGGCGGCTATGTGCCGTCATATGAACTCAACGCCATTCGCCTGCCGGTTGGGCAGGAGCCGGTGGCGCTGGCGCAGGCGGTAGCCGCCCTGCCGGGATCGCCTGACCAGGCGGCTCCTGCCGCGCTCCCCACGACAGCTTCGGCGATTACAGAACCTGGGCCTTCGCTGGCCCGCCATCTCCAGTTCTTCTGGATCGCCTTGACGCTGGTCATCCTCATGCTGGGCGTGCTCATCCTGCGCCAGGGCAGCGGCGCACTGCTTGCCAGCAGCGATCCGGGGGCGGTGGTCGAGACCACAGGCGTAACGAGCAGCATCGCATCGCCGACGATGGAGGCTCTGCCCCTCGTCTACATCGCCGTGAAGGCCACCGGCCCCGAGGCAGGCCGCGTCTCCGCCTCGCTGCGCGCCGGTCTTGCCGGTTTCGACACAATCGACTTCATCGGCCGTGACGCCGACAGCAAGCGCGACCCGAGCACCGACCCGACCAGCTTCGTTTTCGATGTCCTGCCGGGACCAATGGCAGGTGACGTGACGCTCGAGCTGCAGAGTGTGGCGACCGGCCGCGTGCTTTTGTCCCGCAATCTGACGGTCGCCGACAGTGCGCCTGGTACCGTCGAGGATCGTATCGCCGCCATCCTCAGCTCGACCATTCCCGCCGCCGGCCCGCTCTACAGCTACATCGAACAGAACGGCATTCAGACCGGGCTGACGAGGTGCCTGATCCTCAACGACAGATATTATCTCGACCAGAGCACCAAGACCCACGAGGCCGCCTATCGTTGTCTGGAAAACCTTGCCAGCCAAGGCGCAAAATCGTCGCTCGTTTATTCGGAACTGGCATCGCTCCATCTCGAGGCCGCGACCGATCACTACGCCTATCCGCCCGACGCGACGGTCGAACAAGCGATGTCTTTTGCCCATCGCGCCATTCAGATGGGGCCGACCAGCCCCTATGCGCATCGAGCCTACGGCTACCTTTACTCACGCCTCGGCAACCCCGAGGAGGCGATCCGCTGGATGCGCAAGGCTTATCAGCTCAACCCCTACGACCTCAGCATGGCTGCCGCCTACGGCTATGGCCTGATCTTCGCCGGCAAATATGCCGAGGGAACACCGATCCTGACCCGTGCCGTCGAGACGTTCAGCGGCCACCCGACTTGGTGGGATTACGGGCTCTTCGCCGGGCAGTTCATGCTGGGCGATATGAACAAGGCCGCGATCGCCAGCGAGTCGCTGCGCACGACGGCGATGAAATCGCATTATCTGGCGGCGCGGCTGATCGGCGCCAAGGCTGCCGGCCGCGAGCAGCTGGCGGCCAAGCTTCTGGATGAGCTGACCACCAAATTCCCGAGATTCGCCGCTGACCCGCGTGCGGCCTTCGCCGAGCGGAAATATCCCGCCGATCTGACCGAGCGGCTGGTCGAGGCGTTGCGCGCCGCGGGCCTCGGTAACGCCAGCTAGTATCTTTCCGGATCGCGAAAATTTTACTGGCCATCGGTCTGGACTGGGAGCAATCCAGCCCAACTCGAAATTTCCTGTCCTATCTTGCAATAATCATACATTTTTCATGGTCTCATCCCTCTATGTTGCCGAGCGGGGCGCCGGGCCGAAGACGGTCGTCCTGCTGCATGGCTTCGGCGGTTGCCATGACATCTGGCGCGAGGTGACCGCGACGCTGGCGCCCGGGATCAGAACACTGGCCTACGATCTTCCGGGACACGGACTGTCGCTCGATTTCCCCGGCAGCGGTCCGGCCAGGACAGCGGCGCGAGCAGTTCTCGCGGATCTCGCCGCACGCGGCATAGCACGGGTGCATGTCGCCGGTCATTCGATGGGCGGTGCGGTAGCCACCCCGATGGCATTGGCCGAACCCGAAACAATAGCCTCGCTGACGCTTCTGGCGCCGGGCGGTTTTGGCCCGGAGATCAATGGGCCGCTGTTGCGTCGCTACGCCGCGGCGGCCGACAGACGCGAAATCCGCACCAGCCTTGCCGCCATGTCGGGACCGCAAAGCCCGCCGCCCGAACGCATCGTTGGCGTGCTGGCGGAAGTACGCCGTCGCCCCGGCCAGTTGCGCAAGCTGATCGAGATCGCAACCGTCATGACCAGGGATGAGCGGCAGGGCGTCATTCCCCGCGAACAGCTGGACACGCTCGACATGCCGGTGATGGTGGTTTGGGGAACGGACGATCCGGTCCTGCCCTATACCCAGGCTGACGGCCTGCCGACGCATTTTCACATCCATCACGTCCTCGATGCCGGCCATATGCTGGTCGAGGAGGCGCCAGGCGTGGTCGCCCAGGCCGTGCGCCGGAACATGGACCGGCGCGGCAGGCGTCCGACATTCGACGCCGCAGCGAGCTGAACTCACCGTCTTCCGGCATCTCGCCAGTGCATTTTGCAAATGGCTGTGTTAACTCGCTATTAACCATATATTAGCGAGGGATGATGAAGGACTCAGACGAGCAATTCACCTCTTTAACCCCGTCGCGCAAACTGTCCGATGCCGTTCGCGACGTGAAGAACGCCTTCGCCGATCGCGACGATGTCGTGGTCGACATGCGCGAGGCTCACCGGATGCGGCTTGATCTTCTTGCCGCCGAACTCGCCCCGGTCTTTGCCGACGTGCCCGCCGACATGGACAATTTCGACTTCGTCATCTCGTCGGGCCTGCAGCCGCGGCTGTGGATCGACGCCGTCAGCCATGTCGCCATGGGACGCGACCGCCGCACCTACCGTTTCCTCAGGGATACCCGCATCGGCCGCGTGGTACTTGCCGAATCGACCGACATGAAACCGGTTGCCGATCAGGTCACGCGCTATGTGGCGGAGCGCATCGTCGAGCGCCAGCGCATGATGGAGGGTGGCGTCGAGCCCGCCGTGGCCGGCCTGAACCGCGCCACCGTGCGGGAGGCCGAACCACCCTTGCAAGCAACCGCGCCCGGCAGGCGCTGGTCGACCTTCCTGTCCGGCCTCGGCCTGATCGCCGCCGGCGCGCTGGTGGGGCTGGCTGTGTCGGCGGTGCTGTTTTGGGATCGCATCCTGGCGATGAAGATCAGCTTCTGACCAGTGGTTTAGATGCCTCGGCATCCACGCCAAGTTCCATCACCTGGAGGTCGGATGGCGGTATGGCCGGCCCGGTCAGGCCGCGACGCGTCAGCCGGATCCGCCAGTTGCCCTTTTCGCCGTCGATGTCGAGCAGATTGTACTGTGCCGCCGGGTTCTTGCCGCCGGGCGACTGCCCGGCAGCGGCGACGCCGACAACCGGAATCCTGGTGCCGCGTCCGCCAATGAAGAACAGCGACGGCAGGTGCGAATGGCCGTGCAGCACAAGCTCGGCGCCGTGCCGGTGAACGGTCTTGTGGAAACGGGATATGCCAAACAGGCGCTTTTGCTGGGTGACGGCGCCGCGCACCGGCGGATGATGGATCATGATCACCCGCAACAGGCCGCGTTTGGCAGTGGCGTCGAGCATCGAGGCCAACCTTTGCGCCTGACCTTCGAGGAAGAAGCCGTTGGCCATGAACGGCGCCGTGGCGCGCGCCGTCGAGACGCCGATCAGCGCGACGTTGCCGCGCACGCGCAGATAGGGAAAAGTGTTGCGGTCGATTGGTGTGGTGACGCCGTCGCCGCTCATCCACGCCGCCCAGGAGCGGCAGACCTTGTCGAAGGCGCCCGGCACATAGGCGTCGTGATTGCCCGGCACTACCGAGACATCCTCCGGAGGGCCTAGCGTCTCCAGCCAGTGCTTTGCCATTTCGATCTCGCCATCCAGCGCCAGATTGACCAGATCGCCAGTGACGGCGAGGTGGTCGGGACCGCTCGCCTTCATGTCGGCGACGATGGTGTCGATGACGGCATCGTGCATATGGCGGCGGCGGTTGCGCTGCCAGTTGACATAGCCGACCACGCGCTTGGACGCGAGTTCGCGATAGGTTACACCGGGAAGCGGCCCCAGATGGACATCGGAAATATGCGCGAGCCTGAACATCCTTCCTTCATAGGCGACGCGCCCCCCGCTTTCCACTCACTGTTTCCTGTCTGCTTACGGTTTCGCTAGCGATGGCGATATCGGATCCGGAGCAGGCGTTTCGCCAGACCAGTTGGGCCGGCCTCAGGGCAAGGTTGTTCCATCTCTATTTCCTGCTGCGGCGGCCAATGACGCTTGGTGTGCGCGGCCTGATCCACGATCGCGCGTCGAACTCCGTCTTCCTCATCCGCCACACTTACGTTCCCGGCTGGCAATTGCCGGGCGGTGGCGTCGAGCTGGGCGAAACGCTTGGCGAAGCGCTGACGCGGGAATTGGCCGAGGAAGGCAACATCGCGCTCACCGCCCCGCCGGTGCTGAAATCAATGCATTTCAACCGCCGCTCCAGCCGCCGCGACCATGTCGCCTTCTACCTGATCGAGAGCTTCAGCCAGACGGCGCCGAAACTGCCGGACCACGAGATCGCCGAAGCCGGCTTCTTCCCGCTTGATCGCCTGCCCGAAGGCACGACGCCGGCGACGTTGCGGCGGATCGCTGAGGTTTTTGGTGGGGAGCCGGCATCGCCGCACTGGTAGGCCAGAGTTCTCCGACTGCATTAGCTGCTGCGATAACTCTCGCTGCTGAAATCGCAACGTAGTGCGCTATGCGCTCGATTGGATTTGGCGTCACGCCGCCTTCCTGAACCGCGCCCGGTCATGCGGCGCGGCGTAGTCAAGCTCCGGGCCGACCGGCACGATGCGCGTCGGGTTGATGCTCTCGTGGCTGCCGTAATAATGCGTCTTGATGTGGTGCAGGTTCACCGTGCCGGCGACGCCGGGCACCTGGTAGAGATCGCGCAGATAGTTCGACAGGTTCGGATAGTCGGCGATGCGGCGCAGATTGCATTTGAAATGGCCGACATAGACCGGGTCGAAACGCACCAGCGTCGTGAACAGCCGCCAATCCGCCTCGGTGATGCGCTCGCCGGTGAGATAGCGCTGTTTTGACAGCCTCTCCTCCAGCGTGTCGAGTGCCGAGAACAACTCTGCAAAGGCTTCTTCATAGGCTGCTTGTGTGGTGGCAAAGCCGGCCCGGTAGACGCCGTTGTTGATGGCCGGATAGACCAGCGCATTGACCTTGTCGATCTCACCGCGCAGCGCCGGCGGATAGAAATCGACGCTGGCATCGCCCCATGCGTCGAAGGCGGAATTGAGCATGCGGATGATCTCGGCGGATTCGTTGGAGACGATGGTCTGTTCCTTTTTGTCCCACAGCACCGGCACCGACACCCGGCCCGAATAGGTGGGATCGGCTTTGGTGTAGATCTGACGCAGGAAATCGAGACCGTAAACCGTGTCGCCGGTGGCCCCATCCTCGGCCAGAAAAGTCCAGCCGTCGGCACCGAGGAAATGATGCACGACCGAAACCGAGATGATCCCTTCGAGCTTCTTCAGCGCGCGAAAAATCAGCGTGCGGTGCGCCCACGGACAGGCGAGCGAGACGTAAAGATGGTAACGGCCCGGTTCGGCCTTGAAGCCGCGCGTACGGCCTTTAGCCGGCGAGCCATCACGCGTGATCCAGTCACGCCACTGCGCCTCGGCGCGGATGAACCTGCCGCCGCTATCGACCTTGGCCGGGTGGTCCTGCCATTTGCCTTCGACCAGCAAACCCATGCGAAATCTCCTTGCCTGCCTTGGCCAATGTAGGCGCAAAGCGGCAATGTCGAAGTCGTCATCTGCTGAACAGAGCGTCACTCGTCCGAAATGCCTGATAAAAGCGACCGATTGCAGCGGCCGAAAAATGATGCTAGCGGACACTCCGCATGTTCGACTTTGCCTCGATCCGGTTTGACCGACGACGAAAGGGCGCCCGCGCTTAGAAAGCGCTGACTGGCGAACGCTGCCGCTTGCAGCAACCTTCCTCGTATATCGGACCGCGAAGACCATGAGCCTTGCCGACGTGAAATACCTGCCGGAAACTCCGGCGCATGACCCCGAAATCGAAGCCATCAACGACGAAGCCTTCGGCCCCGGCCGCTTCGTGTTGGCCGCCTACAAGATCCGCGAGGCCGGCGGCCACGAGCGCTCGCTGTCCTTCGTCGCCGTGGACGGTGACCTCGTCGTTGCTTCGGTGCGCATGACCCGCATTGCGGCCGGCGCCGGCCGCGCGCTGATGCTCGGGCCGCTTGCCGTGCGCCCTGCGTTCAAGAATCTCGGCATCGGCCGCCGGCTGGTGGCGATCGCGCTGGAAGCGGCTGCCAAGGCTGGCGCGCCGGCGGTGATCCTTGTCGGCGACGAGCCCTATTACGGCCCGCTCGGCTTCAGGAAGATCCCGCGCGGCCAGATCTCCATGCCACGCCCGGTCGACCTCGACCGGCTGCTGTCGCACGAGATCGTGCCTGGCGCCGTGGCGCGTCTTTCCGGCGAAGTCTGCCATGCCAGCGTCGCCAGGATTGCCGAGCCCGCGCCGGCGATGGCCTGATTGCCCGGCCGATCGAGACGTCTCGATGGACCGGTTAGGTTGCACCATGCCAGCGACCTCCGTAGCATGATCCGCAAAAGCAGGGAGGACGCGGCATGAACCCGAACGGCCAGATTGCGATCGTAACCGGTGGCGGCTCCGGACTCGGTGAGGCAACCGCCCGCGCGCTGGCCGACAAGGGCACCCGCGTCGCGATTTTCGACATCGGCATCGACCGGGCGGCGAAAGTGGCGGGCGACATTGGCGGCACCGCCATCCAGTGTGACGTCAGCAGCGCCGACAGCGGTGCGGCCGCGGTCGCCGAAGTGGAAAAAAGGCTTGGGCCGGCGCGCATCCTGGTGAACTGCGCCGGCATTGCCATCGGCGTGCGGACCATCGGCAAGGATGGTCCGCACCCGCTCGACCAATATCGCAAGGTGATCGAGATCAACTTGATCGGCACCTTCAACATGATCCGCCTCGTCGCGGATCGCGCCGCCAAGCTCGAGCCATTGCAGGGCGGCGAGCGCGGCGTCATCGTCAACACGGCGTCGGTCGCCGCCTATGACGGCCAGATCGGCCAGGCCGCCTACGCCGCCTCCAAGGGCGGCGTCGTCGGCATGACGCTGCCGGTCGCCCGCGATCTCGCCCGCTCCGGCATTCGCGTCTGCACCATCGCGCCCGGCATCTTCAAGACGCCGATGATGGCCGGCATGCCGCAGGACGTGCAGGATTCGCTTGGTGCGGCCGTGCCGTTCCCGTCACGTCTTGGCGAACCGTCCGAATATGCGGCGCTCGCCCTGCATATCGTCGAAAACCAGATGCTCAACGGCGAGACCATCCGCCTCGACGGGGCGATCCGCATGGCGCCGAAATAGACGGCCATGGCGGCCGGCGCAGCCGCAGTGAAGACCGGCCCCCTGGCCGGCCTGAAAGTCATCGAGATGGCCGGGCTCGGCCCGGTGCCGCTGGCCGGGCTGATGCTGTCGGAGATGGGCGCCGAGGTGCTGCGCATCGAGCGCAGCGGTTCGGACCAACCCCTGCTGCCGCTCTCCGATGAGTACAATCTCGACCGTCACGGCCGTTCCATCCTGCGTGTCGATCTCAAGCAATCACAAGGCATCGAGCTGGTGCTGGATCTCATCGAACGGGCCGATCTACTGGTCGAGGGCTTTCGCCCCGGCGTCATGGAGCGGCTCGGTCTCGGCCCGGATGCTGCATTGGCGCGCAACAAGGCGCTGATCTACGGCCGCATGACCGGCTTCGGCCAGGACGGGCCGCTCGCAGGCCGCGCTGGCCACGATATCACCTACCTCGCCTATTCCGGTGTGCTGCATGCCATCGGCCGGGAGGAAAGCCGGCCGGTGCCGCCGCTGAATCTGATCGCCGACAATGGCGGCGGCGCCATGATGCTGATCGCCGGCGTGCTTGCAGCGCTGTTTGAGCGTTCGCGCTCCGGCAAGGGCCAGGTGGTCGACGCCGCAATGGTCGAGGGCGCCTCGATGCTGACGGCGCCGATACACGCCTTCATGGCGGCAGGCCTGTGGAGCGACAGGCGCGGCGCCAACCTGCTCGATTCCGGCGCCCCCTTTTACGACTCCTATGAAACGGCGGACGGACGCCACGTCGCGGTCGGCTGCCTTGAGCCGCGCTTCTTCGCCGAATTCGCCAGGCTGCTGCCGCTCGGCGAGCATTTTGTCCGCGGCCAGTACGACAAGGCGTTGTGGCCGGACATGCGCGCCACCTTCGCCGACCGGTTCCGGCTGAAGACGCGCGACGACTGGGCCGGTCTGTTTGAGGGCACCGACGCTTGCGTCGCGCCGGTTTTGTCGCTTGCGGAGGCCAGGAACCATCCGCACAATCGTGCTCGTCACGCATTTGTGAAGACGGGCACGTTCGAACGCCCGGCACCTGCGCCGCGCTTTTCCGCCTCGCAGCCGGCGCTTGCGACCATGCCGGATGATGACGACCAGCGGCCGCAAATCGTGCTGGCGCGCTTCGGCTTTTCGGCAGATGAGATCACAGCGCTTGTCAAATCCGGTCTGATTGGCCAATAACTGGATGAAGAAAATCAACTTAGCCCGGTGAGCATTTTGAACGAGCCGAAGAAGGACGTCATTCGCGCGACGGACGCCGAGGCGGTCAGGCTGGCAACAACCTTGATCCGCAGCGCCCGCTTCGGCGCCCTGGCGGTCATCGAGCCCTCGACCGGTTCGCCGCTGGCCTCCAGGGTCGGTGTCGCCACCGACACCGATGGCACGCCGCTGATCCTTGTCTCGGCGCTCTCCGCCCACACCGGGGCGATGCTTGCCGAGCCGCGTTGCTCGCTGCTTGTCGGTGAGCCCGGCAAGGGCGATCCGCTGGCGCACCCCAGGATAACACTGGTTTGCCAGGCCCAGCCGCTTGAGCGCGGATCGAGCGCGCATGCCCGCGCCGAGCGGCGCTATCTCAATCACAATCCCAGGGCTAAGCTCTATTCCGGGCTCGGCGATTTCTCGATCTTCCGCCTCGAGCCGGAGCGCGCCAGCCTCAATGGCGGTTTCGGCAAGGCCTATCTGCTGGGCCGTGCCGATCTCATCACCGATGGGCCGATCGTCGACGAGCTGGCCGCCAGCGAACAGTCCGCCCTCGACCACATGAATGCCGACCATCTCGACGCAATCGCTGTCTATGCGCATCATTTTGCCAAGGCCGAAGGTGATGGCTGGACCATGACCGGCTTCGATGCCGAGGGCATGGATTTGGCATCGGGCGACGCCGTTTGCAGGGTCTATTTTCCGCAACCATTGAAGACCGCGCGCGACCTGCGGCCAGTTCTTGTCGACATGGCCAAGACCGGACGTATGCCGGCTACGCAAGGATAATCGTCATGAATCAAAAGCATGTCTTGAGATTTGGGCGAAATGATCTACGATTCATACGACGCTGAATCAGCAGCGCGATCCACAGCTGAATTATAGCACCCAACGCTATTTGCCCCCATAGCGTTCGGATGAGCAGGGAAACATGGGGCATGGTCTCGACCAAATTAATCGCCAATGCCGAATCGGCGGCGACATTTCTGACCCTTATGGGCAACGAAAAGCGGCTTTTGATCATGAGCTATCTGGCCGACGGTGAGATGTCGGTCGGCGCCATCGCCGAAAAGGTGATGCTCAGTCAGTCCGCTTTGTCGCAACATCTGGCCAAGCTCAGGGCGCTCGATCTTGTCGAGACCCGCCGGGACCGGCAGATGATCTACTATTCCTGCAAGTCGGACGCCGTGCGCGAGCTGTTGCGCATGCTGGACGGCATTTTCGGGATCGGCGACTTGTCCCAGATGGCAACGCGTCTGCGCCGCGCCGGGACTTGACCTGCGGCTCCGATCGCTCCTTACCTCGCTGACGATTTTTCGGCGGCCGAGGTATTGATGGGTCCGATCCAGATCGACGACGCGCGCGATCCGCGGGTCGCCGCCTATCTCGACATCCGCGAACGCGATCTCACCGGCCGCCATGGCCGGTTCGTCGCCGAAGGCAAGGTGGTGCTGGACGTCCTGCTGTCAGCCGGACGCTTCGCCGCCGAGTCGGTCCTGGTTCTGGAAAACCGGCTGGCCGGGCTCGACGACATCCTGCGCAAGGCCCCTGCCGACCTGCCGGTTTACGTTGCGACAAACGACGTCATGGACAGGATCGCCGGCTTCCACATGCATCGCGGCATATTGGCGATCGGCAGCAAGGGTGCGCCGCAGCCCGCAGAGGCCTTGCTCGACACCTTGCCTGCCGACGCGCTGATCGTCGTGCTCATCGGCATCGCCAACCATGACAATATGGGATCGATCTTCCGCAACGCTGCCGCCTTCGGCGCCGATGCCATGTTTATCGACGCCACCTGTTGCGATCCGCTGTATCGCAAGGCGATCCGCGTCTCCGTCGGCGCAGCGCTGAAAGTTCCCTTCGCCTCCTTCAGCCACACTGAAGCTTTCATCGCGAAGCTCGACGAGTTGGGCTTCGGCCAGATAGCTCTATCGCCGCGCGGTGAGGCTGACATTCGCAATGCCGCGAGACCGAAACGACTGGCGCTCTATCTCGGCACCGAAGGCGAAGGCCTGCCCGAGAGGCTGCTTGACCGGCTGCGGACGGTGAGGATTGCGATGTCTGAAGGGTTCGACAGCCTGAATGTCGCTGCAGCCTCAGCCATCGCGTTGCATCATTTTTCGACTGCCAAGTCGGTAGCCGCCCAGGATTCTTGAAAGCCAGCGGCCTGAAGCTCAGCCCGCCGAATCTGCCTTTTGCAGCGCCCGCACGCGATCGGCGAGGCTGATGGTTCCCGATCGCGCTTCCTGCGGCGCAGCCAACGCCTTGGTGATCGGCGAATCGGGTCCTTCAAGCTTGGCGGTCAGGCTGACGACCTCTGCCGCGAGCGTGTTCATCTGTTCGCGCAACGCATCACCGGCGCTGCGCCCGTCGTCGCCATTTCTCGTGGTCTCGGAACCACCAAGCTCCGTCTTCAGCCGCTTGTTCTCACGGGCCAGCGTCGTCAGCCTGGCTTCCAGCCGCTCGCGATCGCCTTCGAGCTTGGCTAGCACCTTGTCGACGTTACCAGCGGGGGCATTGTCCTGCGCGCCAACAAGGCCAGCAGCCACGGCGCCTCCCGCAGCCTCGCCCTTCATCCGTTCGCGAAGCCGGACCAGTTCCTTTTCGCGGCGATCGAGCTTGTCCTCGCGATCGGCAAGCGTGGCGAGCAGGCGCTCGAGCTTCTTCTCGAGATCGGCGGTTCTCTTCTTCTCGGCTTTCAGAGAATCGTGCGTGGCCTTGCTCTCGGCGACGACTTCCTGATGGTGCTTCTCGGCTTCCTTGCGCTGGCCGCGCAGCACCGAAATGTCGTTGGCAAACTTTTCCAGCTCCGATTCCCGCGCCACCAGTTCGATCTGACGATTGCTGGAGGAGAAGGAGGCGTCGTCATACATGTGCTCGAGCTTTTCGAGCTCAAGCGCGCGCTTTTCCATCATGCGCTCGGCCTGCACCAGCTTGTCCGTCAGCTGCTGTATCTGCTGCTCGCGATGCAGGAGCAATTCGTTTTTTTCTCCGAGCTCGGTAAGCGCCTGCTTCTTGTCCTTGCGCTCGACCGCCAGGCCTTTCAGCGCCTCGCGCCCGCGACTGATTTCGACGAGTTGCTCATTGGCCTGCTCACGCAGCGTCTTGACGCTGATTTCGAGCCGGCGCGCCGTCATGGCGAACTCTGCGCGCAAGCTGTCCTTGTCGGCCTGGATCTCGGCCAGCGTTCGCGGCACCGACGCCTCGACACGCCTGCGCGTCAGCGCGACCGCCCGCCGCCAGATGGCCGGCGCAACCAGCAGCGCCAGAAAGCCGGCGCACAGAAAGCCGAGGGCGAAGAACAGGATCGATTGAACCAAGGTGACTACCCGTTACAGGCGGGCCGCTAGCCGACAACCGCCAAGTCTGGACTTTGCCATGTTCGCATGACGCAAATCCAGCGCTGCGGCAAGAGTATGCCGCAGCTTGATCGGGTCAGAACCTGTTGATCGGGTCGACCTGTGGTCGGAATCGCTCAGAAGGGATTCCAGGTCGGCCTCTGCGTCAACTTCAGATAGCCGAGATTGACGCCAAGCCGGGCGCCGACGCCGGTGCGGATCGGCACCAGCAACACCCTGTTGTTCTGCAGCACGTTGAAGCCGACGCCGGCCACGACATAGGCAGAGCCGGCAACGCCGCCGAACCGGTTGTAGAGATTGCTGACGTCGTCGAGATTGTAGACGAGCATCATCACCCGCGATCCCTCGCCACCGAAATCCCAGCCGAGCGACGGACCTTGCCAGAACACCTTATGGTCGCCGGCATTCTTGGTGTAGAGCGTGCCTTCGCCGTAGGTCAGGCCGCCGATCACCGCGCCAGAACCCTCTTCGCCGAGCAGATAGCCATTGGGCAGGCCGTAGGAGGCAAAAATCTTCTCGACGACGGTGGCGAGACCGCCCGACGTCGCGCCGAAGAACTTGTGGCCGGAATCGACGATCTCCTGAGCGGTGTATTCCTGCGCCCGCGACGCAGAGGTTGAGAAGGCGAGCGCGCCCAGGAGGGCAATCGCCATGAAGAAGACACGGACAAAGGTCCGGTCGTAGAATCGGGAAACCATGCTTCCAATCTCCGTCAGGGAGCACTTTCGCCGACGCCTCGCACCCCGTCCGGCTCTTTGGGCGGCCGTTAAGGATGACTGTTACGGGCAAACTATGCCGTAATCCTTTTTCAACCATTAACCTTCCACATGAACATGGCGGTTCGAAGGCTGTCTGACCGTCTGTGCGGGCTCCCATCCTGTGCAAACACGCCATTTTTGCTGACGAGAATTGTGGATTTGTTGCTGCACGCTCGGGCGCTGTGTATTCAGAAGCGCTGGGGAAAGAGCGTGATTCGGGTGGGTGAGGCGCGGCGGTCGCTCGCGTGGCCACCAGGATGTCAATTTTTGCAGGGATTTTCGCCGATGGCCGAGCTTTTCTCTCTCTCCGCACCCGATCTCGCAGCCTTGTTGTGCAGCCGCGTCTGCCACGACATCATTTCGCCGGTTGGGGCCATCAACAACGGCCTTGAACTCCTCGACGAGGGCGGCGCCGACGAAGACGCCATGAAGTTGATTCGCCAGAGCGCCAAAAACGCTTCGGCCCGGCTGCAGTTCGCCCGCATCGCCTTCGGCGCCGCAGGTTCGGCCGGCATGATGATCGACACCGGCGATGCCGAGTCCGTCGCCATCGCGTTCCTGAAGAACGAGAAGCCGGAACTGGTCTGGAACGGCGTTCGCGCCCTGCTGCCCAAGAACAAGGTCAAGCTGCTGCTCAATTTGCTGCTCGTCGCCAACGCCGCCATCCCGCGCGGCGGCAAGCTGGTGGTTACACTGGAAAACCTCGACACCGAGCCGCGCTTTGCGCTTGCGGCAAGCGGCCCGATGCTGCGCGTGCCGCCAAAATTCCTCGAACTCCATTCCGGCAACAAACCCGAGGAGCCGATCGACGCCCATTCGGTCCAGCCTTACTACACGCTGCTTCTTGCGCGTGAGGCCAACATGACAATCTCGATCCACGCGACCGCCGAAGAGATCGTGCTGTCCGCGGTCTGACGAGCCGAAGTCGTTTCCGGCTCGGCCGACAGCCAAGAACAAGTCAAGTATCTTTTTTCGCTGATATTTGCGGGCTTGGCCGAAATTCAGAACAGCCAAGTTTCTTCGTCGGCGACGCGTCCGCTGGCACGGCGCGCAAACGACATCTTTGCAAAAACTTTACCTAACGGCTTTTCGGCTTCTTTACCAGATCGGCCTAAGGTGCATCCCGATACCCCGGATGCCGCCGGTTCGCCCCAAGGCAAAGAGGACCCGGAAATGAAGCGCTGCATGTTTGTTGACGATTCGAGTGTGATCAGGAAGGTCGCAAAACGGATTCTTGGCGGCTCCGACATGGTGGTGATCGAAGCGGCCACCGGACACGACGCGGTCGAGATGTGCGCTGCCGAGATGCCCGATGTGATTGTCGTCGACGGCGCACTGCCGGACATGCAGGCGGTCGATGTCATCCGCCGGGTCCGCGCCATGGAAAGCGCGATCAAGCCGCAGATCCTGATTTCGTTGGTCGAAGTCGATGTCGCCTCGATTATGAAGGCAAAGCGCGCCGGCGCCCAGGGCTATCTCTTGAAGCCGTTCAACCGGCCGCAACTGCTCGAACGCTTTCGTACCCTGAAGATCGCCGCCTGATTCGGCTCGTGCTCGAACGGAAGGGACAGCAAAAAACCCGGCCTGAGCCGGGTTTCTTGCATTGAATTCAATCAGATGATTCGGTCAGGCGCTGACGCGGATGTCTTCCGGCTCGCGCAGCACATAGCCGCGGCCCCAGACCGTTTCGATGTAGTTCTGACCACCGGACGCAGCATCGAGCTTCTTGCGCAGCTTGCAGATGAAGACGTCGATGATCTTCAGTTCCGGTTCGTCCATACCGCCATAGAGGTGGTTGAGGAACATTTCCTTGGTCAGCGTGGTGCCCTTGCGCAGCGAGAGCAGCTCCAGCATCTGGTATTCCTTGCCGGTCAGATGCACGCGCTGGCCACCGACTTCGACGGTCTTGGCATCGAGATTGACCACCAGGTCGCCGGTGGTGATGACCGACTGGGCATGGCCCTTGGAGCGGCGCACGATGGCGTGAATGCGGGCGACCAGCTCGTCCTTGTGGAACGGCTTGGTCATATAGTCGTCGGCGCCGAAGCCGAGGCCGCGCACCTTGTCCTCGATACCGGCCATGCCGGACAGGATCAGGATTGGCGTCTTCACCTTGGACAGGCGAAGTGTCCGCAAGACTTCGTAGCCTGACATGTCGGGAAGGTTGAGATCGAGAAGAATGATATCGTAATCATAAAGTTTCCCGAGATCGACGCCTTCTTCGCCGAGGTCGGTCGTATAAACATTAAAACTTTCGGATTTGAGCATCAGCTCGATGCTCTGAGCGGTTGCACTGTCGTCTTCTATCAGCAGAACGCGCATTTCATTCCCCTTTTCTGCCGCCGGACCATGTCATGACCCATCCGGGACCGGAGCAGTGATTGCCTGAACAGAAGGCTGCCATCGAATGGTTAACAAAACCTAATTCCGCACCCAGAACGGTACCAGATTTTTTAACCGCTTTCTACACCCTCTTGAATCTAATGATGAATCACAGAACCAAATCGCTAATGCAACACATTAATAAGTTGGACTAAGTGACTCAAGGGACTCGCTGGCCGGCTTCCGTATCGGGAGCCGGAATTTTTACCCGGCCTTAAGTCCTCGCCCTTATGATTAACAATGCCCGTAAACGAATGGTTACCGCCGGCAAAAAACTTTAGGAATTTGTTTCCCATAGTTCGGGGAATGCCGGTGGATACGGGTGTCGCCAGGCCCTGGCGAGCGGATTGGACGATATGTGCAGGTGTGCGTTTGCGGGAGTACCGAATCATGAAGTCACGTGAAAACCTCGTTCGGCTGAAGCAGTTTCAGGTGAATGAGAAGCGGCGGCAGCTGCTGCAGCTCGACACGATGATCGCCGAGTTCGAGCGCATGGCTGTTGAACTGGAGCTTCAGATCACCGCCGAAGAAAAGAAGGCGGGCATCACCGACATCAGTCATTTTGCCTATCCAACCTTCGCCAAAGCGGCGCGTCTGCGCCGTGACAACCTCAGAAACTCGCAAAGCGACCTCGCCCAGCAGCGAAGCGCTGCCGAATCATTACTCGGCGAAGCTGAAGCGGAGCTTTCCAAGGCCGAGATGCTGGAATCGCGCGACACCAAGATCCGCGATGCTGAACTCGGCGGCCGCAGCGCCATGATCGGCTGAAGACGATGGCTGATCCAGCCAGCGGCGCCTGACGCCGCACTTTGCTTGAGTGTAGCCGGACCGAAGTTCCAGCGCTGCTGATCTGGCCGCAAGGCGGCCGCAGCTTCAGGCCTGTGCCTGCAACTCCGCTTCCTGGTTCGCCTCTGCCCTAGCCCGCGCTTGCTTGATGTCGGGCACATGCTCTTCCGACCAGGACCGTATCTGGGTGAGCAGCCCCGCCAGGTTCTGGCCAAGTTCCGTCAATTCATATTCGACCCGCGGCGGGATGACCGGAAAGATTTCGCGCCGCACCAGCCCGTCGCGCTCAAGAATGCGCAGCGTCTGCGTCAGCATTTTGGGCGTGATGCCTTCCAGCCTGCGGGCCAGTTCGCCATTGCGCATCCGGCCGCGGCGCAATGCGCAAACCACCAGATAGACCCATTTGCTGGCCAGCATTTCGAGCACGGCGTGCGAAGGGCACGTCCGCTGGAAGGCATCATAGCCGATGCCGCAATCATTATCACTATCCATGGGGTACCTATATATAGGGAAGGTACATACTAGACAAGAGAATATTACTATCCAAATGATAGCGGCATATGAACCCAAGCAGGAGAGATATCCATGCGTGCCGTTGTCCAGAATTCCGTCGGCGGACCCGACGTCCTCCTCATCGCCGATCGTCCCGCCCCCTCGCCCAAATCAGGCGAAGTGTTGGTCCGCGTGCACGCAGCCGGCATCAATCCGGTCGATGGCTCGGTGCGCGCCGGCTATTATCCATTGCTGGGCGAACCGCCCTTCACCCTCGGCTGGGATATTTCAGGCACCGTCGAGGCGCTAGGCCCAGGCGTCAACGGTGGACTCAAGGTCGGTGACGCTGTGTTCGGCATGCCGCGTTTCCCCAAACAGGCCGCGGCCTATGCGGAACTCGCTGTCACCCCGGCCGATGAAATAGCGCCAAAGCCGCGAACGATCGATCACAATCACGCCGGCGCGCTGCCGCTGGCCGGCCTGACCGCCTGGCAGGGCATAGTCCGCCATGGTGGCCTGAAGCCCGGCCAGCGCGTGTTGATCCATGCCGCGGCCGGTGGCGTCGGACATCTGGCAGTGCAGATTGCCAAGGCGCGCGGCGCCTATGTCATCGCCACCGCCAGCCCGAAGAAACTCGATTTCGTCCGCTCGCTCGGCGCCGACGAGGTCGTCGACTACACCAAGGGCGATTTCACCGCTGAGGTCCGTGACATCGATTTGGTTCTGGACCCGATGGGCAGCGACCATGCCGACCAATCGCTGACAGTCCTGAAGGACGGCGGCGTCCTGGTATCGCTGCTCAACGTCCACGACACCACCCGGGCCAAGGCTGCGGCGCGAAACATCCGCGTCGAGCGCATGTCTGTGGTGCCTGACCGCGAAGGCCTCGTTGAGCTTGGCAAACTGGTCGATGCGGGAAAGCTTGCCGTTCATGTGGCAAAGAGCTTTCCGCTCGAACAGGCGGGCGCGGCGCACGCCTTTCTCGCCACCAGGCCCATCGGCAAGGTGGTGCTGACGGTCTGAAGCAGGCCTTACGACAGGCAAAAGGGCGCGGTTACCGCGCCCTTCTTGTTGAGATCCTGGCTCTAGTGCCGGTATTGCTGGATGCGCGTCGTGCGCAACCCGGCAAGCCCGTATTCGTCGATCGACGCTTGCCAGGACAGGAATTCCTCGGTGGTAAGCTTGTAGCGCTGGCATGCCTCGTCGAGGCTCAAAAGCCCGCCGCGCACCGCCGCAACCACTTCCGCCTTGCGCCGGATAACCCAGCGACGTGTATTCGTCGGCGGCAGATCGGCAATCGTAAGAGGGCTGCCGTCAGGCCCGATAACATATTTGACTCGCGGTCTAACAAGATCGGTCATCGTACTCTCTACAAAAAACTCAAAGACCCAATCCCCACCACATTACCGCCACAGCTTTAAAAATTGCCTAAGCGAACCCTAATGACTAGGTAAGGATCATGAACGCCGCGTTAGTCTTTTCGTCGGCATTTGAGTGAACGGCCGGCGGGCGCGCAATTTTCCCGCAAAATCGGCGCTGCCGCAAAGCTGGCGCCGCTGATGTGGTTGACCTATATTCGCGCCACTGCCATTGAAGCGCCGCGCAGAACGAAAGAACCATGAACAGCCTCGACCTTCCCGCCAGCCCGCAAAACACCCGCGTCGTCGTCGCCATGTCGGGCGGTGTCGATTCGTCCGTCGTCGCAGGCCTTTTGAAGCGCGAAGGCTATGATGTCGTCGGCGTCACGCTGCAGCTCTACGACCATGGCGCGGCAACGCACCGGGCCGGCTCGTGCTGCGCCGGCCAGGACATTGACGACGCCCGCCGCGTTTCGGAGACGCTGGGCATCCCGCATTACGTACTCGACTATGAAGAGCGCTTCCGCAAGGCGGTCATCGACCCGTTCGCCGAGAGCTATGTCGCCGGCGAGACGCCGATCCCGTGCGTGTCCTGCAATCAGACGGTGAAGTTCGCCGATCTGCTGGCGACCGCCAAGGACCTTGGCGCCGACGCGCTCGCCACTGGCCACTATATCCGCTCCGGCGCCAATGGCGCCCATCGCGCGCTGTTCCGGCCGGTCGATGCAGACCGCGACCAGAGCTACTTCCTGTTTGCCACCACGCAGGCGCAGATCGACTATCTGCGCTTTCCGCTCGGCGGCCTGTCGAAGCCCGCGGTGCGCGCTATTGCCGAAGAGATGGGGCTGACCGTTGCTGCCAAGCAGGATAGCCAGGACATCTGCTTCGTGCCGCAGGGCAAATATTCCGATATCATCGCCAAGCTGAAGCCGGCTGCCGCCAACCCGGGCGACATCGTCCATATCGACGGCCGCGTGCTTGGCCGCCATGATGGCATATTGCGCTACACGATCGGCCAGCGCCGCGGCATCGGCATTGCGTCGGGCGAACCGCTATACGTCGTCCATCTCGACGCCGACCGGGCCCGCGTCATTGTCGGCCCGCGCGAGGCGCTGGAGACGCACAAGATTTACCTGCGCAACATGAACTGGCTGGGCGATCGCGCGCTGTCAGACATTCCGGCCGCCGGCATGGAGCTGTTTGCCAAGGTCCGCTCGACGCGGCCGCCGCGCCCGGCCGTACTGCATCACCGCGCCGGCAGCACCTTTGTGGAACTGGTCGACGGCGAGTCCGGCATCGCGCCCGGACAGGCCTGCGTGCTTTATTCCGACGACGGCAACGAGGCCCGCGTCTTCGGCGGCGGCTTTATCGAGCGCTCCGAGCGTGGCGCCGAGGCCGAGGCCATGCTGACGCGGCTTGCCGCCAGGCCGGCACAGGTTCCCGCCGAGTAAACACTACTTTCTCGCAGACCATTGGCCGCAGGAGTAGAATTTCCAAACGGTCTCAGGATTTGGTGTGTGTGACCGTGCCCGCCGTCAGGATGCGCAGCACCCTGATGGCTTCCTCGCCGCTGGTGCGGGGCTCGGCGCGCGTCTCGATGCACTGGATGAAATGCTCGAGTTCGCGCGTCAGCGGCATGCCCTGCCCGACCGCGACATAGGACGGCTCGTTGGTGGTGAAGGCCCACTGGCCGCTGTCCTGCCACACCGCATGGCGGTAGACGGCAAGCTTGCGTTCCCACGGCTCGACATCGTCGAACACCGCCATCGCCTTGGTGCCGACCACGGTCAGCCGCCGCTCGCGATAGGGATTGAGCCGCGAGGCGAAGAGGTGGCTGCGCAGGCCGTTGGGAAAGCGCATATGCAGGTGCGCGAAGTCGCTGAGACTGTCGAGCAGTGCCGCCCCCTCGCCTCGCACCTCGATCGGCTCGGTCCCGGTGATGGCCAGGATCATCGACAGATCGTGCGGCGCCAGATCCCACAGCGCGTCGTTCTCGGTGTGGAATTTGCCGAGGCCGAGCCGGTGTGAATGGATGTAGCGGACTTCACCGAGCTCGCCATTGTCGATCAGCGCCTTCAGCGTCTCGAAGGCTGGATGGAAGCGCAAGACATGGCCGACCATGAAGACGCGGCCATTGTCCTTGGCCGCCTGCACTGCGCGTTCGGCATCGGGCACGGTCAGCGCGATTGGCTTTTCCACCAGCACGTCCTTGCCGGCCTCGACGGCGCGCACGGCAAGGTCGGCATGGAACTGCGGCGGCAAGGCCATGACGATGGCGTCGATATCGTCACGCACGAACAGCTGATCCGGCTCGATCGCCAGGCAGTCCTGCTCGCTGGCAAAACCTTCGGCCCGCGCCCGATTGGCATCGGAAACCGCATGCAGCGCGCCAAGCGCCTTGAGGGTGCGGATGTGGTTGCTGCCCCAGTATCCGCAACCGAGGACTGCAATGCGCGGCTTCATCAGCTTCAAACTCTAGATTTCTTGGCCGAGACATAGCGACGTGCCCCGCCGAACTCAACCCCGGCGACAAGAGCGTGGTCCCGAAAAGTGGGAACTGGTTTTCACGGACAAACGGGGTACCCGTTTTGTCCAGAGACCATGCTCAAACAAAGACTAGAGCCCCATCCCGACTGCATCGGGATGTCTGCCCGGCAAAGCTTTTCTCGGACGACAATATGCCGGCGCGCCTGACGCATCGATGCTTGACAGGCTCGCCCTCCCAACCTTATATCCGCGCGACCTTGGCGAACGCCTCGAAATGCCTTTCGATTTAAGGTGGATTCGGGCCTTTCGCCGCCCTGGCGGGGTAGCTCAGTTGGTTAGAGCACGGGAATCATAATCCTGGGGTCGGGGGTTCAAGTCCCTCTCCCGCTACCACCATTCCCCACACTCCTTTGACGCCGTTGGGAAAGGCATTGTCACCGAGCAGTGCCGTTAGACGCCTCGTGATTTCGACTTCGAATCCGCCGATCCTCGACGGGTCTTGGAACACAGTTGCGGTTTCGATCAAATCCCGCACGCCTCTGCGGATTGGGAATAGCCAACCGCAATTCCTCGGGCAAGCTCTGTTTGAAGCTGCTCCTCATAGCTGCCAGCACGGCAGGATGCAGCTCGATCACGCGGGTGCGGCTGGCACCAGGCCGCATTGATCCGGTGAACGGTACCGGGCTGGCGCCGGCACGTGAGAAGCCGCCAAGCTAGGTCCCAAAGTGTCCAGTCGCCTTTCGACAAAAGAGGAGCGGTGGGACAAAGACCGGCGATGAAGGGACGTTAATCGTCGGCGTGCTATAACCGAACCCGGCAATGCCGCGCCGTCTTCGCTGGCCCTCTGCAAGAGCCAAACCAAAGGATTCGATCTCGAAACGGCCGCCGGACGACCGTTTTAGAGTATCTCAGCGAGTGCCCGGCCTGCAAACATCCAATCATTCGAAATGGCTCATGGTTTAAGTCGATTTCTCGCTTCACCTGTGACGGCTGCGGGGCTGGGCTTCGGCTAGGTTATTTCGACAAACTGGCTCTGTTCGACAGGCACAAGCATTTGGTCCACTCGCGCTGGCGATCAACGGGATCGATTGAATAGTTGAATCGTCGGATACCACGATCCGGATCTGAGGCGATGTCTGACACGCCCGGCTGGCCGGAATGGATAGCGATCGGACAGCAGTAGACCAACCCGTCGATTTATTCATCCGGGGCAGGATGGTGTGTTGGCAAGTCCGCCCACTCGCGTCGGTCCCTTGTCGACTGCCGCTCCATTCGCCTCGACCAACGCCGCCAATAGGTCAAACGCTCTTTGTCCCAACTGCAAAGGCTGCCCGTCGCGGCGCAGCAAGCGGTCCGTGCCGTCGAGCACGAACGGGCCAAAGGAGCTGTGTGCATCTTCCATCGACACAATCATAGCCTGTCTTCCCAGGCTGGTCATCGCACGCTCGCTGGCAGTATCTTGCTCGCCCAACCGCATCGCGCCAGAAGCCAGAGTGCATCGCGTCCGCTTTCCGGACGCCTGGTCGAACCGCGGTACCTGCTACCCAGGTTCAAGCGCGCCACCTTGGGCTTTGATGGGTAGCATCCAAAACGCAATTCACGAGAAGCAAGCAAGCCCTCAGACCATTCTCCATGGCCGCTTCTGCCGTGCGGTCCCACGGGGAAACCGACAACGCATTCCCGCACACGTCTCGCAGTAAATTTGGTATGCATATGCGAGGGAGAGGGGGAAACAGATGAAACACGATCCTGGCTTGCCGTCCGGCGCGACGTCGACGCTCCTGTTTCCGAAGACCTGATGCAAAAGCAAAGTAAGATCTCATGTCTTCTTCAGATGTGACCGGCTCATCCAGCCCCGCGGGCTGGGGATTGGCTGCAAAGCTGTTTACAACCCTCGTCCTTCTTGGCGCGATCGCAGTCATGTTCACCGGGGCGCTGGGTTACTTCCGCGCCCGCGACGCTCTCGAAAAAGCAGTCTTCGACCAACTCACGGCCGCTCGGCAGACCAAGACGCGCCAGGTTGAAACCTACTTCCGCACGATCCAGGCGGAACTGCGCCTGCTTGCCACTTCCAAGATGGTGGTCGATGCGACACGCGAGTTCCGGACCGCGGCCGACAAACTCGACCGGACAGGCGCGCCGCCTGAACTGCGGCAAAGGGTCGGCGATTGGTACGCTGAGAACTTCATCCCCGGAATGACGCACACCCTGGGCAGGGAACCGGCCCTGTCGGACTACCTGCCGGTCGGTGGTGCCCCCTACTATCTGCAGTATCACTACATCGTGGAAAATCCCAACCCGGCGGAGCGGCGCAAGCTTCTCGACGACGCCGGCGACGGAAGCGAATACTCCAGGCTGCACGCCATATATCATCCATTGATGCGCGCTGCGGCTACCACGGTCGGCTTTTTCGATCTCATGATTGCCGATCCCAAATCAGGTCGCCTGATCTATACGGTCGAGAAGGAGGTGGATTTCACCACGTCTCTTCAGTTGGGTCCGTACCGCCGCACCAACGTCGCGGCCGCCGTCGCCCGCTGCTCGCAGATCGCAGACCCGTCAGCCATCTGCCTCGTAGATTTCGCCTCTTATGCGCCATCAGGCGGCGCGCCGATCGCCTTCATGGCAGCACCGGTGATTGCCCAGGGCGTCGTCATCGGCGTGCTGGTCGCGCAATTGTCGAATGATGAGATCGACAACGTCGTCACCGGTAACCGCCGCTGGCGGCAGGAAGGGTTCGGCAACACGGGTGAGGCCTATCTCGTCGGGCCCGATTATCTGGTGCGCTCTGGCCCGCGGGCGTTCTACGAGAACCGGGATAACTTCTTCGCCGACCTCAAATCCGTGGGCACTTCGGACCAGGAAATCGCCGTCATTCAGCGTTACGGGACACCAGTGCTGCATCAGCGCGTCGACACCGAGGCCTCCCGTGCCGCGCTCGCCGGTGTCGAGGGCACGGGCGAGATCATCGGATACCGTGGCGTCCCGACGCTCGCCTCATGGGGACCGCTCGCGATTTCCGATGTCAAGTGGGCTCTCGTCGCCAAGATCGACAGCGCCGAGGCCTTCGCACCGATCGCCGAACTCCGCCGGGATCTGTTGCTCGTCGGAGGACTGGCGATGCTCGTGGTCGCCGCCACCGCCTCCTGGCTTTCGCGTGCGCTGCTCGGGCCGCTCCGCGATCTGACTGCCGGGGTGAAACGCTTCTCCGCTGGCGACTACGCGACCAGCGTGCCGGTCCGCACGCGCGACGAGATTGGCGAACTCTGCTCGGCCTTCAATGGCATGGTTGAGGATCTGCACCAAAAGAATGTCGTGATCGAGAACAAGAACCGCGAGAACGAGCAGCTGCTGCTCAACGTCCTTCCGGCACCGATCGCCAATCGGCTGCGCGCTGGCGAGGAGAGGATCGCCGACGGCTTCGCCGAGGTCACGGTCGCCTTCGCAGACCTGGTCGGTTTCACGGCACTGACATCGGAAATGCCGCCGCACGATGTCGTGATGTTTCTCAACGGACTCTTCACGCGCTTCGACGTTGCCGCCAATGATCTCGGCATCGAGAAGATCAAGACGGTGGGCGACTCCTATATGGCGGTGTGCGGCCTACCCGTGCCGGTGGCCAACCACGCCGAGCGCATGGTCCGCATGGCCATCCGCATGGTCCACATTACCCGCGAGCACGCGATGGAACACAACGTCTCGATGAAGCTCAGGGTCGGCGTCAACAGCGGGCCAGTGGTCGCCGGCGTCATTGGCAAGAGTAAGTACATCTATGATTTATGGGGTGACACAGTGAACCTGGCCAGCCGCATGGAGTCGGGTGGAGTTCCCGACTCTGTTCAGGTGACTCGCCCCGTCTACGAACAGCTCAAGGACCAATTCATCTTCGAGCCGCGCGGCGCTATCGAAGTCAAAGGCAAGGGAAAAGTGGAAGCCTGGGTGTTGAGATTTTAGTGGCGGGGCAGCTCCAATGCCGGTTTGCCCTCTACCTGTTCGGCGTCAATGGCTTTCGCCGCCGGCGCGACTTGGGCGTCCTGAGGGGAGCGGACCCGAATGTCCGCTTCGCGCCTCAACGCGGTCAGCCGGTCGTCGTTCAACTCGATCCGCTCGCCGACCTGCTCAACCGAGCACCGCCCGGAGCCCTGAGTCGTTCTGGCGGAGACGTTCCTCGATCCATTGCGCCGTGCGGTCGTAGGCGTCTGAAAACAACTCGGAATGCCGACTCCAATCCATGAAGGTGCTCGAAACCTGCGGACAGAACAAGACATCCTCGTCGCCGACGGCAATGTCCTGCGGCCCGTGTGCCAGGATACTCGCGGCAATAACCTGAAGCATGCTTGGAACCTGCGGCAGGCGGGCACGGCCGAAAGGGTTCAGCAGGGCGATCGCCAGTTCCGATCTTCCGGGGATGCGGTCATAGTCGATGTGGTATTTTTGCGGTGCACTGGACCCAAAGCTCACGATGACATTGGGGCCGGTCTTGAGTTCCCTCATCTGTTCCAGCGGCAAATTGTTCATGATGGCGCCGTCCACCAGCATATCGCCGTCAGCGGTAAAGAACGGCGGCAGGACACCCGGGAGCGAGCCGGATGCCCGAACGGCCTGCCAGAGTTTTCCACGACGGTGGACATGGGGCTGACGGCTGCTCAGATTGGTCGAAAGCGCAAAGAACGGAAACCAAAGATCTTCGATCAGAACTTCGCCGTATTCCTCCCGAAGGGCTCGATCGAAGGCCTTGTGATCCAGAAGCGCGAAACGCGGCAAGGTGGGGCGCCGAAACGCCCGACTCTTGACAAATATGTTGTGCGTGCCGCGGTCGATCTGTTCTGCGTCCAACCCTCTTGCGAAGCCGGCCATCATCGCCGCTCCGGAACTTGTCCCGCCGAGATAGTCGAAGCGCCCGCCCGCCTCGACGAAGGCCTTGTAAACGCCCAGATGGGCGCTGCCCAGGGACCCACCCCCAGCCGCCACGAAGCCACGTGCCTTGCAGGAAATAAATCGGACCAGGCGCTGGATATCAGACGCGTCCTCCAGCGCAACATGATGATGCTGGCCGACATGGGGGCGCTCATCGAGCCACGCAGAGGTGCCGGAGACCGCAGCCGAGCGATTGTCGTGAATTAAGACAAGCCGACCGGTCGATGGTGAATGGACCGATAGGGCCAATTCCTCGGACGTGTTCAAGCGAGGCGAGGAGGACGCGTTCGCTAGCAGCAGAACGGTATCGGCCTGGCGAATGCAGACTCGTGTCCATTCATTAGGTTCTTCATCCGCGACGTAGACAACGAATTCAGCTTGCGCCTCCAGTTCGTTCAACCAGTTAAGGACCGGCTGGTCGTCGATCGGACGACCTGGGAACTTCGCGTGGACGTCAAGCCGGGAAACGAACTGAGCGCGCGTGACCGCGCCGAACTCTTGCTGTAGGTGCCCGATGAAAACCGGTGAGATGCGACTTCCGCCGGCTGCAATGATGGCAAGCGTTCGGATTTTGGCAGGTTTCTGGAGACCTGACAAAATCGGAGATTGCGTGGCGAACCGGCGCGCCAGAGATATTGTGACCGCCTCTCTCAGGTTCGGCAGAGCCTCGGCCGCCTTCTCGAAATGACTACGACTGATTTCAAGGACGATCGAATCGCGCGCTGCAAGGACAGTGGCCGTACGGGGCAGCCCTGCAAAGAAACCAATTTCGCCGACCAGTTCACCCTGCGCGATCTCGGCGACCGAGCCAATCCGATCTCCTTTGTGTACCGTAAAGCGACCGGACAGCACGACGAAGAACCTGTCCGATGGATCACCTTCGCGAACCAGGACCTCACCGCGCCTTAGGACCCGACGGTCGGATTCGGCAGCCAAAGCCTCGAGCGCCAGCAACGACGCACGATCGAACATCAATGTCGCCGACAATAATCTCGCGGCGAGAGAATCGGCGGAGGACATTTTGAGCCATCCGGGGAACGCATTCGCTTCGGTATTGTATCCTGTACCGCTCGTGTTTGCAGCATCGCAAGGCGATCCGAGCCGAACCGCAACGTTGCCGGCTGGACCCGTCTAGGGCGGGGCAGCTCCGATGCCGGCTTGCCCTCCTCCTGTCCGCCGTCAATGGCTTTCGCCGCAGGTGTGACTGGGCGCCCTGAGGGGACCCGCCTCGCGCCTCAGCCCGCAATAACTTCGAGAACCACAAGGCGGACTGCCGAGGCCGCAAGAAGCTGTCATTTTCCGCACTGGTGCGATCCGATACTTTACATACTATGTGACCTTCAATCGGGGGCCATAGCAAATGAAAGAAGAGACCGGCGTTCAGAAGTTGGTGCGCACGCTACGTGCCCGAGCACCTGATGACGCAGCTGAATTGCTCGCCAGAGAGTCTCCCGAGTTCATCCGCGACACACTGAAGCTGTTACCGGACGGGCACGCCCGTAAGGTGGCCGAGCATTTGCCACTGCACATGCGGCCCATCGGACCTCATGACGGTGGCGAGGATATCGCGATGCCCGAGTCGCTCATCGAGCTGATGGACCCGATTTCCGCCAGCGTTCCTGTCGGGACGACAGTTGCTGCCGCAGTTGAAGCTGTCAGACGCGCCCAGGTGCCGACCGAGCTCACTTATCTCTACGTCACGGACGAGGGCAATAAACTGGTTGGCCTGGTGGTCCTGCGCGATCTGATGCTGAGCGAACCGGACGCCATTGTCGATCAGATCATGCTGCCCAAGCCGTTCGCTCTCAATGTCGATCTCCCTTTGAGCAACGCATGCGAGGCAGCGGTACGGCGTCACTACCCTGTCTACCCGGTGGTGGACGCCGAGAACCGGCTGCTCGGGCAGGTTCGCGGTTGGCGCTTGTTCGAGCAGCAAATCATTGAGATTTCCGCCCAGTCTGGCCAGATGGTAGGTGTCCAGAAGGAGGAGCGCTCTTTTACGCCCTTGTTTTCAGCCTTCTTGAAGCGTCATCCGTGGCTGCAGTTGAACCTCCTGACGGCCTTCCTGGCCGCATTCGTGGTCAGTTCGTTCACAGGCACGATAGAGAAGATCGTCGCCCTGGCGGCGTTCCTCCCGGTCTTGGCCGGGCAGAGCGGAAACACCGGCTGCCAGGCACTGGCCATGACGCTGCGTGGCCTTGCCTTGGGGGATGTGGACAAAAGACCGAAGCTGCACTTGGTGATGAGAGAGGGCGCGCTCGGGATCGCTAACGGCTTGCTGGTCGGCCTTGTTGCGGCTGCGGCGATGTGGTTCTACGCCTCGAGGCAGCCGGAGTCGGCGGCCCAAGCGCCCATGCTGGCACTTGTGATCCTGCTTGCCATGTCCGGAGCGTGCCTCTTGTCCGGAATCTCCGGCGTGCTGATCCCGTTGGGCCTGCGCCGGGTCGGTGCCGATCCGGCGGTCGCTTCGGCGATCTTCCTCACCACCTTGACTGATATTGTAGGCATGGGCCTGATGCTGTGGCTGGCCACCATGCTCGTGCTGTAGCAAGGCGCGTCCAGGGACGCGTCCCTGGGGATTGGGGGCAATAAGCTGGCCTCGTCGCCTTCGGAGAAATTGCGAGAGCCAGGCCGCATCGCGGACGCATGAGGAGCACCTCAGCATTTCGACCTTTGCGCAACACGAAGGAAGACCTTTGGATAAAACGTGCGCTACCTTGAAGCCTCATTCGGTGACCGGATACGCGCAGAATCGCGCAAACAATGTAGATCTTGTTCCACTTAGGAGTTTGAATCATTTGCCACTAGAGTCGGATACTCCAATTACGTTCAGCAACGCTTGAGAAGATGTCTCGGCAAACAGCGTAGCCGAAATAGGAATGAACCCAAAAATTTGTTGCGCAGCTGCAACAGCTGCTGAGGCTCTCACGGTCTGGTGACGGTTCCGTCGCCTTTTTTCTTGTAGTCGTGCTAAATCCTTCGCACTAGTCGGGTCGGGGTGGGGTTCTCGGCATGCTATCTTCGGCTCGAACGATCTTCAGCTTGGCCGCAGCGCTGCTTTTTAGCGGCGTATTGCCGGCCGGCGCACAAGGTCTTTTTGCGGGCTATGATGACGCGTTTTCGGCCCGAATCGCCAGTCCGGCCGACAATGGAACGCTCGCCCAATTCGTCACGGTTGCGGTCAACGCGGGACAATACGATCAGGCGATCTCCTCAATCGAGCAGTATCTGATCAAATACCCCCGCGATGCGCGCGCCCGGCTTGCGGCCAGCCGGTTGTATTATCATGTCGGGTCCTATGAATTGGCCCGGCGGCAGGTGCAGTACGGCATCGAAGTCGGCGGTCTGACCGAAAGTGAGCAGCAGGAAGCTGTTCGCTTGCTGGCCCGCATCGAGCGCGCGTTGCGTGGCCTTACCTGGGAACTCGCCCTGACTGGAGGCGTATTCAGCGCATTCACCGATTTTGAGCCAGACGGGGCGCAGGACGACAACAGCTTCGTCTCGCCCTACGGGCGGGCCGACGGCTTTGTTCGGTGGGACCTCGGCACGCCAAGTGCTGACGCCCTCGTTCTTTCTGGCTCGTTGACGGCGACACAGCGTTTTTTCACGGAAGACCTGTCGGTTCCGGGCAGCGAGAAGACTTTTGTCCACGGCAACGCAGCGATTACCTGGGACAAGGGGCTGCCCAACAGTGGGATCGATTCGCTCCGCCTGCTGCTTTCCGCGTTTGCCGTTACAGATCGTTTTGACAGCGATGTCCACGAAAGCGGCGTCGGCCTCAGCGGACGTTTCCTCGTTCGCCCGACGGTCGAGACGACTCTCTTCGCCGGTGGCGGCTACATCGATCTAAGCGCCTCGCAAGGCATTTTCGCCGATAGCAGGGTCTTCTATGAGGCAGGCGGCAGCTACCGCTTCCGTAATGGCCAGGCGCTCGGACTGCGCTTTGTCGGCTCGAATGACTTCGCTTCAGGATCTGGCGAAATCGGCCGCAGCTACACGGGCGAGGTCCGCTATGGCGGCCTGTTGATGACCGTACCGGATTTTTTCGCATGGTCGCACCAGATCGCCTTCTCGGCCGGCCACAGCGACACTCCCGATCTGTCTGTCGGCATCGGCACAAATATCAAGAGCGACTTCTGGCGCATTGCCTCGGAAAGCGATTTTCAGATGACGGAAGCCCAGAAGATCAGCGTTGATCTCGCCTATCGAGAAACCAACTTCGCCATCGCTAACCGAGACCAAAAATCGTTCGAGATGCTGATGAGCTATACGTTGACGCTCAATTGAAAGGGCCGCGATGAGGTACCGTCCGATCGCGATTTTAATCGCCTTCCTTGCCTTCGCGGCACCCTCCGCCGCTGAGACGGTCGGGTCGATGACAGCCTATCAGACCAACATCGTCCGCAACAACGGTGGGACAATGAACGTTGGTGCCGGCGTCGAACTGGGCGACCAGCTGCGCAGCGATCCCACCGGTCTTGGAATGCTGGTGTTCCGGGATGAATCGAGCGCCAAGATAGGTCCGAACACCAGCCTGACGATCGATGAATTCGTCTATGATCCGGGCTCCGGCTCGGGAAAGATCGACATCGGGATGAACAGCGGCCTGGCCCGTTTTTATGGCGGTCAGGTTTCGAAACGGGGCGTCATGCAGGTTGCGACGCCGCACATGGTGCTCGGGGCGAGAGGCGGCATCATCGAAGTGCTGGTGGCAGCCGGCCAGACTGTCGGCATACTGCGCGCCGGCCGTATGACCTGCACGATCAATGGCAAACGGCTAGTCATCACAAACCCCGGCTACGCCTGCACATCGGAAGATGGCAAGCTGCTGACCGGCTACGGCGGAATCGACACCTTCCCGATATTGGACAGTATCGACCGGATAGCCGGCACCGGCCTGCCAGGCGCACCGGGCCCTGGATTGGACGTAAGCGCAATTTGTGCGTCGGCACTCGGCGGCTCGCTCAAAGTCTGCGACTCCACGGACGGCGCATTGCCAGGAGTGGTCATGGAATTCCCTGACAGCCCAACGCCACCTGTGGGCAGCGGAGGGCAGAGGGGCGATGGCGAGGGCGATGGCTGCTCCCGCTTCTGCAATTAAGCCCGGGCGCCCGGTATGAGCCCCTTTGCTGATTGGCGCTGGGCTGATTGGCGCTGGACCGCGAGGCGCAAGATATCCGGTCTTGTGCTCATTCTTTTGCTGTTCGCTTGCCATTTGGCTTTCGACGGGCCTCTGTCGCGCCTGCGCGAACGCACGTACGACTTCTACCAGTTTCTCGCCCCACGCCAGGCGACGAGCAATCCTGTCGTGATCGTCTCGATCGACGACGCCAGCCTCAACGCACATGGGCGATGGCCCTGGAACCGTGGCCTCTTGGCCGATCTGGTGGATGGCATCACCCAATCCGGCGCGTCGGTGGTCGGGCTTGCGCTGGTACTCCCCGAAGCCGACACCTCGCCTGAGGGCATCGCCGGAGACAAGCGCCTGGCAGCGGCGCTGGCCAAAAATCGGACGGCGCTTGCCGTCAGCCTGGGCAATGAGGCGACAGTTTCAGAAACAGAACCCAAAGCCGGCTGGTCGATCGTCGGGCAAGTCCCGGATACACTTCCCGGCTTCACCGGCTTGACCGGCTCGCTTGCCGAGTTCTCGAACGCCGCCGTGGGCCTCGGCGTGATCCGCACCTTGCCCGATCCCGACGGGGTACTGCGCCATGTGCCGCTGCTTTGGCTTCGCAACACCGCTCAAGGCGTGCAGCTGTGGCCGTCCTTCTCGCTCGAGCTCCTGCGCCTTTACACCGGACAGGACGGTTACATAACCCGGATGAATGCAGCCGGGTTCGACGCACTCAGGATGGCCGGGGCCATTGTGCCGCTCGAGCCGGAGGGGGGCATCCGCCTCTGGGAAACCGCCACCGATACGCCCCGCCTATCTGCCAGCACCATCCTTTCGCGCCATGGCGATTCGCGGCTGCGGGGCGCTATCGCCATTGTCGACCTGTCGGCTGTGGGACTGACGCAGTACCTGCCCACGCCAACACATCCAGCGCGACCAGGCGCGGACATCCACGCCGATGCGATCGCCCAGATGATTGCCGGGCGCTACCTGGCAGAGCCAACGCACGCGAGAATGCTCGAACGGCTCTGGTTTCTCCTCAGCGCCGTCGTTTTCATCGGGCTTTCAGGAGTGCTCGCCGGGCGTGTCGTGGTTGGCGCCCTCGCCCTTGCGCTGCTGGCCGTCACCCCGTTCGTGTTCGGCGCTCTCGAGTACAGCCTGCAAGGCGCACTCTATGACCCGCTGCAGCCGACGCTTGCAACGATCATGGTTGCGGGCTTCGAAGGCTATGTTCTGTACAGGCGCAGCGAGCAGCGCCGGTCCACCCTGACGCGACAGTTCTCTCAATATCTTTCGCCCTCCGTGGTGCAGCGCCTCGCAAGCTCGGACACCGAGGCAATCCTGTCCGGCGAGAAGCGCGAAATCACAATCCTGCTCAGCGACATACGCGGCTTCACGACGATGAGCGAACAGCTCGACACCCAAGAAATCGCCAAGGTGGTCAACCATTTCCTCGGCATTGCGACCGATGAGATCCTCAAGCGCGACGGCACCATCGACAAGTTCATGGGCGATGCGGTGCTGGCCTTCTGGAACGCACCGCTTGATCAACCCGATCATCGCGAGCGCGCGCTCGAGGCGGGCCTTGCCCTGATCGAGCGGGTGAAGCTCGAAGACGCCGCCTTCACGGCCGATGGCCATCGCTCCATCGAAATTGGCGTCGCCATCGAGACCGGCATCTGCTCGGTAGGCAATTTCGGGTCCGAACGGCGCTTCGATTACACCGCGATCGGCTCACCGGTGAATCGCGCGGCACGGCTCGAATCGACGACCAAGAAGCTGGGCATCCCCCTCGTGCTTGGACCCGGCTTTGCAGCAGGAGCATCGATGCCGGTTGTCCAGGCGGGCGCCTTCGAGCTCCAGGGTTTCAAGGGCGAGGTACCGGTTTTCACCGTTCCGGAGATGCAAGCTGCTGAGCCGCGAAGTAAAGAGCCAACGTGGTGAGCAATCTGGCGCCCCTGCCGAGGTGGTTGGTTCGCCGCCATCCGTGCAAATGGCATCGCCTAATGTTGCACGCCGAACCCGAAGCACACTCTGACCGGTCCGCCACCGGCCAACTGCAGCATTTTCCACTTTGAGGCGAAATAATTCTCAACTATGGTCAGCCAGGCTTAAGGCATGGGGGATTGCCGATGGTTTTATCACGCAGAGGTGTCGTGCTCGGCGGCCTGGCGCTGGTCGCGGTCGGTGCAAGCGGCAATATTGTTCAAGCCGCGGCGGCAAAATCCTTTTTCGCCGGTACCGCCAGCGACAATAATTTTGTCTATCGCAAGACCAACTTCGCCAAGATCGACAAGAGATGGCATCGCCAGATTGTCAAGTATTTCAGCAGCGAGCCGGTCGGCACTGTCGTGGTCGATACCCGCCACCATTTCCTCTACCTCATCATGGAAAACAAGACCGCCATCCGCTACGGCGTCGGCGTCGGCAAGGAGGGCTTCAAATGGTACGGCCGCGCGACGATCGACCGCCGCGCGCTGTGGCCGCAATGGGTCCCACCCCCCGAAATGCGTAAGCGCAGGCCGGAGCTGCCGCCCATGATCGAAGGCGGCGCGCCCAATAATCCGCTCGGGCCGCGCGCGCTCTATCTGTACCGCGACGGCGCCGACATCGGCTACCGCCTGCATGGCACACTGGAGCCATGGAGCATCGGCACCGACGCTTCCAGCGGCTGCATCCGCATGTTCCCGGAAGACATCATCGACCTCTACCAGCGGTGCCCGATCGGCACCGCGGTGGAGGTCCTGCCGCACATCGCCGACCAGGCGCCCGCTTCCACCACTGTCGAATGATGGCGCATCATGAACCGCATGATTGAAAACACGCGCCGGCTGCTCGCCGCCAGCCTGCTGGTGCTGACCGCATCCTGCTCGACCAGCAACACGCTGACCCCGCCCACGCCCGACGTCACCAACGCCGAGATTGCCGGCTTCCAGAACGTGCAGCCGGGCAGCGAGGAGGATTTTATCCTCAATGTCGGCCGCCGCACCTATTTCACGAAAGGTTCGGCCGCGCTCGATTCTGTCGCCAAGGCCACCCTCGACACCCAGATCGCCTGGTTAGCAAAGTATCCGCGCTGGCTGCTCAAGCTGCAGGGCTTCGCCGACGATCCCGGCGCAAGCGAAACGGCGCTGTCGCAGCAGCGCGCCGATGCAGTGATGAACTACCTCGCCGCCGGCGGCATAGACCGCAACCGCATGTGGGCCAAGGGCTACGGCAAAGACAGGCTCGTCCGCGACTGCCCCGACAACGCCTGCAGGTCGCAGAACCGCCGCGTTGTGTCCAATCTGCGCGATGAGAGGGACGAGTCGTAGGGGCTGCCGTTTTGCTTGCCACCAAATCAGAGCCTCACAACGCGACGGAATTTACCCGCCTTGCACTCCTGCCTGTATCATCCGCCGCCGCCCGCTTCGGCTTCCGGCATAACTTGCAGCAACGGTTGCGGTGATACTGCGATCTCTCCCGTGAAGGGCCGATCGTGGGCGAGAATCAAGAGAACGGATGCCGCCACGCCGGTCGCAAAACTTCCAAGAGCGATCGCCGATGCCGTTCGGTTATCACTATGAACGACCGCGATCGCGAGAAGAGCACAGAAGGCTTGCAGGATCAGGCAGGCCCACTTCGTCGGGTTGACTTGTGCGGAGCTGACGAGAATCCGTTGGCGACGCGCCTCGAAGGCGTCTTCGAGCCACCTCGTAATCTCGCGCTGCGCGATCTCCTGGCCGGGATTGCTTGGCGCCAAGGCCAGCGTCGTCCGCAGCGCCTCGTTAAGCGCCGGCGGGATTATGGTGAGGGTCGCCGCGCCCTCGGCCATCAGCGACCACTCCTGGCTCGTCGTTTCCTCGATATAGCTGCGCACCAGCGTCCGTAAGCGCGCCTCGGGCTCACCGGGAAAGCTGCTCGCCAGAACCACGACCGACCGCAACGCACTGGCCTCGCGATTGACTGCCGCATTGGCGCGATCGTTGTCGCTCCACACCTGAGCCGCGGTGAACGCCACAAATAGGCCAAAGATGATACCGAGTGGCGGCAACATGCCAGGCGAAAGCGCCTTGAATGACCGCGCCGTGGAGCCCGCGGAAAGAACGGCGATGCCTTGGTGCAAGATGAACGCGACGATATAGGTGGCCCCGAACACGACGAGAGCCATCCAAGCGAGTGGAAGAGTATGCAACCAGCCACCCATGGTAGCGCCTGCCCTATCCTGAGAATTCGTCGTCAGGCGTTTGTAGGGCCGTCGTTCCACTCGTGGCAATGCCACTGTGTTCCATCGTGTCAACAAACTCTATGCTGCGGCACAGTGCTGTCTGGTCCAGGCGCGGATCCTCGATCAACGCCTGCACATCCCCGTTCACAGCGAAACCGGTGAAGAAGACCGGAAGCGGCGCCGCCGTTGGCCTTGGCATTGTGCTTGACTATGCTGGCCGCGCCATCCGCCGGACGCGAACGGACCAGAGCAGTTCCGCGAAAAGTGTGAAACGGTTTTCCCAGGAAAAGCGCGTGGGGCTTTCCCAGCGCAATTGCCTCAAAATCAAAGAGATGGAGCGGTTTCAACGTGTCCGTGGGACGATTGACAGCTCTAGGCCTTTTGTCCGGGTTGGCATGGCTGGACACGGGCGGCTAAGGCTGGAAATGTGATTGCGTCTTCGCTGCCGAGGGCTGGCCGGAGGACGAGGAGGATGGCGCTGAATTTCGAATATGTTGCCGGCCATCCGGCGCTGCATCGTTATGTCCAGGCGCAGTCGAAGGCGCTACTGCACATCTATGAAACGAGCCCGCGCCTGGCCGCCGTATTCGCCACGCAACAGCGCTGGCTGCTGGCTCACACCGGCCTTGCCCTGCATTTCGCCCGAGACCCGCGCGATCCCCGCACGGAACTTACCCTCGCCCGCTTCATCGATGCCGTGCTCCGCTATTCCGTCGCCAGCCGCAACACGGCCGAGGCCTTCATCAAGGAGATGCTGCACTATCACATCATCGAATACCTGCCGCACACCGGTGACGGACGCGCGCACCCGTTTCAGGTGACGCCAGCGACGCTGAAGGAATTCGACGGCTGGGTGTTTGCGCATCTGCGCACACTCGACGGTCTGGACGGGGGAAATCGGCTCGCTTTGTTTCTCGATCAGCCCGGCATGATTGCCAGGCTGCAGCCACTGGTGGCGGAAGGCCTGCTCTCATCCAGCCCGGTGCGCGAGCCCAAGCAGACCTTCTCGCTGTTCATCTGGCTCAACAATGGCGGCATCGTCATGGATTGGCTGATGTCCGGCATCGATCCTGACAATGCCGGTCTCGACCAGATCCCGACCAGCGTGGTTTCGGTCGGCGAATTCGCCAGTTGGTTGAAACTCTCGCGCACCCATCTGGCGCGCAAGTTGCGTGACGCCGAAAAGCTCGGCAGCGTCGGCTGGATGGGCCGGCGCGGCCATTCGGTAATGTGGGTCTCGAACAGCTTCTACCAGGAATACATGACCGTCCAGGCCGCCAAGCTTGCGGTCATCGATGCCGCTTTCGAGGCCTGTCGCCCGATGCAAAAGGCTGGCTGAACCCGCACCCTCACAATTCTTCGGACAGGTAGTCATACCAATTGCCAAGACCTGGCAGCCGAACAGCTTCTACCAGGAAAATATGAGCGCGCAGGCCGTCAAGCTCCAGGCTGAACAATAGCGATCCATCCCGACTGAATCGGGATGGATCAACTGGTCAGGGAAAGCCGGCGCAGCGCCTCAATCGATGTCGAAGGACACGCCCTGAGCCAGCGGCAGCGCCTTGGAATAGTTCACCGTGTTGGTGGCGCGGCGCATATAGGCTTTCCAGGCGTCCGAACCGCTCTCGCGGCCGCCGCCGGTTTCCTTCTCGCCGCCGAAGGCGCCGCCGATTTCGGCCCCCGATGTGCCGATATTGACGTTGGCAATGCCGCAATCCGAACCGTCGACGCCGAGGAAGCGCTCGGATTCCTGCAGGTCACGGGTGAAGATCGACGACGACAGCCCGGCACCGACCGCATTGTGCTCGTCGAGCACGGCGTCGAAATCGGAATATTTCATCACATAGAGGATCGGCGCGAAGGTCTCTTCCGTCACCGGCGAAACCTGCTTCGGCATTTCGACCAGCGCCGGATGCACGTAGTAGGCGTCGGGATGACCGTTCTCGACCCGCGTGCCGCCGGTCACCTTGCCGCCATGGGCGGAGGCTTCCTTGAGCGCTTTCTGCATGGCGTCGAACGCCGCCTTGTCGATCAGCGGTCCGACCAGCGAGGACGTCTCCAGCGGGTTGCCGACCGAGACGCTCTGATAGGCCTTCTTCAGCCGCGGCAGCAGCGCGTCATAGACGCTGTCATGCACGAACAGACGCCGCAGCGTCGTGCAGCGCTGGCCGGCGGTGCCCATGGCGCCGAAGGCAATGGCGCGCAGCGCCATATCGAGATCGGCGGTCGGGCAGACGATGCCGGCATTGTTGCCGCCGAGCTCTAGCACGGCGCGGGCAAAGCGCTTGGCCAGCCTTGGACCGACATCCCGGCCCATGCGCGTCGAGCCGGTGGCCGAAACCAGCGGAACCTTGGGATGATCGACCAGGATCTCGCCGACGGCGCGGTCGCCGATCAGAATCGGCGCCAGGCCCTGCGGCGCGTCAGCGCCGAAGCGCTTGACCGCGCGCCCAAAAATCGCCTCGCAGGCGAGTGCCGTCAGCGGCGTCTTTTCCGACGGCTTCCACACCACGGCATCGCCGCAGACCAGCGCAAGTGCTGCATTCCACGACCACACCGCGACCGGGAAATTGAAGGCCGAGATGACGCCGACGACGCCGAGCGGATGCCAGGTCTCCATCATGCGATGGCCGGGACGTTCGGTGGCGATGGTCAGGCCGTAGAGCTGGCGGGAAAGCCCGACCGAGAAATCGCAGATGTCGATCATTTCCTGGACTTCGCCGAGACCTTCAGACGGGATCTTGCCGACCTCGATCGACACCAGCCGGCCAAGCTCGGCCTTGTGCGCGCGCAATTCCTCGCCGAGCAACCGCACCAGTTCCCCACGCCGGGGACCCGGCACCATCCGCCAGGCCTGGAACGCCGTGTGTGCGGCATCGATCGTCTTGGCGGCCTCGGCCGGTGAAATCGTCTTCAGCGCCGCGATCTGCTCGCCCGTCACCGGGCTGCGCACGATGAGGTCGCCGCCGGTCAGCGCGTCCTTGGCCACGCCCAGTTTCGCCAGAAGTTCGGCCGTTTCCGTCGCTATCGTCATTTTTATCCCTTTCAGATCCGCTCGCCATAATATGGCGGCGGTCGAGCCTTCTCGCCACGTCGCCCGCGTGCCGTGGGCACGTCAGGCACTGTCATGGCGTGGCATTACTCGTTTCAGGGGAAAATCGCCACCCCGGCATGGTCCAAGCCGGGATTGCACGATTGAGCCAGCAGTCTTCAGTGCGCTGTCTTCGCGGGGGCCTTCACGGCGCCGTCTCTCATCAACCGGTCGATGTGCATGCGGATGTGGGCGGCTTCGGCCGCCGTATTGGCCAAAGCAATCGCACGGTCAAAGGCGACACGCGCCTCCTCGCCACGGTCAAGCTGCATCAGCAACCCGCCTTTGAGGCCAAAGAAGTGGAAATAGCCGGAGAGCCTTTCGCCGAGCGGCTCGATCATGGCAAGGGCGGCTTCCGGGCCTCGCACCTTGGCGACGGCGACCGCTCGGTTCAACGTCACCACCGGCGATGGCTGCATCCGCTCCAGCAGGCTGTAGAGCAGGTCGATCTCGGTCCAGTCGGTCTCCTCGGGCGTTGCCGCCCGCGCATGCAATGCGGCGATCGCCGCCTGTACCTGGTAGGGGCCGGGCTTCTGGTGGCGCAGCGCCTTGTCGACCAGCGCCAGGCCTTCGTCGATCATCTTCCGGCTCCACAGTGAGCGGTCCTGGTCGTCGAGTAGCACGATCTCGCCATTTTCGTCGAAACGGGCCGGCGCACGGGCGTGCTGCAGCAACAGCAGCGCCGTCAGGCCCATGATCTCCGGCTCGGTCTGGAACAGCCGCAGCAACAACCGCGCCAGCCGGATCGCCTCCTCGCAGAGCGGCGCGCGCGCTGGCGCCTCGCCGCTGTTGGTCGAATAGCCCTCGTTGAAGATCAGATAGACCATGGCCGCAACCGCGGCGAGCCGCTCCGAGCGTTCGACGGCGCCCGGCGTCTCGAACGGCACGCCGGCATCGGCAATGCGCGCCTTGGCACGGGTGATGCGCTGCTCCATGGCGCTTTCGCCAACCAGGAAGGCGCGCGCGATCTGCTTGACGGTGAGGCCTGAGACAATGCGCAACGCCACCGCAATCTGCTGCGTCGCCGGTAGGTCCGGATGGCAGCAGATGAACAAGAGCCGCAGGATATCGTCGCGGTAATGCGCGCCGTCCAGCCGCTCGGCGATATCGCTCTCGGCATCTTCGAGGTCCGAGATCTGGTCCTCTTCCGGCATCGGCGCCTGCTTGGCGCGCTTGCGCACCGCGTCGATGCCGCTGTTGCGGCCGACAAAGATCAGCCAGGCCGCCGGATCGCGCGGCGGCCCGTTCTGCGGCCAGTTCTTGAGCGCCCTCAAGCATGCGTCCTGGAAAGCTTCCTCCGCCGTATCGAGGTCGCGGAAATAGCGCAGCAGCGCACCCATCGCCTGCGGGCGGGCGGCGCTGATGGCGGAGCTGATCCAGGAAAGGTCGGTCATTTCAAAACTCTGGTTGGGTCGAAGACGGAAACCGGTCGGATCTCATAGGATCCACCGCTCGGATTGACCTCGGAAAGCTCGCGCGCGAAGTCGACGGCCTCGTCGAGATCGGCGCATTCGAGCGTGTAGAAGCCGAGGAACTGTTCCTTGGTCTCGGCAAACGGCCCGTCGATGACCACCGATTCGCCCTTGACCTGGCGCAGCGTTGTCGCCGCGGTGGTGGGCAGAAGTCGTGCCACCGGGCCAAGCCGGCCGGCGTCAGCATATTTCTGCTGCACATTGAGCAGTTTCGCCATCACCTCGTCATCCTGTGCCTTGCTCCAGGAGGAGACGACATCTTCGGAGGCATAGCAGAGGATAGCGTAGAGCATGGGACGTCCTTTTCTCTCATCAAAGGACGAAACAGTAGGGCCTATGCCGACATGGCGTCGACAAAAAAGTTAGGGCAATTTTTCAACCCTCGCTGGCCTTCAACCACCGCAGCACCAGCGCTTCCTCGTCATCGAGACCATCTATGGATCGCTTGCGTTTGTTGGCTTCAGTCATTTCGCTGAGCAGCCGCCCCTGCGCCCAGGATTCGAAGACCTGCGGATGGATGTAGCATTTGCGGCAGACGGCGCGCGTGTTGCCCAACCGCTCGGCGACCTTGTCGATGACGGCGTTCATCACCCGCTTCACCCCGGCCTGGCTTTCGGGAAGCTCCGTCTGCGCAAACAGCGACGCGGCGTGGATGGTGCCGCCCCAGGTGCGGAAATGCTTGGAGCTGAAGCCTTCTCCGACAGCATCGCGCAAGTAGCGGTTGACGTCGTCGGAGCGCACCGGATGCCGGGCGCCCTCCTCGTCCAGATACTGGAACAGCTTTTGCCCTGGAATATCCTGCGCGCCGCGCACGACCCGGGCGATGCGGCGGTCGACAAGCTTCAACCTCCATTCCTTGCCGGATTTGCCCTTGAAGGCAAAGCGCAGGCTCGATCCCTGGATGTCGACGTGACGGTCGCGCAGGGTTGTCAGCCCAAAACTCTTGTTGTCACGGGCATAGGCTGCATTGCCGACACGGATCATCGTGTTGTCGAGCAGCCAGACGATTGCCGCCACGACGCGCTCGGCCGGCAGGCCGCGGCGGCGCAAATCGGCATCGATGCGGCGGCGCAATTCGGGCAGGCTTTCGGCAAAGGCGACAAGGCTCGAATATTTGGCACCGTCACGCTCGGCGGCCCACAGCGGATGGTAACGGTACTGCTTGCGCCCGCGCTGGTCGCGGCCGGTCGCCTGGATATGGCCGGCGGGATCGGGCGAGATCCACACATCGGTCCAGGCCGGCGGAATGGCCAGCGCCTTGATGCGGGCGATGGCTGAAGCGCTGACGGCCTGCCCCTTCGGGCCCTTGTACGAAAATCCCTCGCCCGCCTTCAGGCGTCGGATACCCGGTTCGCTGTCGCTGACATAGGTAAGCGAGGCCTGATCGGCAGAGGCCTGAGCGCCATTCTTCGGCGCCCCATCGTCTCCCTGCCCGGCAGCCGATCGGCCGGATGGCGCCCCGGATCTGTCCAGCATGCCCCCTCCACGAGATTTTCCTCGTAGATAAGCGCCGGACAGGCCACTGGTTCCGCTACTAAACCTTTTCCAGCGCAACCGGGATGACGTCGACAGCCTGGTCGCCGACCTGACTGCCGGTGGTTTTCAGCACGCCAACGATCGGCGCCACGTCGGAATAGTCGCGGCCATAGCCGACGGTGATATGGTCGTTGCTGGCCCGCATGCCATTGGTCGGGTCGAATTCCTGCCAGCCGGCATCGCGCCCACACCACACCTTGACCCAGGCATGCATGGCGTCGGCGCCTTCGAGCCGCGGCTTGCCCTTCGGCGGAATGGTGCGCAGGAAGCCGCTGACATAGCCGGCGGGGATGCCCAGCCCACGCAAGCCCGCGATCATGATGTGGGAGAAATCCTGGCACACGCCGCGCTTCAAACGGAAGGCGTCACTGGCCCTGGTATGCACGGTGGTCGCCTCACCATCATAGGTGAAGTCGCGATGGATGCGGTTGCACAGATCGATGGCCGTGCCGACCGTCGAGCCGCTGGCGCTGCCATGTGCATAGGCGGTGATCGCTGCATCGATGCCGGCATGATCGCTGGCCGTGAGAAAGTGATGGGGTGCGTCAGCTGCCAGTGACCGCACCGCGCCGAGTTCTTCCCTCAGGCGCTGCAAGTCGGGCGACACGTCGAGCCCAGGCTCCGGCCGCGACACCGACACGCGCGCGCTCATCCTGATGTCGAGCCCGTCATGGACATCGCGAAAGGCGATCGCGGTGACATTGTTGCCGAAGAAATCGGTAAAATCCGTGCGCTCCGACGGGGTCGGCACAAACGACAGCGAGGCGGCGACCACGCGCTGCACGCCAGCAATGGTCTGCGGCAAGACACGCACCTGATGTCGGCTGCCACCGGCCGCGGCGTCATAATCGTAGCTGAGATGAAGCCTGATATCGTACAGCATGCTAACCGAAATACGCTTTGGCGAGGCTGTTGTAGAGGTTGCCGATCTCAGTGGCGAGATCGTCCAGCACCTCCGCCGACATCTCCGATGGCTCCATGACGGCAATTGCCGTGTTGAGCTGCAGGATTTCCTTGGCCGCCACCGACATATGCCCCTCCGGGCCAACCGACGGCAACAGGCCGATCTCCGCCTTCAGCCGCTCTAACTGGAACAGGATCGAGCGCGGGTTGAGCGGGTCGAGCGCCAAGAGGTCGATCACCGTGCGCCGCCCGGCCCGCACCGGATATTGCCGGCGGTGGGTCATGACGCTGTCGCCGATCTCCAGCATCATGTCGAGCGCGCCATCAGGTGCTTTTGCCCTGGTCAGGCGGGCAAGCGTGCGGGCGATCTGGATGCCGCGCTCGATGCGCCGGCCGATCTCGAGGAAACGCCAGCCGGTGAAGCGGTACATGTTCTCGTGCAGCAGGCCGGAAAAGCCGGCGAGCTTGCGCAGCATCACCGTCATCGCCCGTGTCGCGTCGTCGCCGGGCGCCACTGTCGTTGCGAATTGGTGGATGGTCTTCGACAGGTCCTTCAGCGCCAGCCAGCCGTCAGGCGAAAAGCGGTCGCGGATCTGCCCGGCGCTGTAGACGGCACTGTCGAGCGTGCCGATCAATCCGGGCGGAATGGCCGATTCGAGATCAAGGCCGAACGGCTCGAGATAGTCCCTGATATCGGCGAGCAGCGGCATGTCCGGGTCCGACGTCTCGGCCAGCCGCACATGATAGGCGCGCAGGATGCGCACCGTATCTTCCGAGCGCTCGATGTAGCGGCCGAGCCAGGTCAGGTTTTCGGCCGCACGGCTGGGTAGGCTGCCCGGCATGGTGCGGGCAAAACTGTCATGCTCCTGCGGCAGCAGCGTCTCGCGCTCGACCGGCTTCTCGCTGACCACCCAGACGTCGGCCGCCTGGCCGCCGCGCTGCATGGCGATGGCCGTCGGGTCGAGCGACAGGCCGACGCGGGCGAAACCGCCCGGCATCACCGTCCAGCCTTCCGGCGTGCGCGCCAGATAGACGCGCAGGCTTGCCGGCCGCGGTTCCAGCCAGCCGCCGACATAGACCGGCGTCGTCGACAGCGTCACCGCTTCCTGGCCGACGAAACCGCCGCCGTCGTTCTCGATGCGCGCAATCAGAGCAGTGCGTTCCTCAGGCGTCAGCGCCGAACCGAGCCTGGTCTGGTCGTCATCCTCGAAGGCAAGTCGCGTCGACAGAGCCGGCCCGACGACCATGCGGTCGAGATTGGCAAGCACATGCCGGCGTTCGCTGTCTTGCCCGCACCACCAGGTTGCAACGCTTGGCAACAAAAGCTCTTCGCCGCGCAATGCGCGTGAAATTTTTGGCAGGAAGGCGAGCAGCGCCCGCGTTTCCATCAGGCCCGAACCCAGCGCATTGACCGTCGAAACGGCACCGCGGCGGATCGCCTCAACCAGCCCCGGCGTTCCGATCTGCGAGTCTGGCCGCAGTTCCAGTGGGTCCGCGAAGGCCGCATCGAGCCGTCGCCACAGCACGCTGATCGGCATCAGCCCGGAAACCGTGCGCACCATCAGCTTGCCGCCGGAGACGGTCAGGTCCTCGCCTTCGAGCAGCATGATGCCGAGATAACGGGCGATATAGGCGTGCTCGTAGTAGGTCTCGTTGAGCGGCCCCGGCGTCAGAATGGCGACGCGGCCATCATTCTCCTTGGCCATGCCGATCAGCGCGTCGCGAAAGCGGCGGAAGAAGCCGGCGAGACGATGAACATGCATCTCGCCATAGATGTCGGACAGTGCGCGTGTCGTGGCGACACGGTTCTCCAGCGCAAAGCCAGCGCCCGACGGTGCCTGCGTGCGATCGCCCAGCACCCACCAGCTTCCGTCCGGCCCACGGCCGAGCTCGAAGGCGCAAAAATGCAGGAAATGGCCGCTGGCCGGTCTCGTGCCGGCGACCGGCCGCAAATATTCAGGGCTCGCCGCAATCAGTCCCGCCGGCAGGATGCCCTTCTCGATCAGCTGGTTCGGCCCGTAAATGTCGGCGACTATCTCTTCGAACAGATCGGCACGCTGGACGAGGCCGGCGCTGATCTCGGCCCATTCCTTGTCCTCGATCAGCAGCGGGATATGCGCCAGCGGCCATTCCCGCTCATTGGCGCCGGCCTTGTCGTAGACGCGGTAATAGACGCCGGCATCGCGCAAATATTGGTCGGCGCGGGCGAAGCGCTGGCCGAGCTTTTCCGGGCCAAGCTCTTCCAGCGCCTCGATGAAGTTCTTCCAGACCGGGCGCGGATGGCCCGACGCATCGACCATCTCGTCGACGACACCGTCAATCGGCTGGTAGTGCTCCAGCAGACTGTGCCTCAGCGGCTTGCCGCGTATCTTTTTCTGATTCCCCTTTGCCATTGCTGATCAGAGTCTGGGTGGCCGCCTGAGGTCAAGGGTCATCGGGAAGTCTTCAGAGGCTTCTTCGTTGCGCAGCACATAGGCCGACGGCGTGTGGCCGCGCGGCTCGAAGCGGGCAAGCCGCCGCGCCTCGGCCTCATTGCCGTTGACCGGGAAGGTGTCGTAGCTGCGCCCGCCGGGATGCGCGACATGGTAGACGCAGCCGCCAACAGCCCGTCCCGACCAGCGATCATAGATGTCGAAGACCAGCGGCGTGTTGACCGGCAGCGCCGGATGCAGGCCCGACGCCGGCTGCCAGGCCTTGAAGCGCACGCCGGCCACCGCGACCTCCCTGTTGTCGGTCACCTTCATCGGCACGACGCGGCCGTTGCAGACGATCGCGTGGCGTTCCGGGTTGAGGCCTTCGGTCCTGACCTGCAGCCGTTCGACCGAGGAATCGACGAAGCGCACGGTGCCGCCTATGGCTCCCTGCTCGCCCATGACATGCCACGGTTCCAGCGCTTGCCTGAGCTCCAGCTTGATGCCGGCATGCTGGACCTCGCCGCAGAACGGAAAGCGGAATTCGAGCTGGGCGTCGAACCATTCCGGACGGAACTCGAAGCCATTGAGCTTGAGGTCGTCGAGTACGTCGAGAAAATCCGCCCAGACATAATGCGGCAGCATGAAGCGATCGTGCAGCGAGGTGCCCCAGCGCACGAAGCGGCCGTCGAGCGGGTTCTTCCAGGCGCGAGCGATGATGGCGCGGACCAGCAATTGCTGCGCCAGCGACATGCGCGCATTGGGCGGCATCTCGAAACCGCGGAACTCGACCAGGCCGAGCCGCCCGGTCGGCCCGTCGGGCGAAAACAATTTGTCGATACAGATTTCCGAGCGATGCGTATTCCCGGTGACGTCGGTCAACAGATTGCGAAACAGCCGGTCGACCAGCCACGGCAAGGGTGCATTGCCCTGATCGGGATGCGGCACCTGCGCCATGGCGATCTCGAGCTCATAGAGCGAATCGTGCCGCGCCTCGTCGAAGCGCGGCGCCTGGCTGGTCGGGCCGATGAACAGGCCGGAAAACAGATAGGACAGCGAGGGACGCCGCTGCCATTGCAGCACCAGGCTCTTCAGCAGGTCGGGCCGGCGCAGGAACGGGCTGTCATTCGGCGTCGCGCCGCCGACGACGAGATGGTTGCCGCCGCCGGTGCCTGTGTGGCGGCCGTCGATCATGAACTTGTCGGCGCCAAGGCGCGTCTGCCGCGCTTCTTCGTAGATCGCGGTCGTCGTCGCCACGCAGTCCTGCCAATTCGAGGCCGGATGGATGTTGACCTCGATGACACCGGGATCGGGCGCCACGCGGATGACGTTAAGGCGCGGATCGTGCGGCGGACCATAGCCTTCGATATGCACGGGAAGGCCGATCGCCTTGGCCGCATTTTCAGCAGCGGCTACCAGTTCGAGGTAGTCTTCCAGCGCCTCGACCGGCGGCATGAACACGCAGAGCCGCCCATCGCGTGGCTCGACCGAGAGTGCGGTGCGCACCGCGCCGCCGATCTCGGTGATCTCCTGCTCGACCCGATCTTGCTGGCCGGTCGTCGCGGTGAACGAAATCGCCTGCTGGCGGCGCGCCATCTCGTCGGCGCCTTCCAGTTCTGCCGGAGCTGGCAGTATGGCTTCACGCGCCGGCAGCGGTCCACGCGGCAGCGACGGGTCGACCGGCACGATGTAGGGGAATTGCGCCGGCGGTACGTAAGGCAGCGTGCCCAATGGCAGGCGGTAGCCGACCGGGGAATCGCCAGGCACCAGAAACAGCCGGCCGCGCCTGGTCTTCCATTTCTCAGAGCGCCAGCGCGGATCCGAAGCCTGGCTGTTCCAGCGCTGCACCGGCAGCACGTAGCCTGACGGTTTCGTCAGCCCACGCTCGAACACTTTCGTCATGCGGCTGCGCTCTTCCGGGTCTTCCAGCTTGGAATTGGACGGGTCGACATTGTCGGGCAGCTTGCCTTCCTTGAGCAGCCATTCGGCCGGGTCTTCATAGGCTTCGCTGACCATGCCTTTATCGATGCCGAGTTCGCCGGCGATTGCCGTCAGCAGGCTTTCGGCTTGCTGCGGTCCGACCTTCGCATCGCTCTTTTCGCGCGCGATTAGCGACGGGTCGCTCCACACCGGCTGGCCGTCGGTGCGCCAGTAAAGCGAGAAGGTCCAGCGCGGCAGGCTCTCGCCGGGATACCATTTGCCCTGGCCATAATGCAGGAAGCCGCCAGGCGCGAAACGTTCGCGCAGTTTGCGGATCAGCGCATCGGCTTTTTCGCGCTTGGTCGGACCGACGGCGGCGGTGTTCCACTCGGCCGACTCGAAATCGTCGATGGAGACGAAGGTCGGCTCGCCGCCCATCGTCAGCCTGACGTCGCCGGCCTCAAGTGCTGCGTCGACCTTGTTGCCCAGCGCATCCAGCGCCTGCCAGCTTTCGTCAGAGAATGGCTTGGTGATGCGCGGATGTTCGGCGATGCGGTCGACCCGCATATCGAAGCCGAACTCGACATTGGCGAAGCTCGCCATGCCGGAAATCGGCGCCGCGTTGCGGAAATGCGGCGTTGCCGCCAGCGGCACATGGCTTTCGCCGGTGAGCAGGCCCGAGGTCGGGTCGAATCCGATCCAGCCGGCGCCCGGAATATAGACCTCGCACCAGGCGTGCAGATCGGTGAAGTCGACCGCGGTTCCGGCTGGGCCATCGAGCGCCACCAGATCGGGCTTCAACTGGATCAGATAGCCGGAGACGAAGCGTGCGGCGATGCCGAGGTTGCGGAGGATTTGTACCAGCAGCCAGCTCGAATCCCGGCACGAGCCTTTTTTCGCGGCCAGCGTCTCCTCCGGCGAGAAGACACCGGTTTCCATTCGCACGATATAAGCGATCTCGCGCTGCAGCCGCGCATTGAGGTCGACAACGAAATTGACGGTGTTGGTCGGGCTGCGGTCAATGGTTTTCAGAAAGGCGGACAGCAGCGGCCCCGCCGGTTCCGGCGTGCGGTAGATGGCGAGATCGTCCCTGATCTCTTCTGGATAGTCGAACGGGAAGGTCTCGGCCGCCGGCTCGACGAAGAAATCGAACGGATTGTAGACCGTCATGTCGGCAACCAGATCGACCTCGATCTTCAGCTCCGTCACCGGTTCGGGAAAGACGAACCGGGCAAGGAAATTGCCGTAAGGGTCCTGCTGCAGATTGACGAAGTGATTTGCCGGCCCGACCTTCAGCGAATGGCTGAGCACCTTGGTGCGGGAATGCGGCGCCGGCTGCAGCCTGATGACCTGGGGCCCGAGAACCACAGGCCGGTCGTATTTATAGTGGGTCAGGTGGTAGACGGCTGCCAGAATTGCCATGGGGCCCCGGAGATCGGCGTTTCAAACAAATTCGCCGAACCCTGACACATCTGCTGGGCATTCTCCAAGCACAGATGTTGCGGTGCACCTAATTTAAGCAGCCGAAGCCGGCTCAGAAGAACGCCTGAATGCCCGTCTGCGCCCTGCCAAGGATCAGCGCGTGCACGTCGTGCGTTCCTTCATAGGTGTTGACCGTCTCCAGATTCTGCGCGTGGCGCATGACGTGATAGCCGATCTGGATGCCGTTGCCGCCATGCATGTCGCGGGCCTGGCGGGCAATGTCGAGCGCCTTGCCGCAATTGTTGCGCTTGACGATCGAGATCATCTCCGGCGCCATCTTGCCCTCGTCCATCAGCCGCCCGACGCGCAAGCTCCCCTGCAGGCCAAGCGCGATTTCGGTCTGCATATCCGCGAGCTTCTTCTGGAACAGCTGGGTGCCGGCCAGCGGCTTGCCGAACTGCTTGCGGTCGAGGCCATACTGCCGGGCGCGGTGCCAGCAATCCTCGGCCGCGCCCATGGCGCCCCAGGAAATGCCGTAGCGGGCACGGTTGAGGCAGCCGAACGGGCCGCCGAGGCCCTTGGCGTTGGGCAGCAGCGCATCTTCGCCCACTTCCACGCCTTCCATCACCACCTCACCGGTGATCGACGCCCGCAGCGACAGCTTGCCGCCGATCTTCGGCGCCGAAAGCCCCTTCATACCCTTTTCCAGCACGAAGCCGCGGATTTCGTCCTTGCCGTTCTCGCCTTTCAACTTCGCCCAGACGACGAACACGTCGGCGATCGGCGCGTTGGAAATCCACATTTTCGAGCCGGAAACCCTGTAGCCATTCGCCGTCTTCTCGGCCCGCGTCTTCATGCCGCCGGGATCGGAACCGGCATCTGGCTCGGTCAGGCCGAAGCAGCCAATCCATTCGCCCGAGGCCAGCTTCGGCAGGTATTTCTTGCGCTGCGCTTCCGAGCCATAAGCGTGGATCGGATACATCACCAGAGACGACTGCACCGACATCATCGAGCGATAACCGGAATCAACACGCTCTACTTCCCGCGCGACCAGCCCGTAGGTGACGTAATTGGCGCCGAGCCCGCCATACTCCTCAGGGATGGTGATGCCGAGCAGGCCGGCCTCGCCCATCTCGCGAAAAATGCCGGCATCGGTCTTTTCCTCAAGATAGGCTTCCTCGATGCGCGGCGCGAGCTTGTCGGCGGCGAAGGCAGCCGCGCCATCGCGCACCATGCGCTCATCCTCCGAAAGCTGGTTCTCGATCAGGAAAGGGTCTTCCCAGACGAACGCGTTCTTGTCGGCGGCCATGGCTCGGTCTCTCCCAGCGAAAATCTTGATTGCCCGGGCTTATCCGCCTCTGCTTCCTAAAAATCAAACGAAATTGCATCACCGATCAATGAGAGATAGTAATGGATCATGAACGTCCAGCGCCGCCTTCTGCCGAGCACCAGCGCCCTTGCCGCCTTCGAGGCGGTCGCCCGCCTCGGCTCCTTCACTGCCGCCGCACAGGAACTCGACCTGACCCAGGGCGCTGTCAGTCGGCAGATAGGGCTTCTGGAAGAACAGTTCGGGCGCCGGCTGTTCGAGCGCGACAGCCGAAATGTCCGACTGTCGGCTGCAGGCGAAACCTATGCGGAGGCGGTGCGCTCGGCACTTGGCCAGTTGCGCGACGCAGCACTCGGATTGATGAGCAATCGGCATAGTGGTATGCTGAACCTTGCCATATTGCCGACCTTCGGGACACGCTGGCTGATGCCGCTGATCCCGGATTTTGTCGCGGCGAACCCTGACATCACCATCAACTTCGTCACCCGCATCGGCCGTTTCGATTTCGCCCGCGAGCGGCTCGACGCTGCCATCCACCACGGCCTGCCCGATTGGCCGGACGCCGACTCCACGCTGCTGATGCGCGAGACCGTGATGCCGGTAGCCTCGCCCGACTTCGTGGCCAGCCGCCATATCGCTACGGCAGCCGATATCAGCCGCCTGCCGCTGCTGCACATGGCGACGCGTCCCGGCGCCTGGAGCGAATGGTTCGAGGAACAAGGTCTCAGCGCGCCGACCGGACCGGGCATGCAGTTCGAGCAATTCGGCACCGTCGCCCAGGCCTGCATGGCCGGCCTTGGCGTCGCGCTGTTGCCCCAGGTCCTGATCGCGGGTGAGCTGCAGCGCGGTCAGCTCGTGCCCACACCTGGAAGCCCAATGCAAAGCCGCAGCGCCTACTACCTCGTCGTCCCTCACGACAAGCGCAGCCACCCGCCGGTCGCCAGCTTTCGCGACTGGCTGCTGGGCCAGGTCGAGAAGGAACCAGCTGTTCTGGCCTGGTAGCTACTTTCGCTTCAGCGCATCGGCCAGCGCTGCGCCAAACGCACCCTGCGACGGCCGCTCCGGCTGGCGCTGCGGTGCCGGCGAACGTGGCGCCGGCTTGCCGCCACCACTGTAGCGCGGCCCTTTCGAGGCGCCGCCCTCGCCGCCATCCTTGCGCATGGAGAGCGCGATGCGCTTGCGCTTGATGTCGACATCGACGACGCGCACCTTCACGACATCACCGGCCTTCACCACCTCATGCGCGTCCTTGATGAAGCGGTCGGCGAGTTGCGAGACATGCACCAGCCCGTCCTGGTGCACGCCGATATCGACGAAGGCGCCGAAAGCCGCGACATTGGTGACGGTGCCTTCGAGCAGCATGCCGGGCTTCAGATCCTTGATGTCGTCGACACCGTCGGCAAAGGTCGCGGTCTTGAAGCCGGGGCGTGGGTCACGGCCCGGCTTTTCCAGCTCGGCGATAATGTCGCACACCGTCGGCAGGCCGAAACGCTCGTCGACGAAGATTCGCGGGTCGAGCGCTTTCAGCGCGGCGCTGTCGCCCATCAGCGAACGCACATCGCGGCCGCAAGCGGCGACGATCTTCTTGGCCACGCCATAGGCTTCCGGATGCACCGACGAGGCATCGAGCGGCTCGCTGCCATTGGCAATGCGCAGGAAGCCGGCGGCTTGTTCGAACGCGCGCGGTCCCAGCCGCGCCACCTTGAGCAGCTCCTTGCGGCTGACGAACGGACCGGTAGCATCGCGATGCGCGACGATGGCATCGGCCAGCGAGGCGCCAAGGCCGGAAACGCGGGCCAGCAGCGGCGCCGAAGCGGTGTTGAGGTCGACGCCGACGGCGTTGACCGCGTCTTCGACCACCGCTTCCAGCGAGCGGCCGAGCCGGTACTGGTCGACGTCATGCTGGTACTGGCCGACACCGATCGACTTCGGCTCGATCTTGACCAGTTCGGCCAACGGATCCTGCAGCCGCCTTGCGATCGACACGGCACCCCGCAGCGACACGTCGAGGCCGGGGAATTCCGCCGCCGCCGTGGCCGAGGCCGAATAGACCGAAGCGCCGGCTTCGCTGACGATCACCTTGAGCGGCTTTGGGCCTGCACCGGCCGGCATATCCGACAGCATGTCGGCAACCAGCTTTTCCGTCTCGCGACTGCCGGTGCCGTTGCCGATCGAGATCAGCTCGACCTTGTGCTGGCGGATGAGGGCGGCGAGTTCGACCTGCGTGCCGCGCACATCGTTTCTTGGCGGGAACGGATAGACCGTCGTCGTCGCCACAAGCTTGCCGGTGCCATCGACCACCGCGACCTTGACGCCGGTGCGGATGCCGGGGTCGAGCCCCATGGTCGGCCGCGATCCGGCGGGTGCTGCCAGCAGCAGGTCCTTCAGATTGCGGGCAAAGACATGGATTGCCTCTTCCTCCGCGCGTTCGCGCAGGTCGCGCATCAGGTCGAGCGTCAGGTGCAGCGACAGTTTTATCCGCCAGGTCCAGCCAGCGACCTCCATCAGCCAGCGGTCGCCCGGCAGACTGGAGCCGATGGCGTAGGCATTGGCGATCATCCGCTCGACCGGTTTCACCGGCGAGGCATCGTCGGTATCGACCTCGATGTCGAGCGACAACACTTCCTCGTTGCGGCCGCGCAGCATGGCCAGCGCACGGTGGCTCGGCACATTCGCCCAGCGCTCGACATGGTCGAAATAGTCGGAGAATTTGGCGCCCGCCTCCTGCTTGCCTTCGACGACACGGGCACGCATGAAGGCGCGCTCCTTCATGTAGCTGCGCAATTTGCCGACCAGATCGGCGTTCTCTGCAAACTGTTCCGACAGGATGTCGCGCGCGCCCTCCAGCGCTGCCTTGGTGTCAGCCACGTCCTCGGTGACATAGGCTAGCGCAGCCTCGGCGGGCACCAGCGAGCGGTTGCCAAGGATCGTCTCAGCCAGCGGCCCAAGCCCGCGCTCCCGGGCGATCTCCGCCTTGGTGCGGCGCTTGGGCTTGTAGGGCAGATAGATATCTTCGAGCTCCGCCTTGGTGACGGCAGCTACGATCTTGGCTTCAAGCTCCTCGGTCAGCTTTCCCTGCTCGCGGATGGAACCGAGGATGGTGTCGCGCCGCGCATCGAGCTCGCGCAGATAGGCCAGCCGCTCGGCAAGGTCGCGCAGTTGCGTGTCGTCGAGCCCGCCGGTGACCTCCTTGCGGTAACGCGCCACGAACGGCACCGTCGCCCCCTCGTCGAGCAGCCCGATGGCTGCCGCAGCCTGTTCCGGCCGCGCGCCGATCTCGGCCGCGATGATTGCTGCGATGCGCTTGCTGTCCGATGCCATGCTGGTCCCTGTCGCAAAGAGCGGCGACCATAGGCGCAGACATCAGCGCCGCCAACTGCCGCGTCTTCACCAGCGCGCGAGGTCCACAGGAAAGCGCACCGCAATTCGGATGTCCGGGATCGGTTAAACCCGCCCGCTCAGCGCCTCGAAGAAGGCAACGATCTCGCGTTCGAGCGCATGGTCCTCCGGCACCGGCTGCGACCCCATCTTTGCAATCACCACTTCCGTCTTCGGATTGACGTAGAGCCATTGGCCATGGATACCGATGCCGCAGAAGGCGCCGTTTTCGTGTCCCGTCTGGTACCATTTGTTGCGATAGCGGCCCTTCGGGAACAGATGCACCATGGTGCCGCGCTGCCAGGCTTCCGCACTGCCGCCGGTAACGACCGTATCGCGCACCCAGGCCTCCGGCACGATGCGGCGGCCATTGGCCGTTCCGCCCTGCCGCATCATCTCACCGATGCGTGCGAGATCGCGCGGCGTCACCGAAATGCCGCCGGCGGTGCGTGCCGTGCCTTCCATGTCGACGCCGATCGAGGCCTCGCTGACGGCGCCGAGCGGCAGCCACAGTTTTTCGCGCATCAGGTCAGGAATGCGCTGCCCCGAAGCGCGCTCCAGCAGGATGCCGAGCAGGTCGGAATTGGGCGAACGATAACGGAAGGTCTCGCCATGCGGTTCTTCGAGCCTCTGCAGGGTCAGGATGAATTCGCGCAGGCTTTCCGTGCCGCCGCCCGGATTCCACAGCGTCGCGCGGCGATAACGGGCAAAGGCGCTTTCCGGGTCGAGATAGGCCTCTTCGAAATCGAGGCTGACGCTCATGTCGAGCACGTGCCGGCAGCTCGCATCGGCATAGGCCGAGCCGGCGGCCTCTGGAATGTACTGCGTCACCGGCGCTTCCGGATCGAACACGCCCTCGCCTTCCAATATGCCGGCGATGATGGCGGTGACCGACTTGCTGATCGAAAAGATGATGTGACGGGCGCCGAACTCCATATTGGGCGCGAACCAGTCGCCGATGATCTTGCCGCCTTTCATCACCGTCAGCGCGTCGCTGCTCGAGCGGACGAGAAATTCGGCCACCGTTTCCGGCGCGCCGGCGACAGAGACCTGTTCGCCAAGCAGACCGCCAAGGTCCCCCGCCGGCGCCTCGACGCTTCCCGGCGTCGCCGCCACCGGGGCGGTCGGCACCAGTTCGCCGAGATTCTGGAACGACCAGCGATTGAATGGATTTTCGCGCCAGTTGGAAAGCAACACCTCATTGCGGCGAAAGCCGTAACGGGTCTCGAACGCGGTCTTGCCGGTCATGAACGTTTCCTCAAAGGGATGGTTTGTTGTGGCTTCAGCCAAGCGCCTTCGCGATGGCGTGCACGGCCTTCAGCGTTGCCACGGAATACGCGGTGTTGCTGAAATCCGGATAGGTCGAGAGCTTGACCACGACCATGCTGGTGTCCCAGTCGATATGGATCATTTGCCCGAAGACGCCCCGGCACATCAGCGCGCGCGAGCGCGGATTCTCGATCCAGAACTGGTTGCGGTAGCTGCCTTCCGGCAGGCTCGGATTGAAGTCCGGCCCGTGTCTGCCATTGCGCGTCGCCTCGATCCAGTCGGCCGGCACGATGCCGCCGCCCTTGTCGAGGATCAGCTGGCCGAAGCGGGCGTAGTCGCGCAGCGTCGCGTTGAAACCGCCATCGGCCAGCGCATAGCCGGCGCTGTCGACGGTGAAGCAGGCGCTCTCGTCGGCGCCAAGCTTTTGCCAGAGTTCCTCCGAGACCAGCTGCGCCAGCCGCTTGCCGGTCACCCGTTCCATGATGAAGGCCAGCACATCGGTTTCGATCGAGCGGTACTCGAACGCAGCGCCGTGCGGCCGCACCTTGTCCTTCAGCCGCAGGATCAGTTCGAACAGATGCGACGGCCATTGGAAGTTCGGATCGCTGCCCGGCGGCACCGGCTTCCAGCCGGTGGCGACATCGACCTGGCCGATGTCGGAATAACGGTCGGTATAGTCCTCGGAAAAGCGCACGCCTGTGGTCATATCGAGCACATGCTGCACACTGGCGCCGGCCCAGCCGGTCTCGCCGAGTTCCGGCAGATAGGTGGTCACCGGTTTGGCAGGATCGATCAGGCCGCGCCCGACCAGTATGCCGAATACCGTACCGGTCACCGACTTGGCCATCGACTGCGCCAGGTGCAGCGTGCGCTCGTCCATGCCGTTGAAATAGCGCTCATAGGCAATCTTGCCGTTCTTCAGCACCAGGAAGCCGTCCGCATAGGTCTCGTCGAGCAGGCCAGCGAGCGTCGTCGCACGGCGCTCGCTGTCCTCCACCGGCAGCGCGTCGAGATCGGTCTCTGCCCGTTCGAGACGATGGCGATGGCCGGTGCCGCGCCAGACCTCGATGGTCGGCAGGAGTTCGCGGATATGCTGGAACGCCCAGCGGTTCCAGGGCGGCCGGTCCCAATTGAGTTTCGGCAATACCATTTGCGGCGGCGAGCCCTGCATGATCGGTGGCCGCGGATCGCTGTTGCGATAGGAGTCCATGAAAGCCATTCCGGAAAAGAAGAGACCCGGCGGGAAAGACCGCCGGGTCTCTCAAGAAGCAGTTACTTCTGCAGTTCGGTCCAGATCTTGGTGTAGATGTCCTGGATCTCAGGCGCGCACATCTTCTGGAATTCGCCCTGTGCCTTCGCAGCCTCCGGAATGACAACCTCCGGCGCGTCCTTCATATCGGCCGGCATGTACTTGTCCGAGCCCGTGATGGCATTGGCGTAGCGGTGGAAGGCCGAGAGGCCGGCCGCGTTTTCCGGATCCATGATGAAGTTCTGGAACAGCTTGGCGTTCTCGACGTTCTTGGCTTCCTTCAGAACGACAACGTTGTCGCTCCACAGGCCGTAGCCTTCCTTCGGATAATTGTAGTGGATGGCCGGATTGGCCAGCCGCTGGCGCAGCGCCGAGCCGTTCCAGTCGCTGGTCGCCTTGAAGTCGCCAGCGCCCATCTTCTCGATGGTGTTGTATTCCATCGCGATCCAGTTCGGCTTGGCCGCGACAAGCGTATCGCGCACCTTCTTCAGCACGGTCTTGTCATCGGTGCACTGCTGGCCGCCGACATATTTGATCGCCGCGAAGATAACATCATTCATCTCGGGAACGACATTGGTCTTGCCCTTCAGCTCGTCCGGCGTGTTGAAGATGATGCCCCAGCTGTCGGCCGGTCCCTTGTAGGCATCGGTGTTGACGACGACGCCGACAGTGCCCAGCGCCCACGGCACCGAATATTTGCGGCCGGGGTCGAAGTCGGGATTGGCCCATTCGGGCGCGACATTCTTGAAGTTCTCCATCTTGCCCGGGTCGGTCTCCTGGACGAGACCTTCCTTGATCCAGATCGGCACGTAGGTCTGCGACGGCACGGCAATGTCGAACCCGGTGCCGCCCTGGCGCACTTTGGCGAGCGCTGTATCGTTGGAATCGTAATCGGTGATGGTGACCTTGACGTTGTATTTGGCTTCGAACTTCTTGATCACGTCGGGGCTGGTGTAGTTGCCCCAATTGTAGATGTTCAGCTCGCCATCGGCGCGGGCCAGGCCCGTCGTTGCGAGCAGCGCCAACCCCATGGCGGCTGTCATTGTCTTCCAGTTCATGGTTTTAACTCCCATTATTGTCGGTTCAGTCTCGTTTCCTGCTGACGAAGAAAAACAACGTGACGATCGCGACCGAAAGCAGCAGGAAGGCGGTCGATATCGCGTTGATCTCAGGTGTGATGCCGCGGCGGATCTGGCCGAGCATGTAGGTCGGCAGCGTATCCTGGCCGCCCGATTTGACGAACTCGGTGATGACGACGTCATCAAGCGAGATGACGAAGGCCAGCATCAGTCCAGCCAGGATGCCGGGCCACAAAAGCGGCAGCGTGATGCGCCGAAAAGTCTTCCACGGCGTCGCATAGAGATCGGCCGCGGCGCGCTCCAGTGTCAGGTCCATGTTCTCCAGCCGCGCCCGGATCGGCAGATAGGCGAACGGAATGCAGAACGCCGTATGCGCGGCGATGAGATAGCCGAGGCCGGAATAGCCGGTGAATATCTTGATGCGCGAGAAGAAGATCAGCAGCGCCACCCCGGTGACGATCTCGGGCACCATCAGCGGCTGGTTGATCGCCGCATATTTGAAGGTCAGGCCGGGATAGGACGCCGTGCGCGTGGTCGCGAGCGCCGCCATGGTGGCAAAGATCGTCGACAGCACCGCCGCGACGGCGCCGATCTGGAACGAGCGCAGCGTTGCGTCGATGACTTGCACATTCTGCCACGCCGACTGGAACCATCGCATCGAAAAGCCGCCCCATTCGGATGTCGAGTTCGCCGCATTGAAGGCGTAGGCGACCAGCACGATGATTGGCAGGTAGAGCACGATGAAACAGGTCGCGGCGATCGCCGTGAAGCCGGTCTGGTGCTTGATGGAAAAGTTCTTAGCCATGCCGCACCCCCGACTTGCCGGCATTGCGTACATAGGCAAGCAGCGCCACCATGACGATGATCATCACCGTGATCGACAGCGCCGAACCGAGCGGCCAGTTGCGGCCCTGCCCGAACTGCAATTCGATCAAGTTGGACAGCATCATGTTCTTGCCACCGCCAAGCACGCTCGGCGTTACATAGGCGCCAAGCGCCGGAATGAAGACCAGGATGGAACCGGCGATGACGCCGGGTTTGACCAGTGGGAAAATGATCTTGCGCAGCACCTTGAAGCGTGTCGCGTAGAGATCGTAGCCCGCCTCGACCAGCCGGAAATCCAGCTTCTCCATACTGGCATAGATCGGCAGCACCATCAGCGGCAAATAGACATAGGCCATGCCGATCAGGATTGCGGTGTCGGTGTAGAGGATCTGCACCGGCGCCGAGACGATGCCCAGCTTGAGCAGGATGGTGTTGATGATGCCTTCGTTGCGGATGATCTGCAGCACGGCGAAGGTGCGGATCAGAAGGTTGGTCCAGAACGGAATGGTGATCAGGAACAGCCAGAGATCCCTGGTCTTCTCGCTGCGCGTCGCCATGAAATAGGCGGTGGGAAACCCGAGTGCCAAAGTGGCGATCGTCGTCACCACAGCAAGCTTGATCGAGCGCCAGAAGATGGTGACATGCGCCGCCGCAAGCGAAAGCGTATCGTCGAAAATGTCGCGTTCCATGAACACCGACAGCCAGGCATCGGGCGAAAACTGCCACTTCACATCGCCATAGGGGCCGGGCGTCAGGAACGAGTAGATCAGCACGATCAGCAAGGGGCCGGTCGCGGCGAGGAAAATCACCAGCAATGCTGGCGCTGACAGCAGCCAGCGGTCGCGCACATCGCGCCGCTCCGCTGCCTTGGCGACTTCTTCCGCGGTCGCCATGATCAGTCCTTCAGCACTTGCGCGGCGTCGTTGCCGATCGTGATGCCGATCTGGCCGCCCTGCACGATGCCGTCGCCGGCGCCGCGGCTGTTCTGGCGCCGCACGATGAAGGGTTCGCCACCGGCAAGGCGTAGATGGAAGTGCGTATCGGTGCCGAGATAGACGATGTTCTCGACAGTGCCGGACAGCGAAGCGCTGGGGCTGGCGGCGCCCAGTTGCGCATGTTCGGGACGCACGACAATAGTGACCTTGCCGCTGGGGCTGAAGCCTTCCGGCAGCGAGGCCGGGATTTCCACGCCAGAGGACAGCTTCACCGTCGCCCGGCCACCAGTCGCGCCGACCACATCCGCCTTGAGGAAGTTGGACTCGCCGATGAAATCGGCGACGAAGCGCTCGGCCGGGCGGTCGTAAATGTCGCGCGGCGAGCCGACCTGCAGGATCTTGCCCGACGACATCACCGCGATGCGGTCCGACATGGTCAGCGCTTCTTCCTGGTCATGGGTGACGAAGATGAAGGTGATGCCTGTCTCATGCTGCAGCCGCTTCAACTCGATCTGCATTTCCTTGCGCAGCTTGTAATCGAGCGCCGACAGTGGCTCATCGAGCAACAGCACCTTGGGCTGCGGCGCGAGTGCCCGAGCAAGTGCCACACGCTGCTGCTGGCCACCGGAAATCTGACTGGTGCGGCGACCCGCCAGCGCCTCCATCTTCACCAGTTTCAGCATCGCGTCGACGCGCGCCTTGATCTCGGCCTTCGGCTTGCCCAGCATTTCGAGGCCGAAGCCGATATTGTCGGCGACCGTCATGTGCGGGAACAGCGCGTAGGACTGGAAGACGGTGTTGACCGGCCGCTTGAATGGCGGCAGCGGCGCAATGTCCTGGCCGTAGAGCAGGATTTCTCCGGCGGTTGGAAAGTCGAAGCCGGCAATCAGCCGCAGCAACGTGGTCTTGCCGCAACCTGATGGGCCCAGCAATGTGAAGAACTCGTTCTCGCGGATGGATACCGAGACCGTGTCGAGGGCCGCGACCTGCCCTTCCCCTGATCCGAAAATTTTACTGACGTTTACGACTTCAATTGCATTCCGATCCGGTTTTTCCGGCACGATACGCCTCACTGTTGACCCCGCTCTTTTCGGCGGAGTTTTTCCCCTGTTCGATGTGACCACACGGCCGGTAGGTTGGCAAGTCCGGCATTGAATCACAGTTCAGTCCGTCAATTCGTCTTGCAAGCCGCAAGCTTTGCAAGCCGCATGCCATTGTCAGGCCTGGTAGGTGACCTTGCCGCCGCAGACCGTCGTCACCGGCCTCACCTTGTGCAATTCGGCCGGCCCCGTCGTCTCGATGTCGGCCGATAAAACCACCAGATCCGCCATGTAGCCCGGCTTCAGAACGCCTTTGCGCTGCTCGGCGAATTCGGCATAGGCGCCCTCGACCGTGTAGGCGGCAACCGCTTCCTGCAGCGAGAAACGCTGGTCGGGATCGCCATCTGCCCATGGTTTGCGCAGCAATGCCGCCTGCATGCTCAGGATCGGGTCGATCGCCGCCACCGGCCAGTCCGAGGCGAACACGACATGGGCGCCGGCTTCCTTCAAGGTGCGCCAGGCATAGCTCAGCGGCCAGCGGTCCCGCCCGATGCGCGATACGGTCGGCTCCAGCGGAAAATCCATGGCTCCGGGTGGATGCGACGGCTGCATCGACGCGATGACGCCGAGTTCGGCGAAACGCGGCACATCGGCGGCGGTGGTGACTTCGATGTGCTCGACCCTGTGCCGGCTGTCGCGCTTGCCGTTGGCCTTCTGCGCCGCCTCGTAACCGTCGAGCACAGAGCGCACGGCGCCATCGCCGATCGAGTGCACGGCGATCTGCAGCCCGCGTTTGTCGATGGCGGTGGCGAGATCGATGAACTGCTGCGGCGTGAACAGCGGCTCGCCGACCCAGTCGGGCCGGTCGGCATAGGGCTCGACCATGACCGCGGTCCAGGAGTCGAGCACGCCGTCATAGAACACCTTGACCATGCCCGATGACAGCCATTCGCTATCGTAGCGCTCAGCCATGACAGAGGCCTTCTCCAGCATGTCGAGGGTCATGAAATTCTTGTAGTGGAACGGGATCTTGACGCGGCAGGGCAAGCCTTCTTCGGCCTCGATCTCGGAGAGCAATTCGAGCTGGTAGAGATTGCCGTCCATGTTCTGGATCGAGGTAATGCCGTGGCGGGCGCACCAGGCAAGGCCGCGCCGCATGATGTCGCGGTCGGCGGCCCGCTCGGCGGCCGACGGCATCGGGTCGGGCTCGCCGCCGGTCGACAGCCCCAGCCGTACCCGGCTTTCGCCGGCAAGGTCGAGCACCGGGCCGAACGCCTCGCCTTCGCGCAATTCGCCGGCGGCCAGGCCGTCCTCGCCCATGACGATCTCATTGCCCGGACCGAGCGTGCGCCCCTGCAGAATGCCGGCCATCTCCAATGCTTTGGTGTTGGCCCACATCGTGTGGTGGTCGGGCGCCGCCATGCAGAAAGGGCGATCCGGCAGGATGGCGTCGAGATGATGGCGCGTCACCCGCTCTTCGCCCAGCACGGTGTAGTCGACGCCCTGGCCAACCAGCATTTTCGCCTCCGGCCGTGTCGATGCGTAATCGCGGATCGCCTGCTGCAGGGCCTCAAAGCCATGGATGCCGCCGAGCTGAAGATGCGCGAGCTCGGCCCCGCCCGAGAACAGATGCATGTGGGCTTCGATGAAGCCCGGAATCACCGAGCCGCCCTTGGCGTCGATGGTCTTTGTGGCTGGTCCCTTGAGCTCTTCGATGGCGGCGCGGCTGCCAATGGCGACTATGGCGCCGTCCTTGACTGCAATGGCTTCGGCAGCGGGATTATCATCGTCCATGGTCCGCACGCGACCATTGATGACGATCAGATCAGCACCCGCACCCGTGACAGACATCGCGACTCCGCGCTTTTGACGACTGACTGAGACCGACAACCCTCTTGTCCGACAACCTCCCACTCCGCTGGAGCGGCGCTATCGGACGAAACCTGATGTCAGCGCGCTGTTTTGAAATTCCCCTTGTGATCTCTGAAAACAGCGTGGATAAAAGAATGCGACTAATTATTCGCGTTTGTCAACGTGCCGAATTTCGAATGTATTGTGGACGGCATCCGGCGCTTGGGACGGGGGAACGAGGGCATCGGGACGTGAAGCGCAATCTCAGCCGCGAAACCAGGATGGCGCTCGAGCCGCGCAAGCAGCCGCGGCAAGAGCGGTCGAGCAAGGTGGTCGACCGGATTCTCGACGCGGCTTTGATCTTGACGCGGGAGCAAGGAACCAAGACCCCTACGACGCTCGCCATTGCGCGGCGCGCGGGCCTGTCGGTCGGGTCGCTCTACCAATACTTTCCCAACAAGGAGGCCATCCTTCTCGACCTCGCCAGGCGCTGGCTGTCATCCTTTCCCGAGGTGATCGCCAGGCGCACCAAGGTCGCGCCGCCCACCAACCGCGACGAGTTTCGCCAGGAAGTGCGCAAGCTCTTCATCGATACCTCCAGGATATATCTCGAAAACGCCAACCTGATGCCGGTGATCGAGGCCATCTCCGGCAATGCCGACCTCAGGCCGATCCAGGACGAATATGACGAGCAGATCATCGCGCTCTACGCCGCGTGGCTGCAGCATGTGAACCCGGCCCTTGAAGACAAGATCGCCAGCCGGCTCGGCGTGCTGATGATGGATGTCGGGCACGCCTGCCGGCTTGTGGGGCTGAAACGAGACCGCAAGACATACGACCTCATCGAGGACGATGTGGAAAGAATGTGGCTCGCTCTGGTGACCCCCTATCTCAACCTTGACTGATTTCACTTCGAGAGGAATTTCATGAAGACTGTCTATTCGCCGCTTCATGCCGGCCATGTCGGCCAGATGGAACTGGTCACATCTGCCATCGTGCCGGGCTTCGAAAAGCCGTCGCGGGCCGAGTTCATCAAGGCGCGGGTCGAGAGCGAGAAGCTTGGACCGATCATCGGACCTGTCGAGCATGATCTCACCGCCGCCAAACGCATCCACAAAGCCGACTACATCGACTTTCTGCCCACCGTCTGGCCGGAATGGAAGGCTGCCGGCTTCGAGGGCACGGCCATGCCCTTCACCTGGCCGACGCGCGGCCTGCGCGGCGACGTGCCGCCCAAGCGCGTCGATGCTCTGCTCGGCTACTATTCCTTTGACGCCGGCGCCACCTTCGTCGAAGGCACATGGACCGCGATCAAATCGTCCTATGACGTGGCGTTGACCGCGGCTGCCCTGGTCAAGGGCGGCGAGCGGTCTGCCTTCGCGCTCTGCCGCCCGCCCGGCCATCACGCCGGCGCTGCCTTCATGGGCGGCTACTGCTTCATCAACAACGCCGCCGTCGCCGCCCAGTGGTTCCGCGACCAGGGCGCCAAGCGCGTGTCGATCCTCGACGTCGACTATCACCACGGCAATGGCACGCAGGAAATCTTCTACGAGCGCGCCGACGTCCAGGTTCTCAATCTGCACGGCGATCCTATGGTCGAGTATCCCTTCTTCCTCGGCCATGCCGATGAACGCGGCACGGGCGCCGGCGAAGGTTTCAACGTCAACTATCCCATGCCGTTCGGCACCAACTGGGACGCATGGAACGCCTCGCTCGAAGACGCCTGCGCCAGGCTCACCGCTTACGCACCCGATATCGTCATCGTCTCGCTCGGCGTCGACACGTTCGAGAAGGACCCGATCAGCCAGTTCAAGCTGAAAAGCCCCGACTATCCGAAGATAGGCCGCCGCATCGCCAAGCTCGGCCTGCCGACCCTGTTCGTCATGGAAGGCGGTTACGCCGTCGAGGAGATCGGCATCAACGCCGTCGGCGTGCTGACCGGCTTCGAGGACAAATAGAAGTGGGGGGCGGCCACAGCCGCCCCCGGAACTCCACCTAGACAGCTGCGCCGGCGGTCGGCGCGGCCGCTGGAACGACTGGCTTTCGCGACCGGCCGATCCTGTAGACGATCACCGCCGCGATCACGCCGGCGGCCAGGATCCCTACCGCCAGCAGCGGCCTGTACCAGAACCAGGCGATGGCGATCGTCGTCGTGCCGACCAAGATCGCCAGGACGAAGGCGATGATGCCGGTGCCCATCCGCGCCATGCTGCCGAGGAAGGGAATGACGTCGAGGATCACCCCGATCGGGCTGAGGAACAGCGCAAAGCCGATGGTCAGCAACAGCAGGCCGGCGCCGCGTAGCAGCCAAGTGATGAGCGTGTTGGCGCTGACAGCGTCGGCGAACATCTTTTCGGCCGGCACATTGCCGGTATCGACCATCAGCAGCGCATCGCCCGCTTTCGTCTGGTAGGGCTCGAAACGGCTGCCGGCCTGGCGCGCGACGATGCTGACGACGCCAAGCGGCGCCAGCTCGTAGCCGATGCGATAGTCGCCCAAAGCGGGCGTCGTGTTGTCATTGCCGAGATAGATCTTGCCATCGACGATGCTGAGCGGTTTCGTGCCGGTATAGGCGGCCTTTATCGCCGCCGACTGATCGGCCGACAGCGAATAGTCCTTGTCCCCCTCGATGCGATCGAGCACCGGCGTATCGAGATCAAACGCGATCAGCTTGCCTTCAGGAATCTGGAAAGTGCGGCTGTGGATCGCCATCGGCGGATTCTGATGGCCGTCCGGCTTCTTGAAGTCAGACGAGTCGATCTGGCTGTCGTCCCAAACCTTCGAGTAGCTGTAGGTCGTCACCGTCTCTTCGCCGCCGCCGAGCTTTTTCGTCGTCTCCGACTTGGACTCTTCCTTCCACTGATACATCTCGACGCTACGCGACAGCCGCAGCCCTTGCGCCGCGATGCCGAAATCCGGATCCGACAGGCCGCTATCGGCCGTCACTGGGCCGGTGACATGGACCAGCTTGCCGTCATTGGCGGCATCGACACTGTCGGCGCCGACCGAAACCACCGCGCCCGATCCTTCGGCCAGCGAGCGCGCCGTCTGCACGGCGCGGCCCTCGTTCCAGAACAGCCCGATCACCATCAGCACGATCAGGATGAGGCCGAAGATAACCCCGCCGAGCGCACGCTTGATCCGCCCGAACCACGAGACGGATGTGACTTCCCGAAATGAATCGCTCATCGTTTCCCCCGAAACAAAGTTACCTCAAGGTTTCAACACGGCCGGCGGCCGCGCGTCGAACTGATTAGTCTGCGTGGATCTGCGCGTCGCAATCCCTGTCGCCGAAGCAGGCGTGCACCGCCCGCGTCGTGCCGCCATCGCCCACCCGCCACGGTGAAGCCGACAGCGGCGCTTGCCTCTTGTTGCCGAGAAGATCAAGCGCTCGCATTGCCGTCTGCTCCTTCGTTGTCGAGCACATAGGTGGCGATCGGCTCAGCCTTGGCGGGACCGACCACCCCGGCAAAAACCGCAAGCACCACCGTGAATGCCAGGAAAACCTGCTTCATCATTACCCCCGATGCTGATGGCCGCGAAGCAAGCGCCGCCAAATCGCCTTTGACGACCGAAGGGATGCCCACCCCTGCCGGTCGCCGAGAACCTATCGGAATCGATCGGCCCTCGATACGGCAGTGTCGCAACACCCCTCGGGCTTTTTCGTGTCGGCGTTTCGGGTCGCTCGAGGCAGTAAAAGACCTCGCAGTCCGCCTCTGAGTCGCCTGAGTCCAAAAATATCGTTTTTGTCAAATCGCGTTTGATGTCGGATTCATCTGCGGGTAGATTAGACCCGAATCAGCCGGTCCTTGGGGGGCGCGGCGACCACCCAAAGTCTCAAGTTCCGGCATCGGCCGGCACCAGACGCGGACGGCTTCGCGTTCCCTGAATGGATTCGGTGATCTGCGCGACCCCGCGCCGTGTGCGTGCTTCGTAAACGTGAATGCGTCTTCAAGTTCGGCCGCTGGTGACCCCAGCATCCGGGCTCAAGAAAAGATTCCGGCCATGACATACAACCAAAGCATCCAATGAGCAGTTCCGCCGCGCTTCTGCAATCCGAAACATTAGGTTCGCGCCTCGCGTCCCGCGGCGATCTCACCTCCTTTTTCATGCAGCTTGCCGCCGAGATCGGCGCCGACAGCTACATGCTCGTCGCCATCGTCCACGACCAGGACCGCAACGACGCCCGCATCGTCTCCTCCAACTGGATCTTCGACGCCATTGAACTGATCGGCAAACGGCTGATCGCCGGCCTCGCCCAGGGACCGCTGACCGTAGCGCCCGGCATTCGCCCGAAGCCGCTGCTGGCTGCCGAAGCGCCCAAAGCCGGCGGGCTGCTCACCGGTGAGGAAGCACGCCTGCTAGACGTGCTTGGCCATGCGGAAGTCTATTCGCTGCGGCTCAATGTCGGCCGCCAGCGGCTGTTTGCCTTGTTCTCGGCGGCCGAGGCCGGCAAAATCGACCAGCCGGCGCTGATGAAGGCGCAGCTGAAGTGCTGCTATGCGCTGTCCACCATTCCGCAATTGGTCGCCGCCGCCGCCATGCAGGATCCGCTGTCCGACCGCGAGCGCGAATGCCTGTTCTGGGTGTCGGAAGGCAAGACCACCGACGAGGTCGCGGTCATCCTTGGCGTCTCGTCCAACACCGTCAACAGCTACATCACCCACGCCATCCAGAAATTCGCGGCCTCGAACCGCGCGATGGCCATCGCCACGGCGATCAGGAGCGGCATCATTTGAAACACGCTGACATCAAGGCGGCGGCCGAAGCCCTTTTCAACGAGCAGCGCAATCCATTCGGCGCCTTCTCCATCGGTTCCGAAACGCATCATGCCGTCACCATCCCCGACGCGGTGCGCCGCTGTCGCTGGATCGCCGTCGACATCAACGCGTCGGCCTTCGGCCTCTACTTCGTCAGCCCTTCGCCGGAGCGGGCGCGTCTGGTGCCGAGCTTCGATTCCGACTATCCCGCTACCGCTGTCGCGACCAAGTTCATCGCCGGCGCCAATGGCGAGGAGATGGTGCGCCACAGCGGCACTTCCACGGCGCCGCGCTGGTGGGCCGATGACGGCATCGCCGGCTCGGACGCCGTGTTCCAGAACCTCGCTTGGACGGAGCGCGCAGCCCCCCTGGCGCCGGGCACCAACGGCATTGCCTTTCCCGTCCATGCCGATCGCGGCCATTGCGGGCTGGTGGTGTTCCTCGGCTCGACGATCGCTCTGCCGGAGGACATGCTCTACGAAATCCACGCCCGCTGTTTCTCGCTGTTCGCCGCCGTCGCCCGCATTCGTCCGAGCGATGCCAGCCGGATGCGCTCGATCTCCAAGCGCGAGCTGGAGTGCCTGAAGCTGACCGCCAACGGCAACACCAGCGAGGAGATCGCCAGGCTGTTGAAGCTGTCGGTCCACACCGCCAACCAGTATCTCACCCAGTCGACGCAGAAGCTCAACGCGGTCAACCGCAACCAGGCGGTGGCCAAGGCGCTGCGGCTGGGCCTGATCGAGTGACGCCCGCCTACCTTCAGGCTGGCGTGCTCAAACGATTGGGATAACGGACAAAAAATCAGCGATAAGCGAGCGGCTCGGTTCTCCGGATGCGCGCCTCTTCGATCACCGTTTCCAGCAAGGCGGTGTTGTGCTCGGGGTCTTCGCCGGGCTTCTCGAACGACACATAGTTGACGGCGACCGAAGACCTCTCTTCGCTCAGCGTCAGCTGGAAATAGACGGTCACACCCGGCGGCCTGAGCTCGAGGTCGAGCACGATGCGCGGGCTGCCGCTCCAGTCGACATGCGCCTCACCGCCATGGCCGAGGCGCAGCGTACCGGGCAGGAAATAAAGCTCCACCGCCGAATCCACGAGATCCGACAGGCAAGCGAAATGCTCGAGCCGGATGAAGGCGATGTAGTCGGCGACATCGATCAGGCGCAACTCGTCCACCACCTGCTCGATAGCCTTGGCGACGATGAGTTCGCGGGATTTCGCGTGCGGTTGGCGGTTCATGAAATTTGTCTCCGCTCAGCCTTTTTCGAGTAGACGATCCGCACCAGTTCGGCGACGGCCTGGTAGAATTGCGACGGGATCACGCTATCAACCGAAACTTGCTTGTACATGGAGCGGGCGAGCGCCACGTCCTCGAAGATCGGGATGTTGTGCTCCTTGGCGATCTCGCGAATCTTGAGCGCCACCAAGTCCTGGCCCTTGGCCAGCACCACGGGCGCCGAATCCTCTTCGCGGACATATCTGAGCGCGATCGAAAAGTGCGTCGGATTGGCGATGATCAGCGTCGCGCGCGGCACCGCCGTCATCATCCGCTTGCGCGCCCGGTCGCGCGCCAGCGAGCGCAGCCGCGACTTGATGATCGGGTCGCCCTCGGACTGCTTGAACTCGTCCTTGACCTCCTGCTTGGTCATGCGCAGATCCTGCTTCCAGTGGAAGCGCGACCAGACCACGTCGACAGCCGCGATCAGTCCCATGACGAAGACGATCGCCACCAATATGTCGACAGTGATGCTTTTGATGACGAGGCCGAAAGCGACGGGGTTGGTGATCATGCCGGCCAGGAGCTGGCGGTAGTCCTGCGATAGCGTGAAGTAGAGCACGATACTGGCGAAGCCGAGCTTGCCCAGCGATTTCAAAAATTCGACCCAGCCCTGAATACCGAACGTCCTGGTCCAGCCCTTGGCTATCGAGATGCGTGATAGCTGCGGCCGGATCCGCTCGCCGACGAATTGCGGCATGTTCTGCAGCACCGAGGCGCCGATGCCGGCCACCACCAGCAGCACCAGCAGGCTGACAACGGCACGGCCGATCTCCATCATCACGGTCTTGTAGAGCGCGATGACGTCGGTCTCGGTGTCCATCGGCCACGCCTCTGGTTTCTCCAAGAACATGGACAGGAACATGCCGAGATCAACGACGGCGTCCTTGGCGTAGAAGACGGTGAACACCAATATGGCGATGAAGGACGCCAGAAGGGCCGCTTCCCGCGAATGGGGCAGCTTGCCCTGTTCGATGGTGTCGCGGATCTTCTTTTCCGTCGCGTCTTCGGTTTTGGAGTCTTTGTCCGCCGCTTCAGCCATTTGGTGTCAGCCGCCTTGAGCAATTCCAGGAAAAGTGTGAGCGGTTTTCCCGGGAAAAGCGCGTAGCGCTTTCCCTGGGGAATTGCGTGAAAAAAAGAGACAGACCGTTAAGCCGCTTCGCTCTGCTGCGACGAGGGCAGTTCGAAAGCCCCCTCGCGCGAAAGCCGGATTGTCGCCACTGCAATGTTCTTGCGCGCCGCCATGATGTCGGCAAGCTGGATGCCTTCCGAGCCCTGTCCGAGTTCCGACTCGATCATGCGCCGCGACCGGGCGCCGATTGCCGACAGCACCGACTCCGTCAATGCGGGCGGCGCGCCGCGCAGCGCCAGCGTGATCAGTTCGGTCGACAGCCCGTCGAACAGAAGCACTCTCGCCTTCTGCGTCAGCAGCGGCAGATCGTCGAAGGCAAACAGCCTGGAGCGGACGCCGCCGAGGTCCGGCGTGCCGGCCTCTTCCAGATCCTGCATGACCTCTTCCAGCTGCGGCTTGTCCATTTCGTTGAGCACACTGGCAACGCGCGCCTGTCCCGCCGAGATGTCCTTGGTCGCGGTCTGCGCCAGCACGCTGGCGCGCAGCTGGTTCTCGATGATCCTGGTGGCCGCGTCGGGAATGGTCGCCATCGTCACCATGCGCTTGATGATCTCGCTGCGCATCGGCTTTTCCATGGTCAGCAGGATGTTGGCGGCAGCCTGCGGCGCAAGCTTCGACAGCACCATCGCCGCGGTCTGCGGATGTTCGGCGGCAAGGAAGGTGCCGAGCCGTGTCGGTTCGAGCTTTTCCAGCTCCGGCCAGATTGGCGGCGGCCCCTCCGGCACGACCTCGAAGCGCTTGTCGCCCATGATGGCGCTCATCTCTTCGGGCGACAGCGATTCATTGAGGATGGTGTCCATCCGGTCAGCGGAATCGAGCAGGCCGGCGCCCTCGGTGAATTCGGCCTCGAATTCGGCGACGATGCGTTCGAGATCGCTCTGCGGAATGGTGCGCAACAGACGCGCCCCTTCGATCAGCGCCTTCAGCTCTTCCTGCTTGAAGAACTTCAAAAGCCGGCTGGCCGACGGCTTGCCCATCGCCACCAGGATGGCGGCGGCCTTTTGCGGACGCGTGAGCGTCACCGGCGTCGTCATGGCATATGCTCCGATCGCTGCTGAGACCGCATGTCGTCTATCCCTTTGGAGCAATTCCAGGAAAAGTGTGTGCGGTTTTCCGTCCGGAATTGCGTAAAAACAAATACTCTATGCGCTCTTGCTGGCCGCGATGATTTCGGTCAGCCTGATGCCGAAGCGCGACGGATCGCTTTCCAGCACGGTGATCTCGCCACGCGCGATCTTGCGGCCGTTGACCACCACATCGACGGGTTCGCCGATGCGCCGGTTCAGCGCCACCGTCGAGCCCTTCTGCAGCGCCATCAGGTCCGACACCGGCATTTCCGTGCTGCCGAGGATGATCTGGACATCGACCGGAATGCTCATGATGATGTTCGAATTGCTGCCGGACATCGCGGCCCGCAAGGCGGCGTCGGGGCGCTTTTCCTCCTCCTGGAGGACGCCGCGCAATTCCTCGATGGCGCGGTCGAGCTGTTCGTCCGGCTGGTCGATATCGGCTTCCACCTTGGTCTTGGCCATACGTCGTCTCCAAATGCTTGGGTTTGCCCGGCGTCAGCCCGGCATGAGCCCATCGATAAAATCCTGACCGGCATCGTAAGGGTGCCTGATCCGGACGGTGTAATTCTGCCCGAGTTTGCCGAACTCGCACACAAACAGCGTCTTATCGCGCGCGCTCAGCTTTGCGTGCGACTGCGCCGTTTCCTCGAATTCGATGACCTGGCCCGGCTCGAAGCCGGCGAGATCGCCGAGCGTCAGGCGTGCCAACGGCATGGTCGCTTCGAGTGTGACCGTCGAGCGCATCACCTCTTCCGAAAAGCGTGCCCGCCAGTCGGAGGTCGTGCCTTCGCTGTCATGGACATCGGCGATGCCGCGGGTCGCCAGCAGGATGCGCTGCGGGATCATCACCGTGACCGTACCGCTGTCGGTCGGCGTCGAGATGCAGAAGACGATGCGCACCGCCGCGCCATCGCGCAGCACACGGCGTTTGGCTTCGCTGCCCGAAAGCGCCCGCGGCACCGGCAGTCGCAGTTCGAGCGAACGCCGCCCGGAACCGTTCAGCGCCTGCGCAACCTCCTGGAACACCGTGGTCGCCACATCGGTTTCGATCTGCGACAGAGCGCGCTCGATCGGCGAAACCGGCTGATCCGGATCACCGCCAAACAGCGCGCAGACCATCACCGCGATGGCCGGCGCATCAGCCACCAGGGTCATCGCATCCGAGGATGTAGGCGATGCTATGATGGTCATGGCGAAGGCATCGCCGGCATGCGCGCGCGCATCCGGCACGCGGCTGATCTCGACCGCGCGCAGGTCGACGGTCACCGGAGCGCCGAGCTCGCCGGCCAGGCTCTTCTGCAACAGCGGCACCGCGCGCTCACCCATCGAGCGCCCGGTGCCGATGACATGAGCGGCCTCACCGCTGTCACCGACCAGGCGCTCGATGATCAGCGAGCGGGCTTGCGAGGGGCTGCCAGGACTTGTCATGACGGCGCGCGGTCCTGTCTGTCGTCATGCATGGCTCAGGCCGCTTTCTTCTCGGCGGAGGCTGTGTTCATCGTGCTCTGCTCGACGGCGTCGATGGTCGGCCGCTCATAGGACGAGATGGTCTTGCGGCCGAACTCGATCGCCACCTGCGGCAGGGCGCCGTTCATGTAGGCGAGCAGCGTCTGCTTGACGATGATGTAGAGGCGGTTCTTCTTCTCGCGCACCGTCTTGATCTTGGTGGCGACCGGCCCGACCACGGCGTAGGACAGGAAGATGCCGAGAAAGGTTCCGACAAGGGCGGCGCCGATCAGACCGCCAAGGATTTCCGGCGACTGGTCGAGCGCGCCCATCGCCTTGACGACGCCGAGCACGGCGGCGACGATGCCGAGCGCCGGCAGACCGTCGCCCACCGCCACCAGCGCATGATAGGCCTTCATCTTGTCGGACTTGATGGTCTGGATTTCCTCGTCCATCAGCGCCTCGATCTCATGCGAGCGCGCGTTGCCGATGATGATGATGCGGCAATAGTCGCAGATGAAATGCGTCAGGTCGTGATTCTTGAGCACGGTCGGGAACGCCTGGAAGATCGCTGACTCCTCCGGATTGTCGATATGCGCCTCGACCTCGCTGCGGGATTTCGAGCGCAGTTCGCGCATCAGGCTGTGCAGGACGCCTAGCGTCTCTAGATAGTCGCGCTCCTTCGGCACCGCCTGCTTGAAGGCTTCGAGAATGCCCTTGCCGGTGTCCTTGACCGTCTTCATCGGGTTGGCGACGAGGAAGGTGCCGAGCGCGGCGCCGCAGATGACCACCGCTTCCCAGGGCTGCATCAGCACATGCAGATGGCCGCCCATGGCCATGAAGCCGCCGAGAACACAGCCGAGCGTCACCACAAGTCCGATCAGAATGCCCACGCCAGATCCTTCCGCATCACGTCAGACCTAACCGATAGCCCCCGTGCCTTGTGTGAGGCTTGAATCACGCATGGCGAACCGATTCAGCCTCGCGCAAGCAAGTCCGCATACTCTGACTCTGAAGCTGCGACCGGAGGCATGTCGTGTTGAGCACTTTTACCAGCTACCAGCTCATCGCCAGGGATATTCCCAAGGCGATCGACCGCATCGAGGCGGACCCGGTCACCAAGCGCGACACCGACTACTATCTCGCCAACATCGGCAGCGTGAAATCGATCGACGATTTCGTCAAAAACACCCGTCTGTTCACCTATGCCATGAAGGCCTTTGGCCTTGGCGACATGGCCTACGCCAAGGCCTTCATGGTCAAAGCCCTGAAGGAAGGTGTCTCCGACTCCGATAGCTTCGCCAACAAATTGACCGACAAGCGCTATGCGGAGTTCGTCACCGCCTTTAACTTCGCGGCCCTGGGCGCGGACGCCACCAGCTACAGCCCCGCTCAGCAGGGCGTGACCAAGAATTACGCAGCGCAGGTGGGGCTCGGCTCGTTCCAGAACGGCTACAGCTATTACAAGGGCGAAACGTCCAATTTCATCAGCAATATCTCCAAGGTCAAATCGATCGACGATCTGATGGGAGACAACCGGTTGCTTACCTACGCCATGGCCGCATTCGGCCTTGACGCCGAGGCCGAGCCGCCCGCTACCGTACGGGCCATGCTCGAGGGCGGTGTCACCGATCCGGACAGTCCCGCGAACAAGTCGATCAACAAGGGTTACGCGGCTTTTGTCGCTGCCTTCGATTTCGTCCAGTATGGCGATCAGGCGACATCGCGGGACGCGGTTCAAGTGGCGATTCCCAAGGCGGTGATGGCCGGGACCGGGCTGGTTCTGGTGAAACCGACCGCGCAGTACATCAAGGGCGAAGCCGACTATTACGCGGCAAACATATCCAAGGTGAAATCGATCGACGATCTCATCAAGGACAAGCGCCTCTTGACCTTCGCCATGGCCGCTTATGGCATCGATGCGTCAACCCAGACGCCGAAGCAGATCCGCACCATGGTCAATGGCGGCGTCACCGATCCGTTCAGCCCGGCCAACCTGCAGACCGACAAAAGCTACGCCAACTTCGTCCGCGCTTTCGATTTTGCCCAGTATGGCGACCAGACAACCACGCGCGACGCGGTAACGAAGGACACGCCAAAGCTCTACACCGGTCTGTCTACCCTCGGTCTCATCTCGCCGAACGCCGATGCCGTGCAGGCAGAAACCAATTACTACAACGCCAACATCGTCAAGGTGAAATCGATCGACGATCTGATGGCCGACGGCCGGCTCTACAATTATGCGCTGTCGGCAAGCGGAATAGATCCGGCAAGCGTCAGCAAAGACCTGATCCGCAGGGTCCTGGAAGGCGGCGTCAGCGACCCGGACAGCGTCGCCAACAAGGCCACCAACAAGGCCTTTGCCAGGCTCGCCACGTCGTTGAACTTCGAGGCTTACGGAGAGGCAGCGACCACCCGCGTCGCCTCGCAGCAGCCGGTGATCGACAAATACATGCGCCAGACGCTGGAAGAGGATGCGGGCAAGACCAATGAAGGCGTGCGGCTGGCGCTCTATTTCGAGCGCAAGGCGCCCACCATCACCAATTGGTACGACGTGCTGGCCGACACGGCGCTGGCCAGCGTGGTACGCACCGCGATCGGCCTGCCCGATTCCTTCGCCACCGCCGATATCGACAAGCAGGCGCAGGCCTTCGAGGCAAAACTCGACCTCACCGACTTCACCGACCCGGCCAAGCTCGACAAATTCCTGACCCGCTTCACCAGTCTGTGGGAAATCAACCATCCGACTTCGACCGCCCAGACATCGATCGGAGTGCTGTTTGCCCAACCGACCACCGTCGGCATCTCGACCGATCTGATGATGGCCATGCAGAAACTGAAATTCTGAGAGCACCATGCAGGACAGTCTTTACGTCGCCCTTTCCTCGCAGATCGCGCTCGAGCGCCGTCTCGATACTATCGCCGACAATGTCGCCAACGCCTCGACCATCGGCTTTCGCGCCACCGGTGTGAAGTTCGAGGACGTCGTCTCCGGCAGCGGCCCCAAATCGGTGTCCTTCGCCTCCTCCGGCAAGACCTATTTGTCCGGCGCGCATGGCGCGATGACGCAGACCGGCAACCCGTTCGACTTCGCCGTCCAGGGCGATGCCTGGTTCGGCATCGACACCCCGGCCGGCACCGTGATGACGCGCGACGGGCGTTTTTCGATGAACGAGAACGGCGAGTTGATGTCGCTCGAAGGCCATCCGGTGCTCGACGCCGGCGGTGCGCCGATCCAGCTCGACCCGCGCGACGGGCCACCCAAGGCGGGCGCCGACGGTTCGCTGCGCCAGGGCGACAAGCTCGTCGGTGCCATTGGCCTGTTCAATTTCGACCCAGGCCCGAATTTCGTCCGCTACGGCAATTCGGGCATCGTTCCCTCACGCGCGCCGGAGCCGGTCACCGACCGCTCCGATCTCGGCGTCGCGCAAGGCTTTGTCGAGGAATCCAACGTCAATCCGGTGCTCGAGATGACGCGCCTGATCATGGTTCAGCGCGCCTTCGAGAACACGGCGGCGCTGATGCGCCAGACCGACGCCTCGACCGACGACGCCATCAAGACGCTCGGCTCCAAGTCGTAGCGCATGTCGAGCCCGCAATCATCGATACGTGCGCTTGAACGGCAGCCGGAAGCAGCACCGGAAAACCGGCTGGCTGCGCTGGAGCGGATCTGGCGCCGGTTCGACGATACCGAAACTCTGCTGCGGCGCGGCGGTCGCGTCGCCGAGGTTTCGCCGACGCACTACAAGGTGCGCGGCCTGTCCGAAGTCGCGAGGCTCGGTGACCTCGTCGAGCAGCGCGGCCAAGCCGGCACGCGCCGCGGCGAGATCGTCAGGATCGGCCGCGACGAGGTGGTCATCGCGCCTTTCGAACGCAGCGCCGATGCCGGCATCGGCGACGCCGTGTTTCGCCGCGGTCCGCTGGTGGTGACGCCACACGCTTCCTGGCGCGGACGCGCCATCGACGCGCTGACCCGCGCCATTGATGGCGGTCCGCCGCTGATCAGGAACGGCGAGGCGGCAAGCGGCGACGGCACCACGCCCGGCGCCATGGCGCGGCAGCGTGTCGGCACCGCCTTCACTACCGGGGTCAAGGTCATCGACATCTTCACGCCGCTCTGCTTCGGCCAGCGCCTCGGCGTCTTTGCCGGTTCCGGCGTCGGCAAGTCAACGCTGCTCGCCATGCTGGCCGGCGCCGATGCTTTCGATACGGTGGTGGTGGCGCTGATCGGCGAACGCGGCCGCGAGGTGCGCGAATTCCTCGAAGACACGATCGGCGCGCAAAGCATGGCAAAGACGGTCGCCGTCGTCGCCACCAGCGACGAGAGCGCCATGATGCGGCGGCGCGCGCCGGACACCGCCATGCGCGTCGCCGAGCATTTTCGCGATCAGGGCCACCGTGTGCTTCTGGTGCTGGATTCGATCACCCGTTTTGCCCATGCGCTGCGCGAAGTGGCGACCGGCACCGGCGAGCCGCCGGTGGCGCGCGGCTATCCCGCTTCCGTCTTCACTGACCTGCCGAAGCTGCTCGAACGCGCTGGACCCGGCGCTGAAGGCCCAGGGGTTAAGGGACAAGGATCCATCACGGCCATCATCTCGGTGCTGGTTGACGGTGACGACCACAACGACCCGGTCGCCGATTCGGTGCGCGGCATTCTCGACGGCCATGTCGTGCTCGACCGCACGATAGCCGAACAGGGCCGCTATCCGCCGGTCAATCCGCTGTCGTCGATCTCGCGCCTCGCCGACAAGGCATGGAGCCCCGAGCAGCGCATGCTGGTGACGAGGCTCAAGTCGATGATCTCGCGCTTCGAGGACACGCGCGACATCCGCCTGCTCGGCGCCTACCAGGGCGGCGCCGATGCCGAACTCGACATTGCGGTGCGCCAGGTGCCGCTGATCTATGAAGCGCTGACGCAGTCGCCGAAGGACCGCGCCTCGAGCGACGCATTCTCCGACCTCGCCCGTCATCTGAAAGGCAAGCAAAGTGTCGATGCCGGAGACTGAGCGCCAATACACCGAGCGGCTTTTGCGCGAGATGCTGGCCGAGGCCACCGCCGCCGAAGAAGCCAGGGCTGACGAAGCAAGGGCTGCCAAGGCGAAAGCTGATCGCGCCAAGGCAGCCAAAACCGCGGCCGCATTGGCCAGGGCGGCCAAGCCACCCTTGCCGAGACTGGTCCAGCCTGCGTTGCGCAGCGTGCCCGAACCTGCCTTGCTCGGCTCGCCCGAGGTTACCTCGCCGAGCGTAGCCAACCTTGCCCTGCCCGGCATGGGCGAGCCATCCACACCCAGCGCGCTCAGGCTTGCCTTGGTCGGTGCACCGAAGGCCGCCTTGCGCGCTGTGTCCAGGCTTGCATCGGGCAGCGCGAAACTTATCTCGAGCAGCGCGTCCAAGGCGGCGTCGCGCAAAGCGGCCAAGTCCGCCTCGCGCAAAATGGCCAAGCCTGCTCCAACCGGCGAGACCAAACCCGTATCGATCAGAACAGTCGAACCTGCACTGCGCGATCTCAGCAAGCCTGCCTTCCCCGAGGTGGCCAGACCTGCTCCGCCCGCTTTCGCCAAGCCGCCACCGCCCAAGGCTCCGCATGCCGAACTCAACGAGGCGATCGCGGCTAGCCGTGACTCGCTTCTCGACGGGCTCTTTCCCGACGTCGACTGGCCGCAGCCGCCAAGGGCGCAGTTTCCCAAGGTGAAAAAGAACGCTGACCGCCGCAGTGATATCGTCTTTGCCGCGATCGGCATCACGCTCGGCCTGATCTGCGCGCTGTTTCCCTGGTATATCTTCTTCAATCAGGACCAGTTCGGCGTGCAGGCGATCAAGTTCGGCGGCAGCGGCACCAATGCCGGTCGCGTCAGCGGTGGCTCCCAGATGGAAAATTCCGGCCAGCCGCTGACGGCGAACGATGTACCCGATGTCGACCTGTTCGCCACCGGCACGCTGCAGGATCCCGAGGACAAGACACGGGCTCCGGGCGTAGACGAGCAGCCCTTTCCGGCCGACCCAAAGTTCCGCATGGTTCATGTCGCCAATGGCCGCGCCATGATTGAGGACGACGCCGGCCTGTGGATCGTCCAGCGCGGCTCGAAGCTGCCCGACTCCAGCGTGGTCTCGTCGATCGAGCAGCGCGGCGGCAAATGGGTCATGGTCACCAGCACCGACCAGGTGATCGAACTCTCCAAATAATCGCACGCTCCAGCTGCGGCACGGGCCGGCCCGCGCAAGGTCCGCGCAAGACTGGCGGCCTAGTCTGGTGCGTACCAGCCTGGAGATCCCCATGGAGCCCGTCAACCTTTTCGATCTTGCAGCCAAGCAGTCGCAATGGCTGTCCGTGCGTCAGTCCGCCATTGCCGGCAACATCGCCAACGTCAACACGCCGGGCTACACCGCCGGCGACGTCGAGCCGTTCGAGAAGGTGCTCGACCGCACGGCGGTATCGCTGACGGCCACCCAGGCCGGGCATCTCGGCACCGCCGCCCCCAATGCCGGCTTCACGGTCAAGCCCGAAGAGACGACCGGCGCCATCATGCCGTCGAAGAACACCGTGGTGGTCGAGAACGAGCTGATGAAAGCCGGCGAGGTCCGCCGCTCCTTCGAGCTCAACACGGCGATCGTCAAGGCCTTCCATTCGATGATGATGATGGCGGTTAAGACCTGACCATGGACGCGCTCACCGCAGCCCTCAAGATCGCCGCATCCGGCCTCGGCGCCCAGTCGGATCGTTTGCGCGTGGTCTCGGAAAACCTTGCAAACGCGCAGTCGACCGGCAACACGCCGGGCGCTGACCCCTATCGCCGCAAGACCATCAGCTTCGTCTCCGAGCTCGACCGTGCCTCCGGCGGCACGATGGTCGAGGTCAACTCCATCGACCGCGACCCCAGCGACTTTCCCGTTGAATTCCAGCCCGGCAACGAGGCCGCCGACGACAAGGGCTACGTCAAGATGCCCAACGTCAACGTGCTGGTCGAGATGGCCGACATGAGCGAAGCCAACCGTTCCTACGAAGCCAACCTTCAGGTCATCAAGCAGGCGCGTGATCTGATCTCCATGACCATCGACCTGATGAGGAACCAGTAATGATCAGCGGCATTGGCGGTATCGGATCGCTTCCACTGAAGCCGGAGATCGGCGGCACTGACGCCGCGACCGACCTGTTTCAGGGCACCACGGCGCCAATGGCTGGCGGCGAGATCGGCGGCACCTTCGCCGAGGCGCTGAGCCAGGCCGCTTCAAAGACCGTCAACACCTTGCAGAATGCCGAGCAGGTCTCGATCCAGGCGCTCAAGGGCGACGCCGATACCCGCCAGGTCGTCGACGCCGTCATGAGCGCCCAGCAGGCCCTTCAGACCACGATCGCCATCCGCGACAAGGTCGTCTCCGCCTATCTCGAAATCAGCCGTATGGGCATCTGAGGAGACTTGCCGTGAAAGCACTCGCCATTGCAGCGACCGGCATGAACGCCCAGCAGACCAATCTGGAAGTCATCGCCAACAACATCGCCAACATCAACACCACCGGCTACAAGCGCGCGCGCGCCGAATTCTCCGACCTGCTCTACCAGGTCGACCGCACGCAAGGCGTGCCCAACCGCTCCAATTCCTCGCTGGTGCCGGAAGGCGTCTCGATCGGCCTCGGCGTCAAGACGACGGCGGTGCGCAACGTCCATACACAGGGCGAGCTTACCTCGACCGGCAACAGTTTCGATATGGCGCTGACCGGCCGCGGCTGGTTCCAGATCGAGGGCGCCGACGGCGGCACGCTCTACAGCCGCGCCGGCGCCTTCAACACCAACGCCACCGGCCAGCTGGTGACCGTCGACGGCGCCAATGTCATCCCGGCGATCACCGTGCCCGTCGATGCCATCGAGGTCGTCGTCAACAAGACCGGCCAAGTTTTTGCCCGCATCGACGGCCAGACCGATCTCCAGCTGCTCGGCCAACTGCAGCTCGCCAACTTCGCCAACGAAGCGGGCCTCGCGCCGCTCGGCGACAATCTGTTCCAGGAAACGCCGGCCTCCGGCCCGGCCAATGTCGGCGTGCCCGGCGATCCCGGCTTTGCCACGGTCGAGCAGGGCTATCTCGAGGCGTCCAACGTCGATCCGGTCAAGGAAATCACCGAGCTGATCTCGGCGCAGCGCGCCTATGAGATGAACTCAAAGGTCATCCAGGCCGCCGACGACATGGCCTCGGTCGTGTCCAAGAACATCAGGTAAGGTTTGATGGTCTCTCCGGCCTCCCGCTTAGCACTTTGCCGCACCGCGCTGATCCTCGCGCTGGTGGCCGGCGGCATGCCGGCGTTGGCACAGGAGCAGATCAGCACCCAAGTCGTCAGCAGCCAGACAACCGGCGAAGTCGTGTTGATCCCCAATCGGGTCATCTATCCCGGCGAGATGATCGACACCGGCGCCTTGAAGCCGGTGACGCTGCTGCCCGGCAAGCACAGGCCGGACGCGGTCGCCACGCAGGCCGAGGAACTCCAGGGCAAGGTCGCCAAGCGCACGCTGCTGCCCGGTCGCTACATTCCGGTCGCAGCCATCCGCGATGCCTGGCTGGTCGAACAGGGCGCTGCCGTGCAGGTCTATTTCATCGCCGGCGACCTCACCATTTCGGCCACGGCGGTGTCGCTGCAGCCGGGTGCTGCGGGCGATCTGATCAAGGTCCGCAACACCGACAGCGGCAAGATCTTTTCCGGCACGGTGATGGCTGACGGCACCATCCGGGTCAGCGCTTCATGAGACGCGGACCTGCCCTTCTGCTCGCGGCCATTCTTGGCCTGCAGCCGGCGCTGGCCGACGGGCTTACGCCGAAGCAAAAGCGCGACCTTGCCGGCCAGAATGGCGGCGTCTTTGTCGACCCCGAATACGACCCGGCCACCACCAGCCGCATGTTCAGGGTGTCCAACGGCCCAAGCTCGCTGCCCCCCGGCCAGGTCGCATCGCGCATCAAGGACATCGCGCAGCTGCAGGCCTCGCGCGACAACCAGCTCGTCGGCTACGGCCTCGTCATCGGCCTCGCCGGATCGGGCGACAGCCTGCGCAATTCGCCCTTCACCGAACAGTCGATCCGCGCCATGCTGGAAAATCTCGGCATCGCCACGGAAGGCGGCAGCGCGCGGGCCAAGAACGTAGCCGCCGTCATCGTCACCGCCAACATGCCGCCCTATGTCCAGTCGGGCGCCCGCATCGATATCGACGTCTCCTCCATGGGCGACGCCACCTCGCTTGCCGGCGGCACGCTGGTGATGACGCCCCTGAAGGCGGCCGACGGCGAAATCTACGCGGTCGGGCAAGGCTCGGTCATCGTTTCCGGCTTCACCGCCCAGGGCGACGCAGAAAAGCTGACGCAAGGCGTGCCTACGGCCGGCCGCGTGCCCAACGGCGCCATTATCGAGCGCACGGTGCGCGCCGAGTTCGAAGACCAGTCGCTCCTCACCTTGCAGCTGCGCAATCCGGATTTCTCCACCGCCGTTCGCATCGCCGACGCCATCAACGGCTACACCTCGCAGCGCTTCGGCATGCGCGTGGCGGCCGAGCGCGATGCGCGTACCGTGCAGATCAGGCGACCGAAGAATGTTTCTGCGGCGCGCTTCTACGCCGAGATCGAAAACCTGGTCGTCGAATCCGACACACCGGCGCGGGTCGTCATCGACGAGCGCACCGGCACCATCGTCATCGGCAACGAGGTCAAGATCTCGCGAGTGGCGATCAGCCACGGCACGCTCACCGTGCGCATCACCGAGCAGCCTAAAATCGTCCAGCCCGAACCTTTCTCCAAGGGCGTGACCGCTGAGGAACCCTTCACCACCATCGAGGCCACGCGGCCCGATGCCCGCGTCGCCGTGCTCGACGGGCCGAACCTCGAAACGCTGGTGTCTGGCCTCAACCGTCTCGGCGTCAAGCCGGACGGCATCATTGCCATCCTGCAAGGCATCAAGTCGGCCGGCGCTTTGCAGGCCGATCTGGTTCTCCAATAGGCCATGCCGATGATGGATTTCCTTTCCCGAGAGCATCGCCGCAACGCCGCCCTGGCAGCTTGCGCCATCGCCACGCTTGTCTCAGTCATGCCCGTTCGCGCCGAAGAAGCGGTGCGGCAGGTTTTGCCCGGCGCACAGGCGCCCGCTGCACCTCAGCAGCTGGTTCGCGAGAAAGCGCCGGACGAAAGCGAAATCCAGCGCTTCTGCTCCAACATTGCCGACGCCGCCCGTGACCGCCGCTACTCGCTACAGGCCGAAGAGCTGAAGCAACTGCAGGCCGGCATCGACCAGCGCATGAAGGCGCTGGACGAGAAGCGCGCCGAATACGAGCAATGGCTGAAGCGGCGCGAAGTTTTTCTGGCCCGCGCCGAGGACGGCGTCGTCAAGATTTATGCCGGCATGAAACCGGATGCCGCGGCCGAGCGCCTTGCCATGGTCACCCCCGATCTGGCCGCCGCCATCCTGATGAAACTCGATTCGCGCAAGGCCGGCGTCATTCTCAATGAAATGGACCAGAAGGCGGCGGCCACGCTTACCGGCATCATGGCCAGCGCGGCCCGAAGGGTAGATCCGTCATGAAGTTGCAGTTGCTCGTCCTGGTCGCCGCCGCAGCACTGTCCAGCTGCGCCGTCGACCCAAAGGAGATCGGCAGGGAGCCGGCGCTGTCGCCGGTCGGCACCGGCATCACCGGCAGCGTCAATGCGCCCTATTCATACCCGGAAGAGCCGCGGGCGCCGGTCAAGAAATTCTCGCTATGGGACGATCGGCAGAGCCGATTGTTCACCGATCCCCGCGCGCTGCGCGACGGCGACATCCTGACCGTCAGGATCAAGCTCAACGACAAGGCCAACTTCAAGAACCAGAACGACCGCAGCCGCACCGCCGCGCGCAAGCTCGGCTATGACGTCAAACTCGGATGGGAGGATGCCAGCACCAGCGGCAAGGGCGACGCCGGCTTGAGCTCCAGCACTGAAACCAACGCCGACGGCGAAATCAAGCGCTCGGAAAACCTCGAACTCAATGTCGCCGCTGTCGTCACCGAAGTGCTGCCCAACGGCAATCTGATGATCCGCGGCTCGCAGGAAGTGCGCGTCAATTACGAGCTCAGGGTGCTGACCATTGCCGGCATGGTGCGCCCCTCAGACATCGGTGCCGAAAACACCATCTCCTACGAACGCATCGCCGAGGCGCGCATCTCCTATGGCGGCCGCGGCCGCGTCAGCGAAGTCCAGCAGCCGGCTTACGGTCAGCAGATCCTCGACCAAGTCCTCCCCTTCTAGGTCAGGAGAACGGCGCCGTGGCAAATGTCGAACAGGTCCAGCCCAAAAAGGGCCCATCGCTTGTCATCCAGCTGGCGATGCTTTTGGCGGTGACGGGCGCTGCCATCGGCATGGGCTGGGTCTCCGGCGGCTACCTGAAGGGCGTCGGCGGACCGGTGCCGGTGCCGGCCGCACCCGAGAACCAGTCCAACGCCGAGCAGCCGAGCCCGGCCGCCGAACATGCGCCGGGCACCGGGCCGATGCTCGTGCAGCTGGCGCCGATCACCACCAATCTGGCCGCGCCGGCCGATATCTGGATAAGGCTGGAAGCCTCGGTGGTCTACGATGCGCCGCAGCCGCCGGAGCTCACTGAGAGCATTCACCAGGACCTGCTGGCCATGGTCCGCACCCTGAAGATGCATCAGATCGAAGGCGCCAGCGGCTACCAGCATTTGAAAGCCGACCTCGAGGAGCGCGCAGCGATCCGCAGCGGTGGCCATGCCAAACAGATTCTGATCAGGACATTGCTGCTCGAATGAGAAAACTCATCCTCGCCGCCGCGATCGTCGTTGCTGCCACTTCTGTCGCCGCTGCCCAGCAGCTCGACCTCGGCGGCATCGGCAAGGCCGACGGCGCCACCGTCGGCTATATCATCCAAATGTTCGGCCTGCTCACCGTGCTGTCGGTGGCGCCGGGCCTGTTGATCATGGTGACGAGCTTCACCCGCTTCGTCATCGCCTTCTCGATCCTGCGCGCCGGCATCGGCCTGCAGTCGACGCCGGCCAATCTGATCCTGATCTCATTGTCGCTGTTCATGACCTTCTATGTCATGGCACCGACCTTCGACCAGGCCTGGAACACCGGCGTCAAGCCGCTGATGGACAACCAGATCAGCCAGACCGAGGCGTTCGAGAAGATCTCGGACCCGTTCCGCACCTTCATGCTGCACAATGTCCGCGACAAGGATTTCGACCTGTTCGCCGATCTCGCCCGCGAACGCGGCCAGGTGGTTGCCAAGGAAACCGTCGACCTGCGCATTCTGGTGCCGGCCTTCATGATCTCCGAAATCCGCCGCGGTTTCGAGATCGGTTTCCTGGTCGTGCTGCCGTTCCTCGTCATCGATCTGATCGTCGCCACCATCACCATGGCCATGGGCATGATGATGCTGCCGCCGACCGTCGTTTCGCTACCCTTCAAGATCCTGTTCTTCGTCCTCATCGACGGCTGGAACCTGCTGGTCGGCAGCCTGGTGCGATCCTTCACCTGACCGCACGCGACCCTGCGTGGCTCCCGGCTAAAAGTTTACGCAATATATTTCCGGTTAACCGTCCCGTTTAGCCCTTTGGTAGGGACTTGCCCGCATATTGCTCGCAGATGGCGGGTGATCGGGTTTCACGATCATTGGCATGATGCCGCTCCGTCATACCGGAAAAGCCGGTATGCAAAAAAACACCCTGTAAAAATCAAGGTACGAGTAGCCATGTCCAGTATCATGACGAACGCCGCGGCGCTGACCGCGCTGCAGAGCCTGAACAGCACCAACAAATCCCTCGAGCAGACGCAGGCCCGCATTTCGACCGGCTACCGCGTCGCCACCGCTTCCGACAACGCCGCTTACTGGTCGATCGCGACCTCGATGAAGTCCGACAACAAGGCGCTTTCGTCGGTTCAGGATTCGCTCGGCCTCGGCGCCGGCAAGGTTGACACCGCCTACACCGCCATCAACGACATCAAGGACCAGGTCGACCTGATCAAGTCCAAGCTCGTCACCGCTCGCGGCGCCTCGAAGGAAGACCAGCAGAAGATCGCGACCGAAATCAACGCCATCCAGGCGCAGATCAAGTCGTCGGTGACCAACGCCAACTTCGCCGGCTCGAACCTGCTGCAGACCGACGGCGCCGCCGCCTCCGACCTGAAGATCGTCGCTTCCTACAACCGTACCGGCGCGACCGTCACCATCGACACCATCGACGTCAAGGCTGCCGACACGCAGGTTCTCGACGTCGCCGGCACGGGCGGCATCGTTGGCGGCCTGCTCGCCACGGCTTTCTTCGATCCGAGCACCACGGCGGTTGCCGCCACCGCAATCGACACGGCGCTCGGCACCGTTGAAACGGCGCTCGCCAAGCTGTCCACCGGCGCTGCCTCGCTCGGCGCCGCCAAGTCGCGCATCGACACCCAGAAGAGCTTCCTGTCGAACCTGTCGGACTCGATCGACAAGGGCGTCGGCGCTCTGGTCGACGCCGACATGAACAAGGAATCGACCCGTCTGCAGGCTCTCCAGGTCCAGCAGCAGCTCGGCATCCAGGCGCTGTCGATCGCCAACGGCAACTCGCAGTCGATCCTGTCGCTCTTCCGCGGCTGATCTCTCGACTTTACGACTGACAAGATCCGATCGGGCCGCGCCAACAGCGCGGCCCGATCTCTTTTTTGTGGCTGTTGATTTTCTCTTTGGATGGCGGCCGATTTTGCTTTTGGCCAACGCCCGGATTGGCTTGTTTTAACAGGCCATTAACCATATCCCGCTAGTCATGGTTAACCATACCATGGCGGGCAGACCAGACGGTCGATGGGCTTATGCCTACCCCCTGATGAAGTTGATCCGGCGTGTACGGGACACGCCAGTTTTTGAAAAGGGGTAGATATCTTGGCAAGCATCATGACCAACGCTTCGGCGCTGACCGCGCTGCAGAGCTTGAACAACACCAACAAGCAACTCGAAATGACTCAATCGCGCATTTCGACCGGCTACCGCGTCGCCACCGCCAGCGACAACGCCGCCTACTGGTCGATCGCGACCACGATGAAGTCCGACAACAAGGCGCTTTCGGCCGTTCAGGACGCGCTCGGCCTCGGCGCCGGCAAGGTCGACACCGCCTACACCGCCATCACCGACATCAAGGACCAGGTCGACCTGATCAAGGCCAAGCTGGTTACCGCACGCAGCGCCTCGAAGGACGACCAGCAGAAGATCGCGACCGAAATCAAGGCCATCCAGGACCAGATCAAGTCGTCGGTCACCAACGCCTCCTATGCCGGCTCGAACCTGCTGCAGAACGATGCTACCGCAGCCTCCGACCTGAAGATCGTCGCTTCCTACAACCGCACCGGCACGACCGTCGCCATTGACACCATCGACGTCAAGGCTTCCGATACGCAGGTTCTCGATCTCGCCGGCACGGGCGGCATCGTCGGCGGCCTGCTGGCTGCGACCTTCTTCGATCCGAGCACCACCCAGGTCCTCCCGGCTGCCATCGACACTGCACTCGGCGCTGTTGAAACGGCGCTGGCCAAACTGTCCACGGGCGCCGCCTATCTCGGCGCCGCCAAGTCGCGCATCGACACCCAGAAGAGCTTCCTGTCGAACCTGTCAGACTCCATCGACAAGGGCGTCGGCGCTCTGGTCGACGCCGACATGAACAAGGAATCGACGCGGCTGCAGGCCCTCCAGGTCCAGCAGCAGCTCGGCATCCAGTCGCTGTCGATCGCCAACGGCAACTCGCAGTCGATCCTGGCGCTGTTCAAGCAATAGGCCTGACCCGGTTTTCCTTGCCTTCGAATTGAAGGGCCGCGCCAACGGCGCGGCCCTTTCGCTTTGCGGCTGTATTTGATGCATGTCGTTGGCCCGGAACCGCTGCACACTTCCGGGCGACATGCTTTATCATCTTCGCACAAGCTTCGCGGTCTAGTGTTCCCACGGATATCATGCTGGGAGCGCTTGAATCGTGCCGCAACAGATCCAGAGCATCATCTCGAATCTCAGGGCATTTGGCGTCAGGCGCCTCGCCATGCTGGCCGGCATCGCCGCGCTGGTCATGGCCGTCATCGGCATCGGCTCGGTCTATCTCAACCGCCCCGCCTATGAGACGCTCTATGTCGGGCTCGATCGTTCCGACGTGAACCAGATCGGCCTGGTGCTCGGCGAGGCCGGCATCGGCTTCGACGTCGGCTCCGACGGCACCTCCGTGCTGGTACCGGCCGGCACCACCGCGCAGGCGCGCATGCTGCTTGCCGAAAAGGGGCTGCCGACCAGCGCCAACGCCGGCTACGAACTGTTCGACAATGTTGGGTCGCTCGGCCTGACCTCCTTCATGCAGCAGATCACCCGCGTGCGCGCGCTCGAGGGCGAGATCGCACGCACCATCCAGTCGATCGCGGGCATCAAGGCGGCACGCGTCCACATCGTCATGTCCGAGCGCGCCAACTTCCGCCGCGACGAACAGCAGCCCTCGGCCTCGGTGGTCATCCGTTATTCCGGCATCGACGCCGAAAAGAGCGCCATGTCGATCCGCCATCTCGTTGCCGCCGCCGTGCCCGGCCTGTCGGCCGACAAGGTCACCGTGCTCGATTCCAACGGTAATCTGTTGGCCGCCGGCGACGACCCCTCCAACACCAGTGCTGCCCGCACGCTCGGCGTCGAGCAGACTGTTGAGGCGCAGATCGGCGACAACATTCGCCGCGCACTGACGCCCTATCTCGGCCCCGACAATTTCCGCGCCAGCGTCAAGGCCGACGTCAACACCGACACCCGCCAGACCGAAGAGACGATCTTCGATCCGGAGTCGCGCGTCGAGCGTTCGGTGCAGTCGGTGCGTGCCAACGAAAACAGCAACCAGCGGCAGGCCTCGACCCCGGCCAGCGTCGAGCAGAACCTGCCCGAGACCCAGGCGACCAGTACCGACGGCCCGCAGACGACATCGGCCAACGACCGCAAGGAGGAGATCACCAATTACGAGATCAACTCCAAGAAGATCGCCACCGTCTCCAACGGTTATTCCGTCACCAAAATGTCGATCGCCGTCGTCGTCAACCAGCAGCGGCTGATGACCATCCTCGGCAAGGACGCCACCCCCGAGCAGATCGCCAAGCGCGTCGCCGACATCCAGAAGATGGTGGCCTCGGCCACCGGCTTCGACGACAAGCGCGGCGATATCATCGATGTCTCGGCGGTCGAGTTCATCGACGGGCTGGACGGCGAGCCGATCGAGCAGCCCGGCATAATGGCATCGATCGGAACCCATGCCGGCACGATGATCAATGCCGGCGCTTTCATCGTCGTGGTGTTCCTGGTCGCCTTCTTCGGCCTGAGGCCGATGGCCACCGCGCTGACCGCGCGGCCGACGCCCGCACTTGCCGGTCCGAGCTTCGACGATGTCCAGCGTTCGCTGCCGACACCCGAAACGGCAAGTGCCGAACCCGCGCCGGCTGCCTTGCCGGGCAGCCGCCCCGGCCCGACCCCGCTCGACGATCTTCGCCAGAAGATCAGGCCGGCGCCGCAGGAGCGGCTCGCCCGCATGGTCGATCTCAACGAGGAGCGCACCGCGCAGATCTTGCGCAAATGGGCCGCCCAGGAAGCAACGGTGTAGACCATGGTCTCGGCAGCGCTTTTCGACCTTTTGCCGGATTTCGGCGCACGCACCCAGCGCGCCGGCCAGCCGCCGCTCGCGACCAAGGCCGAGCCAAAGCCGGAGACGCCGGCGCCGCAGGCCGACATCGGCGCGCTGATCGCCGAAGCGGTCGTCGATGCCGAAGCGGCGCTCGAGGCGCGCCTTGCCGTGGCACATCAGGCCGCGCTCGAAGCGGAGCGTCAGGCGAGCGCCGACGAAGCGAGGGTTTTCCTGGAAGGCTTCGGCGGTGACCTTGGCGCGGCCGTCACTGCCCGTATCGACGCCATGGAGGCAAAGGTCAGCGAACTTGTCGGCGCCACCGTCGCCCGCATCATTGGCGGCATCGTCAGCGACGATCTCCAGAAGCGCTCGCTGGAAGCCCTTGCGGGCACGATCCGCGAAGCCGTCGGCGACAGCGAAGCGGTGCGCATCGCCGTGCGCGGGCCGCTGTCGCTATTCGAGACGCTGAAGGCTTCGCTTGGCCCACGCGCGGCCAATCTCGATTTCATCGAGGCGCCCGGCTTCGACCTCACCGTCGCCATTGACGAGGCGGTGTTCGAAACCCGCATCGCCGAATGGTCTTCCGCCTTGTCCGAGGCCCTCTCATGAACGGGGACTTGTCATGAGCGTTGCCGACGCTGCAGAACCCAGGCACGAAATCATCATCGTGCGGCGCAACCACGACGACCACGACGACGCCCATCATGGCGGCGTCTGGAAGATCGCCTTTGCCGATTTCATGACCGCCATGATGTGCTTCTTCCTCGTCATGTGGCTGATCAATGCCGCCAACGAGCAGACCAAGGCCGCCGTCGCCAGCTATTTCAACCCGGTCAAGCTGGTCGACCGCAACGCCAGCCGCAAGGGCCTCGAAGACCTCGGCGATGGCCCGAGCAAGGTTGGGCTGACGGCTGACGACCCGAAGGACAAGACCAGCAAGGCCGGACAGGACGGCATCGGCGGCGCAGGCACCTCGGACAAGAAACAGCCGAAGGAATCGGCGCCAAAGACCGATCTTTCCGACGAGCATCTGTTTGCCGACCCCTATGCGGTGCTGTCGGAAATCGCCACCGATACCGGCGTCATGCAGAATGTCAGCGAGAAGGGCGATGGCGGCGCGCAGGCGTCCGGCCCGGCCACCGGCGCATCGGGCGGCCAATCCTACCGCGACCCGTTCGCACCGGATTTCTGGTCGCAGCAGGTGGCGGCACCCGGTGCCGAAGCCACCGCCGAACGCAGCAAGATCGAAGGCGATCCGCTCAAGCCCGGCGACAAGGCGGCACAGACGCAAGTGGCTGAAGTGAAGGCCGTGCCGCCGGCGCCACCAGTGACCGCGGCCCCGCTCGAGCCGCCGGCGAAGCCCGCATCCGACAAGCCGCTGAGCAAAGCTGAAGCCAAGGCAGAGGCCAAGGCTGAAGCCGCAAAGGCCGAAGCGAAAAAGGCGGAGGAGGCAAAGGCCGAAGCCGCCGCACAAACCGCACCCAAGCCCGAAGCCGCGGAAAAGGCGCCGAGTGCCGCCGCCGTCAAGGCCGCGGCACAGGTCAAGCAGGAACTGGCCGAGGCCTTCAAGCCAGGCGACAAATTGCACGACGGCGTCTCCGTCGAGGCCACCGACAAGGGCGTCGTCATCTCGATCACCGACCAGTTCGATTTCGGCATGTTCGAGATCGGCTCGGCAGTGCCGCGCCGTGAACTGGTGCTGGCGATGGAAAAGATCGGCCGCATCGTCAACGAGCAGAAAGGCACGATCAGCATCAACGGCCACACCGATGCGCGGCCGTTCCGCAGCGACACTTACGACAATTGGCGGCTGTCCACGGCGCGCGCCCATTCCGCCTATTACATGCTGGTGCGCGGCGGCGTCGACGAGCGCCGTATCACCGAGGTCGCCGGCTTCGCCGACCGCGAGCCGAAAATTGCAGCCGACCCGATGGCTGCCGCCAACCGCCGCATCGAGATCCTGATGGCGACCGACGGATGAGACGCGGCGCCATCATCGGCCGCGCCATCGGCCTGCTGCTGCTGAGCGCTGTCCATTCGCCCGCAGCTTTTGCCGAGGACGGCTTGCAGCCCTATCAGCTGGTGCGCTCGCTGCAGCTGGTCCAGGACCGCATCGCCGCCGGCGACCATGCCGCGCTGCCGATGCAGGCCAAGCTGCTCGAAATGACCGACACAAGGCTGCGCGCGGCGAACGCGGACGATTTCAGCGACCCGAAGAATTTTCGCGCCTTGCTGGTCTATGGCATGAGCGGCGGCAACCCCGTCACCGTCGAGGTGGCGATGTCGCGCGCCAAGACCGACCCGCAAAGCCTGGCCATCGCCAAGGGCATTATCGACTATCTGAACGGCCGCCCGGCGGCCGCGATCGAGGCGCTGAAGCCGATCGATCCAATGACGCTGCCCGCCGATCTCGGTGCTTTCCTGGCGCTGGTCAAAGGCTCACTGCTTGCCACCGAGCAACCGGCCGCAGCACTTGCCCTGCTCGACGACGCTCGTCTGCTCAGTCCCGGCACGCTGGTCGAGGAAGCAGCGCTGCGCCGCTCGGTCGGCATCGCCGCCGCGCAAGGCGATGGCGCGCGCTTCGCGCTCGCCTCGACCCAATATGTCGAGGACTACCTCTATTCGCCCTATGCCAGCCAGTTCGCCGACGCCTTCGTCTCCGGCGTCATCACGCTGCATATGGCGATCAGCCAGGACAAGCTCGCCGACATCACTGCAATGATGGATCCAGAACGCGAGAAGGTGATCTACCTGCGCATCGCCCGCCGCGCCGCGATCGACGGCCTCGCCGATCTCTCCGCCTTTGCCTCGGCCACGGCCGAACAGGGTCGCGACGGCATCCACAACCAGGACGACCCGCGCGCCCAGCTCTATTCCAGCCTGTCCACGGTAACGTCGGGCACCATCGACGAGGTCCGCGCCAAGCTCGACAAGATCGATCGCAGCCAGCTTTCGCAAAGCGACCGCGACCTGCTCGACGCCGCGCAGGCCGTGGCCGGCGAAGTGATCGCGCCGCCGGCGCCGCTGCCTGCCGACAAGCCCGCGCCTGCCGCGGTCAAACAGGAGCCGGTCAAGACCGCGGCTACGGAAAACACCGATGGATCCGATCTGCCGCCGGTCGAAGGCGCAATGCCGGAACAGCCGGCCGTTGCCGCATCCGGGGAACCAGCCGCAACCGACAGCCCGAAGGCGCCAGGCGAGCCAGCCACGCAGGCACAGAGCACGCCAGAAACAAATGCGCCGCAAGCACCTTCTGTCGCCATCGCCAGCGATGCGGCGCCTGTCGTGCCGGCATCGGCACCTGCAGCCGGGGCCGAGCCCGCCGATCCCACCGACGCCGCCATGGCCAAGACGCGTCGCCAGCTCGATTTGATCGACCAGATGCTTGGAGCAGCCCCGAAATGACCACCAATGTTGGCCAGGCCCTGCCGGGATTTGCACCCGTGCACGCTGGATCGAAGCAGACCGCGCCGAACGCCAAGGGCGACGACAAAAGCTTCGGTGAACTGGTGCGCGGCGACGACAATGCGCCGACGCAGAAAGGCCAGGGAGCAACCGAGGCCGCGCCGCACGAGCCACGTTGGACCCGGCGCAGCGCGGCCGGCCCCGTCAAGGGCGAGACTGCACACGCGGAGACGGGCAAGACGGCTCCCAAACCGGTTGTCGGGAAAGTCGCAAAGGACCATGTCGACGGCGATCCGGACAAAGCGTCCGCCGACGCCGAGGCGACCGGACAAGGCACAGACACCCTCACCCTTCAGGACCATCTGCCGTTGCTGATAGCGCTGCATGACATCAGCCGTTTCTCGGCGGCCAGAGCGAGCGGGAACGGGCCTGCTACGAATGAACAGACTGAGCAACCGGCGCTCGACGGCGAGACCGTTTCTGCGCAGACGCCGCCTCCGTCGTTGAAGAAATTCCGCGCGGCATCCGGCCCCGGCAACAGCCTCGACACACCGCCGCTTTCCGAACGGGCCAAGGCCGGAGTCGACGTTTCCGCACAGGATCAGGGGCAAAAGCTGGCCGCGATCGGACCACAGTCCGGCAAGCTGCCGCACCAGGATGGCGCGACGCCAACTCTGCCGGCGGACGGGCCGGCAAGCGGCGATTCGGCCGCCGATGCAAAGCGATCTGCGCCGTCGATGAAGGCCGTCGATGGAGCCCATTCCACTGCATCGTCCACACCCGAAAAACAGGCGCCGTCCGCCGGGCGCGTCGACATTGTCGCCGAGCAGAGTTTCCCGGCGCCGGCGCAAAGCCCGATGAACCAGACGACGTCGGCTCTGATCGACGCTCTCGATTCGGACAACGGCTTGCGGCAAGCAGTTTCGACGCCGTCGACGACCGCCCAGACGGCCGGTTCTGTTGCCGTTCCGACACATATATTGAAGATCGAGCTTCACCCGGCCGAACTCGGCATGGTCACTGCCAGTCTCAGGCTCGCCGGGGAACAACTTTCGATAGAATTGAAGCCCGAAACCCACGAGGCTTGCCGCCGCCTCACCACCGATAGCGACGCTATAGTGAAGTCGTTGCGCGGGCTCGGCTTCGATGTCGACAAGGTCACCATCCTGCAACCCTCGATAGCAGTCCACGCTCCGGCGCGCAGTGATGCAGCGAACTCCCAGGCGATGCCGCAAGGCCGCGATCAGTCTGCTTTTCAGCCCGGGAACTCGAGCGGCAACAATGCGGGTTCGGGCGGCCAGCAGTCGGGAAGAAATCGCAATGACGATGCACAGGAATTCGGTCGCCCTGCAGCGCCTGTTCGCGAGCGTGCTGGCGACGATATGTTTATCTAGCCTCGGCACTGGATCGGCCAACGCCGCCACTAACCCTTGCGAGCCCGAGATCCTGCGCGCCGCCGATCGCTATGGCGTGCCGGCCGGCATCCTCTATGCCGTCGGACTTACCGAGACCGGCAAGAAAGGCAGCCTTCAACCTAATGCCTTGAATATAGAGGGAAAAGCCGTCTTTCCGAAGAGCCGCGCCGAGGCCTTGGCGACATTCGAAGCGGCTCGGCGCGAGGGAAAGACGCTCATCGACCTCGGCTGCATGCAGATCAACCATCACTATCACGCATCGCATTTTCGCAGTGTCGACGACATGCTCGACCCGCGCCAGAATGTCGACTACGCGGCGAGCTTCCTGGCCAGCCTGCATGCCCGTCATGTCAGTTGGTCGATGGCCGTCGCCCGCTACCACGCCGGCCCTGACAATGATCCCGCGCAGAAATACTATGTCTGCCGCGTCATAGCCAACATGGTCGCCACCGGCTTCGGCAAATGGACGCCGAACGCCCGCGCCTTCTGCAACCCATAGATGCATCCGCCTTTCGCAGATGTGCGCAAGCCGCCACCTGCCGGTGCCCCGGCACGTCCCGGTATCGGCTGCCAACGATGCAACTTCGTGACTGCTGTTATTTCGAAACCCGAAATAACTCCCAAGAAAATAGCTACAAGAAATGATGGTTGTTCAGGATTCCCGCCACCGGTTACGCCTCTTCCCACGGGGCAGATGATCTGATTCGGAGGCGGGGCCGATGATTGTAATCGTTGACGAGCGTGAGCTCGTAACTGAGGGGTATAACTCCCTTTTCGATCGCGAGGGGGTCGCCTGTGCGGGCTTCGCACCTGGCGAATTCGGCGAGTGGGTGACATCGGCTGCCGACACCGATTTGAAGTCGGTCCGCGCCTTCCTCATCGGCGACTGCCGCGAAGGCGCCATCTCGCCACGCCAGATCCGCGACCGCACCGGCGCTCCGGTCATCGCGCTCAGCGAACAGCACTCGCTTGAAAATACGCTGCGGCTGTTCGAGAGCGGCGTCGACGACGTCATCCGCAAGCCGGTTCATATCAGAGAGATCCTGGCCCGCATCACCGCCATCCGCCGCCGCGCCCATGAGGACGTCAGCTACACCGAGATTGGCGCCATGCGCATCTTCATGGACGGCCGCGATCCCGAGATCGATGGCCAGCCGCTGCCACTGCCGCGCCGCGAACGCCGCATCCTCGAATATCTGGCGAGCAACCGCGGACGCCGTGTCACCAAGACCCAGGTCTTCAACGCCATCTACGGCATCTTCGACGAAGAGGTCGAGGAGAACGTGGTCGAGAGCCACATCAGCAAATTGCGCAAGAAACTGCGCGAGAAGCTCGGCCAGGACCCGATCGATTCCAAGCGCTTCCTCGGCTACCGGCTGGTGTTCTGATGGCGGTCTGCGCCAGCTTCGCGCAAGACAGAAATTATACCCTCGCGACCACAGACATGGGCATTGAGGAGACGTTTCGATGAGCCTTTACGGAATGATGCGGACCGGCGTTTCCGGGATGAACGCACAGGCCAATCGCCTGTCGACGACAGCCGACAACATCGCCAATTCCGACACCACCGGCTACAAGCGATCCTCGGCCGAGTTTTCGACGCTGATCATGCCGCAGGTCGGTGGCGCCTATAATTCTGGCGGCGTCAACACCACCATCCGCTCGGCCATCAGCGCCCAAGGCGTGCTTCAGTACACAACCTCGGTCTCCGACCTGGCGGTCAACGGCAACGGTTTCTTTGTCGTCCAGGACCCAAGCGGAACGCCTTTCCTCACCCGCGCCGGCGCTTTCGTTCCCGACGCCCAGGGCAGGCTGGTCAACGCCGCCGGCTACCAGTTGATGGCCTACAGCTACGCCAACGGCACACCTGCCGCCACCGCCAACGGCTTCGAAGGGCTGGTTCCTGTCGAGATTTCCGACCAGGAAATGACGGCGACGCCCAGCACCTCGGGCAACTTCAACGCCAATCTGCCCGCGGGCGCCACCCCGCCCGCCGGTCCGCTGCCGTCCACCAACAGCGCGACGGCAGAGTACACGTCGAAATCCTCGATCGTCACCTACGACAATCTCGGCAACAAAAAGCTGCTCGACGTCTATTTCACCAACACCGGCACCGGCACCTGGTCGGTTTCGGTGTTCGACCAATCCAAGGCTACGCCCGGCACGTCCTTCCCCTATACGGGCGGTGCGCTGGCCTCGGCCAACCTGACATTCGACACCACCACAGGCAAGCTCACCGGCGCCGTCGACTCAATTACGATACCCGTACCGGGCGGTGCGTCGCTCGATCTCGATCTGTCCAAGCTGACCCAGCTCGGCACCGGCTTCACCGTCTCCGAAGCGAAGGTCAACGGCAACGCTCCCAGCACGATCGAAAAGATCCAGATCGGCGAGGACGGCGTCATCTACGCCCAGTATCAGGACGGTTCGACCAAGCCGCTGTTCAAGATCCCGTTGGCCGACGTCCAGAGCGCCGACAACCTCACCGCACTGCCTGGCAACGTCTATGCGCAATCCACAGACTCCGGCACTGTGCGCATCGGCTTTGCCAATGAAGGCAAGCTCGGCAGCATCATCTCCGGCGCGTTGGAAAATTCCAACGTCGATATCGCCGAGGAACTGACCAACATGATCGCGGCGCAGCGCAGCTACACCGCAAACTCGAAAGTATTCCAGACCGGTTCCGACCTCATGGACGTCCTTGTCAACCTGAAGAGATAAACGACGGGCGCTAGTGGGATGAACCCAAACCGGAGCAGCGCGGTGCGCGGATTTCGAATTCAAGGCCACACCGGCAAACCGGCTGGTGTGGTTTGGAATTGGAGGTTTTCGAACGCTGACGCCGCCGACAGGGCAGAAACGTCATCCCCTCCCCACTGGCCTCGTGAAAGACCCGCATGTCGCTGACTTCCGCATTGACCATAGCCCAACAGTCGCTTCAGACCACGTCGAAGCAGACCAGCGTCCTTTCCCGTAATATTGCCGACGCTAGCAATCCCGACTACGCCCGCCGCACCGCGGTCGTCGTCAGCAGCGCGCCCGGCGCCCGCTCGGTGGAGATCCAGCGCGCCGCCAACGCCCTGCTGTTTCGCCAGAACCTCAGCGCGCAATCGGCCTGGAGCGGCCAGAGCACGCTTTATAGCGGCATTGACCGCCTCGCCGTTGCCGTCAACGGCGTCGACAACGCCTCCTCTGCCTCGACCGCGATCGGCAATCTGCAGAACGCGCTGCAGCTTTACGCCTCCACGCCATCCAACCAGAACCTCGGTTCCAGCGTCATCGACGCGGCCCAGCAGGTGGTGCGCGCGCTGAACGACGGCACCGACGCGATCCAGGATTTCCGCACCCAGGCCGATGGCGAGATATCGACGGCCGTCGACGATCTCAAATCGCTGCTCAGCCAATTCCAGGATGCCAACAAGGCGGTCATCTCCGCAACCCGTTCGGGCACGGACGCGTCCGACGCGCTCGACCAGCGCGACGCCCTTTTGAAGAAGATCGCTGACTATGTGCCGGTGTCGACCTTCACGCGCGGCGACAACGACATGGTCATCACCACCAAGGACGGCACGACGCTGTTCGAGACCATTCCGCGCTCCGTCAGTTTCACGCCGTCGGCGGGCTACACCGCCGGCACGCCCGGCAACACCATCTACATCGACAATGTGCCGGTCAGCGCCGGCACCGGCGGCAACGCCAGCGCCGACGGCAAGCTGGCCGGGCTGATCACCTTGCGCGACGGCGTCGCCGCGACCATGCAGAGCCAGCTCGACGAGGTCGCGCGCGGCCTCATCACCGCCTTTGCCGAGACAGCACCTTCGCAGCCCGACCGAACCGGCCTGTTCACCTGGTCTGGTGCACCCGCCATTCCAGCCGCCGGCACGCTGATCGACGGCCTTGCCGGCTCGATCAAGGTCAACGCCGCAATGGATCCGAGCGTCGGCGGCAATCCGGTTCTGTTGCGCGACGGTGGCGCCAATGGCGCCGCCTATATCGCCAACACCGACGGCAACGCCTCCTATTCGCAGCTTTTGATCGGCTATGGCGACAAGCTCGACAAGCCGATGCCTTTCGACCCTTCGGCCGGCATCACCGTCACCTCCAGCGTGTCCGACTACGCCGCCAATGCCATTGGCTGGTTCGAAGGCCAGCGCCAGCAGGCCTCGACCAACGCCGATGCCAAGGAAGCGCTGGCATCGCGCACCGCCGAGGCGCTGTCCAACGACACCGGCGTCAATGTCGACCAGGAGATGTCGCTGCTGCTCGACCTCGAACACACCTATCAGGCCTCGGCGCGCATGATGAAAACCGTCGACGACATGCTGTCGTCCCTGCTCGATGCCGTGGGATAAGCCATGAAAGCCACATCCGTCTCCTCAGCCGCTCTCTCTAACGCCGCGCGCTATCAGCAGATGCGCATGCAGGCCGAACTGGTCAAAGCCACCAAGGAATCGACGACCGGCACCGTCGCCGATGTCGGCCTGGCGCTCGGCGCGCGCACCTCGCAGGCGGTGACCTTCTCGCGCGATCTCGACCGGCTGAACGTCATCATCGATTCCAATTCGCTGGTCACCGCCCGGCTTTCCTCGACGCAGGATGCGCTTGGCCAGCTTTCCGACACGGCACAGAATTTGCTGACCGCGTTGACCGCCGCCGGCAATTCCTCGAGCACCATCACACAGCAAGCCGGCAAGGCCGCCGTGCAGCAGATGACCTCGATCCTCAACGCCAGCGTCAACGGCGAATATCTGTTTGCCGGCACCAACACCGACGTCAAGCCGGTCGACGACTTCACCGCCACCGGCTCACCGGCCAAGGCTGCGTTCGACGCTTCCTTCTTGTCCTATTTCGGCTTCACGCAGACCGACCCGCTCGCCGCCAACATCACCGCCGCCCAGATGGACAGCTTCATCACCAGCAATGTCGTGCCGCAGTTCATGGGCGCGGGTTGGCAGGCCAACTGGTCGAATGCCACGGACCAGCAGATCGTCAGCCGCATTTCGCTCGGCGAAACCACGCAGACCTCGGCCAGCGCCAATGACGACAGCATCCGCAAACTCGCCATGGCTTCCGCCATGGTCACAAGCCTGCTCTCCGGCAACATCAGCCAGGCCGCGAAGACCACCGTCGTCGGCCGCGCCCAGGCGATGGTCGGCGAGGCGCTGGGCGGGCTCGGCCAACTGCAGGCCGAGACCGGCCTTGCCGAAAAGCGCGTGTCCGACGCCAGCGATCGCATGAAGACGCAGGTCGATCTGTTCGAACGGCATATCCTCGATCTGGAAGGCGTCGATCCGGCCGAGGCCGCCACCCGCGTCGCGGATCTGACGCAGCATATCGAAACGTCCTTCGCGCTGACTGCACGCCTGCAGCAGATGAGCCTGCTGAACTACCTGACCTGACAATCTCAACCGCAACGGTAGAGCCAAACGATGTACCAATTCTCCTACGCCGACATCCAGACCGACTCCGTCACCGACGCCAAGGATCGCGAGCGGCAGCTTTTGACCCGCTCGATCGAAATGTTGTCGGCGGCGGCGGCAGTCGGCCACACTTCGATGGAAGCGGTCGAGGCGCTGCACTTCACCAACCGGGTCTGGACCACCTTCGTCGAGGATCTCGGCTCCAGCGACAATGTCCTGCCCAAGGAACTGCGCGCCAACCTCATCTCCATCGGCCTGTGGCTGCTACGCGAGGCCGAGGACATCCGCCAGGGCCGCACCGACAATTTCGAAGGCCTGATCGAAGTGTCCCAGATCATCCGGGACGGCATTCAATGACCAACACGCTGAAGATATCGCTGAAGCCGAACGAGAAGATCTACATCAACGGCGCCGTCATCCGCGTCGACCGCAAGGTCACGGTCGAGCTGATGAACGATGTCCAGTTCCTGCTCGAGAACCATGTCATCCAGGCCGAAGACGCCTCGACACCGCTGAAGCAGCTCTACTTCATCCTGCAGGTCATGCTGATGAACCCGGCCGGCGCCATCGAGGCACGCGCAATGTTTCGCCGCTCGCTGCCTCTGCTTTTGGCAAGCTTTGAGGACGAGCAGATCAACGGCGCGCTGAAGCAGATCGACCGCATGGTCGGCGAAGACCATATCTATGAAGCGCTGAAGGCGATCCGTGCGCTTTATCCGCTCGAACGCCGCGCGCTTGGCGGCAATGACGATGTTCAGGGCGCGCAACGCCCGCTGGCCGTGGGAGCACAATACTGATGAATGTGGACATGACGACGACAGTACCGACGGGCGCCAACCAGGGCACCCAGCAGACGTCGAAGACAGCGGTCGACTACCAGTCGTTCCTGAAGCTGCTGATCGCCGAGATGAAGAACCAGGATCCGACGAAGCCGATGGATTCGACGCAGTATGTCGCCCAGTTGGCCACCTTCTCGCAGGTCGAGCAATCGGTGCAGACCAACACCAAGCTCGATCAGATCATGCAGTCTTCGGCGCTGTCGCAGGCGGACGCCCTGATCGGCCGCTCGATCACCTCCGCCGACGGCAAGACGACGGGCGTCGTCGCCTCCGTCAAGCTTGCCAGCAACGGCCTGATCGCAGTGCTGCAGAACGGCACCGAAGTGCCGGTCGGCGCGGGCGTTTCGATAAAGCCGGCCAGCTAGACCGGTTCCGTAGAGGCGCGCTCACATGAACGAGGCCGACGCACTCGACATCGTCCAGTACGCGGTGTGGACGGTGCTCACCGCTTCCGCGCCGGTGGTGCTGGTCGCCATGGCGGTCGGCATCGGCATCGCGCTGATCCAGGCCCTGACCCAGATTCAGGAAATCACCCTGACCTTTGTGCCCAAGATCGTCGCCATCATGCTGGTCGTGGCCCTGACCGGCCCGTTCATCGGCAGCCAGATTTCGGCCTTCACCAACGTCATCTTCGAGCGCATCGAAAACGGATTCTAGGCACGCTTGCGGCCTGCCTCGTTCCCGCTAAATTGCGAGTCATGACCCAGGCAACATCGACCGGCAGGCCATGTGCGGAATAGCCGGCGTCTGGCGCAAGCGAAACCCGATCGACGCCAACGACCTGTCGGATGTCATCCGCATGATGCAGGCGCTGGTGCATCGCGGCCCCGATGATCACGACAGCTGGAGCAACAACCGGCTGGCCCTCGGCCATCGCCGGCTGACCATCATCGACCCCTCGCCCGCCGCCCGCGAACCGATGCTGACCGCATCCGGCCAGGGCGTCCTCGTCTACAATGGCGAGGTCTACAACTACCGCTCGCTGCGCGAAACACTGCAGGCGCAAGGCCTGGTCTTTCGAACCATCAGCGATGCCGAAGTGGTCCTCGAAGCCCTGCATCACTGGGGTCCCGAAAAGGCCGTGCCGCTGTTCGACGGCATGTTTTCCTTCGCCTATTTCGACGCCCGCAACAGTGCGCTGTGGCTTGCTCGTGACCGTCTCGGCATCAAGCCGATGTCGGTGGCCGACATGCCGGATCGATTCCTGTTTGCCTCCGAGGACAAGGCGATCCTCACTTGCGATGGTTTTCCGCGCGACATCGACAGCCGCGAGATGACCTTGCGGCTGGCCTGGCAGAGCCGCGATTCCAGCTACAGCCTGTTCGACCGCATCGAGCGCTTGCCGCCTGCCGGCCTGTGGAAGATCACCGACGGCGGTATCGAAAAGCGCCGCTTCTGGCATGTGCTGGACGTGCTGGAGACCGCGCGCATCACTGGCGACGTGTCCTCTGACGCTGAGCACATGGCGACGCTCGAGGCGCTGCTCAAGGACAGCGTCGAGCTTCACTGCATCGCCGATACCGGCGTCGCCACGGCCTGCAGCAGCGGCGTCGATTCCGGCCTGATAACGGCGCTGGCAAGGCGGTTCAGGCCAGAGGTCCATGGTTATGTCGTCGACCCGCAGCTCGGCCGTAGCGAGGCCGAAGACGCCGAGCGCACCGGCCGCCATGTCGGTGTGCCCTTGCGCCGGGTGCCAGTCGACAGGGACCGTTTTTTCGACCTTTGGCCAAGGGTAATCTGGCATCTGGAAAGCGATGGCTGGCACGCCAGCCATGTCGGGCTGCTGGCGCTTGCCGAACAATGCCGGGTGGACGGCGTCAAGGTGTTGCTGACCGGTGAAGGCGCTGACGAATTGTTTGGCGGTTACCCACTACAGGCCTTGAGCCTGAAGATGTGGCGCCCCTGGTCGTGGCCCCGGCGTCTGTTGCATTCGAAGCGCTCGCTCGACCGAAGATTCGAGCATCAGCGCCGTGCGCCCTACAAGGTCTCGGCTGGAAGCCACTCACAAATGGAGCGCAACATGGTCCTGCGCGCCCTGTCGCCGGAGCTGAACTTCCTCCAGACCGAGATTTTCGACCGCTTGCAGCCGGTAGCGCCGCCCGCCGATCGTGCCTTCCTCGGACATTGCCTCTATGACCTCTATTCACATCTGCAGGACATCCTGCACCGGCACGACCGGCTGAGCATGGCGGCGTCCGTGGAGCTGCGGGTCCCGTTCCTGGAGAACCGGCTGATCGATTTCGCGATACATTTGCCGAGGCGGCATAAATACCGCGACAAAACAGGAAAATGGCTTTTGCGGAAGGTCGCGCAAAAGCATATTCCGCGCCAGAACGTCCAGGCGCGCAAGATCGGCTTCGAGATATCGTCCGAATTTTCGGCCGGCACCGAGACTTTGCTGCGCGGCGGTTTCCTGCGCGATGCCATGAAGTGGCCCACAGCCAGCGTGGGGGACATGATCCAGTTCGCGCGGCGCGAAGAACCTTCCAGGCTGCGGCTTGTCGGCATGGAGCTTTTCCTGCGCCTTCACGCCGGCGGCGAGACGACGGGTACGCTGACCGAAGCTCTGCATGCCGCCGCCCGCGACAGAAGCTGACTTCCCCCGGCGCGGTGGACCAACGAGAACATCGCCCTGGGCAGCGAACCCTTGCCGGCTGACGTATTTTCGCCTTGCTACCCTGTTGTTGGACCATGATCTTTTTCGAAGGGGCGTTCGCCCTTTTGGATGTCGTGCTCTATTTCAAACGGATGCCATGATTGTCGTCCCGGCGGACGAAACCAGCGCATGAAGGTGGGACAGGTCTGATGATCGATGACGAGCCGGACAGCGAACGCGTCTCGGCGCTGGCGCCGTTCCGGCATGGTATTTTTCGCGCCGTCTGGTCGGCCAGCCTGGTGTCGAATTTCGGTGGCCTGATCCAGGGCGTCGGCGCCGCCTGGATGATGACCACCATCGCCACCTCGCCCTATCAGGTGGCGCTGGTCCAGGCCTCGACCACTCTGCCGATCATGCTGTTTGCGCTCGTCGCCGGCGCCATTGCCGACAGCTTCAACCGGCGCAAGGTGATGCTGATCGCCCAGGTCTTCATGCTGGTCGTCTCTGCACTTCTAACGCTGTTCACCTGGAACGGCTGGATGACGCCGTGGACGCTGCTTGCCTTCACCTTCCTGATCGACAGCGGCACGGCGCTCAACAATCCGTCCTGGCAGGCATCGGTCGGCGACATGGTGCCGCGCAACAAGCTGCCGGCGGCTGTTGCGCTGAATTCCCTCGGCTTCAACCTGACCCGCAGCGTCGGTCCGGCGATCGGCGGCATCATCGTTGCCGCCGCCGGTGCGGCCGCTGCCTTTGCCGCCAATGCGCTGAGCTATATCGGCCTCATCGTCGTGCTCTTCCGCTGGAAACCGGAGCTGCCGGTCTCGACGCTGCCGCGCGAGACGCTGGGTGCGGCCATGGGCGCCGGCCTGCGCTATGTCGCCATGTCGCCCAACATCGGCAAGGTGCTGGTCAGGGGCTCCGCCTTCGGCTTCAGCGCCGGCGCGGTTCTGGCGCTGCTGCCGCTGGTGGCGCGCGACGTCGTCAAGGGCGATGCCTTGACCTACGGCATCATGCTCGGCGCCTTCGGCATCGGCGCCGTCGGCGGTGCGCTGATCAGCGTGCGTCTGCGGCAATTGCTGTCCAGCGAGACGATGGTGCGCATGGCCTTCGCCGGCTTCGCCGTCTGCGCCCTCAACGCCGCAATCAGCCACAATGCCTGGCAGACATCAGCGGGCCTCCTCATTGGCGGCGCCTGTTGGGTGATCGCCCTGTCGCACTTCAACGTCACCGTGCAGATGTCGACGCCGCGCTGGGTCGTCGGCCGGGTGCTGTCGGTCTACCAGACGGCGACCTTCGGCGGCATCGCGCTGGGCAGCTGGATCTGGGGTGTCGTTGCCGATGCGCATGGCGCCGAAACCGCGCTCATTGCAGCAAGCATCGCAATGCTCGTCGGGGGCGCCATCGGCCTGCTCCTGCCCTTGCCGCAGCAGACCGCGCTCAACCTCGACCCGCTCAACCGCTTCAAGGAGCCGCATCTCGGCCTCGACCTAAAGCCACGCAGCGGCCCGATCGCCATCATGATCGAGTATGTCATTCGCGACGAGGACGTGCCCGAATTCCTCGCCACCATGGCCGAGCGCGGCCGCATCCGCCGCCGCGACGGCGCCCGCAACTGGACGCTGGCGCGCGACCTCGAAAATCCCGCAGTCTGGATCGAGCACTACCACACGCCGACCTGGCTGGAATATATCCGCCACAACCGGCGCGCCACCCATGCCGACGCCGTCGTCACCGAACGGGTGCGGGCGCTGCACAGCGGCGACGAACCGCCGCGCGTGCGCCGCCTGATCGAGCGCCCGACGACCGCCGGCACCGCGCTGGTCTCGCCAAAGGGCCCGATCGACCACTGATTTCGTCTGGACCGAGCGACGCCCTTCAGCCGGTGCTCTGGATCATGTAGTGCTTGCGCGTGGTCTCGCGTATCCGCCACTCGCCCTTCAGCCTTGCGGCAGGACAAGCAGGTCGCCCGGACCGAGTTCGCGCGCATCGCCGTCGATGCGGCTCAGTTCCACGCGCCCCGAGATGATGTGGCAGATCTCCGACGAGTCCGAACGATCCGCGGTGAAGCGGCCGGGCGTGCATTCCCAGATGCCGATATCGACGGTTCCGTCCGGCGACTGGAAGAACGCGCGCACGGCCTCGAGCTGATCGCCTTCGATGGAGGTCGCCTTGGGCGAGAACGCGCCGATCTCGGCCTTGGCGAGATCGTGGAAGGTCGAAAGGTCGATCAAGTCGGGCTCCATAGTCGGTGGCCTGTGAGGCTGTCGGCGATTGGCGGCCAGCTTCGAAACGAAACCGACCAAAAAATTAAGCTTTGAACGGCAGTATCGACTGTTAGCCAGCGAGATCCTGCGGCCAAGATCCGTAGCGGCTCCGCTGGGCGGGAAGGATAGTGATATGTTGTCCTTGCTAAAGAAGGGCCGGTTTATGCTTGTGCGCAGCCTGCTGATGCTGGCTGTCCTGGCGATCGGCGTGTTGCCCGTTTGGGCGCTAGAACCGGCCAGCTTTCCGGAGCCACCAGAGACTGTGGCTTTCAACGTTCAGAAGGACGGCAAGTCGATCCCGATCACGCTGCGGCAGTTGGAAAAGCTTGGCCTCTACAAGGTCGTCACCACAAGTCCTTTCGAGAACGGGCAACTGATCTTTCAAGGCGTTCTGTTCCGAGACGTGCTCAAATCCGTGGGGTTGGAAGATAGGGATTCCGTTACCCTGCGGGCAGTGGACGAATACGTGCAGGTAATTCCGCACGAAGATTGGACGGAAGGGCCTCTGCTTCTAGCAACCCGCCAGGACGGAGAGTTGCTCACCCGACGGACGCAGGGACCGACCCGCCTGATCTACCCTCTCAAGGACCACCCCGCCTTCGACACGCCGATCCGTAAGCCGCGATGGATCTGGCTGATCAAGACAATCGAGTCCGGCAACTGATCGGCTGTAGGCCTCAATGGTAGGTACTCGACTGAGAGGCTGGCAAATTCCGCTTACCTACGGCAGCGCCATAGGGCTGGCGGCGATCGGTTCCGCGATCCTCATCGTCATGCTGTTTATCAGTATCAGCAAGATCGAGTCATCGCTGCCTAGGTTCGGGTTCTTCGCCATCCGCGAATTCCATATCGCGATACGCGACGTGACCCACCTGAGGGATATGATCTCACTCGCCGAAGGCGCTCCCAATTCCCAGGAGAGCCTCGATCAACTGTCGGCGGCAAACGACCTGGTTTACATACGCTTCGATCGGATCGACGGCAGAGAGACGATCAGCGCAATTCCAGCTTATGCAGGCATCGTGCCGCGCGTCGACGATGCGGTGAAGCGACTTGATGTCGTGATTGCGGCGGGGCTACCGCTCGATCAAAAAAGCCTGACGGAACTGGGTTTGGAGCTTGAGCAGATCGTCGGCCGGATGAACGACGAGTACTACAAATACGGCGAGGAAGTTAACGCCGATCTCTATTCGTCGGAAGTCAGCTTGAAGAGGTTCAACTATCAGATAGCCTTTGCCTTGACGATCCTGTCGCTGCTGGCGATGGGAACCGCGGTTCTGTTCATCGGGCGCCGGGAAACGATAAAGCAGCTGGAATTTCTTGCCTGGCGCGACGCGACGACGGGGTTGAAGAATCGTGCCTGGATGGCAGCCAACAGGGACGCCATGCTGGACCGGGCGAGGGAGACCGGCAAACAGCTTCAGTTGCTGCTGATCGATCTCGACCACTTCAAGAGCGTGAACGACACCTTCGGTCATCACGTCGGAGATCTGCTGCTGAAAGCGGTTGCCGAAATCCTTGAGTCGGTCGAGCAGCCCGACGACGTAGCCGCCGTGCGATTGGGCGGAGACGAATTTGCGATCATGGCTATTGCCGAGCGGAACGTTGGTGACGATTTGGGAGAATGTTTGCGCGAGCAGTTGAACAGGTTTGCCGAGTTGGAGGGCCACCAGGTGCGCATTGGCGCCAGCATCGGCATGGCGTGTTTCCCCCAACATGGTTCCGACATCTCCATGTTGCTGCACAACGCAGACAGTGCTCTCTACAAGGCGAAGGCCGAAGGACGGTCCGGTTTCGTGACGTTTTCGCCCTCGATCCTAAGTCAGATCGACATGCAGCTTGGTGAAGAAGCAGCCATCAAACGGGCGCTTAATTGCGACGAGTTCTTCCTGGTTTGGCAACCCCAGTTCGAACTGGCGACCGGCCGCATGACTGGCGCCGAGGCACTGGTCCGCTGGCGCGATGCTGTCTCGGGGGCGGTTCGTCCGCCGGCATCGTTCATTCCAATCGCGGAGCGGAGTGATTTGATATTGGAACTCGACAAGGTGGTTCTGGGCAAGGCTTGCATGCAAGCCGCCAAATGGATGCCTATTTCCGCCGAGGAGTTCATCTGTTCAGTCAACGTCTCTGGAAAAAGCCTCCAGGCCTATGCCTATCTGACGCACCTCACCGAAATGCTGCAGCAGACCGGATTGCCGCCATCGCGCCTGCAATTGGAGATCACGGAAGGTATATTTATCCAGGACAGCCGCAATGCCCTGGAGAGTATCGGCAAAATTCGAGAAATCGGAGTCAGCCTGGCACTCGACGATTTTGGGTCGGGCAATGCGAGCTTCGGATATCTTGCCGATTTCAACTTGAACCAACTGAAAATCGATCGCTCGTTCCTGGGCGATCTGGCTTCCTCCACCAGGAAACAGAATGTGGTTCGAGGGATCATCGCGCTGGGCAATTCGCTAGGTCTGACCGTTGTCGCGGAAGGGGTGGAGAACGAAGCTCAACTCGACTTTCTGATCCACGAACACTGCCACGGCGCTCAAGGGTTCTTTATGTCGGAGCCCGTTGAGGAGAGACTGATGACAAACTATCTCATCGCAAGGCAAGGCCGCGCCAAACATATCGAAAAATTCAGGCTGAGTCCCTTCGCGCCGGCCCCAACTCTGCTGCGGAAAGCCAATGTTGTCGCCAAGCAAAGCCGGAAGACCGCCAATTAGAGCGTTTCACCGTTTGACGGAAACGGAGAACCGCTCAATCTTCTTGTTTTGACGCAATTGCGGACGGAAAACCGCTCACACTTTTCCTGGAATTGCTCTAACCCTCAGCCCTCACCCGACAGATCGCGCCGCGCCTTGTCGAGTTCCTCGGCGTAGCGCCGCATCAGATGGCCCTCGGTCAAAAGTCCGACAACGGCCCGGTTGTCGAAGTCCTCGACCACCGCCAGTTCCTCGGCACCGGCGCGCTGAAAGGTTTCGGCGGCGGACTGGACGTTCATGGTCGGCACCAGCACCGCATCCGTGAATTTGGCCAGCGCCAACACCGGCGTCTCGCCGTCGGACGGGTCGCTATGCAGTTCGGCGACGATCAGCACGCCGACATAATGCTGGTCCTCATCGACGGCGATGACGCGCTGCGCCGAGCCCAGCGGCACATCCTTGCGGAACGCGGCAAGCGTCTTTGCGGCATCGACGGTGCGAACATCCTGGCGCATCATTTTCCCAACCGTCAGATTGCGCATCCAGCCGACATCATGAGCGCTGCGGATGGTCTCGCCGCGCAGGTGAAAACGCCAAGTAGAGAAGGAGTAGCCGAAGGTTTCGCGCACCAGGATCGCCGCCATCAGCGAGGCCGCCAGCACGACGCCGGTCAACGTCAGGTCGCGGGTCGATTCCAGCGCCAGGAAGGTCATGGTCAGTGGCCCGCCGACGACGCCCACGGCAAGCGACGTCATGCCGACAACGGCGGCGACGGAAGGGTCGATGCCGGTCGCCGGCGAAATGATGGCCATCACGCCCGCAAAGGCCTTGCCGAGCAGCGCGCCGAGGAACAGCGAGGCAAAGAACAGACCGCCGCGAAAGCCGGAGCCGAGCGAGATCGCCGACGCCGCTAGCTTGAGCACAAAGACGCTGGCGACGACGGCGAGGCCGTAATTCATCGCGAATTCGCGATGCAGCGCACCATGGCCTGAGGACAGAACCTGCGGCGTGATCAGCCCGAGCAGCCCGACGGCGGCGCCGCCGATGACCGGGCGAAGCGAACCGTCGATTGCCAGACGCGCGAAGCCACGCTCGACCAGGCTGACCAGATGCATGATGGCGATGGAGGCCGCACCGCCCAGCAACCCGAGCAGCAGGAACGGCAGATACTGGCTGGCGGTCAGCTCCGGCAGGCCGGAGAGTTCCATCGGAAACGGCACCACACCGAACATCTCGGCGGTCAGCGACGCGCAGATCGCGGCAGTCATCACCGGCGCGACATTGGCGACCGAGTAGATGCCGATGATCAGCTCGAAGCCGTAAAAGGCGCCGGTCAGTGGTGCATCGAAGGCAGCGGCGATGGCGCCGGCCGCGCCACAGCCGACCAGGATGCGCACATCGTTGCGGCGCAGCCGCAGCGCACGCGCCAGCCGCGACGCCAGGCCGGAGCCGACCTGCGTGTAGCCGGCCTCCAGGCCGACCGAAGCGCCGAAGCCGCTGGAGATCATCGTCTGCCCGGCGATGATGAAGGTGTCGGTAAGCGACATGCGTCCGCCGTACAGCGCATTGGCCTCGATCGGGTCGACCGGGGTACGGAATTTCCGCTTCCGCAGCCAGATCACCGTGAGGCCGAGCAGGATGCCGCCGATCGCCGGAATCAGCGCTTGGAACGGGCTTTGCAGCGAAAACATCCCCGACAGCCGGCCGCCGGGTTGGACGCCGAACAAAAGGAAATGCAGGCCCTGCACGGCCTCGCTCATGCCGGTGACCAGCACCGCCGAGATCACCCCGACGGCACCGGCTAGGGCAACGATGACAATGCCGCGCGCCTCGAGCAGCGGGACCGATCGGATCAGCACCGCGCGCAGGCGACGGGCATAGACCTGGGGTTCATTAGGCAACGGAACGGCTCGCGGGTGCGAGGGATGAAAGCTGCCGTGCCTGTTACGCCCGGCGGCATTGCGTGGCAATCGCAATGCCGACTGCTTGTGGCGCCATTTTGGCGTTGCGGCGAGCCGCGAAAGACGGCAGATCCTTCGCTCAGGCGGGCAAGCGGAAACCCGCACGCCGGCTCTGATCGTGACCATCCTGCTGATCAGCCAGGCTCGCCGCCCTGCCTCAGTCCCTTGCGGGCTATATGAGCGATCGCTTACGCAATCGACGCAACTATGGTATTTTTGCCCGTCTCTATTTCCCTCGAGGAGGAGAACATGAGTGCGCGGAGATTTTTTTTCATTAGCTGTTGGCATGATTTTTTTGAGCTCGTCTGCCGTAAGCAATTCAAGCGTGGATATGCCGGTTAGGTCTGTGTCACACTCGACGTCTCTTTTGTCGGGAGGCAATCCGGAAAACCAAAGCCGACCGGCAAAGGAATTTATCCAGACTGCACAACAAGACGTTTGCTGTCCTGGCGGCTATCCTTGGTATCGCAATTCGACAAACTCCTGCTACGGCAGCTATGAAGATTGCCACGATACCGATGGCGGCGGTTGGTCCTGCAGACAGGTCAATGCCTGCTAAACCTTAGCTCCAGACCTTCTTAGCCATAGCCTGGTCCTTAAGTCGGCTTGGGCTCGCCGGCCTCATAAAGCATGAGGTTGCGCTCGCCGATGCCGAGCGCTGCCCAGCTGGCCCGCCAGTCGGCGATGTGCGGCGAGCGGAAATGCGCGTCGAGCGCTTCCCTGTCGCTCCACACCTCCGTGACATGGATGAGCCCGGCGTCGAGCACGTCCTGCGCGTAGGAATATTCGATGCAGCCGGGTTCAGTGCGGCTGCCCAGGATCATGCGCTGCATGGCCGGCCTTGCTTCGTCGAGCCTCTCCGCCGGCAGTCGGATGGTACCGATGATCACCAGCATGATCGTTCTCCTCAAGGCCTCTGTCTTCGCGGCAAGTAACCAGTCCTCCCACCCTCGCGCAAGCTTGGCCGGTTAGGCTCGAAGGGCTGCCCTCATGTTCGGGCAGTCCATGGCTCGGGGACGATATGGCGATCAGCGAAAGCTTAGCGACGGGAACAGTGGCCAAGAACGGCCGCGATGTCTTCTTCGCCATCGGCATCGTCATCATCCTGGCCGTGCTGTTCCTGCCGATCCCGGCCTTCCTCATCGACATCGGACTCGCTTTCTCGATCGCGCTGTCGGTGCTGATCCTGATGGTGGCGCTGTGGATTCAGCGGCCGCTCGATTTCTCGTCCTTCCCCACTGTGCTGCTCATCGCCACGATGCTGCGGCTATCCCTCAACATCGCCACCACGCGCATGATCCTGTCGCACGGCAATGAGGGTACGCATGCCGCCGGCTATGTCATCGCCGGCTTTTCCAAACTGGTGATGGCCAGCGATTTCGTCATCGGCCTGATCGTCTTCATGATCCTTATCGTGGTCAACTTCATCGTCATCACCAAGGGCGCCACGCGTATCGCCGAAGTCGGCGCCCGCTTCACCCTCGATGCCATCCCCGGCAAGCAGATGTCGATCGACGCCGATCTGTCCGCCGGCATGATCGACGACAAGACCGCGCAACTCCGCCGCCGCGAACTGGAGGAAGAATCCTCCTTCTTCGGTTCGATGGACGGCGCCTCGAAATTCGTGCGCGGCGACGCCATCGCCGGCCTGATCATCACCGCCATCAACATCGTCGGCGGCATCGCCATCGGCTATATCAGGCACGGTATGGGCATGGGCGAAGCCGCCGACGTGTTCATCAAGCTGTCGGTCGGCGACGGCCTCGTCACCCAGATTCCGGCGCTGATCGTCTCGCTCGCCGCCGGCCTGCTGGTCTCCAAGGGCGGCACGCGCGGCTCGACCAACCAGGCGGTGTTCGGCCAGCTCGGCGCCCATCCGCGCGCGCTTTACGTCGCGGCCTCGCTGCTCGTCCTGCTCGGCCTGATGCCCGGCCTGCCGTTCTTCCCGTTCTTCACGCTCGCCGCCGGCATGGCCGGCCTCGGCTACGTCATCCCGATGCGCGCCAACCGAGAGGCTGCCGCCGTCGAGGCGCTCAAGGACCAGGAGAAGGCCAACAAGGTCGAGGAGGAGAAGAACTCGGTCAAGGCTTCGCTCACCACCGCCGAGATCGAACTTTTGATCGGCAAGCAGCTGTCGACGCGGCTGCTGGTGTCGCACCAGGAACTGGTCTTCCGCATGGCCAAGATGCGCAAGAAGTTCGCCACGCAATACGGCTTCGTCGTGCCGGAAGTGCGCGTCGCCGACGATTTCGGCATCCCGCCGAAGAGCTACCAGATCAAGGTCCATGGCACCGTCGTTGCCGAATACCAGATGCGTGTCGGCGAGATCATGGTGCTGCTCGGCACCCGCGACCTGCCCGACGTTCCCGGCGAGGAAATCCGCGAGCCGGCCTTCGGCATGCGCGCCTTCTCGGTGCTCGAAACCTTTGCCGAGGATCTGAAGCGCGAGAACTTCACTTTTGCCGACAACATGTCGGTGCTGCTCACCCATCTGTCCGAGGTGATCCGTAACAACCTGCCGCAGCTTCTGTCCTACAAGGACATGAAGGCGCTGCTCGAACGCCAGGATCCGGAATACCGCAAGCTCGCCGACGAGATCTGCACCTCGCACATCTCCTACCCCGGCCTGCAGGCGGTGCTGAAGCTGCTGCTCGCCGAGCGTGTCTCGATCCGCAACCTGCACCTGATCATCGAGGCCATCGCCGAGATCGCGCCGCATGTGCGCCGCACCGAGCAGATCGTCGAGCATGTCCGCATCCGCATGGCGCAGCAGATCTGCGGCGATCTCTCCGAAGGCGGCATGCTCAAGGTGCTGCGCCTCGGCAACCGCTGGGACCTCGCCTTCCACCAAAGCCTCAAGCGCGACGCCAAGGGCGAGGTGCGCGAATTCGACATCGACCCGCGCCAGCTCGAGGAATTCGGCCAGGACGCGACCAAGGCGATCCGCAAACATCTCGAGGCCGGCGAGCGTTTCGTTCTCGTCACCGCGCCCGATGCCCGGCCCTATGTGCGCATGATCATCGAGCGCCTGTTCACCACCCTGCCGGTGCTCTCCCATGTCGAAATCGCCAAGGGCGTCGAGATCAAGGTGCTCGGGACGATCTCGTGAACATACTGTCGCAAGGCGTCGTCATCGCCGCCTTCCTCGCCTTCTGCCGCATCGGCGCCTGCTTCATGCTGATGCCGGGCCTCTCCAGCGCCCGCGTGCCGGTCCAGGTCCGGCTGTTCGTGTCGATCGCCGCCACCGGTGGCCTGCTCGCCTTCCTGTGGGACAAGATTTTTCCCTTCGTCGATGCGCGTCCGCAGGTGCTGGCGCCGATGATCATTTCCGAACTGCTCGTCGGCGGGCTGATCGGCGCCATGACCAGGCTCTATATGGAGGCGCTGCGCTTCATGGGCTCGGCCATCGCCATGCTGATCGGCTATGGCGGCACCGGCGGCCCCGCCATCGAGGAGCCGGAACCGCAGGCGGCCCTTGCCGCCATCATCTCGTTTTCGGCGCTGCTGCTGCTCTTCGTCTTCGATTTCGATCACGAGATCATCCGCGCGCTGGTTGCCTCCTACACGGTGGCGCCGGTCAACGTCTTCTTCAACCCGCAGGCCGCCTTGGTCGATCTCACCGACACGGTGTCGGACGCCTTCTTCCTGGTCCTCCGGCTCGGCAGCCCGTTCATCGCCTATGCCATCCTGGTCAACCTGACGATCGGCTTCGTCAACAAGCTTACGCCGCAGATCCCGGTCTATTTCATCTCACTGCCCTTCGTCATCGCCGGCGGCATGATCATCTTCTACTTCGCCATCGGCACCATGCTGTCGCTTTTCGTCGACGGCTTCGTCGACCTGACGCTGGCGAGGTGAGATGACAACGCGCAAGGAACGGCTGAAGAAACTGGTCAAGGTACAGGAGCAGTTGAAGGCCCTGCACGAGACCCGCCATGCGAGCTTCGTGGCTGCGGCGGCATCCGCAGAGACCGAGGCCAGGGAACTGGTCCAGCATTTCGACGCCGACCAGTCGATGGCGGTCCTGTTTCCAGACCTTTACCATCGCCGCATCGCCAACGCGCTGATCCGGCAGGAGGCGAGCCTGGAAAGCGCCAGGCAGGAGGTCGGGCTGATTGCCACGGCGACGGCGCGCACCAACATGGTCGAGCGAGCCTACAAGGACGTGCGCCGCCAGGACGAGCGCGAACGCTCCGACCGCGACCGGCTCGATCTGATCGCCCAGAAGCGGGGGCAGGAGTAGTGGCGAGAGCTTTTGCTTTGACCCGAAACCAGCCTTTACCACGCCGACTGGCCGCTCGATATCCTTTGGGCCCCGCGATCTTGATGTCCTTTCGTCAGACCGGCAGCCCGAGCTGCTTTCGCAGGCTTTTGTCGAATGCGGACGCGGGGACGAAACGGCGCAGGAGACTGACCTGGCGCGCCATTTTTCCCGCCGCGTAGCGTTTCTTCGGAGTGGGATCGATCGCAGCGGCCAAAACGGTCTGGGCTACCACTTCGGGCGCATCGCCTTTTTCCATCGCTTTCCGCACGGCTACAGTCATGCCAGCGCGGGCGGAATCATAAATATCAAGCAACTGATCGGGGGCGGCGAGATTGTCCTCGAATGACGTGCGGGTATAGGCGGGCTCCACCAACGAAACGCGAATACCGAACGGGCGCAATTCGTGATCGAGCGATTCGGAATAGCCTTCAACGGCATGTTTGGTCGACGAATAAAGCGCGAAATAGGGGGCGGGGATAAACCCCTGTACCGAACTCAAATTAACGATTCTGCCCTTCCCTTGGCGTCGCATTGCCGGCAACACCGCGTTGGTCACGCGGAAAACGCCGAAGACGTTGACGTCGAACAGCGCCTGAGCCTGTGCGGTCGAGGACTCCTCCGCGCCGCCAAACAGACCCATGCCGGCATTGTTGACAAGCAGGTCGATGCGTCCGGCCTTGGCCAGAACGTCATCGACCATTTTCGCAACGGACGCGTCGTCGGTCACGTCGCAGGTCAGCATGGTAACGCCGTCGGATTGTTTGGAGACCGTGCGACGGCTGGTTCCGAATACGCGATAGCCCGCGTTCCGTAGGGTGTTGGCGGTTGCGCGCCCGATGCCGGAGGACGCCCCTGTGACGAGGGCGACGCCGGGATTGGTCTTGTTCATGGAAATCATTTCCTTCTTTGCGTTGGATCGGAGTTGGAGAAGCATGAAAGGTCGGAGCAAAGGGCGTCAGTCATGACTGCCTCTGGCGCTCGCGTCAGGCTACCGGGTGGTTCCAGCGTCTGAACAAGGCGCTGGCATTCACGCCGCCAAAGCCGAATCCATTGGAGATCGCGTACTCCATCTCCACTGGCCGGGGTTCGTTTGCGACGAAGTCGATTCCGTCGCCGGCCGGATCGGCCGCGCCCAGATTGAGGGTCGGCGGGGCGACCTGATCCCTGAGCGCCCGGATCGCGAAGATGGCACCAAGCCCGCCAGCCGCGCCCAGCAGGTGTCCGGTCGCCGATTTCGTTGCGCTGACTGCTATCGCGTAATCGCGCCCGAACACGCTCTTGATTGCCTCGATCTCACCCAGGTCGCCTACTGGCGTGGAGGTCGCATGCGCATTGAGATGACGAACCTCGCGCGGCGAAATCCCTGCTTGCGCAATTGCGATCTCCATGGCTCGGCGCGCACCGTCGCCGTCCTCAGGACCAGAAGTGACGTGGTGAGCATCCGCGGTCGTCCCGTAGCCGACGAGCTCGGCGAGCGGTTTTGCGCCGCGCGCCAGCGCATGCCTCAATTCCTCGATGACCAGCATGCCGGCTCCTTCGCCCATGACGAAGCCGTCGCGCGACTTGTCGAATGGTCGGGAGGCCTCATCAGGACGGTGATTAAAGGAGGTCGAAAGAGAGCGTGCCGCAGCAAACCCACCGAGGCTGACGATATTCATGCATGCTTCCGTCCCGCCGCACACGGCAATATCGGCTTCATTGGCGCGAATAAGACGAGCCGCATCGCCGATCGCCTGGATGCCGGCCGCGCACGCCGTCACCGGCGCGCCGAGTGGGCCTTTGAAGCCATGGCGGATCGAGATGTGGCCTGCAGCAAGATTCACCAGGAAGGACGGCACCGTAAAGGGCGACAGGCGGCGGACGCCACGCAGGTCGACGGTGCGCACCGCCTCGGTGATGGCGGGAAATCCGCCGATCCCTGAAGCGATGATCGTGGCCGTGCGCAGGCGGTCCGTTTCCGAGCCCGGCTTCCATTTTGCCTGCACAAGCGCCTCTTGCGCCGCCGCCAGCGCAAAGAGAATGAACCGATCTACCTTGCGCTGATCCTTCGGCGGCAGGACGGCATCCGGATCGAAACCAGCGTCCGGATCTTCTTCTATGGAGGGCACCACCCCGCCGATCTTCGCGGGCAGGTCGCCCACCACATCGTCCGGAAGCCTCCGGATGCCCGAGCGGCCGGCCAGGAGACGCGACCAAGACGCTTCAACATCGGCAGCAAGGGGCGTGACCGCCCCCATGCCTGTAACCACAATCCGTCGCATCTATTCTCCTATCACTTGGGTGCGCCGACAGCGCTGTCCACGCCGTTCAAGCGGTGACTGCTTCGCGAACCTGATCGGTCGCCGCATCCAGAAAAGCCTGCGCGAGGCCCGGGTCGTTGACGACCCGCGAGAGCAGCACCGCGCCTACCATTGTCGAGAGAATGGCCATGGCCTTGCCGCCGGCCTCGTCGCCGTCGGCCTCGCCAACCCAACTGCCAAGCATCTCAAGGTACTTCTTGATCCCGGCTTCGAATGACGCCTTCACGTCGGCACCCTGTCTGGCAGCATCCGAGCCGAGTGCAACGACCGGGCAGCCATCCATCTTTTCTTCGCGATGATCCATGCTGAGATAGAATGAGATCACTGCGTCGAGCGGATTCTCGGGGTTTGCTGCTGTTGCGGCCGACCACCGGTGGGTGGCGCTCTCCATCGCCCGCCTGGATGCCTGCGCAGCCAAGTCGTCCTTTGACGCGAATTGCTTGTAAAAGGCGCCTTGGGTCAGTCCGGCACCCTTCATCAGATCCTTGAGGCCGATGCCGTCAAAGCCTCGCTCCCGAAAAAGACGGCTTGCCACATTGATCACGGCTTGGCGGTTTTCCGCAGCTTGGGTCCGACTCACGCGCATCGTCATCTCCGGTTTTTAGATTACGCTCCTAATCTATACCTTATATAGAGTGTGAACGCAATCTATTGCGGCTCGAGCAATTAAGCCGACTGCGGATGAGATCTATGAGGTTTCGACGGAGGAACTGGAACGACGACCAGTTTAGGCTGCCAACACGCCTGCATTCCGCCCTCTCCCGCGCAAGCCTGCCACAAGCTTGTTGCGGCATGGTCCTTCCAGGAAACCCGGCAAAGAGGCGGACTTTCTTGGCGATTTCTCCACCCAGTGACATCGTTCTCGATGTTGCCCGCGCCGTCGACCCGACGGACATCGAGGCTGCCCGTGCCGCGCTCACCAAGCGGGCCAACGGCGTTGGCGGTACTTTCTCTGTCGACATGGCGGCTTCGGTCGACGCCGGTTCGATCCTGTCGCGCGCCACGGCCGACAAGGCCGCTGCAGGCGCCGATCCCGCCAACAAGTTCAAGAAGTTCGAGGCGATGGTCCTGCAGACCTTCATCCAGAACATGCTGCCCAAGGATACCGAGGGCGTTTACGGCAAGGGGCTGGCGGGCGATATGTGGAAATCGCAGCTGGCCGAGCACGTCGCCGACGTCATGGCCGAGCGCGGCGGCATCGGCATCGCCAAATCGCTGCTGGCCGACCATTACAAGGACGGCAAGCGCACCGTGCCTTTAGGGCCGGTGTCAACCGGGCCGCACAAGACCGAGATCGACCAGCAGACCCGGCTCTCCACCTCGCTGGTCGAGGAATTGCAGCGCAAGGCCGCACGGTCGATGACCGGCGACGAGACGACCATCAAAACCGACATCAAGATCTAGACCAGGATTTTCAATGGCCGATTTTTCAAAATTCTCTTCCAACCTGCCGGCGCGTACTTCCGAGGCGCCGATCCCCTTTGCACGGCCGGGCAACCTTGCCGCCATCATCGGCCGCATCGAGGAGGCGGTCGAGGAAGAGACGGCGGGTCTGAAGAACGACACAAGCTATGACCTCAAGGCCTCGAACGCCCGCAAGAGCCGCTACCTCTATGAGCTGACCCGCGCCATGAAGGGCGCCAACGAGCTCGAGTTCCTGGAAGAGCACCGCGACAGCCTGGCGCGGCTGCGCCAGAAGCTGGCGAAGAACGAGGCCGCGATCCTCGCCCACCTCAACGCGGTCAACGAGGTCGCGACGCTCCTGAAGAACGCCATCCAGCGCGCCGAAGCCGACGGCACCTACTCGGCCGGCGAATTCGGATGGGCGAGCTGATGATCTCGGCAACAGGCGGGACCAGCCGGTGATCAAATTCATCGCCGCCGCGATCTGGATCTGCGCCGCCACGCTGGGCGCCGTGTTCTATTCGTTCCAGGCGGCCGGCGAGCGCGGCGTCGGCGAAACGCCGAAGCCGATGCTGGGCGGTCTCGACTACGTCAAGACCGACATCATCTCGGTGCCGCTGATCCGCAATTCCAAGATCGACGGCTATTTCCTCACCAAGCTCGTCTACACGGTCGAGCCGGCCGAGATAAAGAAGATGTCGATCCCGGCCGAAGCGCTGATGACCGATCAGGTCTATTCCTATCTCTACTCCAACCCGCAGATCGACTTCACCAAGAAGGAAACCATCGATCTCGACGCCTTCCGCAAGGCCATACGCGACACCGTCAATGCCCGCGTCGGCGCCGACCTGGTGCACGAAGTGCTGATCGACCAGGTCAACTTCCTGACCAAGGACGAGATCCGCGACAACGCCATGCGACGCCGCAAGGACCCGGCCACGCCGACCGAACCGGCCGCGGCGGAATCGGCCCAGGGCGAGCCGGCCAAACCGGCCGCGGAGCACTGACCCCGCCGCAGGAGGGATGTTCCCTTCGCCTTTGTCCCTTCCGACTGAAACGAGATGACGCACCGCGTTGACGTTTACGTCAACTCGAAGCTATATGCGCCGAGCGACCAGGATCGCGGCACGCGCGAGACAGCGACTTCGGCACAGGCCGGTCACTGACGCGCGGCAAAACGCAACGAGACGAGGAGAACAGTCATGAGCGTTCAGGAGATTGCCGAGAAGATGAAGTCGCGCGTGGCGAGTGCCGGGTTCGAACATTCGGTGAAATTCGATACCGGCAGCGACGGCGTCATCGTCATCGACGGCGCAACCGTCTCGACCACCGACGCACCGACCGACTGCACCGTCAAGCTCTCGCTCGACGATCTGGATTCGCTGATCGCCGGAGACCTCAACCCGACCATGGCGTTCATGTCCGGCAAGATAAAGGTCGAAGGCGACATGACAGTCGCCATGGCGCTCAGCCAACTGCTCGGCTAATCCCGTCGCAAAAGCAAAACGCCGCCCATCAGGCGGCGTTTTGCTTTTGTCGACCCCAGGCTTTTGCGCCCTAGAAAGCCGAAGGCTTTACGCCGCGAAGGTCAGCGGCAGCACCTTGAGCTTGCGCCCGGCCGCCTTCACCGTGCCATGCGCGCCGTCGAGCGCGCCCTCGACCAGTTCCAGCGCCAGCAGGCGATGCCGCTCGTACGGACCTGGCATCGCCAGCGCGCCCGTCTTGTCAGCTGAGAAGCCGAAGCGACCATAGTAAGGCGCATCGCCGACCAGCAGGATCGCAGCATGGCCGAGACGCGCGGCCTCGGCCAGCGCATGGCGCATCAGCGCCGAGCCGATGCCGGCATTCTTCAGCGCGGGGTCAACGGCAAGCGGGCCGAGCAGCAGCGCTGCCGGACCGCCCTCGCCCACCCTCACATCCCACAGCCGCACGGTGCCGACAACCGCGCCCGCCGCATCGCGCACGACAAACGCGAGGCCTTCGGAAGGCCGGCGGCCGCGCCGCAGCTTCTCCGACGATTTCTTGCGCCGCATCGGGCCCATGGCATCGTCAAGCAGTGCCTCGCGCGATGCAATGTCGGCCGCAGTTTCAGCGACGATGACAATGGCGCGGCTATTCTCCCCCCTTGAGGGGGGGATGTCGCCGAAGGCGACAGAGGGGGTCGCCGCGCGTGAAGCGCCAACGCCCCTTATCGCAAAAGAAGTCGAGGCAGCCGAGGCGACCCCCTCTGGCCTGCCGGCCATCTCAAGGGGGGAGATCCCCACGGCACCGTCAATGTAATTTGCAATGTCCATTTCCGCGATCCTTCACGAGCGGAGCTTGTTCCACAGGCGAACCCAAGTGGGCGACAAACGCCCACCTGGGATGATCTGATCGGTCCTTTCGAACCGTCAGATCACGTAGGATCGGAGAGGCTCGAAGCCGTTGAAGGCGACCGCCGAGTAGGTGGTCGTGTAGGCGCCGGTGCCTTCGATCAGCACCTCGTCGCCGATGGTCAGCGACAAGGGCAGCGGATACGGCGTCTTTTCGTACATCACGTCGGCCGAATCGCAGGTCGGGCCGGCGAGCACGCAAGGTGCTGTCTCCGTGCCGTCATGACGGGTCACGAGCGGATAGCGGATCGCCTCGTCCATCGTCTCGGCCAGACCGCCGAACTTGCCGATGTCGAGGAACACCCAGCGCACATTGTCGTTGTCGGCCTTCTTGGAGATCAGCACGACTTCCGACTTGATGACGCCGGCATTGCCGACCATGCCGCGGCCCGGCTCGATGATCGTCTCCGGGATGGCGTTGCCGAAATGCTTGCGCAGGGCCGAGAAGATCGCCTGGCCATAGGCCTGGGCGGCCGGCACGTCACGCAGATAGCGCGTCGGGAAACCGCCGCCCATATTGACCATCTTCAACACGATGCCTTCGTCGGCGAGCGTGGCGAACACCTTCTTGGCGTCGCCCAGCGCGCGGTCCCAGGCCGTCAGGTCGGTCTGCTGCGAGCCGACATGGAACGACACGCCATAGGCGTCGAGGCCGAGCGTCTTGGCATGGCGCAGCACGTCGACGGCCATCGCCGGCACGCAGCCGAACTTGCGCGACAGCGGCCATTCGGCGCCTTCGCCATCGGTCAGGACGCGGCAGAACACGCGGGCGCCGGGAGCGACGCGAGCGATCTTGTCGACCTCCTCGACGCAATCGACCGCGAACAGCCGGATGCCGAGCTGGTAGGCGCGTGCAATGTCACGCTCCTTCTTGATGGTGTTGCCGAAGGAGATGCGGTCCGCCGGCGCACCGGCGTCCATCGCCATCTCGACTTCGGCAACGGAAGCGGTGTCGAAGGACGAGCCCATCGCAGCAAGGAGGCGCAGGATTTCCGGCGCCGGGTTTGCTTTCACCGCATAGTAGATCCTGGAATCGGGCAGCGCCTTTTCGAAGGCGCGGAAATTGTCGCGCACGACATCGAGGTCAACGACGAGGCAGGGGCCGGACGGACGTCGGGTGGCGAGGAAGTCAAGGATGCGCTGGGTGGCCATCGGGGTCTCTCCATCGCGCCTTTCGGCGCGCACAAGGGTGCGGACGCGGGCTGTCGGCCTCGCGAACACGCGGTCAAACAAAGGCGGGACGTCGAATTCATGGAACCAGCCGGTGGAGACCCCGGAACCATGAAACGCCGTCTCGCGGCGATGAACCTTGGCCTTGCCCGGCCTCGGTTCGCTTTGTCTGCCTTGGCTTGGATGGGAGACCCGTCCGCACTGCCGGCAATGAAGGTGTGCCTCTTTAGTAACCCCGGTCTTTGGACAACCGGAAGAGAACCAGAAAGGCCCGCACCGTCGTTGCTTCAAGGTGTCCTCGGGCTGGCGGTTGGCCGCTAGACCGACTGGAGGGGTTGGCTCCAGTTACCTTACCGATTTCCCTCACCATTCGAGGATCGGCGGACACCCACAGGCACGTGCGACTTTGGGCAAGCGCGATATAAGATCGAAAGATTTCACAATCAATAAAAATCGTATCCCAGGTTGTAAAATTTCTGGCATCGAACAATGCTGCGCCAACCGTATCCGGATATCGAACGATGACAGGCACGCACGGCCCGCTCAACGCTTTCCTCAATCTGCGTCGAATGCCGGTCGCCAATGCGGAACCGGGGCCGCTGGCCGGGCTCAGGCTGGCCGTGAAGGACATTTACGACGTCGCCGGCTACCGTACCGGTTGCGGCAATCTGGCGAAGTTCAACGAGGCGCACGCAGCCTCCAGCACCGCACCGGCCGTACAGATGATTCTCGATGCCGGCGCGCGCTTCATCGGCAAGACGCAGACCGACGAGCTCGCATTCTCGCTGATGGGCCAGAACGCGCATTTTCCGTTCCCGGTGAACCCGGCAGCACCCGATCGCGTCACCGGCGGATCGTCGTCTGGGTCGGCGGCGGCAGTGGCGGGCAAGCTTGCCGACATCGCCACCGGCTCCGACACCGGCGGCTCGATCCGCGCGCCGGCGAGCTTTTGCGGGCTGATAGGGCTGCGCACCACGCATGGCCGCATTTCGCTCGAAGGCACGATGAAGCTGGCGCCGAGCTTCGACACGTTCGGCTGGTTCGCCGACGACATCGAAACCTATGAGACGATCGGCAAATTGCTGCTCGGCCGCGACCCGCACCAGCACCCGCTCAACCGGCCGCTTTCGATCCGCTGGCTGGACGCCTTCGTGGCAGGCCCGGCCGAGGCAGCCGAATATGCCAGGATGAGAGCGCTGGCGGCCACTGTGGTCGGTGAACCAAAGCCGGTGGAATACGTCTTCGCTTCCTTCCCCGACGAGCTCTACTGGTGCTTTCGCCGGCTGCAGGCCGCCGAAGCCTGGCAGCAGCACGGCGCCTGGATCGTGTCGGGCGAGCGCCATCTCGGGCCGGGCGTCGAGGAACGCTTTGGCTTTGGCCGGACGATCGACGCCAAGACGGCGCAGGCCGAAGCGGTGCGCCGCCTGACCTTCCGCTCCGAGCTTGCCGCCCTGCTCGGCCAGGACGGATTTCTGGTCCTGCCGACGGTTCCAGGCCCCGCGCCTTTGGTCAAAAGCGAGCCGCAGCAGCTCCAGGCTTACCGCGAAAGGGCCTTGCATCTTTTGTGTCTCTCGGGTCTTTCAGGCTTCCCGCAAATCACCCTGCCGCTGGGCTCGGTCGACGGCGCCCCTTTCGGCCTCTCGCTTCTCGGCCCTCCCGGCAGCGACATTGCCCTGATACGGCTCGGCCGGCGGCTTCTCGATACGGCACGAAAGGCCTGATCCATGGACACACTGACCCGCATGCGCGCCTTCATCGACGTCGTCGAGGCCGAAGGTTTTTCCGCGGCTGCGCGCAAGATCGGCCGCTCCAAGGCGCTGCTGTCGAAATATGTGCGCGAACTCGAGGACGAACTCGGCGCGCTGCTGCTCAACCGCACCACGCGGCAGTTCTCGATGACCGAGGCCGGCCATACCTACTACAGCCGCGCTTCGGAAATCGTGCGCGAGGTCGATAGCCTAGCCGACGCGGTGCGCGAATCCTCCGGCGATGTGCGCGGCAGGATCAAGCTATCGGCGGCGCGCACCTTTGCCGATGCGCCGATCGGCCAGTCGCTGATCGATTTCGCCAAGCAGCATCCCGACATCGTGCTCGACATCCATCTCGACGACCGTTTTGTCGATCTGGTCGAAGAAGGTTTCGATCTTGCGGTGCGCATCTCGCGGCTCGAAAACTCCTCGCTGATCGCCCGGCGCCTTGGACCATTTTCGGTCAGGCTGTGCGCATCGCCGGAGCTGATCGCCAAGCACGGCAAGCCGACGCGCCCGCAGGATCTTGCCAACATGCCCTGCATCGTCGACACCAATGGCCGTTCGCTCGCCAACTGGCGCTTCAAGGGCGAGGGCGAGGAGTCCGTCAGCGTCAACGTGTCGGGGCCGATCGAGGTCAACAGTCCGATGGCCGCGCGTGCTGCCGCCGTGTCAGGCCTGGGCTTCACCATCCTGCCCGATTTCATCGCCGCCCCTGACCTCGCGTCCGGCCGGCTGGTTTCTTTGCTCGACGATCGCATCCAGTCGGGCAGCGGCATTTTTGCTGTCTACCCCCACCGCCGCTATCTGCCGGCCAAGGTCCGTGTTTTCGTCGATTTTCTGGTGCAGTGGTTCAAGAACCGCGAAGGCGCCTGACCTGCCTTAGCTGTGTCGCGGTCCCAATTTCGCCCGCTTTCTGGTAACCTCTCGAAATCTCTCCGAGGCCGATGGAACAGCGACCGAGAATGCACTGGAAATGCCACGCAATCATGCTGGCTTCGGCCTTGGCGGCGCCTTTTGCCGCCGTTGGAGCGGCTGGCGCGCATCCTCACGTCTTTGCCGAGGCCCGCCTCGACGTGATCCTCTCGCCGGATCACCAAAGTGTGAAAGCGCTGCGCCATCTCTGGCGCTTCGACGATTTGTTTTCGAGCACGGTGATGATGGAGTTCGACAAGAACTCCGACCTGAAGCTTGACGACAAGGAGCTGAAGGATGTCGCCGACACCGTCCATGCCTCGCTGGCCGAGTTCAATTATTTCCAGCTCGTCACCGTCGACGGCAAGGACGTGCCGATGACGCCGCCGCCGCATCTGATGGCCAATTTCGACAATGACCAGCTGATCATCCTGTTCGAATCCGAGCCGAAGGAGCCGATCAAGCTCGCCGGCAAGATTGATTTCGGTGTCTACGATCCGACCTTCTACACGGCCATCGATTTCACCGAGGATTCCAACATCACCGTCGAAGGCCTGCCGTCGAACTGCACCAGCAAGGTCATCCGGCCCGATCCGGACGAGGCGATCAAGGAAAACCAGAAGACCCTGACGGAAGCTTTCTTCAACGACCCGACAGGCACCGACATGAGCAAGATCTTCGCCACCAAGCTGGAACTGAACTGCCCGCCAGAAGGATAGATCCGGTGATGAAACCGTCCCTGCGTTTGGCGTTCGGCCTCGTGGCCGCTGCCCTGGTGATGACGCACTTTCTCGGGCAGGCCCACGCCCAGAGTTCGCTCGGCATCGGCGTCAATGACGGCATGGCGCCGACCACCGGCCCGTTCGCCCACATCCTGATGTGGATCAATCTGCGCCAGCAGGAATTTTATCGCGCGCTGGCCACGGCGATGAAAGCGATGCGCGAGGACGGCAGCAAGATGTGGCTGCTGATCGGCCTGTCCTTCGCCTACGGCATTTTCCACGCCGCCGGCCCCGGCCACGGCAAGGCGGTGATCTCGTCCTACATGGTCGCCAATGAAGTGGCGCTCAGGCGCGGCATCCTGTTGTCCTTCGTCTCGGCGCTGCTGCAAGGCCTGACCGCGGTGGTGGTGATGCTGCTTGCCTATTTCGTCCTGCGCGGCACCACCATTTCGATGACCGACGCGGCCTGGTTCATGGAGATCATGAGCTATGTCTTCGTCACCCTGTTCGGCGCCTGGCTGCTGTGGCGCAAGCTCGGCCCAACGGTCCTGCGCTGGTTCGGCAAGGCGCCCGCCTACAGCCTGTCGGCCGCCCATGCCGGTCATTCCCATGGCGGCCATGCCGGCCATTCTCACGCCGGTCACTCGCATGCCGCCCATTCCGCTCACGCGCATGCGCTTCACGCCCATCACGATCATGCCGCGCACGATCACCCTCACGATCACGGCGCCCACGATCATGATCATGCCGGACATGACCATTCCCATCACGACCATGCTCATCACGATCACGCCGCCGGCGAGGTCTGCGATACGTGCGGCCATTCGCATGCGTCCGATCCGGCGCTGTTGTCGGGCGACCGCTTCGACTGGCGTACGGCGTGGTCGGCGGTGGCCGCTGTCGGCATCCGTCCCTGCTCCGGCGCGCTGATTGTGCTGAGCTTCGCGCTGCTCAACGGCCTGTGGCTCGGCGGCCTGCTATCGGTGCTGGCGATGTCGCTCGGCACGGCGATCACCGTCTCGGCGCTGGCGACGATTGCCGTTACCGCCAAGAACTGGGCGGTCTATTTCGCCGGCGATGGCCGCATGGGCAACCGCATCCACACCTTCGTCGAGATCGGCGGCGCCGCCTTCGTCTTCCTGTTCGGACTATTGCTCCTGTCGGCGAGCCTGACTGGCAGCGTCTGATGATTGCGGGTCAGGCCTGACCCCCAATCTTGCCATCGAGCTCATCCTCGATATGCGCTTGGATGATTTCATCAAAACTCTTCTCGGCGCTGAAACCGAGATCCCGTGAGCGCCGCGCCTCGAAGCGCGTCGGCCAGCCCTTGACGATCGCCCAGATCGTTTCGTCAGGCTGCTCGCGGATCAGGCCCGCGACCTTCGGTCCGGCAATGCGCTCCAGCGCCTCGATCTGCTCGCCGACGGTGACGGCAACGCCGGGCATAGTGAGGTTGCGGCGCGGGCCGACGGCGGCACCGTCGATCCCCGCCGCATGGATCAGGAAACTGACCGCCGAGCGCGGGCTGGCATGGGTGTGCAGCACCGAACGCGGCACCGGCAGGATCGCCTCCTGCCCGGCAAGCGGCTCGCGGATGATGCCGGAGAAGAAGCCGGACGCAGCCTTGTTCGGCTTGCCGGGCCGCACGCAAATGGTCGGCAGGCGAATGCCGATGCCGTCGAAGAAGCCGCGCCTGGAATAGTCGGCCAGCAGCGCCTCGCTCATCTGCTTCTGGGTGCCATAGGAGGTCAGCGGCGTCGGGTGGAAGTCATCCGGGATGACATCCGGGAACGGCGCGCCGAACACCGCGATCGACGAGGTGAAGACGAGGCGTGGTGCAAAGCCTGCCAGCCGCACGGCGTCGAACAGCGCCCTGGTGCCATCGAGGTTGACGCGATAGCCGAGATCGAAATTGGCTTCCGCCTCGCCCGACACGATGCCGGCGAGATGGAACATCACGTCGGGGCGTGAAGCGACCAGGCTCACGGCGGCACCGGCGTCGGCAAGGTCGCCGGTATGCGTGGCGATGCTCACACCCTCCATCGCCGGCGCCTGCGGCGGCACGATGTCGTGCAGGTCGAGTGCCGTGATCTTGCGGCCGTTGAGCGTGCCGTCCTTGGCCAGCCGGGCGATGAGTTTGCGGCCGACCATGCCGGCCGCGCCAGTAATCAGGATGCGCATGTCGAAAAAGCCTCTTATTTGCCCTTGTTCTGGCTGCGGCCCCGCAACCAGAACACCAGAAAGAATGCCAGCACGAAGCCGATGCCGACGATGCCGGCAAGAACCGTCGAGACACTGCCGAGCGCCAGCATCACCGTCGGCAGGTAGAACGCCGCGATGCCGAACAGCAGCATGATCCAGGCTGCGGCAATCAGCGCGTTTCTGTTGTCGCGATCCATCATGCCGTCCCACCGTCGCGGAAGCTCGTCAACCTCAATGCCAATGCCATGAAATTCCCTGTCAGTGATAATGGCCGTGATGCGGCCGCGCACCATGGTCGTGGTCATGATCGTGGTCGTGCTCGTCATCGTGCTCGTCATGGCTGTCGGCGCACTGGCCGAACTCCGGCTCGACGGTGGCGTGGCTGATGCCGTGTTCGGCGGCGAGCCGCTTCTTGATGGCGCTGACCGCCTGATGCGGGTCGACGCCATCGTTCAAGCAAGCATGCAGCGTCGCCATGTTGCTGGAGCCGTCCAGCGACCAGACATGCATGTGATGCACTTCGCGCACGCCCTTGATGGTGCCGGCAATATCCTTGGCGATGAGATCGCGGTCGAGGCTTGCCGGCACACCTTCAAGCAGGACGTGGGCGGCTTCGCGCATCAGCGACCAGGCCGTCGACAGGATCAGCACCGAGACCAGCACCGACAGGATCGGATCGATGGGCGTCCAGCCGGTCGCCAGGATGACCAGCGCCGCCACGATCGCTGCCGCCGAGCCGAGCAGGTCACCCAGCACATGCAGGATGGCGCCGCGCATGTTGAGGCTGTCGCGGTCGCCGCCATGCAGCACGAAGAATGACGCGATGTTGACCAGAAGGCCGGCGATCGCCACCACCAGCATCGGCCCACCCAGCACCGGCGCCGGCGTCATCAACCGGCCCCAGGCTTCGTAGACGATCCACAGCGCGATAGCGAAGATGGCGATGCCGTTGGTGTAGGCAACCAGCGTCTTGACCCGGCCGAAGCCGTAGGTGAGACGCACGGTCGCTGGTCGTCCTGCGAGATGGAAGGCATACCAGGCAAGGCCGAGCGCGATGGAGTCGGCCAGCATATGACCGGCATCGGCCAGCAGCGCCAGCGATCCCGTCAGCAGGCCGCCCAGCACTTCGGCAACCATGAAGCCAGCGGTCAGGCAGGCTGCGATCAGCACGCGCTTCTTGTCGGTCGAGCCATGCAGGTGACCGGCGCCGTGGCTGTGGCCAGCGTGCGAACCGTGATCATGGCTGTGCGCCATCGCCTAAACTCCTGCTACGCGCCGAACTCGGCGCGGAAATCCTCGAGCCGCCGCTTCTGCCGGCCTTCGCCATCGAAATTGGCCGGATCGAGCCAGGCCTCATAGGCTTTGCGAAGCGCCGGCCATTCCTTGTCGATGATCGAGTACCACGCGGTATCGCGGTTTTCACCCTTGACCACAAGATGCTGGCGGAAAATGCCCTCGAACTTGAAGCCGAACCGCTCCGCCGCGCGTTTCGAGGGTTCGTTGCGGTTGTTGCATTTCCACTCGTAGCGGCGATAGCCGAGCCCGTCGAAAATGTACTTCATGAACAGGTACTGTGCCTCGGTCGCCGCAGGCTTGCGCGAGACCAGCGGACCCCAATAGATGTTGCCGATCTCGATGACGCCATAGGCGGGATCGATGCGCATCAGCGTCTGCCGCCCGGCGACCTTGCCGCTGGCCTTGTCGATGACGGTGAAGAACAGCGGATCCTCGCTCGCCTCGACCTTGTCCAGCCATGGCTGGAAATCGGCGCGAGTCTGCGGCGGATAGTCGGGCAGCCAGGCAAAGCGGCCGTCGATGTCGGGCACGGATGACGCCTCGTAGAGGCCGTCGCCATGCTTTTCGGCGCTCAACGGTTCCAGCCTGACATAGCGGCCATCGATGGCCTTGCGCTCAGGCCGCGGACGCGCTTGCCAGTCTTTGAGATTTTCAGACACGTAAACTCCAATCCGTTTGACTTTTGTGAGCAGACGCTCACAAAAACGCGACCCAACAGTAAGAACCACACGGACGGGAAAAATGCTCCACACGATTTCGGCCTTCGACCGTCTCGGCGAGGAAAACGCCTTTGCCGTGCTCGCGAGAGCGACGGCGCTGGCTCAACAAGGCCGCGACATCGTCAATCTCGGCATCGGCCAGCCCGACTTCAAAACCCCGCAGCACATCGTCGAGGCGGCGATCAAGGCGCTGCGCGACGGCCACCATGGCTATACCCCGGCCAACGGCCTGCTGGCGACGCGCGAGGCGGTGGTGCGGCGCACGCTGACCACGACCGGCGTCGAGGTTTCGGCCGAGAATGTGATGATCCTGCCCGGCGGCAAGCCGACCATGTTCGCGGCCATCCTGATGTTCGGCGAACCCGGCGCCGAAATCCTCTATCCCGATCCCGGATTTCCGATCTACCGCTCGATGATCGAGTTCACAGGTGCTGGCCCCATCCCGGTGCCGATCCGCGAGGAGAACGGCTTTGCCTTCTCGGCTGAGGAGACGCTGGCGCTGATCACGTCGAAGACCAGGCTCCTGATCCTCAACTCGCCAGCCAACCCGACCGGCGGCGTCACCCCGCGCGCCGAGATCGAGAAGCTGGTCAAGGGATTGGAGAAGCACCCGCAGGTCGCCATCCTCTCCGACGAGATTTATGACGTCATGACCTATGGCGGCGAGACGCATTTCTCGCTGCTCAATTTCCCCGAAATCCGCGACCGGTTGATCGTGCTCAATGGCTGGTCGAAGACCTGGGCGATGACAGGCTGGCGCATGGGCTGGTCGATCTGGCCGAACGGCGACAAGGGCGCCCATCTCTACGACAAGGTGCGCAAGCTGGCGGTCAATTGCTGGTCCTGCGTCAACGCCCCCAGCCAGTTCGCCGGCATCGCGGCAATAGACGGCCCGCAGGACGATGTCGACAAGATGATGCGCGCTTTCGACAACCGCAGGAAGATCGTGGTCGAGGGGCTGAACGCGCTGCCGGGCGTTTCCTGCATCACGCCAAAGGGCGCCTTCTATGCCTTCCCCAATGTTTCGAAGACCGGCTGGAAGGCGAAGAAACTCGCCTCTGCGCTGCTCGAGGATGCCGGCGTGGCGCTGATCGGCGGCCCCGATTTCGGCATTCTCGGCGAAGGCTATATCAGGCTCTCCTACGCCAATTCCGAAGAGAACATTCTGCGCGCGCTGGAGCGGATCGAGGCGTTCCTGAAGAAGTAAGGGGCTGATTGCGAAAAGCTTGCGCCGCCCCTCATTGCCCTGCCGGGCATTTCTCCCCGTATAGTGACGGGGAGAAAGAAGCTATGTCCGAACCGGATAGATAGGTAACAGAATGGACCGATAGCATGGGTGACAGTTTTCTTGTCCGCCGGAGGAACCGGCGATGGTTTGGCGAGAGACTGGCATCATGGACGAGCGGCTTCGGTTTGTTGTGGAGTGTCTTTCTGGAGATGAGACGATGGTGGCGCTTTGTGCGGCCCACGAGATCTCACGCAAGACCGGCTACAAATGGCTTGGACGCTATCGGGAGCTAGGCCCGGAAGGTTTGCACG